>NZ_MUMH01000001.1 GCF_002155965.1 Allokutzneria sp. NRRL B-24872
GGGTCCTGGGTCAAGCCGAGGGCTGAGGTGATCGGCATCGTCAGGTACACCTTCGTCTGACCCTGCGGGGTGGGAGTGTCGTTGCCCAACAACAGGTCCCGGGCGACGTCGGAGCGCTTCTGGTCCATCGTCCGGTCGTCCTTGGGCAATGACCTGGCGATGCGGTCGATGTGGTCATAGGCGAGCGCCATATCGTGAGCGGACATCAACAGGCGGAGCAGGGCCATGCCGTCGTCCAGGTTGATCTTCTCCACCATCCGCGCCTTGCGCTTCTCCTTGAACCGGCGTTCGGCGGCGGTGGGGTCGAGGCGGTGGATGAACCGGACCGCGTACTGGCGGGTGGTCGAGTACGGGTTCTTCTCCGCGTGCGCCAGCAACGCCTCCTCCGCCACCGCCGCGTGCACCACCGAGAGAACCCGGAGCAGATCGACGATCATGAGCGCTTTGCCCTCGTCAACTCGGCCTTCGGCCAACGCCCGCAACACTCCCGGGCGAGAGGTCAAGTCCGTCGCCCGGTCAATCAACCGGGCTGCCTTCACTCGCGACACCCGCAGTTCACGCATCAGGATCTCTTCAGAGAATTCCCGGTCACGCGGATCAAGATCGGAAATATAGTCGAGCAGGGTCACGGAAAAGTCAGCTACGGCCTTGCCTATGTCCGTGAACGCTGTTTTGAGAACAACATCAGGGTCCATGCTTCTATTCTACGCCGATAAAATAGACGATCATGGCTCTAAGAGGTGAATTCCCAGGCGCCCGCAACGCCAAAAACGCAACCCCCGACTAACGAAACGCGCGGCTGGAATGGTCGGCTTTACCTGGGGTGCGCGTGCCATACGCTCGTCCGCGTGGGCCGGGATTCATCCCGTGCCCGCCCGGCCAATGACGGCACGCGCAAGGGGCCCCAGGTCAAGCCGACCCCACGCTGGAACCAGCGTGAGCTGGAAGCCCAGCCGTCCCCGCGCCCACATCCCAGCCGTCCCCACGCTGGAAGCCCAACCCAAGCCCGACCCGAACGCACGTTGACGCACCCCAACCATGTCTGCAACTCTTGCCCCGCAACCCGCAAAAACTCGACAACTTCCTGGCAATTTCTAGCAGTCCTTCGCCGCCACCTGTGACCGAACCAGAGTGGGAAGGAACGCGACATGCGTGCGTTACCCCTGCTGGCAGCACTGCTCGCCACGATCGCGGCAGTGCCCCCGCCAGCTCATGCGGCAAGCCAGACCGTCCAACGCGACCTCGGCCGGACGATCTCCATCGGCAAGCTCGTCCTCAAGCTGCCCAACGCCAGACCGACGAGCACGCTCTCCGTCGAGACCAGTCAGGACGGCACGGGCTTCGCCGTCGCGGCGAGGGAAACCGTTCATCCCGTCAAAGACGGCACCGTCACGATCGACCTGCCCGCGACACCCGCGCGCTTCGTGCGCGTGAACGCGAAGGACGCCAAGCTCGGCGACCTCGAAGTGCAGGAAGCTCAGACGAAGGCCCTGACAGCGACCTTCACCGCGAGCAGCACCACGCAGACCTACGCGGCGGGCAACGTCGGCGACGGGGATGCGGCGACGTACTGGGAGAGCGCCAACAACGCCTTCCCGCAATGGGTTCAGGCCGATCTCGGCGCTTCGGTGGCAGTGAACCGGCTGGCGCTGAAACTCCCCTCCGGGTGGGAGCAGCGAACGCAGACCCTGCGCGTTCGCGGCAGCGCCAACGGCACGGACTTCACCGATCTCATGGCCTCGAAGGACTACGTCTTCGGAGAAGCAGCCGTCGAGATCGGCTTCAACGCGGCGACGGTCCGCTACGTGCGGTTGGAGTTCACCGCGAACTCCGACTGGCCCGCCGCGCAGCTGAGCGAGTTCGAGCTGCACGGCCCCGCGACCGGTGACACACAGGCTCCGACGGCGCCGGGCAACCTGACGCACAGTCAGCCAGCACCGGGCCAGATTCGCTTGTCCTGGAACGCTTCCACGGACAACGTCGGCGTGACCGGATACGACGTGTACGCCAACAACACACTGCGCACGAGCGTCACCGCGCTGAGCTACACCGACACGCAGCCCGACAGCGCGACGGTCTCCTACTTCGTCCGCGCGCGTGACGCCGCCGGGAACCAGTCGCCGAACAGCAACACGGTGCAGCGCAACGGAAGTGGCAGCGCGAACCTCGCGCTGGGCAAGCCGATCACCGCCTCATCGGTGATCCACACGTTCGTCGCGACCAATGCCAACGACGACGACATCGCGACTTATTGGGAGGGCAACGCCAACAGTTACCCCACCACGCTGACGACCGCGCTCGGCGCGAACGCGGACCTGTCCTCGGTGGTGCTCAGACTCAACCCGAACTCCGCGTGGTCCCGCCGCACTCAGACCCTCCAGGTACTCGGCCGGGAACAATCTGGGACCGCGTTCACCAGTCTCTCCCCCGCGACCACGCACACCTTCGACCCGGCAACCGGCAACACCGTAACGATCCCGGTCACCGGCCGAGCCGCGGACGTGCAACTGCGCATCACCGCGAACTCCGGCTCAACCGGCGGCCAGGTCGCCGAGTTCCAGGTGTTCGGAACGCCCGCGCCCAACCCGGACCTGACCATCTCGGGTCTGTCGTGGACGCCGAACTCCCCCGTGGAGACCGACGCGGTGAAGCTGACCGCGACCGTGCGCAACACCGGCACAGCCGCGTCCGGCGCGAGCAGCGTGAACTTCTACCTCGGTGACACCAAGGCCGGGACTGCGTCCCTCAACGGACTCGATGCCGGGGCGAGTGCCACGGTGACCGCCGACATCGGCCAGCGCGACGCGGCGGAGTACCAGCTCAGCGCGAAGGTCGACGAGGACAACAAGGTCATCGAGCAGAACGAGGCGAACAACGGCTTCGTCAACCCCGCCAAGCTCGTGGTGACGCCGGTGGCCAGCTCCGACCTGGCCGGCTCGCTGAGCTGGACGCCGAACAACCCGGCGGCGGGCAACCAGGTCACCTTCTCCACGGTGATCCGCAACCAGGGCACGGTGGCCTCGGCGGCGGGCGCGCACGGTGTCACGCTGACGATCTCCGATGCGAGCACCGGCGCCGTGGTGCGCACGCTCACCGGTTCGCACACGGGCGCGATCGCGGCGGGCGCGAGCACTCCGCCGGTGAACCTCGGCACGTGGACGGCGGGCAACGGCAAGTACACGGTGAAGACCGTTGTCGCCGACGACGCGAACGAGCTGCCGGTCAAGCGCGGCAACAACACCAGCTCACAACCGTTCTTCGTCGGCCGCGGTGCGAACATGCCCTACGACATGTACGAGGCCGAGGACGGCGTGGTCGGCGGAGGTGCCGCGGTCGTCGGTCCCAACAGGACGATCGGCGATGTCGCCGGTGAGGCGTCGGGGCGCAGGGCGGTGACGCTGAAGTCCACGGGCAGCTACGTCGAGTGGACCACCAAGGCCAGCACCAACACGCTGGTGACCCGCTTCTCCATCCCGGACGCGGCGGGCGGTGGTGGGATCGACTCCACCCTCAACCTCTACGTGAACGGCGTCTTCCACAAGGCGATCACCCTGACGTCGAAGTACGCGTGGCTCTACGGCGCGGAGGCCAGTCCGGGCAACTCCCCCGGCGCTGGCGGGCCGAGGCACATCTACGACGAGGCGAACGTGATGCTCAACGGCACCGTCGCCGCGGGCAGCAAGATCCGCCTGCAGAAGGACGTCGCGAACACCACGGACTACGCGATCGACTTCGTCAACACCGAACAGGTCAGCCCGGTCGCCAACCCCGACCCCGCAAGGTACGTGGTACCAACTGGTTTCGGGCACCAGGACGTGCAGAACGCGCTCGACAAGTTCCGCATGGACACCACCGGGAACCTCGTCGGCGTGTACCTGCCCGCCGGTGACTACCAGACGGCGAGCAAGTTCCAGGTCTACGGCAAGCCCGTCAAGGTGATCGGCGCCGGTCCCTGGTTCACCCGGTTCCACGCACCGTCCACGCAGGACAACACCGATGTCGGTTTCCACGTGAGCGCGGCGGGGTCCTCGTTCGCGAACTTCGCCTACTTCGGCAACTACACCTCGCGGATCGACGGGCCCGGCAAGGTCTTCGACCTGGCCAACGTCAGCGACGTGGTGATCGACAACATCTGGAACGAGCACATGGTGTGCCTGTACTGGGGCGCCAACACCGATCGCGTCACCATCAAGAACTCCCGTATCCGCAACATGTTCGCCGACGGGGTGAACATGACCAACGGCAGCACGGACAACCTCGTCAGCAACAACGACGCGCGGGCGACCGGTGACGACAGCTTCGCGCTGTTCTCCGCGATCGACGCGGGCGGCTCGGACATGAAGAACAACGTGTACGAGAACCTGTCCTCGACGCTGACCTGGCGCGCCGCCAGCATCGCGGTCTACGGCGGCTACGACAACACCTTCCGCAACATCTACGTCGCGGACACGTTGGTGTACTCCGGGATCACGATCAGTTCGCTGGACTTCGGCTACCCGATGAACGGCTTCGGCCCCGGTCCGACGAAGTTCGAGAACATCTCACTGGTGCGCACCGGGGGGCACTTCTGGGGCGCGCAGACCTTCCCGGCGATCTGGGTGTTCTCGGCGTCGAAGGCCTTCCGCAACATCAGGGTCAGCGATGTGGACATCGTCGACCCGACCTACAGCGGGATCATGTTCCAGACCAAGTACACCGGTTCGCAGCCGGAGAACCCGGTGACGGACACGGTGTTCACCAACGTCTCCATCACGGGGGCGCGCAAGAGCGGTGACGCCTTCGACGCCAAGTCCGGTTTCGGCATCTGGGTCAACGAGATGCCCGAGCCCGGCCAGGGTCCCGCGGTGGGCTCGGCGAGCTTCACCAACCTCCGGATGAGCGGCAACCACCAGGACATCAAGAACACGACGTCGACGTTCACCCTCGACGTCCGCTGAACCAGGTGGAACCCCGTTCCGTTTGGAACGGGGTTCCCCTTTGTCCACCCCGCGAAGGTCAGAGGTCCAGGCGGGGGTGGTTCACAGTGGCGCGAACGCCCGCCGGAGGTGCTCGACGAACGCGCGCGCCGCCGGAGCGGTCGGCCCGTTCGCACGCCAGGCGAACTCCAGGGTGCTGCGCAGCTCCGGCTCGATCGGGATCGCGCGCAACCCGGGCCCGGCCGCGCCCGGCAGGATCGCCACGCCCATCCCGCGCACCGCCAGCTTCTCCAGCATCATCGGTCCGCTGGCCTCGAAGGCGATGCGCGGGACGAGGCCCGCCGCCGCGCACGCTTGGTCGAGGCAGGCGCGCACGCCCGTTCCTCGTGGCAGGCAGATCAGAGCGCGGTCGCGGAGTTCGCCCAGGGTGATCTCCGCGTGCTCCGCGAGCGGGTCTTCCGGCCCGACCGCGGCGACAAGGCGCTCGTCAACCACGACGTGCGTGTTGATGCCTTCCGGCGGCGCACCGGCGAGACCGACCAGCGCCAGGTCGAGCTCACCCGCGCGGACCGCGTCGAGCAGGTCCGCCGAGTTGCCCTCGGTGAGCGTGACCTCGACGCCGGGGTGCGCTTCGTGGAAGTCCGCCATCGCTGACGGCAGGTCCACCGCGCCGCAGGCCGTCACCACGCCGACGTCCACCCTGCCGCGCAGCAGACCTGCCAGTTCCGCCACCGCGAGCTTCGCCCCTGCCACGGCGGCGAGCGCTGCCCTGGCGTGGGGCAGCACCGCCTTTCCAACCTCGGTCAGCCGAACCGTTCGCCCCGACCGGTCCAGCAGCTGCTCACCCAGCTCCCGTTCCAGCCGCCGGATCTGCGCGCTCACCCCGGGCTGGGCGACGTGCTCCCTCGCGGCCGCTTTGGTGAAGTTCGCTTCCTCAGCGACCGCGACGAAGTACTCCAGCTGGCGCAGCTCCATCGCCGCAGGCTAGCGACCAGGGCGGACAATCATGGTTCAGCCGGAGGCAGGGGTACAGCCGGTACCGACGACCACGGCCTGCATGACTTCGTAGACGCCGTCGATCAACGGCAACTGCGTCGCTTGGTGCGGCTGGTGCGGTGGTGCGCAGGCCCTGCCGAACTTCAGGGCGTTGCGGATCTCCAAGATGACGTTCTTACCGTCGGTCGAACAGTTCTTGTAGTACGCGTTCGGGCCCCAGCCCTTGGATTCCGCGACGTAGGACCGCGTGAACCCGCACTCGAGGTTCTCCTTCGGCTGCAACAGCTCCCCGGACGCGGCACCGGCCTGGCCGGGCAGGAAAAAAGCGGCGGAAGCAGCCAAGGCCGCGACTGCGGCGGACATGGCGGTGATCCGTACCGACATCGTTTGCATCTCCCCAGTTGAAGCGATGTGACGCCAACGACAGTGACCCGAAAGCGAAGGAAATCGCAACTCAAGAAATCACGGAAGATGATTCACGATCGCAACGATCTCGGCAGGCAGGAGCATCCAGAGCCCTACTGCACGAGAGGCACATCAAATATCTCTTTCAGTCCTTATTGAAACGTGGAGACAATTCTTCGTCGCGGGTCAGCCGACCCCGCCGCACTGGCCGACGACCTCGACCCACATGACCTCGTAGACGTCGTTGATCATCGGCAGCAGCGATGCCTGGTCCGCCTGGTGCGCAGGGGCGCAGAAGTTGCCCTCGGCTCCGAGGTTGCCGTGCGTCAGCAGGAGGACGGGCTTGCCGTCGCCCGAGCAGTGCTTGTAATGGGGGTAAGGCCCCCAACCCTTGGATTCCGCGACGTAGGACCGCGTGAACCCGCACTCGAGGTTCTCCTTCGGCTGCAACTGCCCCCCGGACGCGGCACCGGCCTGGCCGGGCAGGGCGAGGGCGGAGGCAGCGGCGAGGGCCGCGACCGCGGCGGACATGGCGGTAATCCGTACCGACATCGTTTGCATCTCCCCAGTTGAAGCGATGTGACGCCAACGACAGTGGATGGATCGGGGAGTCGATCGCAACTCAACGGAAACTCAAGAAATCCCGAAAGGGTTTCCACGAACGTGCCGATCACGCAGGTGCGACCAGGCGAGACGCCGTTACACCTGATGCGTATCGAATATCTCATTCAGGCCTGCGTGAAACGTCGAGACAGCACTTCGCCGCGGCCACCTCGGAGGAGCTCACCCCTCGGCGACCGCGGCGAAGTGCCCAGTCGAAAGCTTTATCGCAGGAGGCTCATCGACCGGAAGCTGGAAGGCCTCACGAAGCGGGAGAGCACCCGAAACTGACAACCGAGGCGTGCATGGGCTCGTAGAAGCCACCGATCAGCGGCAGCTGCGATGCCTCGTGGGCCTGATGCGCCCGGGAGCAGAAGTAACCGTCCTTGATGGTGTTGTGCAGCTTCAAGTAGACGGAGTTGCCGTCGTGCGAGCAGTGCTTGTAGTGGGCAGCATTGGGCCAGCCCCTGTCCCTCGCGGTGTAGGACGGGGTGAACCCGCAGTCGAGGTTCTGGCGCATCTGGCCAACCTCTCCGGTCGCGGCAACGGCCTGACCAGGCAGGATGAGGGCAGCGGAGGCGGCAAGGGCACCAGCGGCGGCCAGAACGGCACTCAGACGTAACGACATCGTTTGCATCTCCTTGGAAGAAACAATGTGACGCCAATGACACTGGACTGGTCAGAGTCCTGACCGCAACTCAAAACTAAATCAAGAAAACGCGAGTTATTTTTCGGATTCAATGAGATCCTGCAGGCAGGGACCCCCGAAGCAGCATTGCCCTCGCGCCTCCCCCCATGCCTCATTCAAGCCTGCTTGAAACACGAAGACATCACTCACCCCTTATCCGCATTCTGCGCGGATGCGACTGATCTCGTGGGCGCCCGGCTCGACACCACCTCGGGTCGATGAGGCAAATGGACTCAGCGCACATTGCGGAAACAACGTGATCCTGCCGGGCACCGGCGATGATTCCGGTCGCCACCTCTGATCCACTGAAAGGCAAAAACAATGGTCAAGCACTCCGCCGCGATGCGATTACTCCCGGCCGCCCTGGCATGCGCGCTCCTCGGTGTCACACCGAGCGCCAACGCCGCAGCCACCGCTTACGTCGACTGTCCTGGCGATGTCTACGCCTGCCTCTACGACGGCCCCAACGGCACGGGTGCCAGGCTCGACATCAGGACGTGCGGGCAGCGCGTGGAACTGCGTCGCGACTGGTGGGACAAGATCGAATCCGCCCGGATCGTTCACGCTTCGAACGTCACGCTCTGGTCCTACTACCCCAACGGTGCCGGAGGAAGCGAACTGGTGCTTCGAGGCACTCGCGGAACGGATGTCAACGCGTACGCCGGGAACATGGCGGACATCATCGACTGCCGATAACCACCATTTCCCGGAATCGGCCGGGCACTCTCTCTAATGCCACGAAAGGCAACACACATGCTCAAGCTCTCCGCACGTTCCGCCGGACTGCGGCTGCTCCCGGCCGCTGTCGCGTGCGCGATCCTCGGTCTCGCGCCGAGCGCTGGCGCCGAAGGCTCTTACGAGTGCTCCGGCAGTGCTGTCGCCTGCCTTTACGAGGGAGCCGACGGTACCGGCGCCAGGCATGAGATCACCAGGTGCGACCAGTACGCGGACCTGCCGCGGGAGTGGTGGGACCGGGTCGACTCCGCCCGTGTCACCACTGCCGGGAGGATCATCCTCTTTTCCTACTACGCCAGCGGCGGGAAGGAAGTGGTGCTCGAGGCCGGACGCGGCCAGTACGTGAACGCGCTCGCCGCGAACAAGGCCGACAGCTTCCAGTGCCACTCCTGATAACCAACGCTTCTCACTGCCAGACCAACTAGATCTTGGACTTCTGGTCGTGCGGCTCGCAGGCTGGGTGCATGGAGATCACCCCGGACCACCCCGCCTACGACGCCGAGCGCGCGGGCTTCCAGACCGCCTTCGAGCACCGGCCCGCCGTGATCATCGCCGCGACCAGCGCGGAGGACGTGCGCGCGGCGGTGGAGCTGGCCGCCGAACGCCACTTGACGGTTGCCGTCAAGGCCACCGGACATGGGCGGGAAGGCAGCGCGGAGGGCCACCTGCTGATCTCCACGAGCCGGATGACCGGAGTGCGGGTCGACGCGGAACGGCGTACCGCACGGGTCGAAGCGGGCGCGCAGTGGCGGCACGTGATCGAGGCGGCGGCGCCGCACGGGCTGGCCCCGCTGAGCGGCAGCGCACCCGAGGTCGGCGTGGTCGGTTACACGCTCGGTGGCGGACTTGGTTTGCTGGCAAGGGAATTCGGCTTCGCGGCGGACCACGTGCGAACCGTGGACGTGGCAACGCCGGATGCGCGGCTGGTGCGGGTCACCGCTGACAGCGACCCGGACCTGTTCTGGGCGTTGCGCGGCGGGCGGGACGGATTCGGCGTGGTGACTGCCATTGAGGTCGACCTGGTGCCGGTGAGCACGATCTACGGCGGCGGGCTGTACTTCGACCTCGAACGCGTGCCGGACGCAGTGAACGGTTACCTCGCTTGGACGGCAACGGTTCCGGAGCGGCTGACGTCCTCGGTGGGCGTGTACTTCGCGCCGGACCTGCCGATGTTCCCGGAGCCGTTGCGCGGGCGCTCCATCGCGCACGTCCGGATCGCCTGCACCGGCGAGGACGGCGACGAGTTGGTGGCGCCGCTACGGGCACTCGGACCCCGCGTGATCGACAAGCTCGGTGAGATGCCGTTCGCGGACGCGGGGTCGATCTACGACGACCCGACCCACCCGCACAGCTACCTCGGCGACAACGCGCTGCTCACGGAGCTGACCGAGCACGCGCTGCGCGACGTGCTGGCGCTGGCCGATCAGTACATTGTGGACATTCGCCACCTCGGCGGGGCGCTCTCCCGCGAGCCGGAGGTGCCGAACGCGGTCGGGCACCGGGCTGCGCAGTACGTCCTGCGGGTGATCTCGCCGTTCGACGGCGGCGATCCCACGAGTGTCCACACAGGACAACGGAAGGTGCTCGACGCCGTGAACGAATGGACGATCGGTCGCTCGTTGAACTTCGTGTACGGCAGCACCGACGCCGAAGCGGGCTCGTTCGAGCCGGGCGACCTGCTCCGCCTGCGCGAGCTCCGCAATCGGGTTGCGTGATCGACAGCCCTCGGGGAGCCTGCGGGCATGGCGACGTTCGACGAGCTGGTGGCGGAGGGCGACGCGGTCCCGCTCGACGGCTGGGACTTCTCCTGGTTCGAGGGCAGGGCGACCGAGGAGCGGCCGTCCTGGGGCTACGCCAAGCTGATCGGCCAACGATCATCCACTGTGGACTCGATGCTGGACGTGCAGACCGGCGGCGGCGAGGTGCTGGCGAGCATTCCACGCGCCCCTGCCGCGCTGGCGGCGACCGAGTCGTGGCCGCCGAACCTCGCCGTCGCCCGCCGCAACCTGGAACCCTTGGGCGGCAAGGTCTTCGAAGCTCCGGATGAGGGGCCGCTGCCGTTCCCCGACGCCTCGTTCGAGCTGGTCGTGAGCAGGCTGCCCACGGTCACGATCTGGCCGGAGATCGCCCGCGTGCTGCGCCCCGGCGGCAGCTACCTCTCGCAGCAGGTCGGCGCGGGCACGAACCGCGAGCTGACCGACTTCATGATGGGGCCGCAGCCGGTCAGCCAGCTCAGGAGCACCGACCGGGCCAGGGCGGAGGCCGAGGCGGCCGGGCTCGTGGTGACCGACCTGCGGCACGAATCGCTGCGCGTGGAGTTCTTCGACGTCGGCGCGGTGGTGCACTTCCTGCGCAAGGTGCTCTGGACGGTTCCCGGGTTCACCGTCGAGGGCTACCGCGACCGGCTCTCGGCGATGCACGAGCACATCGCCGAGCACGGCTCGTTCCTGGCCCACTCGCAGCGATTCCTGATCGAGGCCCGCCGCGAGGCTTGACCTCAACCTGAGTTGAGTTCCTACCGTCGCCCTCGACCGAGGAGGACGACATGACAGCAGTTCTGGTGACCGGCGCGACGGGGACGGTGGGACGCCACCTCGTCCGCCAGCTCATCGACGCCGGGCACGAGGTCCGCGCGCTGACGAGGAACCCGGCCAACGCCACCGCGGCCCTGCCGCCGGAGGCGAAGGTGTTCACGGGCGATCTCGCCGCCCCGGCGGGCTTGGCAGAAGCACTGGACGGTGTGACCGCGGTGCACCTGACTCCCTTCGAGGGCAACGCCTCGGAGCTAGTGGACGCCATCGTCCGCGCTGGCGCACGACGGGTCACGGTGATGTGGGCGGGCTTCTCCGGTGCCATGGAGGAGGCAGTGCGCTCCAGCGGCATGGACTGGACCTTCATCCAACCGATGGAGTTCATGTCGAACATGGCGGAGTGGGCCGAATCCGTGCGCCTGGAAGGCGTCGCACGCGAGGTCTACCCGCAGGTGCGCAACGCTTCCGTGCACCCGGCGGACATCGCGGCCGTCACCGCGCGGGCGCTGACCGAGGACGGCCACGCGGGCAAGGCGTACGACCTGACCGGGCCAGAAGCGCTGACCGTGCCGGAGAAGGTGGCCGTGCTCAGCGCCGCGCTCGGCAAGCAGATCCGCTTCGTCGAGCTGCCCGAGGCCGAAGCCCGGGATCGCATGCGCGCCAAGGGGGTCGCGGAGGAGGACATCGACTTCGTGCTCGGCTGGCACGCCAACCCACCGAAGGAGGCCTACACCGTCACCCCGGTCATCGAGGAGGTCACCGGCCGACCGGCGCGCACGTTCGCGCAGTGGGCGGCGGAGAACGCCGACGCCTTCAGGTGATGCGCAGCTCCGACACGTAGCGGTGGCCCTGCGCGTCCCGCGCCCACGCGTGCTCGGGCCCCGGCAGCGCCTCGGTGATCGTCACCGCGGTGCCGTGGTCCGAGCACGCCCGCAGCGCCGTGCACAGGACGGCGGTGAAGATCGGGCTGGTGAAGTCCACGTACAGCGGCTTGGCGTCGGCGGCGAGCGTGACGAAGACCCGCTCCGGCAGCCCCAGTTCGGCCCGCCACCGCCGCGCGGCGAAGTACCGCCCCTTCGGACCGACGACCTCGGCGAGGCCGCACTCCGCGATCGTGGTGTGCCAGGCCGCGCGACGCGTCACCACGCGGCCCACGGTGGCGCGCGGCGTGTGCGAACCGCTGGCGGCCGGGGACACGGGCGCATTGAGTACCGCCAGGTACTCGCCCGCGTTCAGCTCGTCAAGGCTCGCGGCGCACAGGTGCACGCCGATCCCGTCGCGGCGACCGGCCGCCTCGAAAGCGGGCTCCAGTTCCTCCAGGAACGCGGTACCGAAGACGAGGGTGCTGTCCTCGGACGCGAGCACCCGGCCCGGGCCCCGCTGGAACTGGACGGCGTACCTGACGGCACCGAGTTCCGTTTTCGCGCAGTAGCGCTGCCAGTACTTCGCGGCCAACTCGGCGTCCCTGCGGAAGGCGCGGTTGCGCGGGCCGTCCGCGCCGGAGTCGACGAGGTTGCCGAGCGCGCGGTCGAGCATCGCGTCATCGCCACCGACCGCCTCGCGGAACCCGGGGTCCACCGCGACCTGGTGCACCGCCACCGACGAGGTCAGCGCGGCCTCCTCGTACGCGGCGTCGGCCAGCTCCTCGCTGACCTGCCCCGCGAGGTGGCCGTCGACCACTAACGCCTGCTCAGGGCTGGCGAAGGCGTGGAGCCCGTCGACCGGGAACGCCGCGGTCAGCAGTGACGCGGTCAGATCAGCGCGGGGCTCGACGGCGGTCATTCGGCCAGTAGATCCACACGGGCAACCGCTGTCCACCGTTTCGACGCTCGCCGAAACAGTCCTTCGATGCTCCACAATGGACGGTTTCACCGACCGCCCCTCACCTCGCCCTTCCCGCGGCGACGCGGCGCATCGGGTCGGGCAGGGTGGCGACCAGCTCGACCGAGCCGGAGGAGGCCGCGACGGGCCTGTTCGCCACCGGCTCGCACGCGGCCACCAGGGACATGCCCAGCGCGGTCGCGGTGTGCCGGACCTTGCGGCCGGCGCGCGCAGTCATGATCAGTCCGGCGTTGCGCAACGCGGTCGCGTGCTCGGAGGCTGAGGACAGGCTGACGCCCGCGTACTGGGCCAGCTCCGTGGTGCCGCGCGGCTGCACCGAGGCGCGCAGCACCTCCGCGCGGCTGGCGCCGAGCACCACCGACAGCACGTCCTGGCTGGTCTTGCTGGAGCGCACGGGCGCGGGCGCGGCCGGGTAGACCACGGTCGGCACGTCACCGGGAGCGGCGGGCAGCACCACGGGGTGGGTCATCAGCAGCGACGGCGCGAACCTCAGCCCGCCCTCGACGGTGAGCAGCCGCTCGACCGGCGAGTCCACCTCCAGGATCTGGTCGCGGTGGCGCACCGTGCCGGGCAGCGTGGAGAGCACCTCGGCGAGCCCCATCCGCAGCAGCACGTGCCCGCGCTGCGCGAGGTCGGACTGCACCGCGGACTCGATCTCCCGCCAGCGGGCGTCGACCAG
This sequence comes from Allokutzneria sp. NRRL B-24872, assembly GCF_002155965.1. Classification (GTDB taxonomy): domain Bacteria; phylum Actinomycetota; class Actinomycetes; order Mycobacteriales; family Pseudonocardiaceae; genus Allokutzneria. The sequence continues at coordinate 13,393 of NZ_MUMH01000001.1, forward strand.
CGTGCGGTAGGCGGCGTTGAGCGCGGCGAGCAGCGCGGCCCTGGCGCGCGGACAGCCGGCGGCCAGCTCGCGCACCCACGGCGCGGCGGGCTCACCGGCGAACACCGCGAGCAGGTCGGCTCGAATCCTGGACGGCGGGCAGGACCCGATCTCCGCGAGCGCGGCACTGATGTCCTGGCGCGCGGACAGCAGGAAGCCGGGAACTTCACCGCGCGCCGTGAAAAGGTCGAAAAGGGGCATGGCTACAGCGGGCAAACTCCACTCGTAGAGCGCCTTGTCAGAATTCCTGGCAATTCTACGAAGACGGTGAAGAGCGCCAATAACCTCGACCATGGGCAGCGGGCCAGCGGAAAAGCTGACCGACTGCAGCGTCCGCGCGCTCAGTCGAAGTCGAAGCATCAGGTCCACCTCAAGCTAGAAGAATGGTCGGCAACGGTAGTGAACCAGGGCGACATACATAACAAATACAATGAAAACAATGGTAATGTGAATGATTTTTCAGGCAGGCGGGGGCGCGTTTCCCGGTAAGCGCTTTCCCAAACCACGTAGCCCGTTGTGGCCGAAGCATCACCCGTTCGCCGCAACGGGTGGTGACGCCAGGTTTGGATGATCGCGGCCTCGGTCACCCCTCGGAACACGACAGAACCTCAAGGAGGACCAAGCGTGATTACTCTCGGAGTCATCCTCTTATTGGTCGGCTTCCTGGCCAGCATCCCGATCCTGTGGCAGATCGGGATCGCGCTGCTGGTCGTCGGCCTGGTGCTGGCGGTGCTCGGCGGGGCCGGGCGGCGCGTGGGCGGCCGGGCGCACTGGTTCTGACTCAGGGAAACGACCGACTGTCGGGGGCGCGTGGCACCATCCGCTGAATGGACGGGCTGCGCGAACTCACTCCCCTGGTCCTCGGGGCGCTCGTGCGCCGCTACGGGCACTTCGACCTGGCCGAGGACGCGGTACAGGAGGCGTTGCTCGCCGCGGCCACGCAGTGGCCCGGTGAGGGCGTCCCGGACAACCCCCGGGGTTGGCTGATCACGGTGGCCTCGCGGCGCCTGACCGACCTGCTGCGGCAGGAAGAGGCGCGCAGGCGACGCGAGGCCACCGTGGCCGCGCTCGAAGAACCCCTCGTGCCGGACGAGGTCCCGGACGAGGACGACACCCTGGAACTGCTGGCGCTGTGCTGCCACCCGTCGCTGACGGAGACCTCGCAGGTGGCGCTGACGCTGCGCGCCGTCGGCGGGCTGAGCACGGCGGAGATCGCGCACGCGTTCCTGGTTCCGGAAACCACGATGGCGCAACGGATCAGCCGCGCCAAGCAGCGGGTGCGGGGCGCGGCGTTCACGGCGCCGGAGGACATCGGGCCGGTGCTCGGCGTGCTCTACCTGATCTTCACCGAAGGGCACACCGCCTCCAGCGGCGACCGGGTCAGCCGCGCCGATCTCACCTCGGAGGCGATCCGACTGACCCGCGCGCTGCACGGCCGACTGCCGGAGGACGGCGAGGTGACCGGCCTGCTGGCGCTGATGCTGCTCGCCGAGGCGCGGCGGGTTGCGCGCACGCGCGTCGACGGCGCGCTGGTCCCACTGGCCGAGCAGAACCGCTTGCTGTGGGACCGCTCGCTCATCGCCGAGGGCACCGCGCTCATCACACAATCCTTGCAGGACAACGTGATCGGGCCGTACCAGGTACAGGCCGCGATCGCCGCCGTGCACGCGGAGGCCCCCGGCACCGAGGACACCGACTGGCCGCAGATCGCCGTGCTCTACGGGCTGTTGGCCGATCTCACGGACAACCCGATGATCACCCTCAACCGCGCGGTGGCCGTCGCGATGGTCGACGGAGCGCGAGCCGGGCTGGAGCTGCTGGCCCCGTTGGACGAGGACCCGAGGATCGCGCGGCACCACCGGCTCAGCGCGGTGCGCGGGCACCTGCTGGAGCAGGCGGGCGAGCACGAGGCCGCGCTCGCCCGCTACCGCAGGGCCGCAGAACTCACCGAGAGCGAGCCGGAACGCCGCTACCTCGACGAGCAGGTCGCTCGGCTCACTGGAGAACCGACAGCACGTTCCCGGCCGGATCGGTGAACCACGCGATCAGCGGGCCGTCGCCGCCGCGCACGATGCCCTTCTCGTCCATCGGAGCGCCCTCGTAGCGCAGGAAGCTCACGCCGCGCGCGGTCAGCTCGTCCACCGCCGCGTCGATGTCGGAGACCGGGAAGTTCAGCACCGTGAACTCGGCGGGCACGTGCTTGTCCTTGGGGTAGACCAGGACGCGGGCGCCGTCGACGTGCAGCAGGAGCATGCCGTTCTCCTCGCCGACCTTCAGGCCGAGCACCTCGGAGTAGAACGCCTTCGCGGCCGGGATGTCGTCCACCGAGAAGCCGCTGAACGGGGCGGCGCTGTGCAGGGCGCGCGGCTGCTTGAGGCCGCGGTGGATCAGGTACTCCTCGCCCATCTCGATGATCTGGACGTAGTTGCCGTCCGGGTCGATCAGCGTGCCGAACAGCCCGGGGCCGCGATCTTCCAAGCGCGCCAACCACTCCACGCCCAGCTCGTCGAGGTGGGCGGCGACCCCGCGCGCGTCCTCCACGTGGAAGTTGAGGACCACGCGACCCGGCTCGGCGGTCCCGGCCGCGACGTCGTCCCTGCCGTCGATGAGCAGCGAGACGCCGCCGTAGTCGATGAAGCCGTCGTCGCGGGGCTCGCAGCGAAACGCCGCGCGGTACCAGTCGCGCAGGCGCTTCGGGTCGGCACTGCCGAGCAGGATGCTGCCGAGAGCGGTCATGACGTCCTCCTTGGGTCGGTTCACCCGGGACGTCGAAGCCACCTCGACCCGCTCGACATGCCCATCACGTGACCTGGGTCACAGGATTCCCTCGAAGAGGAGGTCGAGCATCCGCGCCGCGTCTGCCGCCCCCGTCGTCTCGTTCACCCAGGCCACGGCCGTCGCGAGGCGAATCAGCTCGGTGGCGGTGAGGTCCGCGCGCGCTTTGCCCAGCCCCTGAGCTCGCGCGAGGAGTTCGGCGGCGGCGCGCTCGACGGCGTGACAGCGGGTGCCGAGCGGGCCCTCGCCGTGCTCAGCGGCCCGCATGAAGCTCGCGGCCAAGCCCCGGTTGCGCGTGATGTGCTCGACGAGCGCGTCGACCCACCGCCTGAGGAAGTCCTCCGGCTCGGCGCGCGGCAGGTCGGCGGCCAGCTCCGCCAAGCCGTCGAGGCTCTGCCCCACGACCTCGGCCAGCAGCGCCTCCTTGTTCGGGAAGTGCCGCCAGAGCGTGCCCGGCCCGACCCCGGCCCGCCGCGCCACGTCGTTCATCGCCGCCGCGTCGGCCCCGACCTCGTCGAACAGCTCGCGCGCCGCCTCGACCAGGCGTGCCCGGTTGCGGCGCGCGTCAGTGCGTCCGGTCACGTGCCCCCTTCCCCTCTTGCGCAAAACGGAGTCCCGCTCCGTATTATCCGGAGTACCACTCCGATTCTACGAGGGAGCCCGCCATGAGCACCATTCCGTCCCCGATCGGCACTCTCGGCCTGTGGGTGCCCGGCATCGACCTGCGCCCACCCGCCGAGTCCGCCGCGCTCGCCGCCGAGATCGAATCGCTCGGTTACGGCGCGCTGTGGCTGAGCGAAGGGCTCGTCCGCGACCCGTTCCTGGAGGCCGCGACCCTGCTCAACGCCACCAGCACGCTCGTGGTCGGCACCGGCATCGCGGTGATCTGGGGCCGCCACCCCCGCTCGGTCCGCGCCCAGACCCGCGCGCTCACCGACGCGCACCCGAACCGGTTCGTGCTCGGGCTGGGCACCTCGCACCGGCTCGTGGTCGAGGACGTGCTCGGCCTGCGCTACGAACGCCCGCTCGCCGAGATGCGCTCACACCTCGACCGGCTCGACGAACCCGATCCGCTCATCGACCTCATCGGACTGGAGCACTCGTCGGCGACCGCGCCGCGCGTGCTGGCGGCGTTGGGCCCCAAGGCGATCGCGCTCGCCCGCGACCGCTCCGACGGCGCCTTCTCCTACCTCGTCACACCCGAGCACACCGCCGAGGCGCGCGCGATCCTCGGCCCCGACAGCACGCTCATCGTCGAGCAGGCCGTGGTCGCCGGCGTCGCCGAGGACGAGGCGCGCTCCAGGGCTCGCGGGCACATCGCGTCCTACCTCGCCGCCAAGCCCTACCGCGAGAGCTGGCAGCGACTCGGCTTCACCGACGCCGACTTCGCCGACGGCGGCAGCGACCGCCTGGTCGACGCGCTCGTGGCACTGGGCGACTCCGCGATCACCGAGCGCGTGGCCGCGCACCTCGCCGCGGGCGCGGACCACGTGTGCCTGCAAGCCCTGCCCGCCGGGCTCACCACCGCACCCGTCGACCAGTGGCGCCACCTCGCCGGGCTCCTCCTGCCCGCCCGGGTGTGACCGCCTTCGACCAGCGGGGTTCGGTCAGCCCCGTTCGATGAGGTGGCCGACGACGTCCGGGCCGGGGTGCGGGGACCCGGAACCGTCGCGGCGCGGGTCCGGCTCGGGCAGGTCGACCGCCGAACCGTTCTCCGACGCCGCGGCCGGTCGCGGACCGACCCACGCCAGGAACAACGCCTTCTCCCCCTTGAGGAAGCGGTGCGAACGGACCCCGCCCGTCGCCCGCCCCTTCGCCGGGTACTCGGCGAAGGGCGTCACCTTCACGCTCTGCCCGGTGGCCGTGACCACCATCGGCTCACCGTGCTCGTCGTCGGTGGTGCTCACCGCGCCGAAGAACACCACGTGCGCGTCCTCGGCCAGGTTGATCCCGGCCATGCCACCGCCCTTGACACCCTGCGGGCGGACCAGCGACGCCGAGTACCGCAACAGCGAGGAGTCCGAGGACACGAAGGTCAACGTCTCCTCCCCGTCGACCAGCCAGCTCGCGCCGACCACCTCGTCGCCGTCCTTCAACGCGATGATCTCGAACTCGTCCGAGCGCACGGGCCACTCCGGCGCGCACACCTTCACCACGCCCTGCCGCGTGCCGACCGCCAGACCCGGTGAGCCCTCGCTGCGCTCGCCGAGCGGGGCGATCCCGATGACCTTCTCGCCCTTCTCCAACGGCACCAGTTCCCGCGAGGCCATGCCGCCGCTGAGCGAGACCGTGCCGACCTGCTCCGGCAGCACCGGCAACGGCAGCACCTCGATCTTGTAGGCCCGGCCCCGGTTGGTCACCAGCAGCACCTGCCCGCGCGCCGTGGTGTGCACGACCGAGGACACCGCGTCGTGCTTCACCCGGCCCTTGCGCCTGCGCGCCTCCGACGCTTCCTCGGACTCCGCCGCCGTCCTGGCCACCAGACCGGTCGCGGACAGGATCACCTGGCACGGGTCGTCGGCCACCTCCAGCGGCCCGGACTCCCGCGAGGCCGCCAGCACCTCCTTGAGGTCGCCGTCGATCAGCGAGGTGTGCCGCTCGGTCGCCAGCTCGCGCGCGACCTTGGCCAGCTCCGCCGACACCAGCTTCTTGAGCACCGCGTCGTTGTCCAGGATGCGCGAGAGGTCGGCGATGTCGGCGCGCAGCCGGTTCTGCTCGGTCTCCAGCTCGACCTTGTCGTACTTGGTCAACCGGCGCAGCGGCGTGTCCAGGATGTAGCTCGCCTGGATCTCGGAGAGCTTGAAGCGCCGCATCAGGCCGTCCTTGGCCTCCTGCGCGTTCTCGCTGCCGCGGATCAGCTTGATCACCTTGTCGATGTCCAGCAGCGCCGCCAGCAGGCCCTCGACCAGGTGCAGCCGCTCCTCGCGCTTGCGCTTGCGGAAGGAGGTCCGCCGCCGCACCACGTCGTAGCGGTGGTCGAGGAAGACCTCCAGCAAACCCTTGAGCCCCAACGTCTGCGGCTGCCCGTCCACCAGCACCAGGTTGTTGATGCCGAAGGACTGCTCCAGCGGCGTCAACCGGTACAGGTCGGTCAGCAGCGCCTGCGGGTTCACCCCGACCTTGCACTCGATCACCAGCCGGGTGCCGTTCTCCCGGTCGGTCAGGTCCTTGACGTCGGCGATCCCGGTGAGCCGCTTGGACTTGTTCACCTCGTCGGTGATCTTCTCGATGATCTTCTCCGGCCCGACGCCGTAGGGCAGCTCGGTCACCGTGATCGCCTGCCGCCCCCGGCTGCCCTCCAGCGGCCCGGTCTCCGCCTTGGCGCGCATCCGCACCACGCCGCGCCCGGTCTCGTACGCCCTGCGCACCTCGTCCAGCCCGAGCAGCATCCCGCCCGTCGGCAGGTCCGGCCCCGGGATGAACTCCATCAGCTTGTCCAGCGAGGCGTCCGGGTTCGAGATCAGCCAGCGCGCCGCCGCGATCACCTCGCCGAGGTTGTGCGGGATCATGTTGGTGGCCATGCCCACCGCGATCCCCGACGTGCCGTTGACCAGCAGGTTCGGGAAGGCCGCAGGCAGCACGGTCGGCTCGCTCAGCGACCCGTCGTAGTTCGGCCGGAAGTCGACGGTGTCCTCGCCGAGTTCCCCGACGAGCAGCATCGCCTCCTGCGACATCCGTGCTTCGGTGTACCTGCTCGCGGCCGGTCCATCGTCTGGGCTACCAAAGTTTCCATGCCCGTCGATGAGCGGCGTATTCAGGGAAAAGTCCTGAGCAAGGCGCACCATCGCGTCATAAATAGCGGTGTCGCCGTGAGGATGATACTTGCCCATGCAGTTGTGAACCACCTGGCCCTCAACGACGAACGCGTGTTCGTCGGTGCCGACCTGGATGTCGTAGGTGACGTCCGGAGCGACCGCCTCCACCGATTCCACGGCGTGCCAGGACGCCACCACCTCACCATCCACAGAGGACACATCGTCGCTCTTCGCCCAGCGCGTCAGCGCGGGTGCGAGCGAACGTCCGCTGACCGCGAGGTCAAAACCCTTGCGGCGCACGGGCACGCCGAGGTCGGCCAGTATGGAGTACACCTGACGCAGCAGACGTTCACTGACCCCGGCGAACACGACCTCGCCGTCCGCCCAATACCCGAAACCGTCGAAAAGCCCTGCCAGGAAAGGAATCCAGGCCGATCGGTCACCGAGCACCGACGCCGGGACGGCCCGCTCCGCGCTCGCCGCCGACAGGAGGCCGTCGTGCCGATCGAAGGTGAGGACGTGCTGATCGCGCTGATCGGAGGTCTCAGCCTCGCGCTTGTCCCGCGACACGGTCAGTTCGTTGGCGATCGCCCAACCGTGCAGCACGTCGATCGGCGCCGTGTCGCACATCTCGACCCGAACCGCGCCATCTGCGACAAAGCCCTTGGCGACGATCAGACCGAGCACGTAGCCGTACGGGTCACCGTTGTCACCGCGCAGTTCCACGGTCCTGGCCGCCTCGAAACCCACTGTGCGGCGGCCAACGAGGTCACGTGCCTCGGTCCACTCCACTGTCACATCGTCGACAACCGTGCGGAAGCGTTGCCCCGGCGTCACCAGCATGGTGTGCCCGTTGGACCAGGTGACGCGGACCAGCTCCGAGACCGGGTTCTCGTAGACCTCGGTGACCGGGACCGGCACACCGCGACCGTCCAGCACGTGCTCGCCGATCTCGATGTCCTCGATGGGCCGCAGCCCCTCGGGCGTGGACACCAGCGCGCCCTTGACGAAGCAGTCGCCGACAACGCGCGAGGACTTCACGTAGGCGTGCGTCGGCCGATATCCCTGCTCGTTCATCGAGAAGAGGATGCGGCGGTGCACCGGCTTGAGGCCGTCCCGCGCGTCGGGCAGGGCGCGGGCGTGGATGACCGAGTAGGCGTACTCCAGGTACGAGTCCTCGATCTCGGTCTTCACCGGGTTGTCGAAGACCTGCGCGCCCGCCCTGTCGAAGGCGGTGGGGTCGACCTTGGTGGTGGGGCCCTTGCGGCGTGCCATGACTCAGCGCTCTCCGTGGTCTGTGGTTCTGGGGTCAGGCGTCGTGTCTGCTCAGGCGTCGATGGCCGCGCGGTCCACGCGGGCGGCGGACTCGACCAGCCACGCGCGCCGCGGTTCGACCTTCTCGCCCATCAGCAGCTCCAGCGCCTGTTCGGCGGCGTCCACGTCGTCCAGCGTGATCCGCCGGACGGAGCGGGTCGCCGGGTTCATCGTGGTGTCCCACAGCTCGTCGGCGTCCATCTCACCGAGGCCCTTGAACCGGGGCACCGGCGTGACGACCTGCTTGCCCGACTTCTCCAGCTTGGCGACGGTGGTCTCCATCTCGCGCTGGGTGAAGGTGAAGATCGTCTGCGAGTTGCGGCCCTTCGTGGTGATCTTGTGAAGGGGTGGCATGGCCGCGAACAGCCTGCCGTCGGAGATCACCGGCCGCATGTACTTGGCGAACAACGTGATCAGCAGGGTCCGGATGTGCGAGCCGTCGACGTCGGCGTCGGCCATCAGGATCACCCTGCCGTAGCGCATCTGCGCCAGGTCGAAGGTGCGCCCGCTGCCCGCGCCGAGCACCTGCACGATGGAGGAGATCTCCGCGTTGCGCAGCGTGTCGCCGAGATTGGCCTTCTGCACGTTGAGGATCTTGCCGCGCAGGGGCAGAAGTGCTTGGTACTCCGAGACTCTGGCCATGCGCGCGCTGTTGTGGACGAAGACACCGGCTTCGAGCGCGAAGTTGTGGTAGTCGTCGACGGTCAGGTCGTAGACGTCGGCCGTCTCGGCGAGGGGTTCGACGGAGACCACGCGGTGGTTGGCCAGGGACACGGCCTCCCGGAGCCGCGCGTAGTCACCCTCGTAGTGAGCGAGCAACCGGTCGAACCGAAGACCGGTCTTCGCGGTGCGCGCCCGCTCGGCGTCGTAGGCGGCGGCGAGGTCCGCGTCCGGCAGGCCGACGAAGGCGGAAAGACGACGGAGAGCGGCGAGGCGACGGCCGTCGACCTGCTGCGCGACGCGCTCTTCGCGCGGCACCGACGCCACGTACTGCGCCCGGCCCGCCTGGATCTTCGAGAGGTGGCCGGTGCCGCGGTCGGCCATGCGCTGCTTCATCAGCGCGGAGTGCCGCACACCGAACTCGGGGTGCTTCTTGTGCCAGTCGGTGACTGCGTTGCGCTGACGCTCGCGCTCTGCCGGGTCCTGGAACTGGGCCGTGGTGGTCGCGGAGCGCCATGCCAGCAGCTCCGGGTCGTTCCACTGCTCGCGGGACCGAGCGCTCCACTCAGCCCGCCGCTCTGGGTCCGCGAAGAACGCGCGAACGCGCTCGGCAGCGGCGGCACGGTGTTCCGGCTGCGCCCAGTAGTTCGCCTGCCGCTCGCGCATGCGCTCGGCGTAGGCGGCGCGCTCGGAATCGCTCAGCGCGGAGTACCAGTCCTGGAAACCCTGCTCGATGCGCTGCCGGAAGGCCGGATCGCTGTTGAGCGCTGCGAGACGCGCGAGGCAGGCCTGGCGGAAGTCGGGGTCCTGCCACTGCCTGGACAGCATGGCGGACTTGAACTCCAGCCCGCCGTTGGCCAGCCACTCCCGGTAGCCCGCGTGGACGTGCTCGCCCATCATCGCGGCATGCAGGGCGGCGTGGTCCGCCCACGTCATCCGTCGCAGGTTGCGCGGGTCGTTGTTGCGCTTGTTGACGTCGACGTGGTGCCGGACAGTGCCGTTGTCGGCGCTGTCCAGCCCGTGGCGCAGGTTGTAGGCGTCCGCGAGGTAGTGCGTGTAGACCCACTCCTGGCGGTCGTTCATCCAGACCCGCTCGTACCCGTCGAGCTTGTCGCCGGCCGCCTTCGAGGAAAGCGCGCGGTACAAGGGCATCAGCGAGTCGTCGGGGGCGAGAGCGTCGGCGCGGCGGTAGGAACCGTCGCGCAGGCGGAAGAGGTGGTCGGGGGTGCACCGCACCGACTCGCCGTTGTCGAGCGCGACGCGGACGAGCGGGGCCGCCTTCTTGGTGAGCCGTGGTTCCACCAGCGGGGCGACGACCACACGACCGGCCTTGTTGGTGGTGTAGCCGAAGTGCGTGACACCTCGCGCCCAGTCGTCGGCCAGGTCAGCGAAGGACCGGCTCTGCCCGGAGGCCAGCGCGACCATCGTGTCGCCGGTAAAACAACCCAGGGCGCTGTCGCCCTCCACGAGGAACAGCTCGCTCCGCGACACACCCGTGGTGCGGCAGTCGACGAGTTTCGGGGGCATCGCGGCGCCTTCGAGGGCGGTCTTGCGGCGCGCGGCGTCCTTCTGCTGCTTCTGGGTGAGGCGGACGCGGGCGGCGTCGACGATCTTCTGCAGGACCGTCTTGGCCTCGGTCTTGGTCTTCTTGTCCTCGGTCCAGGACTTGATGTAGCGCTCGATGACGCCCTGGATGACCTTGGTGATGCCCGCGGTGGACAGCTCGTCCTTGGTCTGCGAGGTGAACTGCGGTTCGGGCAGGCGGACGTGGATCACGGCGGTCATGCCCTCGAGCACGTCGTCCAGGGTCGGCGGGTCCTCCTTGGCCTTGAGCAGCCCGCGCGTCTTGGAAATGGCCTCCTGCAAGGACTTCACGGCCGCGCGCTCGAAGCCCTTGCGGTGGGTTCCGCCGTGCACGTTGCGGATGGTGTTGGTGAAGCACTCGACGGTGCGCTCGTAGCCGGTGCCCCAGCGGAAGGCGACCTCGACCTCGGCGTGACGCTCCACTTTGGACCGCATGACGCCGTTCTCGTCGGCGGCGTTCTCGAAGTAGGTGCCGGTGCCGTTGACGATGAGGGTGCCGGAGACGGAGCGGTCGCCGCCGGGGGCGAGGAAGTCGACCATGTCCGAGAGGCCGTTGGGGAAGTGGAACTTCTCCTCCTCGATGCCCCCCTCGGTGGCGTTGCGCAGCACGTAGGTGACGCCGGGGACGAGGAAGGCGGTGTTGCGCAGCTTGGCGCGCACGGCTTCGACGTCCAGCGCGGCGCCGTTCTCGAAGTAGCGGGCGTCGTACCAGTAGCGGCTGGAGGTGCCGGTGCGCTCGCCGCGCTTCATCTTGCCGGTGACGACGAGGCCGGACTGCTTGGTGAACTTGGCCTTGGGGCCGGGGCCGTCGAAGACGCCGGGGACGCCGCGCGCGAAGGAGATCTGGTGGACCTTGCCGTCGCGCTTGACGGTGATGTCGAAGCGGTGGGACAGCGCGTTGACGGCGGAGGCGCCGACGCCGTGCAGGCCGCCGGAGGTCTTGTAGCCGGAGCCGCCGAACTTGCCGCCCGCGTGCAGCCTGGTCATGACCAGTTCGACGCCGGAGAGGCCGGAGCGTGCGTGGGTTCCGGTGGGGATGCCCCGGCCGTCGTCGTCGACCTGGACGCTGCCGTCGGCGTGCAGGGTGACCACGACCTTGCTGGCGTGCCCCGCGATGCCCTCGTCGGTGGAGTTGTCGACGATCTCGTTGAAGAGGTGGTTGATGCCGCGGCTGTCGGTGGAGCCGATGTACATGCCGGGTCGCTTGCGGACCGCCTCGAGACCTTCGAGGTGCGTCAGGTCGTCGGCCCCGTACAGGGTCTCGGCAGTCACAGGGTCGCTCTCCCGGGTCATGGCGTGGACTTGCGGCGCGGTGGGCAGGCTTACCAGCGGCTTAACATACTTCAGCTGTCGCCTGCCCCTGCATGATGCCCAACACCCCTGACAATCACGCGCGAAGAGCTGGGAAGTCCTCCTCGCGGAACTCTCCGTCGCGGCGGTCGCCGGTCTCCTGGCCGCGCAGGTGAACGCGGCGGATCTTGCCGGAGATGGTTTTGGGCAGGTCGGTGAACTCCACGCGCCGGACGCGCTTGTAGGGCGCGAGGTTCTGCCTGGCGTGGCGCAGGACGGCTTCGGCGGTGGTGGCGTCGGGGTCCCAGCCGTCCGCGAGCACCACGTACGCCTTGGGGACGGCCAGCCGCAGCGGGTCGGGCGAGGGGACGACGGCGGCTTCGGCGACGGCTTCGTGCTCCAGGAGCACGCTCTCCAGTTCGAAGGGTGAGATGCGGTAGTCCGATGCCTTGAACACGTCATCGGTGCGGCCGACGTAGGTGATGTAGCCGTCCGCGTCGCGGGAACCGATGTCGCCGGTGTGGTAGTAGCCGTCGCGCATGACCTCGGCGTCGCGGTCGGGGTCGCCGTGGTAGCCGGCCATCAGCCCGAGCGGGCGCCGCGCCAGGTCGACGCAGATCTCGCCCTCGTCGGCGGGTTCTCCGGTGACCGGGTCGAGCAGCTCGATCGCGTAGCCGGGGACGGCGCGGCCCATGGAGCCCGGTTTGACCGGTTGGCCCGGGGTGTTGGCGATCTGGACGGTGGTCTCGGTCTGGCCGAAGCCGTCGCGGACGGTGACTCCCCACGCGGCGCGGACGCGGTCGATGACCTCGGGGTTGAGGGGTTCGCCCGCGCCGACGACCTTGCTGGGCGGGGTGCGCAGCGAGCCGAGGTCGGACTGGATGAGCATCCGCCAGACGGTGGGCGGGGCGCAGAAGCTGGTGACGCCGCAGCGCCGCATCTCGGTCAGCAGCCGGGCGGCGTCGAAGCGGGAGTAGTTGTGGACGAACACGGTGGCTTCGGCGTTCCAGGGCGCGAAGACGTTGCTCCACGCGTGTTTCGCCCACCCGGGTGAGGAGATGTTGAGGTGCACGTCGCCGGGGACGAGGCCGATCCAGTACATGGTGGAGAGGTGGCCGACCGGGTAGGAGGCGTGGCTGTGCTCGACGAGCTTCGGCTGCGCGGTGGTGCCGGAGGTGAAGTAGAGCAGCAGCGTGTCGGTGGCCCTGGTCGCCCGGTCGGGGTAGAAGACCGCGTCCGACTGGTGGGAGTCGCGGTGGTGGAGCCACCCCTCGCGCCGCTCGCCGACGGCGATGCGGGTGTAGTCCCCCGGCACGTCGGCGAACTTGTCGGTGTCCTCGGCGCGCGCGATCACGTGCCGGGCGCCGCCGCGCTCGACGCGGTCGCGCAGGTCAGCCGCGGCGAGCAGGGTGGTGGCGGGGATGACGACGGCGCCGAGCTTCATCGCGGCGAGCAGGCTCTCCCACAGCTCGACCTGGTTGCCGAGCATCAGCACGATCCGGTCGCCGCGCTCGATCCCGTTGTCGCGCAACCAGTTCGCGAGCTGGTTGGAGCGGCGGGAGAGCTCGGCGAAGGACCAGCGGCCCTCGCGGCCGTCCTCCTCGACGATCCACAGCGCGGTCCGCTCGTTGGCCTCGGCGATCGCGTCGAACCAGTCCAGCGCCCAGTTGAACTCGTCGAGCTGCGGCCAGCGGAAGCCGGCGCGCGCGGTGTCGAGGTCGCGCGCGTGCGCGAGCAGGAAGTCCCGCGCCTCGCGGAACGCCCTACCGGCGGCAGTGCGGACCATGTGAGCTCCCTTCGGGTGAATGCGTAGGATCTTTGAATCGCCCGCACCCACCCACCACCCCCGTTCGGGGGTGAAGCGGGCAGGAGGTGGTCGCGTGACCGGGGAGAATCGGGCCGCCGTCCGGGGCGCGCTGGTGCAGCTGCGCCGGGACACCGGTCTGCCCATCGCGCTCGGCGGGATTCTGGGAGCGCGGGGCCGGTTGCGGCTGTCGGAGCAGGTCGGGACGACCACGAGCGCGTTGCGCGGACTGACGTTGGAGCCAGGGGTCGGGCTCGGCGGCAAGGTGGCGGCGTTGGGCAGGCCGATCGCGCTCAACGACTACAGCACCGCGTCGGTGATCACGCACGAGTACGACGCCGCTGTGAGCCTGGAGGGCATCCGGTCGGTGGTCGCGGCGCCGGTGGTGGTGCGGCGCAAGGTTCGCGCGGTGCTCTACGCGGCGGCCAGGACCAGCACGGTGATGGGCGATCGCCTGATGGGCTCGGTGGTCGATGCCGCGCGCACGCTCGAACAGGACCTCGTGGTGCAGGACGAGGTGGAGGAGCGCGTGCGCCGGTTGACCGAGGCTGATCGGAGTCGGCGGTTGGGCGCGGAGTGGGAGTCGGTGCGCCTGGCGTACGCGGAGCTGCGGTTGATCGCGCAGCGCACGCCGGACCACGATCTGCGCGAGGAGCTGCACGGGGTGTGCGAGCAGCTGACCGCTCCCCCGCCCGCGTCGGCGGTGCGCCTGACCTCGCGTGAGCTGGACGTGCTGACGTGGGTGGCGGCGGGGTGCGGGAACGTGGAGATCGCGCGGCGGCTGGGGTTGGGGCCGGAGACGGTGAAGAGCTACCTGCGCGAGGCGATGCGCAAGCTCGACGCGCACGGTCGTGGTGAAGCGGTGGTGGCCGCGCGCCGTGCGGGCCTGCTGCCCTGAGCTGCTGGCAGGGTTGGGGTCGTGGAGACGAAGGCGGTCGAGGAGTTCGAGCGGGAGCGGTCCAGGTTGTTCGGCCTGGCCTACCGGATGCTCGGCTCGGCGCACGAGGCCGAGGACGTGGTGCACGACGCGTTCCTGCGGTGGGACGGGGCGCTGCGCGCGGAGGTGGCCTCGCCGCCCGCGTGGTTGACCAAGGTCGTCACGAACCTGTGCCTGAACCGGCTCAGCTCCGCGCGCGTGCTGCGGGAGTCCTACGTCGGCCCGTGGCTGCCCGAGCCGATCATGACGGCGGACGGGGCGCTCGGGCCGTTGGACACCGCTGAGCAGCGGGATTCGGTGTCGTTGGCGTTGCTGGTGCTGCTCGAACGGTTGACTCCGACGGAGCGCGCGGTGTTCGTGCTGCGCGAGGCGTTCGCCTACGGCCACCGCGAGATCGCGGAGATCCTGGACCTCTCGGAGGCGAACTGCCGCCAGCTGCACCGCCGGGCGCACCAGCGCGTTGGCGCGCGCGAGTCGCGGTTCGAGCCCGATCCGGCGCGGGGTTTCGAGCTGGTGCAACGGTTTCTGGCCGCCGCGCAGGAGGGCGACCTCAAGGGGTTGGAGAGCCTGCTCGCCGAGGACGTCACGTCGTGGGCCGACGGCGGTGGTCACGCGAGCATGGCGCGGCGCCCGGTCCTGGGCCGCGACCGCGTGGCCCGCTACCTCACCGGCGGCTTCACCAAGCTCCCGCCCGGCGTGCTCAGCCTGGAATTGGCCGAGGTCAACGGCGCGGCCGCGGCGGTGTTCCGGCTCGACGGGGTGGTCGCGGGCGTGGTCGTCCCGGAGGTCGTCGAGAACCGCATCCGCACGCTGTGCATCCCGGCGAACCCGGCGAAGCTGACCTTCCTGGCGGAGCAGCTGTCACAAAGCTGAGAGCTCGCCGGTTCAAACTGTGTGACTACTTCGATCCTCGTCACGGGCGGCACGGGAACCCTCGGCCGCGCCGTGGTGGCGCACCTGCGCGAAACCGGCCATCAGCCCCGCGTCATGAGCCGGCGCCCAAGTCCTGAGCACGTCGTCGCCGACCTGGTGACCGGCGATGGCGTGGACGCCGCGCTCGACGGTGTGGATGTCGTGATCAACTGCGCGACGACGTTGAGCGGCAAGAAGGACGTGATCGCGACGCGGACGCTCGTCGAGGCGGTGCGGCGCGCGGGTTGCCGCCACCTGGTGCACGTGTCGATCGTCGGCATCGACCGCATCCGGTTCGGTTACTACAACGGGAAGCTCGCGAGCGAGGAGGTCGTGCGCGCCGTCCCGCACACGATCCTGCGCGCGACGCAGTTCCACGACCTGCTCCGGAAGATCTTCTCCGTGCTCGCGAAGCTCCCCGTGGTGTTGGTTCCGGACGTGCGTTTCCAGCCGGTCGACGTGCGCGACGTGGCGGTGCGGCTGGTCGAGCTGGCGGTTGGTCCACCGCTGGGCAGGGCTCCGGACTTCGGCGGCCCGGAGGTGCGCGACGCGGTGGACCTCGCCCGATCGCACTTCGGCGGCAGGCGCCGGATCGTGCCGATTCGCTTGCCCGGCAAGGCTTTCCGCGCTCTCCGCGAGGGCTTCAACCTCACCCCCGAGCACGCTGACGGGACGATCACCTTCGAGGAGCACTCGTGATCCGCGCCGGTGTGATCTTCTTGGCCGTCACGCAGGGGCTGACCGGGCTGACGCAGCTGTTCCTGCCTGAGGTGTTCTACGAGCAGGGCCCCGGCGTGTCGTTGCTACCCCCGTACAACGAGCACCTGATGCGCGATGTCGGAGCGCTGACGCTTGCCTACGTGTTCGTGCTCGTGGTCGCGGCCGTGACGATGGAGCGCCGGATCGTGTGCACGGCGCTCGTCGCGAATCTGGTGTTCACGTTGCCGCACTTCGTGTTCCACGCGTTCCACCTGGAGGGCTACCCGATCGCCACCGCGCTGTGGCAGACCGTGCTCCTCGGGCTGGGCGTGCTGATCCCCGTGGCCCTCCTGGTCGCTGTGGTGTTCAGGCGTTCGTCCCGCCGTCCAGGGTGATCACGGAGCCGGTGATGTTGCGAGCGCCGGGGCTCGCGAGGTGTGCGACGGTCTCGGCGATCTCGCGCGCATCGGCGAAGCGGCCGAACGCGGTCATCGAGCGCTGGTATTCGGCGCCCTCGGCGTCGGCGGGGTTCATGTCGGTGTCAGTCGGCCCGGGCTGCACGAGGTTCACGGTGATGCCGCGCGGGCCGAGATCCCTTGCGGCGCCACGGGTGAAGCCGAGCAGCGCGGCCTTGCTCATCGCGTAGAGGGCGACGCCGGGGAACGGCACGCGCTCAGCGAGGTTGCTGCCGATGCTGATGATTCGCCCACCCTCGCCCATGTGCTTGAGCGCGGCCTGGCTGGCCAGGTAGACCGCGCGAACGTGCACGGCGAGGGTGCGGTCGACCTCTTCCTCGCTCACCTCGCCGAGCACTCCGCTCGGGAAGATCCCGGCGTTGTTGACCAGGACGTCCAGCCCGCCCAGCTCGGCCGCGGT
Source organism: Allokutzneria sp. NRRL B-24872 (assembly GCF_002155965.1). Taxonomy (GTDB): domain Bacteria; phylum Actinomycetota; class Actinomycetes; order Mycobacteriales; family Pseudonocardiaceae; genus Allokutzneria. Next base: position 30,038 of record NZ_MUMH01000001.1, read on the forward strand.
CCGGTCGACGGCGTCGAGCACGGCGGCGGAGTCGGTGTTGTCGGCCGCGATCGCCAGGCCCCTCCGCCCGGTCGCGGTGATCTTCCCGACGACCTCCTCCGCCCGGTCCTTGGCGCTGGCGTAGGTGATCGCGACGTCCGCGCCGAGCTCGGCCAGACGCAGCGCGATGGCGGCGCCGATCCCCCTGCTACCCCCGGTGACCAGTGCTTTCTTCCCTGCGAGCATGCCAACTCCCTTTTTGTAGCGTTCGATACACAAATAGCGTAGTACATTCGTGCCGATCGCTACAAAAATGGGAGGTGGGTCATGCCGGGACGGGGCCGCCCCCGCGCGTTCGACCGCGAGACCGCGCTGACCCGCGCGATGGTGGTGTTCTGGGAGCACGGCTACGAGGGCGCGTCGCTGACCGAGCTCACCACGGCGATGGGGATCAACTCGCCCAGCCTCTACTCCGCCTTCGGCTCCAAGGAACAGCTCTTCCGCGAGGCCGTCGCCCACTACGGCGAGACCGAGGGCGGGCACACCGAGAAAGCCTTGCGGGAGCTGCCAACCGCGCGCGCCGCACTCGCGGAGGTGTTGCGCGCCAACGTGCGCGCCTACGCCGACCCGGCGACGCCGAGGGGCTGCATGATCGTGCTCGCCGCGACGACCTACACCGATCGCAGTGAGGGCGTTCGCGACCACCTGGCGGAGATGCGGCGGGCGACCGAGCAGTCCTTCCGCGAGCGCGTCGAGCGCGGGATCGCCGAGGGCGACGTGCCCGCGAACGCCGACGCGGCCAAGGTCGGGGCGTTCTACAACGCGGTGCTCCAGGGCTTGTCGATCCAGTCGCGCGACGGAGCGGACGAGGCGGCGCTGAGCGCGGTCGCCGAAGCGGCCGTCGCCGCGTGGGACACGGTGACGGCCGCTTCGTGAGCAGGGATGTGGCTCAGCAGTACAGGTTCGCGCCCGGGTCGACGCCCAGAATCCTGGTGAAGTTCCGGTAGGCGTTGACGCGGCTCTCGACCTGGGCGGGGTTCTTCCCGCCGCACTCAAGACTGCCGTTGATGCTGCGGATGGTCTCGCCGAAGCCGCGCCCGTTGACCATCGCGTTGTGCGGGGTCATCGTGCCCGGGCCGGTCTGGGTGTTCCAGTACCAGAGCGCGGTCTTCCACGCGATGGAAGCGTTGTTCTGCACCAGCCACGGGTCGCCCAGCAGGTTCAGGCCAAGCGCGTCACCGGCCGCCTTGTAGTTGAAGTTCCAGCTCAGCTGGATCGGCCCGCGCCCGTAGTACGCGGCCTGCCCGGCGGGGCAGCCGTAGGGCTGGTTGCGGTCGCAGTAGTGCGGGTAGTTCGCCGTGTTCTGCTCGACGATGTGCACGAGCCCGCCGGTCTCGTGGTTGGCGTTGGCCAGGAACGCCGCCGCCTCCTGCTTCTTCGTGGCGTCGCTGCCGGAGGTGGCGAAAGCGGGGTAGGCGCTCAGCGCGGCGGTCAGCCCCTGGTAGGTGTAGAAGGGATTGCGGCCGGGGAACATCTGGTTGAACTGGGCCTCGCTGACCACGAAGCCGCTCGGCGTCCCACCGCCGCCGTCACAGCTGTGCGGCTTCCAGTACCAGTGGCTGATCACCGGGTCGTAGCCCGGGTTGGCGTGCTCGGCGCGGTAGAAGCTCCCGTTGGTGTACCTGACGATGGCGCCGGCGTTGTACCACTGCCCGGCCACCCAGTTCGGCGCGCTGCACGCCGCGCTGGGGCCGGACTGCGCCGGGGTGGCCTGGGCCGTCGCGCCGGAGGCTGACGGCAGGCCGACGGCGAGGGCGACCGCCGCCGCCAGAGCGGATAACGACGCGATGATGCGCTGCCTCAACTCGATCACTCCTTCATGCGGTGCGAGAAACCGTGCGGCACAGGGAAAGCACGGCTTTCGGCGGCAGAGGTGTCAGGAGTGCTCGTCGGCGGCTGACGAACGTCTGTGACCCAGCCCACTGAAGACGAGTGGTCTAAACCAGTCAAGGCAGAACGTGAACATTGTCCAGATGTTCAGCCGGTTGGACGCGCCCCAAGGCGTGCTTCGAAGCCGTCGAGCACAGCGCGCAACCCGAACTCGAAGCTGCCCTCGGGCGCCGCGGAGTAGTCGGCGGCGGCCGGGACGCGCAGCCGCGCGCGCACGAGCGGGAAGCCCTCCGCGATCTCGTGCGCCCTGGACACGGCCTCCCGCAGGGCCTCCTCGGAGAGCCGCCGGGTCAGCGAGACCTCGGCGGCCACGTCGAGCGTGCTGCCGACCACGAACACGAACACTGTCGCGGCCGCGCGGTCGGCGTCGGCGGGGGCGAACCCGGCCTTCTCGTAGACGGCGAGGCTGTGCTCGTCGAAGCGCATCTTGCCCGCGCCGTAGAGCAGGTGACCGCTGAACGCCTGCCCGAGCCACGGGTGCCTGTTCAGCATCCCGCGCATGCCCGTGGCCAGCGCGAAGGCGCTCGACCGCCAGTCGGAGGCGGCGATGTCGGGCAGCTCGACCTCGTTCCACACCGCGTCGGCGGCGAGCCTGACCAGGTCGTCCTTGGTCTTGATGTGCCAGTAGATCGCGGTCGCGGCCGAGCCGAGCCGCTGGCCGAGGCTGCGCATGTTGAGCCCGTCCAGTCCGTCGGAGTCCAGCAGCGCGATCGCGGCCGTGACGATCTGCTCGGCGGTGAGCGTGTTCCGTGCCATGCCGACAGCCTACTTGCACTTTGTTCAAGTCGTGGTCTACGGTTCGACTTGAACTTAGTTCAATTAGCCAGGAGGACACGTCATGCAGGAGAAGCTGGCCGAGTTCGTCGCCGCGAAGGCAGCGGAACTGGGTATCCCGGGGGTCGCGGTCGGGCTGCTGGTCGACGGCGAGGCGATCACCGTCGCGCACGGTGTGACCAGCACCGCCAACCCCGCGCCGGTCGATGATGGGACGCTGTTCCATTTGGCATCGGTGACCAAGTCCTTCACCGGGACGGCGCTGATGCGCCTGGTCGGGCAGGGCAAGGTCGAGCTGGCCGCGCCCGTGCGCCGCTACGTCCCGGACCTCGTGCTCTCCGACGAGGAGGCCGCCGAGCGGATCACCGTGCTGCACCTGCTCAACCACACGTCCGGACTGGACTGGGGCGTGATCGACGGCGACGAGGACGACCTCGGGCTCGCCCGGCACGTCGCCCGGATGGCCGAGCTGCCGATGATCGCGCCGCCCGGCACCCGCGCCTCCTACAGCCAGTCCGGGTACAACCTGCTCGGGCGCGTGATCGAGAACGTCACGGGGCTGCCGTTCGAGCGCGCGGTCAGCGAGCTGGTGCTGGAGCCGGCGGGGCTGTCGAACACGTTCTTCGACCTGGACGAGGTGATCGTGCGGAAGTTCGCCGTCGGCCACAACGCCGACGAGGACGGGACGATGCGCGCCGCCCAGCCGTGGAAGGCGTGGCGGGCCGGTGCGCGCGGCAACAACCCGGGCGGCGGCATCGTGTCGTCGGTGAGCGATGTGCTGAGGTGGGCTCGGTTCCACATTGAGACCGAGGACCAACTAGTACTCGGTATGCGGGAGAAGACCGTCGAACTGCGCGCGAGCACGCTCGGCGACGGCTTCGGGATCAGCTGGTTCCTGCGCGAGATCGACGGCGTGCGCACCATCGGGCACGGCGGCTCCGGCAACGGGCAGTTCGCCGAGCTGCTGATCGCGCCGGAGCGGAACTTCGCCGTGGTCGCCCTGGCCAACGCGGGCCCGGACGGCTACAACTTCAACCAGGCCGTCGTGCGCTGGGCCTTGGAGAACCACCTCGGCGTCGTCGAGCGCGAGCCGGAGCCGTTGCCCTACGACGAAGAGCGGGCTCAGGAGATCGTCGGCCGCTACGAGAACGACGCCATGCGGATCGACGTCGCCACCGACGGCTCCACGGTGACCTTGGGCGTGGGGATCAGGCCCGAGATCCGCGCGGGCTCCGAGACCGAGATGCCGCCGGACTACGCGCCCGCCCCCATCGGCCTGCTCCCCGACGACGAGTACGTGATGCTCGGCGGCGGCATGCAGAGCCAGCGCGGGTACTTCAGCCGCGACGCGGACGGCGCCGTGACCGGCGTCGACCTCGCCGGACGGCTGTTCAGCCGGAGTTGCTGACCAGGAAGTCCGCGATGAGCGGCGCGATCTCGTCGACCTTGTCCTCCAACGCGAAGTGCCCGGTCTCGAACAGGTGCAGCTGCGCGTCGGGCACATCGCGCAGGTACGCGCGCGCTCCCGCCTCGCTGAAGAACATGTCGCCCGTCCCCCACACGATCAGGGTCGGCGGCTGGTGCTCGCGCAGCCACTGCTGCCACACCGGGTACAGCTCGACGTTGCTGCGGTAGTCCCGCGCGATCTGGTCCTGGATCTCCTTGCGGCCAGGCAGATCCATGAAGTGCTGGTCCAGCGTCCAGCCGTCCGGCTCGATCGCGTCCACATCGGACACTCCGACCTCGTACTGGGCGCGGGTGAACGGCAGCGTGAACGCCTCCGGCTGCGGGCCGTTCTCGATGAACTCCTTGGCGACCTCGGCCAGCCCGTCCTCGTAGGCGTTGCCGTTCTGCACCACCAGCCCGGCGATCCACTCCGGGTGCCGCGTCGCGATGCGGAAGCCGACCGGCGCGCCGTAGTCGAAGACGTAGACGAAGAACCGCTCCAGGCCGACCGCCTCCACGAAGCCCTCCACCACCCGCGACAGGTACTCGAAGGAGTACTCGACGTCCGGGGTGTCGGTGTGGCCGAAGCCCGGGTAGTCCGGCGCGATCACGTGGAAGCGGTCGGCCAGGCGGTCCATCAGCACCCTGAACTGGTGCGATCCCGACGGGAAACCGTGCAGCAGCAACAGGGTCGGCGCTTCGCGGGGCCCTGACTCCCGGTAGTGCACGCGTACGCCGTCCACCTCGACGAACCTCATGACTAATGCCTCCTAGCAACTTGGATGCATTAGGTATAGCCGCCGCACACCTAATGGGTCAAGTCCAACCTGTAGCATTAGTGGAGTAGCATTGGTCGCATGGTCCCCCTGATCGGCGAGCCGCTGCCCATCGACCTGGTGAACACCAGGACGTCCGAGGGCGACCTGCTCGACAGCCCCCAGGCGCTCTCCGCGTGGCTCGACGCCCAAGCCGACCGGCTCCCTCCGTTGGCGCGCGTCGAACTGGCCCCCGTGCTCGCACTCCGGGAGCACGTCTCGCAGACCCTGCGCGCCGCGCGCGTCGGCCTCGAACCGCCGCCGGAGTCCTTGGCCGCCTTGACGTCCGCGCACCGCGCGGCGCCGGTCTACCGAGAGCTGACGTGGACCGGCTCCGCCGTGAGCGCCACCGCTCGACGCGGCGCCACGGCGACCGAAGTGCTGCTCGCCGAACTGGCCGAAGCCACCGCTGACCTGCTGACCAGCCCGGACATCACCAAGGTCCGCAACTGCGAAGGCCCCGAATGCCTCCTGCTTTTCCTGCCAGCGCACCCGCGCCGCCGGTGGTGCTCCCCCAAGATCTGCGGGAACCGCGTCCGTGTGGCCCGCCACTACCAACGCCACCGTCCGGAGTAGCTGCGCCGTTCTGGTGAATTCCCCACCATCATGGCACGCTCACTTGAAAGTTCTTGACCTCTCCGCGTGGCGGCTCGATGCTGTGACCGGCATCCGCCGCCCCACCCGCGAGGAGGGCAAGAGTGTTACGTGCCAAGGGAATCGGCCTGCTGCTGGCGCTCATCGCCGCCCTGCTGACCGCTCCGGCCGCCGAGGCCGCGCCGACGTCCGGCTTCCGCAACCCCGTGCTGGAGAACGGCGCCGACCCGCAGATGGTCACCCACGACGGCTTCTACTACCTGACCTACACGCGCAACGACCACATCGCCGTCAGCAAGGCGCGGTCCGTCACCGAGCTCGCCTCCGCTCCCGAGACGATCGTCTGGCGGGATGACACCCCGTCTCGCTGCTGCTTCATCTGGGCGCCGGAAATGCACTTCCTCCAAGGGAAGTGGTACATCTACTACACCGCGACCAACAGCGCGCACGTCCTCGCCGAGCACCGCATGTACGTCCTGGAGAGCGCTGGCACCGACCCGCTCGGCCCGTACTCCTTCAAGGCCCCCCTCGCCGCCGCATCCGACCAGTACTCCTTGGACGGCACCGTCCTGACGATGCCCGACGGGCGGTTGTACGCGATCTGGTCCGGTTGGGACCCCGGCACCGAGAAGCCGCAGAACCTCTACATCGCGCCGATGAGCAATCCTTGGACCACAAGCGGTCCCCGCGTTCTGCTGTCCAGCCCCGTGCACCCGTGGGAGATGGAGAGCTTGTCCGTCAACGAGGGCGCCGCCGTGTTGTGGCGCAACGGCAAGCTCTTCCTGGCTTTCTCCGCCAGCGGGTGCATGAGCCCCAACTACGCGATCGGCCTGCTCACCTTCAACGGCGGCGACGTCCTCGATCCGGCCGCGTGGACGAAGTCACCCCAGCCGCAGTTCAAGTCCTCCCCTGCCAACAACGCCTACGGCACCGCGCACAACAGCTTCTTCGCCTCGCCCGACGGCTCCGAGACGTGGATCGCCTACCACGCCGTCACCAATCCCAACGGCAGCTGCGGCGGCGATCGCTCCACCCGAATCCAACGCGTCGAGTGGCGCGCTGACGGCACCCCCGACTTCGGCGTTCCCGCCGCCACGTCAACGACTCTGCGCCTTCCCGCAGGCGATCCCGGTCCCGCGCGCCTGCCCAACGGCGACTACGTGCTCAAGGCCTCCCACAGCGGCAAGGCCCTCGACGTCGCTTCCGCCAGCACCCAGGACAACGCCCCCGTGATCCAATGGGAACCCCACGGCGGCTCCAACCAGGTGTGGCGGCTGCGGTCCCTGCCCGACGGCACCTACGAACTCCGCGCCAAGCACAGCGGCAAACTGCTCACCGTTGACACCCGTGTCGTACAACGACGTTCCGGCGGCTCCGCGCGCCAGCGCTGGCACATCGACTCCGTCAGCGGCGGCTACCGCATCTCCGTGAAGGCGGGCGGACACGCGCTCTCCGTCGACCGCGGTTTGCACACCGACGGCGCCGATGTCCTTGCGTCGCACTACCTCTACGGCGCTGAGCAGAAGTGGCGCCTCAGCTACCTCGCCGCCTCGTAGTTCTGCGATGTGTCGCGCTGCCACTCCGGCAGCGCGACACAGTCCGCCACGCGGTCCGGCTAAGGCGTCCACAGAATCGGCCCGGCTACCTTCACGAGCCGAGGCGCGAACCGATCGCCAGGCGCTGGAACGCTCAGCAGCTCTTGAACCACGTGCGTGAGCGAACCTGTGCGCTCCCACACGATGCCGGGCAGACGGCGTCGATCCAGCGCTCGACCTCGGGAGTGAGCTGAGCGAGGTCGCCGCACACGGCCTGGCCGTCGACGAGCACGCACTCGCCGCCGACTGGTGCGGCTCGCGTGCAGCTCATCATCATCAGCAGTGCAGGCGGACGCGGAACATCTGAACGATCGGTGTGCGGGTTGAGCGCACAAGCGCTGAAGCCAGCGAACCCGCTGCGCACGATCGACTCGTGTCATGAGGCTCGTCGAGACCATCGACGACAGCGAGTCCCCGCTCAGCGATCGGCTCGACCCCAGGCCGGTGGAGTCCTCACCGCGTCACCTCGCCGTGGTGGATTCCGGTGCTACTTTGCCGTTGATCAGCCTGCCCTCGCCCCCGAAGGACACCTCGATGAACCACCTCGCCTACCCCGTGTCGATCAAGGGAGTGGTGGTCCGCGACGGCAAGGTGCTGCTGCTGAAGAACGAGCGCGAGGAGTGGGAGCTGCCAGGCGGTCGGATCGAGCCCGGTGAGACCCCGGAAGACTGCGTTGCCCGCGAGATCACCGAAGAGACGCGGTGGAAGGTGACGACCGGGCCGATCCTCGACACGTGGATGTACTACATCGACGTCGCCGAGAAGAACGTGTTCATCGTGACCTACGGCTGTCATCCGGACAGCGGCAGTGAGCCCGTGCTTTCCCATGAGCACAAGGAAATCGGCCTGTTCACCGAGGACGAGGTACACGGCCTGAACATGCCGGAGGGCTACAAGCGCTCCATCGCGGCGTGGTTCGAGCGACTGCGCGCGAACGCGGTCAGGTGAGCCATGGGGGCTCAGCTACCTGCCCGCCTCGTAGTACTCGCAGACGCGCTCGAAGATCGCGATGTCTGTGTCGCGCTGCCACTCCGGCAGCGCGGCCCAGTCCGCCACATACCCCGGCTTCGGGTCCGGAATGTGCTTGTAGATCTGCGCGATCCAGCAAGTGGCGACGAACCGCCCCTTCTGCTCATCGGTCAACCGCGCCGCGCTACCACCGCTGACGCTCAGAAAATCGAGCACTTGCTGGCACACCGCCGCCGATTCCCTTTCCCAGTCCGGCGTCTGCTCCCACGGCGTCACGTACCCCGGCTTGGGCTCGCCCGGGAGGTACTGACGTACCCCCTCGATCCACGCTTCCCGGAACAGGCGTCCCAGCTCGACGTTCACGCGGTTGTCCTTTCGTTGCTCTAACCCGAGACTGCGGCGTCTTCCTGCCAACTGACACAGCTCGGCCGCCCGCCCGTCACGACAAGCTCGTGCACCGCCTTGCGGATGTCTGCCAGGGGAAGCTCGGCGTTCGCGGGTAGCTGGCGCTGATGTCCCATGTAGTCGTACTCCACAGCCTTGGTGTCAGCGCCACCGTTGAAGCTGGTGACTGATCCGGAAGGGTCCGAGTACGTCATGAACCCTGTGCCACGCCGAGGGTCCAGGCCGACGTAGGAGACGAGCCAGCCGCCTTGCCCCTGGTGGGACAGCTCGGCGAGTGGGGGCACGTCGAAACCCTGACCGTCGACGATCATGCGATCCAACAGGGCGTCGAGATCCGCGCCGTCCTCGATCACGGTCGGCTCGTCGTCCTCGATGCCGTACCAAGCTTCTAGCGCCACCACGGCTTCGCCCCTCCTGCAATGCGCTTGTGGTAGTTCGGACCGTGAATCGTCAGTGAGTACCCCTCGGGAAGCAAGATCCCCACGAGGGTCGCGCACCCCAGGATTCCGCGGCAAGGCCGATTGTTGATCACCAGCGCAAGGTGTCGCCACCCGGGATCTTCAGCGCCCTTCTCTCTCATGAGCGCCACAAGATTCATCTCCACATCGGCTGCCGTGGTGACCGGCACCCCGGGACATCCCAAGGCTTGGAGAGAGTCGTTCACCTGCGGTGTTCGCTCGTCCTCCCCGCTGATGATCGTATGCGTCCTACCGTCCGGCCCAATCCACCGTCCGTGCGTCTTCTGCCCCCTGCCCTGGGCAACTCTGTCTCAGGCAACTCGGCACGGAGCTGCTCGATGAGTTTCCCTGCCGGGGCAGAGCGCGACACGTGCTCAGGAGACTCCACCGGGCGCCCGCCAAAGCGATGCCGTAGCCCTCAACTCGTTGCTCCAGGGCCACCACCGCACCGCGCGCGTCGTTCAGACCAGTGATACTGCCAGCCAACAGCCCCAGCGTTTCTTCGGCACCGGCGTCATGGGCACCGGCCATGGCATGGGCGTACTGAGCACCGGCCTCCGCCACCAGGTCCGTGGCCCGGCCGAGATCGCCGCGGGCACGACCGCACTGATCCAGAACTCCACGGAGACGGGCGATGACACCTCTGATCGTGCTCACGGTCTCCCCTATCGCCCCGACGTATCGAGCGTAGGAACAAGCGAGGACAGCCGGACAGATCGAGTGAGGTGAATGCCAGGGTGATCAGTGGCGCGGCGCCACACGAGGGTGGAGGGCCGCTCCTCGCGTCGCACGGGTCAGGAGAGGCGGGCGTCGATCTGGGCGGGTGAGAGGACGTGCTGGAGCACCATGGTGGCGGCACCGAGGACTCCGGCCTGGGCACCGGTGCGGGCGGAGACGATCTGGAGCGAGCCGGTGGCCAGCGGGAGCGAGCGGGCGTAGACGACCTCGCGCACTCCGGCCAGCAGGCCCTCCGCGGCGTTCACGAGCTGGCCGCCGAGGACGACGACGGAGGGGTTGAGCAGGCTGACGCACGCGGCGAGGACCTCGCCGATGCTGCGGCCGGCGGCGCGGATCTCGTTGGCGGCCAACACGTCCCCGGCGCGGACGAGTGCGATCAACTCGGCGACGGAGCCGTCCGCGGCGGGCACGCGGGAGGCGATGGCGGGCCCGGCGGCGACGGCTTCGAGGCAGCCGAGGTTGCCGCAGCGGCACGCGACGGCGTGGGAGCCCATGGCCTGGACGTGGCCGAGGTCGCCTGCGACGCCCTGCGCGCCGCGGTGCAGGGAGCCGCCGGTGATGATGCCGGAGCCGATGCCGGTGGCGACCTTGACGAAGAGCAGGTGGTCGACGTCGGGGTAGACGGCGGCGTGCTCGCCGAGCGCCATCAGGTTCACGTCGTTGTCGACGAGGACGGGGCCCGCCACCGCAGCGCCGACGTGCGCCGGGACGTCGTAGCCGTCCCAGCCGGGCATGATCGGCGGGTTGGTGGGCTTGCCGGTGGAGTGCTCGACGGGGCCGGGCAGGCCGATCCCGGTGCCGACGACGGTGCTGCTGCCGGTCTCGGCGAGCAGTTCGGCGCCGATCTGGAGCATCCGGTCGAGCACCGCGCGCGGGCCGAGGGTGATCGACATCGACTCCTCGCGCTGGGCCAGGACGGTCGCGGCGAGGTCGGTGACGGCGACGGTGGCGTGGGTGGCGCCGATGTCGGCGGCGAGCACGACGCCCGCGGACGGGTTGAACGCGAAGGTCGCGGGAGGCCGCCCGCCGGTGGAGACGGCCTCTCCGGCAGGGGCGAGCAAACCGTTGTGCAGCAACAGGTCCACTCGCGCGCCAACGGTGGACCGGGCCAGGCCGGTGAGCTGGGTCAGCTCGGCGCGCGTGCGCGGCCTGCCGTCCCGCATCAGCTGGAGCAGCACCCCGGCGCCCCCGGTGATCATCGACTCGCCCATGGCCGTAGTGAAACACAGGGGCTTCGGTTTCTCCGAGTGAGACTTCTGAACGAGCGATGCAGAACTTTTGCTTGACGCTCGTCATAAGTCTGCCTACGGTCTCCTCTTATGACTCAGGACACAGCAGCCCTTGGCGGGGAGCTGTTGGGGATGCGGGGGATCGTCAAGCTGTTCCCCGGTGTACGCGCACTGGACGGGGTCGATCTGGGGGTTCGTCCGGGCGAGGTGCACTGCCTGCTGGGCCAGAACGGGGCGGGCAAGTCCACGCTGATCAAGGTCATCGCCGGGGCGCACCGGCCGGACGCGGGCGAGATCCGCTGGCGGGGCGAGCCCGTCGCGCTGGCGGACCCGCAGGCCGCGACCGCGCTGGGCGTCGCGACGCTCCCCCAGGAACTCGACCTGGTGGACGGCCTCTCGGTGGCGGACAACATCCACCTGGGTCACGAGCACGCGCGGTTCGGCTTCACCCGACGGGGCCGAACCGCGCGCGCTACAACGGAGTTGCTCGACCGGCTCGGACACGCCGAGATCCCACCCCAAACCGAGGTCGGCGCGCTCTCGGCGGCGCAGCGGCAGATCGTCAGCATGGCCCGCGCGCTCTCCCACGACGCGAGCCTGCTGGTGCTGGACGAGCCCTCGGCGGTGCTCGACCAGCGCGAGGTCGAGCGGCTGTTCACGGTCATCCGCGAGCTCACCGCGCAGGGCGTGGCGATCGTCTACATCTCCCACCGCCTCGAAGAGATCCGCGAGATCGGCGACCGCGTCACGGTCCTCAAGGACGGCCGCACGGTCGCGGGCGGCTTGGACGTGGCGAGCACGCCGACGCCGCAGATCATCCGAATGATGACCGGACGCGCGATCGAATACGTCTTTCCTCCGCGCAGCACCGAGATTGGCGACGAAGAGCCGCTGCTGGATGTCCGCGACCTGGCGCTGCGGGGTGCCTTCGACGGCGTCAGCTTCGCCGTGCGGCCGGGCGAGATCGTCGGGCTTGCCGGGCTGGTGGGCTCCGGCCGCTCGGAGATCGTCGAAACCGTGTACGGCGCGCGAAGAGCCACCAGCGGCACAGTGTCCGTGGACGGCAAGCCGTTGCGGCCGGGCTCGGTTCCCGCAGCCGTCGCGGCGGGGATCGGCCTGTGCCCGGAGGAGCGCAAGAGCCAGGCGCTCGTGCTCGGCGACCCGGTGAGCCACAACATCACCATGGCGCTGCTGGACCGGGGCGGCTTCCTCGACTTCACGGCCGAGCGCGCGGCGGCCGAGGAACTGGTCGGCGCGCTCGACGTTCGTCCGTCCGATGTGGACCGTGAAGTCCGCACGCTCTCGGGCGGCAACCAGCAGAAGGTGGTGCTGGCGCGGTGGTTGCTGCGCGAGTGCCGGGTGCTGCTGCTGGACGAACCGACGCGCGGCGTGGACGTGGGCGCCCGCTCGGAGATCTACGCGCTGGTGCGCGACCTCGCCCGACGAGGGGTGGCGGTGGTCGTGGTGTCCAGCGAGATCGAGGAAGTGCTCGGTCTCGCCGACCGGGTGCTGGTCGTCGCGGAGGGCCGCGTGCTGCACGCGGCCCCGGCGGCGGAGCTGACCGAACACGACGTGCTGGACATCGTGCTGCGAGGAGACGCCGCGTGAGCGCCATGGCGAAGTCGAACCGGACGCTCGGGCTAGTGATCGCGCTCGGGCTGCTGTGCGTGGTCGGCGCGGCGACGGCGGGCGAGCGCTTCGCGAGCCTGGACAACCTGCTCACCGTGCTGCGCCTGGCCTCGGTGATCGGCGTGGTCAGCGTCGGCATGACGTTCGTGATCACCGGCGGCGGCATCGACCTGTCGGTGGGCGCGATCGTGGCGCTGTCCTCGGTGTGGGCCACGACCCTCGCGACGCAGTCCATGGCCGAGGACTTCCACTGGATCGTCATGGTGGGCTGCGCGTTGCTCGTCGGAGCCGGGTGCGGCCTGGTCAACGGGCTCTTGGTGGCCTACGGCAAGATCGCGCCGTTCATCGTGACGCTGGCGATGCTGGCCGGGGCGCGCGGGCTCGCCGAGATCATCGCCAACCGCCGCACCCAGATCGTGCGCGACCAGGGCTTCATCGAGTTCTTCGGCGGCTCGGTGCTCGGGATTCCCGTGCTGGTGCTGGTGTTCGCGCTCGTCGCGGCGGGCGGCTGGGTGCTGTTGAACCGCACCACCTTCGGCAGGCGGACGCTGGCGATCGGCGGCAACCCGGAGGCCGCGCGGCTGGCCGGGCTCAAGGTCGCCAGGCACACCACGCTGTTGTACGTGCTGCTCGGCCTCGCGTGCGGGATCGCCGCCGTGATGCTGATGGCGCGCACCACCACCGGCACCTCCACCCACGGCGGGCTCTACGAGCTGGACGCGATCGCCGCCGTGGTCATCGGCGGCACGCTGCTCAGAGGTGGTCGCGGCACCGTCGTCGGCACGGTGCTCGGCGTGCTGATCTTCACGACGCTGACCAACGTCTTCACCCTCAACAACCTCGACACCTCGACGCAGGCCGTGGCGAAGGGCGTGATCATCGTCATCGCGGTCCTGCTCCAGCAGCGGCTGGCCAACAGAGCTGGAGAATCCCATGCCAGGTAAGGCTTTCCGGTTAGCGACGGCCGTAGCGGTGGCCGGTGTCGCCCTCACCGCGTGCACGTCCAACACCCCCGACGCACCAGCCCCGGGCGCGGGAGCGGGTGGCGGCAACGCCGCGAGCCCCAACGACGCGCCCGGCAAGAAGGTCACCATCGGCTTCTCCGGGCCAGCGGCCGACCACGGCTGGCTCGCGGCGATCAACAACTTCGCCACGGCGGAGGCGAAGAAGCACTCCGACGTGACGCTGCGCGTGGCCGAGGGCACCAACGACGCCAGCATGCAGATCAGCCACATCGAGACCTTCATCAACGACAAGGTCGACGCGATCGTGCTGCTCCCGACCGACGGCGCGGCCTTGACCAGCGTCGCGGCCAAGGCGACGCAGGCGGGGATCACCGTGGTCAACGTCGACCGCGAGTTCTCCAGCCCGTCCGCCGCGCGCACCACGATCCTCGGCGACAACTACGGCATGGGCGTCTCGGCGGGCACCTACGCCTGCCAGCTGGTCAAGGACAAGAAGCTCGCCGACCCGGTCATCGCCGAGATCGCGGGCATCGACGCGCTGCCGTTGACCCAGGACCGCTCGCGCGGGTTCGCCGACGCGCTCAAGGGCTGCCAGCAGACCGTGGACCGCAGGGTCGCCGCCCAGTTCACCGTGGAGTCCGGCGAAGCCGCCGCGGCGAACCTGTTGCAGGCCGCGCCGAAGCTGGACATCGTCTGGAACCACGACGACGACCAGGGCGTCGGCGTGAAGGCCGCCTTCGACAACGCGAAGCGCTCGGAGTTCTCCTTCATCGGCGGCGCGGGCTCGGCGAACGCGATGCGCTGGATCAAGGCCGGGCAGATGACCGCGACCGTGATCTACCCGCCGACGCAGGCTGCGGACGGCATCCGGCTCGCGCGCCTGCTGGTCCAGCAGAAGGGGATGTCGGACCTGCTCCAGGTCGAGGTCCCGCGCCGCATCGTGCTCAACGCGCCGGTGGTCACCTCGTCCAACGTGGACAAGTACCTCCCGCTCGGATTCGAGTCCTGATGCCGGGCAGGACACTGCGCGTCGGCATGGTGGGCTACGCCTTCATGGGCGTGGCGCACTCGCAGGGCTGGCGCAACGCGCGCAGCTTCCACAACCCGCTGATCGAGCCCGAACTGGCCGTGGTGTGCGGCCGGGACACGGCGAAGGCGGCCGAGCTGGCCAGGCGCTTCGGCTGGGGCGATGTCGTCGGTGACTGGCGGGAACTGGTGGCGCGCGAGGACATCGACCTGATCGACATCTGCACGCCGGGCGACACGCACGCGGAGATCGCGATCGCCGCGTTGGAGGCGGGCAAGCACGTCCTGTGCGAGAAGCCGCTCGCCAACACCGTCGCCGAGGCGGAGGCGATGGCCGAGGCCGCCGAGCGCGCGCGGCGCAGGGGCGTGCACGCGTCGGTCGGCTTCACCTATCGCCGCGTGCCCGCGATCGCGCTGGCGGCGAAGTGGCTGTGGGAGGGGCGCGTCGGCTGCGTCCGGCACGTGCGCGCGCAGTACCTCCAGGACTGGCTGACCGACGCGAACGCACCGCTGTCGTGGCGGCTGCGCAAGGAGAAGGCGGGCTCCGGCGCGCTCGGCGACATCGGCGCGCACATCATCGACCTGGTCCAGCACCTGACCGGCGAGTCGGTCACCGGCGTGAGCGCGCTGACCGAGACCTTCGTGCGGCAGCGCCCGCTCGCCTCGGGCAACGGCTTCGGCGAGGTGACCGTGGACGACGCCGCGGTCTTCCTCGGCAGGCTCAGCGGCGGCGCGCTCGCGACCTTCGAGGCGACGCGGTTCGCGACGGGCCGCAAGAACGCGATCCGGCTGGAGATCAACGGGACCGAGGGCGGGCTGGCGTTCGACTTCGAGGACATGAACGTCCTGTGGTGGCACGACAACACCGCCGACCCCGCCGAGGCCGGGTACCGCAGGGTCGTGGTGACCGAGCCCGAGCACCCGTACCTGGCCGGGTGGTGGCCGCCGGGGCACGGGTTGGGCTACGAGCACGCCTTCACCCACCAGGCGCTGGACCTGCTGGACGCCATCGCGCAGGGGCGCCAGCCCACCCCGAGCTTCACCGAGGGTCTCGGGGTACAACGGGTTCTGGAGGCCGTGCAGGTGAGCGCGGCCGACGAGAGCCGCTGGACCCCCATCCCCGGCAGCCGAGTAGGAGCGAGCTGATGCCCCGCGCGATCACCCTGTTCACCGGGCAGTGGGCGGACCTGCCCTTCGAGGAGGTCTGCGCGCTCGCGTCCTCCTGGGGCTACGACGGCCTGGAGATCGCGTGCTCCGGCGATCACTTCGACGTGGAGCGCGCGGTCGCCGACAAGTCCTATGTGGACGATCGCAGGCGGATCTTGGACAGGCACGGGCTCCAGGTCTTCGCGATCTCCAACCACCTCACCGGTCAGGCGGTCTGCGACAGCCCGATCGACTTCCGGCACAAGGCGATCCTGCCCGCGCGGGTGTGGGGCGACGGCGAGGCCGAGGCGGTCCGGCAGCGTGCCGCGGCCGAACTGGAGGACACCGCGCGGGCGGCGCGAGCGCTCGGCGTGGACACGGTCGTCGGCTTCACCGGCTCCTCGATCTGGCCGTACTTGGCGATGTTCCCGCCGGTGCCCGCTTCGGTGATCGAGGAGGGCTACGCCGACTTCGCGCGGCGGTGGAACCCGATCCTCGACGTCTTCGACGAGGTCGGCGTGCGCTTCGCCCACGAGGTGCACCCCGGCGAGATCGCCTACGACCACTGGTCGACCGTCGCCGCGCTGGAGGCGATCGAGCACCGCGAGGCATTCGGTCTCAACTGGGACCCCAGCCACATGGTGTGGCAGGACATCGACCCCGTCGGCTTCCTGTGGGACTTCCGCGACCGCATCTACCACGTGGACTGCAAGGACACGCGGATGCGCGTCGGCAACGGCCGCAACGGACGGCTGTCCTCGCACCTGCCGTGGGGCGATCCCAGGCGCGGGTGGGACTTCGTCTCCACCGGTCACGGCGACGTGCCGTGGGAGGACTGCTTCCGCACGCTGACCGCGATCGGCTACGCGGGACCGATCTCCGTCGAGTGGGAGGACGCGGGCATGGACCGCCTGGTCGGCGCCGCCGAGGCCGTCCGCTTCGTCCGCTCGCTGACCTTCGACCCGCCCACCGCCTCCTTCGACGCCGCCTTCGCCACCGACCACTAGCACCGCGCAGGTCGGGTTCCCAGTCCGCAAGCTCCCCCCGTCACCCCGCCCCGCGAACGCCGAGTTTGGTGCGTTGAGCGCCCCGAACGACCCGTTCAGGGCTTCCAACGCACTGAACGGGTCGTTCAGGGCTTAAGGGGGGTGAGGGGGCGGCGGGTCACCCGGAGGCGTGACGGGGACTGCTGCCGAGCGTCTGTCCACTGTGTCGTCCGGACGGGGAGCGCTACCCGATCGACGGCTCATCCGGGCAGGTCACGTGCGCCGTCCACCGTCCACTGCGGTCACTCGCAGCGACCGCGTGAACACTCTCCCGTACCGCAATCCACCTGCCCGTGCACAGATCCCGTGTGTGCACGGTGGTGTCCCGTGCCGCCCGTTTGTGAAGCTGAGCCGCCTCTGCAGGACAACCTCGGCCGGTCTGGCCTGCCCGGAGCCGGAAAGCGGCGCGCCGGGGGCCGCGACCACGGGGGAAAGGCTCGGAAGGAACGGCCATGACACGCGCGACGACGCTCACCGCCCCCCGCCCGATCGCCGGCTTCGACCGCGCGGGTCGGCAGTGGACGGTCGACTCGCACGCCCCCGGCCTCGTCCCCCTCCCGGAGCTGACCGGGCGGCTGCTGGCCGACGCCGCGACGCTGGCCCGCTACGGCCGCGACACCGGCAACATCGTCACCGCGCAGCCCTCCGCCGTGCTCGTCCCCGGCTCCGTCGAGGACGTCCAGGCGATGGTGCGCTACTGCCACCAGATGGACATCGCGGTCACCGCGCGCGGGGAGGCGCACAGCACCAACGGCCAGTCGCTGGTCGCGGGCGGGCTCGTGATCGACATGACCGCGCTGACCGAGGTGCACCAGATCACCACCGGCTGGGTGGAGGCCGACGCGGGCGCGTCCTGGCGCTCGGTCGCCTACCTCGCCGCGCAGCGCGGACGCCGCGCCGAGGCCCTGCCCGGCTACCTCCGGCTCACCCTCGGCGGCACGCTCTCGGTCGGCGGGTTCGGGGCGGGCTTCCGCTCCGGCGGCCTCGTCGACCAGGTGCTCGCCGTCGAGGTGGTCACCGGGACCGGCGAGCGGCTGTGGTGCTCGGCGACGCTGCGCCCCGACCTCTTCGACGCGGTGCTCGGCGGGCTCGGCCAGTGCGGGATCATCACGAAGGTCCGGCTGCGCCTGCTGCCCGCGCCCGAGCGCGCGCGGAGCTACCTGCTGCACTACGTCGAGCCGGGCCCGGCGCTGAACGCGATGCGGACGCTGATCGAGCGCGACGAGGTCGACGGCGTGTTCGCCGTGGTCGTGCCGCCCGCCCCCGCCTCTCCCCCGCTCTACCAGGTGCGCGTGCAGGTCTTCCACGACGGCATCGCGCCCGAGCGCGAGCACACGCTGCGCGGGCTGCCGGACGGGGTCACCGACCCGAGGGAGGTGGACGAGACCTACCTCGACCACATCTCCGAGTTCGACACGCTGATCGACGACTTCCGCGAGCGCGGCTGGGACGACCGGATCAAGCCGAGGCACGACGTGCTGCTGCCGGACGAGACGGTGCGCGAGCACGTCGGCGCGGTGGTGCCCGCGCTGACCCGCGAGGAGTGGGGTCCGCAGGGCTTCGTCGTGCTCATGCCGTACCTGGCGCGCTCCTTCGGCTGCCCCCGGCTGCGCGTGCCGGCGGACACCGAACTGGTGTGGCTCTTCGACCTGCTCACCGTGGCGCCCGCACAGGCGGGGCGGGGCTTCACCGAGCGGATGCTGGCCCGCAACCGCCGCCTGTGGGAGCACGCCCGCGCGCTGGGCGGGGTGCGCTACCCGCTCGGCACCACCGAGTTCGGCCAGCAGGAGTGGCGCGAGCACTACGGGGTGAGCTGGCTGGACGTGCTCACCGCGAAGAAGCGCTACGACCCCGAGGGCATCCTCGGCACCGGCGTCGGCATCTTCGGCCAGCAGCACCCGTAGCCCCCAGAGCTGTCGTCGACCGCCTCCGACCTGGCACGGGGATGGAGGTCGGGGGTGGTTGACGATGTCCCCCGCGTTGCCTGTGTCCACTGTCAGCGCTGTTAGCGCTGGCTGTCGTGCTCGCGGACCCAGTTGCCGATCTTGACGCGGTTGTTCACCCGGAGCCGGGCGTTGGCGATGTTCACGTGGTCCTCGATGGTGCGCACCGAGAGGTTGCGGCGGGCGGCGATCTCGCTGTTGGTCAGCCCCTGCGCGATCAGCCGCGCGGTGGCCAGCACGCTCTTGCTCAGCACCGACTCCGCCGAACCCGTGACGGTGTCCTCCTCGACCTCGTCCTCGCTCAGCGCCATCGCCACGATCTGGTCGAAGTCCTTGTCCCGCCCCGTGTTGTAGGCCGCCGCGTAGTCCTCGGGGGACAGCGCCAGGCGCGCCGCGCGCTCGGTCACCGCCCTGCGGTCCTCGAACGGGGTGAGCCCGGCGATGGTCACACCGGTCTGGGTCTGCAACCGGGCCGCCGCGCCGAGCAGGCAGGCCGCCCTGCGGTGGTCGCCGAGCGCGCCCGCGGTCCAGCCCAGCGTCTCCACCCCCCACACCGGGCCCCACCGGTCGCCGATGGCGTGCTGCCGCTTCAGCGAGGCGCGGAAGATCGGCACCGCCTTGCTCGGCTCCCCGTGCATCAGCTCGGTCAGCGCCTGCGCCCACATCGCCCAGGAGATCGCCCACTCCGCACCGGCGGCCTCGGCCTCGGCGAGCACCACGGCACTGGCCTCGTGCGCCTGCTCGGGCTCGCCGAGGAAGGCCGTGCCCATCGCCAGGAACAGCGCGGCCATGTGCGCGTCGCCCGGGTCGCCCTCCACGCGGAAGCGGTCGCGCGCGGCGATCAGCACCTCCAGCGACCGGGGGTCCGCTCTGCGGAGGAAGCCGTAGCTGCCCTTGGCCCACAGCACCGATGGCGGTGCCTGCGCGGCCAGGGTCCTCGGGGTGACGTCGTCGCCGAGCAGCACCGCGATCTCGGCGTCGCAGCGCTGCATCAGCATGTCGGCGCGCGTGCGGTCGCCCTGGATGACGCTCATCCACGCGCCGAGGGACAGCATGGTCACGCTCAGCGTGCTGGCCTCGCCGTCGGTCTGCCGGATCAGCGCGTTGTCCAGCCACTTGCGGGCATCGCCCAGGCTGCCGGTGAAGTACCAGGAGCGCAGCCGGGCCAGGTTCATCGCGATCTCGGCGGAGACGTAGACCTGGTCGGGGGTCTCCAGGCAGAAGTCGATGGCGGCGCGCAGGTTCGGCAGCTCGCGCCAGGACCGGATGAGCAGCTCGACCTCGCGCTCGCAGAACCACTCGCGGGCGTGCTCGGCGGCCAGGCCCCGGTAGTGGTCGAGGTGGCGCTGGCGCAGCGTGCCCTCCTCGTTGGACTCGGCCAGCCGCCGCGCGCCGAACTGCCGCACGGAGTCCAGCACCCGGTAGCGGGTCCTGCCGTCCTGCATCTCCGTCGTGATGATCGACTTGCGGATGAGGTCGGCCAGCAGCGGCAGGATGTCGTCGCGCTGGATGCCCTCGCCGATGCACACCTCCTCGGCGGCCAGCCAGTCGAAACCGCCGGCGAAGACCGAGATCCGCGCCCACAGCCGCTTCTCGTCCGGCTGGCACAGGCTGTAGCTCAGGCTGAGCGCGTCCTCCAGGGTGCGCCGCCGGTTGCGGGCCAGCCGGGTGCCGCCCGCCGCGCGCGGGGTCAGCTCCTCCAGCCGGTTGAGCACCTCGGGCAGCGACTGGGCGATGAGCAGGCGCGCCGCCAGTTCGATGGCCAGCGGGATGCCGTCCAGCCGCTGGCAGAGCTTGGCGGCGTCGACGATGGTGTCGCGGTCGATGGCGACGCCGTCCGCGTCGGCGCGGTCGATGAGCAGCCGGACCGCGTCGTAGTCGGCGAGGGTGTCGACCGGGTGCTCCAGCTGCATGTCCGGGAAGGGCAGCGGTTTGAGCGCGATCACGTGCTCGGCGGCCAGGTCGAGCCACTGCCTGCTGGTGGCCAGCACGCGCAGCTTCGGCGAGGACAGCAGCAGGGTGCCGACCAGTTCGGCCGCGGAGTCGGCCAGGTGCTCGCAGTTGTCCAGCACCAGCAGCATGTCCCGGGTCTGCAGGTGCTCGATCAGCAGGTCCAGCGAGGAGCGCGTGGACTGGTCGCGCAGGCCCAGCTCGCTGGCCACGGTCTGGGCGAGAAGGTCCGGGTCGGCGAGATCGCCCAGCCGCAGCAGGTGCACGCCGTCGGGGTAGGCCCCGGCGTCGACCTCGGTGCGGGCGACCTCCTCGGCCAGCCGCGTCTTGCCGACCCCGGCCGTCCCGGCGATGGTGACCAGGCGGGCGCTGCCCGCGAGCTTCTCCCGAACCTCCGACAGGATTTCCACGCGGCCGACGAAGCTGTTGACCGCGGCCGGTACCCCGCGCTGGCGCAGGCGGCTCACGTGCCGACCGCGTCCGGGGCGTCCATGGCCCTGCAGGTCATCGCTTCCTCGCTGTCGTGACGGCTGTTGATACCGACGGGCCGCTGCGCGCCCGCGAGCAAACTAGAGCATGTCCGGCGGTTGCCGGTCCCTCCGGGCCATCCGGCGGGGTGTGGCGCGGCGGATCACGCAGACGGGTGACCCGCAGGGCGGTCACGGGAGGAATTCTAGACGCTCGCGCCAGTCCTCGGCGGGCGCGGGAGCGCGGTCCCGGCGGGCTGGGGGATGCCCGCCGGGACCGTCACCGGGGGAGGGACGCGGAGGGGTCAGGCGTTGATCTGCCGGGGCGCGCGGGCGCCGGAGGCGACCTCGATGCGGCGCGGCTTCGCCTTCTCCGCGACGGGGATGCGCAGCGTCAGCACACCCGCGTCGTAGCTGGCGTCGATGCGGTCGGCGTCGAGGGCGTCGCCGAGGAAGAGCTGGCGGGAGAAGACGCCGAGCGGGCGCTCCGCCACCTGCATCTCGACCTTGTCCCCGCTCGTCGCGGGACGCCGCTCCGCCTTGACCGTGAGCACGTTGCGCTCCACGCTCAGCTCGATCGCCTCCGGGCAGACCCCGGGCAGGTCGAAGGCGACCACGAACTCCTCGCCCTCGCGGTAGGCGTCCATCGGCATGGCGGCCGGGCGCGACCAGGTGCCGGTGAAGACCTGCTGGGCGAGCCGGTCGAACTCCCGGAACGCGTCGGTGCGCATCAACATCGTTCCACCTCCTGTTGTTCTCGTCTGGTGTCAACGCGCGACACTGTTCTAACATGTCATCGAAACGATGACAAGTCCATGCGTCAACGAAGGGACGACATCACGATGGACGAGGCCACTGCGGCGCGGGAAACCCTCTCCGCCCGCGCGACCAGTTCGCCCGATCCCGTCGCCCAGGCCCTGGAGCTGGTCCGCTCCGTCACCGGGGACGGCTCGGCGACGCCCGAGGAAGTGCTCGCCGCGCTGACCCTGCTGCGCGGGCTGCGCGAGGAACTGGCGACGTGGGAACCCCGGCTCATCGGCGCCGCGCGCGAGGGCGGCGCCAGCTGGGTGCGCTTGGCCCCGGCGCTCGGCGTCGCCAGCCGCCAAGCCGCTGAGCGCCGTTACCTGCGACTGCGCACCGAGGGCGTCGAGAACCTGGAGGACACCGGTGAGGCGCGCGTGCGAGCCGAGCGCGACCGGCGTGCGGGCGAGCGCGCCGTGACCGCGTGGGCCAACGAGAACGCGGGCCGGTTGCGCGGTTTGAGCGGCCGGGTCGCCGGACTGAGCGGGCTCTCCGAGGCGGCGAGGGCCAGCGTCGACGATGTGCGCGACGCGCTGGGATCGGACGACAGCTCAGCGCTGCTGGGGCCGCTCGCCGCCGCGTCGGCGCACCTGCACGGCGCGCACCCGGGACTGGCCGGGGAGATCGACGAGATCACCGAGCGCACGAGCGAACTCCGCGACGCTCAGCGCGCGCGGTAGCGCTCTTGGCGCGGCGCTGCGGCGAACCCGGCCCGCCCATCTGGGCAACTCCGAGGCGCGCACGCCGCTCAGCCCTGGTCAGCGGCTCGTGCCGGAGCGCGGAGGCGATCGCCTCGGTCTCGCACTGATCGCCGACTCCCCGGCTGGGGCGTCGGCGGTGCCCGGTGGCGGCGCGTCCCCGGACCGGGTGGCAGCCGACAGCGGGCTGGCGATGTCCTCCAGCGACCGGCCCGCCGCCTCCACGCCGAGCACGATCTCCACCACGCCACCGAAGATCATCACGGCCGCGCCGATGTAGTAGCCGACCGCGACGGCGGAGGGCTGGCCGGTCTCGACGAGCACGCCGAACAGGGCCGGGCCGATGATGCCGCCGAGTCCGGTGCCGACCGAGTAGAACAGCGCGATCGACATCGCCCGGATCTCCAGCGGGAAGATCTCCGAGACGGTCAGGTAGGCCGCGCTCGCGCCCGCCGAGGCGAGGAAGAAGACCGCCGTCCACGCGATCGTCAGCGTCGTCTCGGTGAGCAGGCCCTGCTGGAAGAGCAGGCCCGTCCCGACGAGCAGCACGCCGGAACCCAAGTAGCAGATGGAGATCATCGTGCGGCGGCCGACGGTGTCGAAGAGCTTGCCGAGCGCCAGCGGGCCGATCAGGCTGCCCAGCGCGAGCGGGATCAGGTAGCCGCCGACCGTCGCGCCGGAGATGCCGAAGAACCGTCCGAGCACCAGGGCCTGGGTGAAGTAGACGGCGTTGTAGAGGAACGCCTGCCCGATGAAGAGGCCCAGTCCGAGCAGCGTGCGTTTGGGATAGGTCTTCACCAGGACCTTGGCCACCGTGCCGAAGCCGACCGTGCCGCGCTGCTTCACCTCGATGCGCTCGGACACCGGCTCCAGCTCCGCGCCGGTCTGCTCCTCGACCTTGTGCTCGATCTCGTCGACGAGCTTGTCGGCCTCGTCGGCGCGGCCGTGGGTGAACAGCCAGCGCGGGCTCTCCGGGACGTTGCGGCGCACCAGCAGGATGCCGACGCCGAGCACCGCGCCGAGCGCGAAGGCCACCCGCCAGCCGACGTCCACCGCGAACAGGCTCGGGTCGAGCAGCACCAGGGTCAGCGCAGCGCCCACCGCCGCGCCGAGCCAGTACGAACCGTTCACGATCAGGTCCACGCGGCCCCTGACGCGCGCCGGGACCAGCTCGTCGATCGCGGAGTTGATCGCCGCGTACTCGCCGCCGACCCCGGCTCCCGTGAGGAAGCGCATGAGGAAGAACCACCACGCGCTGAAGGAGAACGCGGTCAGCACCGTCGCGACCAGGTACAGCGCCAGCGTCAGCAGGAACAGCTTCTTCCGGCCGAGCCGATCGGTGAGGTAGCCGAAGAACAGCGAGCCCAGCACGGCCCCGAGCACGTAGAAGGACGCGGCGAGCCCGACTTCGGTCTCCGTCAGGCGCAGGCCGCTCTCCGGGTCGGTCAGCCGCTCGCCCAACGCGCCGACGATGGTGACCTCGAGGCCGTCGAGAACCCACACCGTGCCCAGGCCCAGCACCACGGTCCAGTGCCACTTCGCCCACGGCAGCCGGTCCATCCGCGCCGGGACGTCGGTCTGCACGCTCTCCTGGGTCACGGTCCGCTCCCGTCCTCCGGTACGCGCCGTGGACTACCCCGCGTCGATCGTGGGCACACTCGTCTGCATGACCGATCGGGAGAAAGTGCCCGTCATCCGGCAGGTGGTGCTGGACGGCACTGACATCAGGACGCTCGCGGAGTTCTACCGGCAGCTGCTCGGGCTTGCCTACCGACCGGGCGACGAGGACGGCGACGCGGGCTGGCTGGTGCTCAGGAACCCAGGTGGTGTGCAGCTCGCGTTCCAACGGGTCGATGTGCTGCCGTCGCCGAGCTGGCCGGACAACACGCCTGTGCCGCAACAGTTCCACCTCGACATGACCGTGGACTCCGTCGCAGACCTGGACGCCCAGCACACACGCGTCCTCAGCCTGGGCGGCCAGCTCCTCCTGGACCGCAGCGAGGACCCGGACGAGCCCCTGCGCGTCTACGCCGACCCCGCCGGGCACCCCTTCTGCGTCTTCGTAGCCCCGCCACCACACCAGGAAGTTGTCTAGGGAACCCGTTGCGCACGTTCACGGTGGGGTTAGGGTTGGGGGGTGTTGGACGCGGAGTTGGCGATCGGTTTCGCCTTGCCTGACAACGAGTTCTCGTGGGCCGAGGACGACGTGGCGCGTTACCACCTCGCACTCGGGGCGGGCGCCAGGCACACCGATCCGGCCGAGCTGCGCTACCTGCTCGACGCGCCGCACGTGCTGCCGACCTTCGGCATGACCGTGCCCGCGGCGCTCGGTATCGCGGCGGCGCAGCACTACCACGCGCAACCGCCGGAGATCCGGTTTCCGGGCGTGGAGCTGGACTTGGCCAAGCTCGTGCACGCGCGGCAGGAGATCGTCGTGCACCGACCACTGCCACCGTCGGGCACGGGGACGGCGAGCAGCAGGATCACGGCGCTGCACGACAAGGGCTCGGCGGCGATCATCGTGCAAGAGGCGTCGCTGACCAGTGCCGGGCAGTCGCTGCTGAGCTTCCGCACGAGCATCCACGCGCGTGGCGAAGGCGGATTCGGCGGGGACCGCGGGGCCTCGGCGGCGGAGCTGGCGGTGCCCATGCCGGAGCGCGCGCCGGATGCCGTGGTGGTGACGAAGACCTTGCCGCAGCAGGCTTTGCTCTACCGGCTGTGCGGTGAGCGGAACGCGGTGCACGCTGATCCTGAGCGCGCTCGCGAGGCGGGATTCCCCGGGCCGACGCTCCAGGGCGTGTGCGTCTACGGGATGGTGTGCAAGGCGGTCACGGACGCGGTGCTCGACGCCGACCCGACGCGAATTCGACGCTACGAAGCCAGATTCGCGGGTGTCGTGTTCCCGGGCGAGGTGTTGGAGACGCGCGTGTGGCGCTCCGGCGACGAGATCTTGTTCACCACCGTGGTACCGGGCGAGCCGGAGCGACCCGTGCTCGCGGACTGCCGGATCACGTGCGTACCGGCAGGTACTGGGGACCGCGAATGACCCGCGACGGGCAGTAGCGGACCCGGCCCGCGATGCGGAGATCGGGGTAGCGCGCGAACAGGGCCGCCAACGCGATCCGTCCTTCCAGCCGCGCCAGGCTCGCGCCGATGCAGTAGTGGATGCCCGCCGCGAAGGACAGGTGGTCGTGCGGGTTGTGGCGGCCGAGGTCGAGCCGGTGCGGGTCGGCGAAGACCTCGGGGTCGCGGTTGGCACCGGCCAGCAACGTCACGATCGGCGAGCCCGCCGCGAGGTCCTGGCCAGCGAGCGTGGTGGGCGTGCGCACGATGCGGACGCTGTACTGCGCGGGCGCGTCCAGCCGCAGCGTCTCCTCGACAAGGGTCGCCGCCAGGCCAGCGGGATCGGCGAGAAAGCGTTGGTGCTGCTCGGGTTCGTCGAACAGGCCGACGACCGCGTTGCCGATGATGTTGGCGGTGGTGACGAAGCCGCCGATCAGCAGCGCCTCGCACGTGGCGACCAGGCCCTCGCGGGTCATCTCCCCCGCCTCGGTCGCGCGCACCATCCGCGACACCAGGTCCTCGCCGGGATCGGCGGCGCGGCGGTCGCACAGATCGCTGAAGTACGAGGCCATCTCGGTCAGCAACTTCCGCGTCCGGCGCACCTCACCCGGAGTCCGCGCGCCGTCGACGATCGCGCCGAACTCGATGCCCCACCGCACGAAGAGCTCGTGGTCGGCGACGGGCATGCCCAGCATCTCGCAGATCACCCGGCTGGGCACGCGCACGGCGAACTCGCCGATGAGGTCCGCAGTGGACGCTCCGGCGAGCCGGTCCAGCTCCTCCTCGACCACGCCGGTGACGAACTCCTCCTGCGCGCGCATGGCCTGCGGCGTGAACGCGGGCGCGACGATCTTGCGCAACCTGCCGTGCTCCGGCGGGTCGACCGACGCGAACGAATCGTCGAGCGGGTGCACCAGTCGCCCCGAACCACCGACCGGCCGCAGCGTCCGCTTGGACACCGTCGTCGGCACCGCGCCGAACTCGGGCGAGCGCAAGACCTTGCCGCACAGCGCGTGCGAGGCGGTCATGTACAAGCCACTCGGCCCGCGCACGAGGTCTCCGGCCGCGCGGACGTCCTCGTAGCGGTCGTAGCCCGCCTGGCCGCGCGGCAGGTTGAGCACGCGCGACACGGGATCGCCCCGCACCGCCGAGCGGACGAGCCTGGCCTTGCCCTTGTAGAGCCGCACCGCCTCCCGGATCACCGCGACGACACCAACTTCGGCGCGCGCGTGATGCCGCGATCGCGCAACTCCTCGGCGACGCGCTCGCGCAGCACGTACTTCTTGATCTTCGTGCCGGACATCGGCCACTCCGTGACGAAGCGGACGTAACGGGGCACGCGGTAGGTCGCGATCGCGCCGAGGCAGAAGTCGATCAGCTCCTGCTCCGTGACCTCAGCCCCCGGCTTGAGCTGGACGAACGCGGCGGGGACCTCGACGTAGTGGTCATCGGGCGCGCCGACGACCTGCGCCATCAGCACGGCGTCGTGGCGCAGCAGGTAGCCCTCCACCTCGGCGGCGGAGACGTTCTCCCCGCCCACCTTCAGCATGTCCTTGAGCCTGCTGACGAACGTGACCCTGCCATCGGCGTCCATCGTCGCGATGTCGCCGGTGTGGAACCAACCCTCAGCGTCGAAAACCCGTTGGGACAGCTCAGGGTCCTTGTAGTAGCCGTCGAAGCAGTTGGAGCCGCGGAACACCAGTTCACCCTCGGTCCCGGGCGGGAGGTCCACGCCGGTCTGCGGGTCGACGACGCGGCACTCCATGCCCGGCAACGGATGCCCGCCCGTGGTGACGCGCTCCTCCAGCGAGTCGGATCGGTGGTTCAGCGCCAGGAACGAGCACGCCTCGGTCATGCCGAAACACGAGACCTGGGTTGCGGACGGCAGCCGGGAAGCCATGTCCCGCAAGCGCTCCGGCACTCCGACAGCCATCACCACGCGCAACGCGGACAGGTCACGCGAAGCGAAGTCGGGCTGGTTCACCACGGGCAGCCAGATCGTCTCGAAGCCGGGCAGGGCGATCGTGCAGCGTTGCGACTCAAGCTGGTCGAGCGCCACGACAGGATCGTAGAAACCCGTGTGCACGTAGGAACATCCGCCGTAGATCGAGGCGATGGCGAAGGCGATCCCACCGATGTGGAACAGCGGCAGCGCGGTCCAGATGCGGTCCTCCGGCGTCAGCTCGAAGCGCTCGTGCACCGTCGCGGCGGCGAACCGGCAGAACGCCTCGTGGCTGAGCATCGCGCCCTTGGGGCTGGCCGTGGTGCCCGAGGTGTACATGACCACGGCGGTGTCGCGGACGCGGACGAGCGCCTGCCGTCGACGCAGCTCCTCGGTTGGTGTTCTTCCAGCCAGTTCAAGGAACTCGGGATCATCCGGAAGCACGAGGCGCGGGCCGTCGCCCAGGGTCTCGGTCAGGAGCTCGGTGAACGCGGGCTCGGTGAGCAGCACGCGCAGCCCGGAGTGGGTCACGACCTGGTTCAGCTCGTAGCCCTTGAAGCGCGCGTTGACGGGCACGGGGATCGCGCCGATCTTCGCGGCGGCGAACAGCGCGGCGAGCGAGTCGACGCGGTTGGAGAGCATGATGCCGACCGGCTCGCCACGGCCGACGCCGAGGCCGATCAGCCCGCGTGCCAACAGGTTCGCGCGCTCGGCCAGCACACCGTACGTCGCCTGTTCGCCGGGAAACGACAGAGCCACCCGATCGGGGTGTTCCTCGGCTCGGCGGTCGAGCAAGTGCCCCAGGGTCGTCGCCTCGACCCAGCGGCCGTTCGCTGGCTCAGCCATGTGACCTCGCTCGTCCACCGGAGGGGTGCGGGGTGGGAAAACCCTGCTGGGCAAGGAACCCTCCGTCAGGCGGACACCCGTGTCAACTGCCAAACGGGTGCAGTCGAACCACCGGGCGGTCCACATCGGGCTGACCCGAAAGGTTGTCCGTGTTTGGCCTTCGGCGTTCGAAATCGGGCAAGTGCTGGATGCATACTGCGGCCGCAGACCCCCGACACAGGAGCCTCAGCGATGTTCACCGCCGCCAAGGCCACCGAGGCAGCCGCAGCCGCGCTGCGCTGGCTCCAGGGAAGGCAGCTGCCCGACGGGTCCATTGTGGACGATCCGGAGACGCTGGTCTTCCAGGAGTGGGACACCGTCAACGCGCTCAAGGCGATCGGCACCTGGCACCGCGACGCGCCGTACACCGACGGGGGCACGACCGCCGCCGCGCTGGAGTTCCTTCGGCACAAGGCGAAACCTGGCGGCATGCTGAGCTGGGGTGTGCTGGACACCACTCCGGACGAGTACTGCACGGAGACCAGCAGCGAGTACGTCTCGGCGCTGACCATGCTCGACCGCGAGGACGAGGCCCGGGTGGGCGCGGAGTTCCTGTGCTCCCAGCAGCTCCCCGAAGGACCGTGGGCGGAGGTGCACTCGCACATCCCGAAGGCCTTCCAGACCGAGCCGTCGGTGACCGGGTTCGCGCTCCAGGCGCTGCTCGGGCTCGACATGGACCCGCCGCACCTCAAGGAGGCGCTGGACTTCCTGGTCGCGGCGCAGCGGCCGGAAGGGCACTTCGGGATCAACTGGTACTACTACGGCACCCACTACTACCTGATGCGCCCCGCCGTCGCGGCGCTCGCCGAGTTCGGCCACCACGCCGCCGTCGCCGCCGCACGCGACTTCACGCTGTCCGACCAGCGCTCCGACGGCAGCTGGTTCCACCAGGTCGAGGGTTTCGGCGAGTACTCCTCGCCGGAACAGCACACCGCGCTCGCGCTGGGCACCCTGGCGCACGCGCGCACCGGGACCGACCACCCCGCCGTGCGCAGCGGGCTGGCCTGGCTCCTTGAGCGCCAACGCGAGAACGGCTCGTGGGACGGCGGGTCCTACCCCTACCCGGAGACCAGCTCCTACGCGTCGTTCCGGGCCACCCAACACATCTTCACCACCGCTCAGGTGCTCTCCACCCTGAAGCGCTTCGCTGAGCTGGAGGCCGCGACATGACCCACTCCCCCGACCCGGTCGCGATCGTCGGCATCGGCTGCCGGCTGCCCGGCGGTGTCGCCGACCACGAGTCGCTGTGGCGCGTGCTCAGCGACGGCGTCGACGCGATCGGCCCGATTCCCCCGCAGCGCTGGGACGTCGAGCGCTTCTACGCGCCGAAGGCCCAGCAGCCGGGCCGGATGAACGCGCGCGAAGGCGGTTTCCTGGCCGAGGTCGACACCTTCGACGCGGCGTTCTTCGGGATCTCCGGGCGGGTCGCGGAGCAGATGGACCCGCAGCAGCGGCTGTTGCTGGAGGTCGCGTGGGAGGCGCTGGAGGACGCGGGTGTCGTCCCCGCGAAGCTCGCCGGTGGGCAGACCGGCGTGTTCGTCGGCGCGTGCAGCCAGGACTACGGCGGGTTGCAGTCCGCGCTCGGCGAGGTCGAAGGGCTCGGCCCGCACTCGGCGACCGGCACGTTCATGAGCATCGTCTCCAACCGCCTGTCCTACACGCTGGACCTGCGCGGCCCCAGCATGACCATCGACACCGCGTGCTCGTCGTCCCTGGTCGCGGTGCACCTGGCGTGCGAGAGCCTGCGCAGCGGCGAGAGCGAGCTGGCGTTGGCGGCCGGGGTGAACGTCATGCTCACCCCGCAGTTCGCCATCGCGTTGAGCCAGGCCGCGATGCTCTCCCCCGACTCGCGCTCACGTGCTTTCGACTCGCGCGCCAACGGGTACGTGCGCGGCGAGGGTGCTGGTGTCGTCGTGCTCAAGCCGCTCAGCAAGGCGTTGGCGGACAACGATCGCGTGTACGCGGTGATCCACGGCTCGGCGGTCAACCAGGACGGCCGCACGCAGGGCATCACGCTGCCCAGCGGTGACGCGCAGGAGGCCAACTTCCGCGTCGCGTTGGAGCGCGCGGGCGTCGCCGCCGCGGAGATCGGCTACGTCGAAGCGCACGGAACCGGTACGCCCGTTGGTGATCCCATCGAGGCGAACGCGCTGGGCCGCGTGCTGCGCGAAGGGCGCGGCGACGGAGACAGCGCGCTGATCGGCTCCATCAAGACCAACATCGGTCACCTTGAGGCGGGCGCGGGGATCGCGGGCTTGATCAAGGCAGCGCTGAGCGTGCACCACCGCAGCATTCCGCCGAGCCTGCACTACCGCGCGCCCAACCCGGACATCGACCTGGACGCCTTGCACGTCGCGGTGCCGACGTCTGTGCAGCCGTGGCCGAGCCGGTACCCGCGCGCGCTCGCCGCCGTGAACTCCTTCGGTTTCGGGGGCACCAACGCGAACGTCGTGCTGGGTGAGGCTCCCGCCGCCGAAGCCCCGGCGCTCGCAACACCGCCTTCTCCCAGCGTGATCACATTGAGCGCACGCAACTCCACGGCACTGCGGGAGCTCGCCGCGCAGGTGGCTGATCGCTTGGAGCGCGCGCCGATCGAGCCTGAGCGGCTGGCCGCGCACCTCGCGCTCCGCCGGTCCCACCACGGCCACCGGATCGCGGTCTCCGGCTCCACGCCCGCGGAACTCGTCGCCGCGTTGCGCGATGTGTCCACAAAGGACCCGCTGAAACAGCGCGGGAGGATCGCGTTCCTGTACAACGGCCAGGGGCCGCAGTGGTATGCGATGGGCCGCCAGCTCCTGGAAACGAGCCCGGTGTACCGGGAGAAGATCCTTGAGTGCGATCGCTTGGCGCACAAGTACCTCGGCTGGTCGATCTATGAAGCTCTTGTGGCGGAAGAAGAAGCGTCGCGCGTTCACGAGACGCACTGCCTCCAGCCGACGATGTTCGCGCTCCAGGTCGCGCTGACGGAGCTGTGGAAGTCCTGGGGCGTGGTGCCGGACGCGGTGCTGGGCCACAGCATGGGCGAGATCGCCGCCGCCCACGTCAGCGGCGCGCTCGATCTTGACAGCGCGTTGCGCGTGATCTGCCACCGCTCGCGCATCCAGGAGAAAGCCGATCCGACCGGCGGCATGATGTTCGTCGCGCTCGGCAAGGACGACGCGCTGGCGCTGTGCGAGGCGCACCCCGGGAAGCTGTGGCTGTCCGCGGAGAACAGCCCGCGCGCCAGCACGCTCTCCGGTCGCCTTCCCGTGCTCGACGCGGTCGCGGCGGAGCTGGGCGAGCGCGGGGTCTTCGCCCGCGTGCTCAAGGTGAACTGCGCGTGCCACAGCCAGGACATGGACCCGCTGCGCGACGAGCTTCTGTCCACTTTGGACGGAATGTCCGGCGGAGCGACCACCATCCCGATGTACTCCACGGTCACCGGGGCGCGGATCGACGGCACGGAGCTGGGCGTGGACTACTGGTGGAGCAACTTCCGCCAGCCCGTGCTGTTCGAGCCCGCCGTGCGCGCGCTGGTCGCGGACGGCGTGGACACCTTCGTCGAGCTGGGCCCGCACCCGGTGCTGGCCAACTCCCTCAAGGAGATCAGCGAGGACGCGCTCGTACTTGCCTCGCTGTCGCGCAAGAGCGAGGACTGGCCGTCGTTCCTCGGCGCGCTGGGCGAGCTGTACGTCGCGGGCCACGAGGTCGACTGGGCGCGGCGCTACCCGGCCGCCGACGTGCTCGACCTGCCGACCAACCCGTGGGTGCGCGAGAGCTACTGGAACGAGAGCGAGGTGTCGCTGCGCTACCGGGCCGGCGGGCAGGAGCACCCGATGCTCAAGCGCGTCGACGCGGTCCGGCCGACCTGGGAGATCAGGTGGAGCGACCACCGGCTCTCGTGGGTCAGCGAGCACGACGTCTTCGGCTCGGTGATCGTTCCCGGAGCGTCCTACGTCGAGGCCGCGCTGGTCACCGCACGCGAGCTGACCGGGCAGAGCTGCGGTCTGGACTACGTGGCGTTCGAGCGCGCGTGCGTACTGGTCGAGGAAGACCCGCAGCTGAGCCGGATCGAGCTGAATCCCGACGACGGCACCTTCCAGGTCCACCACCGCTCCGTGCGCGGGTCGACCTGGATTCGCGCCGTGCACGGCAGGTTCCACGCATCCTCGTCCACTGTGGACACAGCGGAGAGCGTCGAGGCGATTCGCGCACGGTGCGACCGGTCGTTCACCGCCACCGACGTGTACAAGGTGTTGAGCGACAAGGGTTACCGCTACGGCTCGATGTTCTGCGGCATTGACAAGCTGCACGTCGGACCCGGCGAATCGCTGGCCCGGATCGTGGTCCCGCGCCTGCTCCGCCGTTCTCTCGACGGCTACCTGTTCCACCCCGCCGTGCTCGACGCGTGCTTCCAGAGCGGCATCTTGCACCCCACCGCCGACAAGCCGTTGGAGCTGCTGCCGCACACCTACCTGCCGACCTCGATCGCGAACGTCCGCGTGCACGGCGACCTCTCGAAGGCCGCGTGGTGCCACACCATCGCGCACAAGCACGACGTCAACGGCTTGTCCGTCGACATCCGCGTGCTGGGTGCTTCTGGCGAACTGCTCGCGGAGTACTCACGTCTTGAGGGCAAGGTCCTCCGCCACGACAGCTCCGGGATCGAAGATCACCTCTACCGGCTCGCGTGGGAGGTCGACCGCGAGTCCGATGGCGCGGGTAGCGCGGTGGCCAGCGCCATCACCCTTGCGCCGTCGGAGCTGGAGCTGGACGAGGAGGCGGCCGTCACGGCGGTCCGGCTCTCGCGGCGCGGCTACGCGACGGAGTACCAGGACGACCTCAACGAGCTGTGCTCCGCCTACGTGATGGACTGCCTCGCGCGGTTCGGCGTCGGCCATGAGTTCGGTCTCGACGACTTCGCCGGGCTGCAACCGCGTCTGCGCCAGGCGATGACGGGCTACCTCGCTTTCCTGGTCGCGGACGGCTTGCTCGCCCAGGACGGAGAGCGGTTCCGCTGGACCGGTTCCTCCACTGTGGACACCGAAGCGATCTGGTCGCGCACCTTCACCCGCCACCCGTCTGCGGCGTGGGAACTGCTGTTGCTGCGCAAGACCGGCGCGCGCCTGCACGACGTCCTGACCGGCACGGCCGATCCGCTGGAGCTGTTGTTCCCCGCGGGTTCGCAGGACGAGACTGAGCCGATCTACCAGAGTTCGCCGGTGTCGCGCCTCTACAACATCCTCATGAAGCGCGCGCTGGAGCGCTTCGTCGCCACCACCGATCCCCGGCGGCAGCTGCGGGTCCTGGAGGTCGGCGGCGGCACGGGCGGCTTGACGGTCAACGTGCTCGGCGTACTGCCGCCCGAGCGCACGGAGTACGTGTTCACCGACGTCTCGCCCGCGTTCGCGCAGGCGGCTCGGGATCGTTTTGGCGGTTACGGTTTCCTCACCACGCGCACGTTGGACATCGAGCGGGATCTCGAAGAGCAGGGGATTGAGCCGGGCTCCTTCGACATCGTGCTCGCCTCGGACGTCGTGCACGCGACCAGCGACCTGAAGCGAACGCTGTTCCACCTCCAGGACGCCCTCGCGCCGGGCGGAGTGCTCGGGCTCATCGAGGCACTGCCGGGGAACCGCCAACTCGACCTGACGTTCGGCCTGACCACGGGGTGGTGGGCGTTCCGGGACCTCGCGCTGCGCAAGGACGGCCCGCTGCTCGGTGTCGACGCGTGGCGGGAAGTCCTGCGCTCAGCCGGCTTCGACGACGTCGCGGCGCTCGGCGACCCCGGGCACACGGGGGCCGGTGCCCAGACCGTGCTGCTCGCCCGCACCCCGGTCGGCGCCGCCGAGGAGGTCCGCGTCAGCCAGGCTTGGGGCGATGTCAGCGAATGGCTCATCGTCGCCGAACCCGGTGACGCGCTCGCCGCGCAGATCGCCTCCCGGGTCACCGCTGACGGCGGTCGGGCGGTCCTCGCCGCGCCGGGCGAGAAGCCCGAGGTGACCGCGCCCGTTCGGATCATCTTCTGCGGACGGTCCACTGTGGACTTCGCAGCGCTGTTCCAGTACGAGTTCGACCCGTCGCCAAGGATCTTCCTGCTCACCAGGGGCGCGCACGCGGTCCGCGCCGACACGGTGGACCTCGCGGGCGCTCCGGCGTGGGGCATCGGCACGGTCGCCGGCCTGGAACACCCGTCGTCGAAGTGCACGATGATCGACCTTGCCGCCTCCCCCGAGCCCGGCGAGATCGAGGCCGTGTGGAGCGAGCTGGTCTCCCCCGGTCCTGAGCGGGAAATCGCTCTGCGCGCAGGGACGCGGTTCCTACGAAGACTGCGTTCCATTCCCGGTCCACGGGTTCCGGCCGCATCGCTGGCGTACGCGTTGGAGCTGGGAACGCCCGGCGCGCTCGATTCGCTGGAACTCGTCTCCGTTCCCCGTTCAGCGCCTGGCCCCGAGCAAGTGGAGATCGAGGTCGTCGCTGCGGGGCTGAACTTCCTCGACCTGATGACGGCGCTGGACCAGGTCCCGGCACTGGAGACCACACGGTCCTACCGCTTCGGCGCGGAGTGCTCCGGTGTGGTGACCCGGGTCGGCGCGGACGTCACCGGTCTGACCCCGGGCGACGAGGTGATCGCGGTCAGCAGTGCCCAGCTGGCGGTCGCCTCGCACGTCACGCTCGACGCGGTCAACGTGGTGGCCAAGCCCGCCGCGC
The DNA here is from genome assembly GCF_002155965.1 of Allokutzneria sp. NRRL B-24872. Taxonomy (GTDB): domain Bacteria; phylum Actinomycetota; class Actinomycetes; order Mycobacteriales; family Pseudonocardiaceae; genus Allokutzneria. The sequence goes on from NZ_MUMH01000001.1 coordinate 65,241, forward strand.
TCGGCTTCGAGGAAGCCGCGTCCACGCCGATCGTGTTCCTCACCGCCTGGTACGCGTTGGAGCGCCTGGCCAGGATTCGGCCCGGCGACCGCGTGCTGATCCACTCCGCGGCGGGCGGCACGGGCCTCGCGGCCATCCAGATCGCCCGGCGCGCGGGTGCCGAGGTGTTCGCGACAGCGGGTTCGCCGGAGAAGCGGGAACTGTTGCGGTCGTTGGGTGTCCAGCACGTGATGGACTCGCGCTCCCTGGACTTCGTCGAGCACGTTCGCGCCGCGACGGGTGGTACCGGGGTCGATGTGGTACTCAATTCGCTGACCGGTGCGGCGGCCACGCGCAGTCTCGACTGCCTGGCCCCGTACGGGCGGTTCGTGGAGATCGGCAAGCGCGACCTGCTGGACGACCGGCGGCTCGGTCTGCGGCCGTTCCTGCGCAACCTGGCCTACCTCAGCTTCGACCTGCGCCAGCTGATCGTCGACCGGCCCGCCGAGGTCCGCGCGGAGCTGGAGTGGCTGGTCGGACTGCTGGCCACGGGTGAGCTGAACCCGTTGCCGTACCGCGTTTTCCACCCTCGCCAGGCCGAGGCAGCGTTCCGGCAGATGGCTGCGGCGAAGCACGTCGGCAAGCTCGTGCTCGCGATGGACGAGCGCGATGTGACCGTGCGGCCCCAGCCCCGTCCAGCCGACTGGACCGGGACGTGGTTGATCACCGGCGGCCTCGGCGGGGTCGGCCTGGCGATGGCCGATTCGCTCGCCACCGCGGGGGCTTCGCACCTCGTGCTGCTCGGCCGCTCCGGCGCCGATCGCCCCGAGGCGGCCGATCGCGTGGCAGCGCTGCGCGCCAAGGGCGTTGAGGTCGTCGTCGAGGCGGCCGACGTCAGTTCGCGCTCCGATGTGCAGGGTGTGCTGGACCGGATCGCCTGCGATCTCCCGCCGCTGGCCGGAGTGCTGCACTGCGCGATGGTGCTCGACGACGCGTTGCTCACCGACCTGGATGACGAGCGCATGGAGCGCGTGCACGCGCCGAAGGCGTTGGGCGCGTGGCACCTGCACGAGCTGACCAAGGAGCTGCCGGTGCGCGCGTTCGTGCTGTTCTCCTCAGCGGCTTCGATGATCGGCAACCGCGGCCAGGCGAACTACGCGGCGGCCAACAGCTTCCTCGACCAGCTCGCCGAACACCGTGCCGCGCAAGGGCTTCCCGCGCTCGCGGTGAACTGGGGCGCGATCTCCGACGCGGGTTACGTGGCGCGGCACGCCGATGTGGCCAAGCTAGTCGCGGCGTCGGGCATGCACGACTTCACCGCGCGCGAGGCGTTCCGCGTGCTGAGCGAGCTGCTGACGACCGCGCACTCCAACGTCGGTGTGCTGCCGATGGACTGGCCCAGGTTCTTCCAGCAGTACGGCGAGGACGTGCCGCCCCGCTACGCCGAGCAGGTCGAGCTGCACGGGTCGGCGACCTCCGATCAGGCGGTGTCGGGCTCGCTGCGCCAGCGGTTGCGCACGCAGAGCGGTGACTCGCGTGAACTCCTGCTCCGCGAGGTGCTGCGGGCGCGCGTTGCGACGGTCCTCGGCATGCCGTCCGCGGACCTGGACGACTCCAAGCCGCTGATGGACTACCTCGATTCGTTGCTGGCGGTGGAGATCAGCTCCTGGCTCGAGCGCGAACTGGGCGCGAAGGTGACGATCATGGAGCTGATGAAGGGTCCGAGCGTGGAACAACTCGCGGGCCAGCTGCTCCAGCGCATGGCGGAGCGGTAGTCCGTGGAGGAGATCGAGATCCGCCTGCCCCGCGCCGGGATCACCCTGCGGGGCAGGCGCTTCGGCACCCCGGGTGGGCTGCCGGTGCTGTGCCTGCACGGATGGCTGGACAACTGCGCGAGCTTCGCCCCGATGGCCTCGCGGCTCCCCGGCTTCGACCTCGTCGCCGTTGACCTGCCGGGGCACGGCCTGTCCGACCCGATCCCGTCTCCGACCTGCCAGTACCTGGACCACGTCGCGTGCGTGCTCGAACTCGCGCAGGTCCAGGGCTGGCAACGGCTCCAGCTCGTCGGGCACTCGCTCGGCGGCGCGCTGTCCGCCCTCGTCGCGGGCGTGGCACCCTCGTTGGTGGAACGTTTGGTGTTGATCGATGCAATCGGCCCGCTCTCCGCGTCGCCCGACGTGGGCGTGGAGAGCGTCAGCCGCTACCTGTCGGCCTACCTCGCCGACGAGCCCGCGCCCGTGTACCGCACCCGCTCGCAGGCGTTGAAGGCGCGCGTGCAACTCGCTGACATCCTGCTCGACACGGCGGAGTTGTTGCTGGAGCGCGATGTGCGGGAGGTTCCGGGCGGATTCTCCTGGCGCAGCGACAACCGGCTCCGCCACCCGTTCACGATGACCTTCACCGAGGAGCAGGTGCGCGCCTACCTCAGCGCCATCACCGCGCCCGTGCTGTTCGCCGAGGCTGAGCGGACAGCGCTGCGCGAGGACTACTACCCCGGCAGGCTCGCGGCCGTGCCGAACCTGACCAAGATGACCTTCGCGGGCGGACACCACCTGCACGTCGAGAACCCCGACCCGGTGGCCGAGGCGGTGCGGGACTTCCTGCGAAGCTAGCTGGCCTGAGATGACGGGTCCCACCCATCCTGGGCGCATGTCCCTGTACGAGATCCGCGCGTTGCGGCTCGGCCTCGGCGGCGAGGCCACGCGGCGCTACACGGACGAGTGGGTCGTGTCGATCACCGATGTCCCCGAGCTCGCCAAGCGCGTGCACAGCCTTGTGCGCGAGGGCGATCAGGCCGCCGCACGGGAACTTCTCCCCGTCGAGGAGCCGTATCCGGCCGCGCTCGGCCACCTAGTTCCAGGCCAGGCGTGATCTTGTCGCCCAGTACTGCTCTGCGGGCTCGGCGAGATCGCTCAGGTCCTCCACGTCGACATCGAGCGCGCGGAGGTTCGACGCCAGCTGCTCGGTGCTCGCCGCTCCACTGAGGACGGTGTCCGCCCACGGCTGGGCCAGCGCGGCCGCGATCGCGACGGCGTCCGGGCCAACTCCGTGGCGCTCCGCCAGCTCGGCGATCCGCGCGGGCGGGTCCGCGATGAGCCTGCCGTTGGCGACGGTCTCCTTGAGCAGCACGTGCGCTCCGGCTTCGTGAGCCTGCCTCAGCGCGGGGCCGACGGAGGGTTCGAGAACGTTCCAAGTGGACTGAACGACGGTGAAGATCCCCAGCTCCAGCGCGCGCTCCACCGTCGCGGCCTGCGCGGGACCGGACGTGGAGAAACCGACGCGGACCCCGGACTCCGCGAGCGTGGCGAGTGCTTCGAGCAGCGGCTCGTCAGTGAACAGCGGACTGTCCTGTGTGAGCGAGTGGACCTGGTAGTAGCCGACCTGCTTGCCAAGCAGCGCTTGGGTTTGCGCCCACTGCGTGGTGAAGCGCGCGAGCGAGTGCTCCTTGACCTCGTGCACCTCGGCGTCCGGGCGCCAGTCGGCCACGTAGGCGTAGCCCCACTTGCTCGACACCGTCACGTCGGTGATCGCGCGGTCCGCCAACCATCCGGCCAGGAACTCCTCGGAGCGGCCGTAGGAGCGCGCCGCGTCCACCCAGCGGACTCCGCGCGCGTACGCCGCGTCGAGAACTTCCCAGCACGCCAGCCGCATCGCCTCGACCGTGCGCTCTCGCGGCAGGGCGTCCTCGCGGCCGAGGTTGATGTAGGCGGGGCGGCCGAGCGCGGCCAAGCCAAGTCCGAGCATGTGACCAGCCTAGGTCCTGTGCCTCGCCGGGGTTTGGTGGTCTTGAAGACCGACGAACCCAAGGCGGTGCTGGCGCCGTTGCGCGGCTGGAACCACCTGCGGGACAGCGCTCGGTCGTCCACATACGTGAATGCTTGTCACATCTGCGATCGGCTGTCACCCTTGCCGGACCGCCGCGTTCCCTGCTTCAACCGGAGGTTTGGTGATGGCGATGAAGCCACGCGCACTGACCGGGGCCGCGCTCGTCGGCGGACTGCTGCTGCTCGCACCGGGCACCGCGGGCGCCGAGGTCGAGCCGGGCGGCTGGACGTCCCACTCGCCCTCGTTCACCGTGCAGGAGAGGGGGTGCGGCAGCGTCAGCGGACTCACCTTCACGCTGTCGTGCTCCACCGCCAGCGGTGACCAGCGCGCCGAACGGCGCTACGCGACCTACACCGGCGGAACCCGCCAGTTCGAGGGCTCGTTCCGGATCACCAGCATGGGTGGCACCCGGATCAGCCTCAAGCAGACGTTCCACGAGTCAGCCAGCGGCCCGTTCTTCATGCTCGCCGTGGAACGCGGCGGCAGGCTCTACGCCGTGCACGGCGGTGACACCGTCGCCAGCGGCGCCACCGTCGGCACCACCGTGCGCGTCAACACCGTGCACCAGGTCGGCAGCGAACACCGCACCTACATCAACGGCTCACTGCGCCACCGGACCTCCAGCCCGGGCGGCAGCTTCTACGACAAGTTCGGCGCGTACCGCACCAACAGCGGCAACGGCCCCGCCACCGTGACGTGGAGCAACATCGGGTTCTGGCGCAAGTAGCCCTTCCCACCGCGGCGGTCCCGTCCGGGGCCGCCGCCCTCCACGCAAGGCGGTTCCCGTGCTGCGAGTTCTCCTTGCCCTGTCAGCACTTCTGCTCACCGGGTGCTCGTCCGCGCTGCGAGCGGAGATGCTGTCCCCGACAGACATCGGCCTGGAATGGCGCGGCTCGGCGACCCAGGCCGTCGAATTCGCCACTGAGCCCGACGGCCCTTACACCGTTCTCCAGTACGCGCCGCCCAGCCAGCACGCGTACAAGCACCCCGATCTCATGCCCAGGACTCCGTTCTACTACCGCCTCCGATCGGTCCTCGGTCCCGCTTCGGACACGGTCTCCGTTTCACTGCCGCCTGGCGACTTCGACGAGTCGGCTGATCACTCGTGGGCTCCGCCGCGCGTGGTGGCTTCCAGTTCCATTCGGCACCCCGTGCGTTCGTCGGGCGCCACTCCGACCGACGTGCGCGCGGAAGTGAAGCACGCCAACGGGATTCTGTTCACGTGGACGGACAACGCGGCGGACGAGGAGGGGTACTTCCTTGAGGTTCGCGCTGCGGGAGCTCCGGAGTTCCGGGTGGCCGCGGTGCTGGACGCGGACGTGAACTCGTTCGGGTTGGTGACGTTGGCGGAGGAGAAGGTGGCGGAGTACCGGGTCCGGGCGTACTTCTCCGGGGAGCTGTCGAACGTGGTTCGCCTGGTCACAGGCGGTTGAGTGTGTGGCGGTGTGCCGGCTCACCGCCGGGGACCGCGTCCCGCCACACTGTCCACAATGGACGTTGCCTTGTTCGACGTGTCCGCCGTGATCGTCACCGACGCTCCGGACTTCACGCTGTCGATCTTCGCGCCGTTGTTGACGACCGTGGCCGCGTCGACGGTGTAGACCTGCGTGTAGCCGTCGACGCTCTTCGCGGTGATGGACGTGGCGCTGACCTCGGTGACCGAGCCGGTCTGGATGCGCTCGGTCTTGTAGCCGCCCTTGCCGTCGGAGACGACGAACTCCCCGTGCAGCGACTCCCGCACCGGTCCGCCGCCGGGGCCGAACATCATCGGGCCGCGACCGCCACCACCGGGACCCAGTGCCGACTGGGTCTCGCCACCGACCGCGTAGATGGTGACGCCGCCCGCTACCGCGATGCCGACCGCGATCGCGGCGGCGACGGCGGTCTTGCGGGCCGACCAGGTGCGAGTGGGCTCGGGCTGCGGTCCGCCCCAGCCGGGCTCCTGCGTCTCAGTGCTCATCGGGGCTCCTGTGCTCGTTCGAAGCTGACAGCACAACAACAGCGGCCGAGCCTGTGCGGCGGCTGTGCGCACGATGGGGACACGCTGTGCCGTGCGAGCGCACAGCTGATACACAGGAAACGCATAGCTCGGGCACAACCACGCGCACGACCTTGGGAGCATGGCCACGGTGAACGCTGAGACATCGCGCTCCGACCTCCGCCGTGCGGACGGGCAGCCGGTGCGCGTGCTCGTCGTCGACGACGAGGCGAGCTTGGCCGAACTGGTCTCGATGGCGCTGCGCTACGAGGGCTGGGAGGTCCGCAGCGCGGGCGACGGCATGACGGCCGTGCGCATGGCGCGCGAGTTCCGGCCGGACGTGGTGGTGCTGGACATCATGCTGCCCGACCTCGGCGGGCTGGAGGTGCTGGCGAAGATGCGGGCCGAGGCGCCGGAGCTGCCGGTGCTGTTCCTGACCGCGAAGGACGGCGTCGCCGACCGGATCGCCGGGCTGACCGCGGGCGGCGACGACTACGTGACCAAACCGTTCAGCCTGGAGGAGGTCGTGCTGCGGCTGCGCGCGCTGCTGCGCAGGACCCGGGTGGCCAAGGCGGCCGACGGCGCGGAGCTGGTGGTCGGCGACCTGGTGCTGGACGAGGACAGCCGTGAGGTGCGCAGGGCGGGCGCCCCGATCGAGCTCACCGCGACCGAGTTCGAGCTGCTGCGCTACCTGATGCGCAACCCCAAGCGGGTGCTGAGCAAGGCGCAGATCCTGGACCGGGTGTGGAGCTACGACTTCGGCGGCCAGGCCAACATCGTCGAGCTCTACATCTCCTACCTGCGCAAGAAGATCGACGCGGGCCGGGAGCCGATGATCCACACGATGCGCGGTGCCGGGTATGTCCTCAAACCAGCGGGGTGATGGCGGGGGCTGGCGCCGCCTGTTCGCGTTCTCGACGGCGGACTGGTCGCTGCGCCGCAAGCTCGTCATCCAGGTCACCGCGCTGCTCGCACTGGTGCTGCTGATGGTCGGCGTGATCACCGAGGTCGCGCTCGGCGGCTTCCTGATGAACCAGCTCGACCGCAGGCTCGCCGCGGAGATGCAGCGCCCGCCCCGGCCGCCGTCCCCGCCGCCGGGTGGCAGGGGGGCGCTCTTCCTGACCAATCCCGGTCTTCCGCTCGGGACGATCTCGGCGGACGTCGTTGACGGTCAGCTCACGCGCGCCAGGCAGCTCGTGGACACCGGATCGCAGGCGCTCGAACGCGATCTGCCCGCAGACGCGCTGGCCCCGCTGGTGTCGCTGCGCGCGGGAGAGCGGCCGCGGACCATCACCCTTGGCGAGTTCGGCCGCTTCCGCGCGCAGGCGTCCGGGCGGGGTCGCGTCGTGGCGATGCCGCTGACCGAGGTCGAGCAGACGCTGCTGCGGCTCGGCCTGATCATCGGCGGGGTCGCGGCGGCGGGGCTGCTGGTGGCGGGCCTGGTCGGCGCGTGGATCGTCCGGCGCACGCTACGCCCGCTGGACCGGGTCGCGACCACCGCGCGCCGCGTGGCGGAGCTGCCGCTCAACCGGGGCGAGGTCGCGCTGTCGGTGCGCGTCCCGGACCGCGACACCAACCCCAGCACGGAGGTCGGCCAGGTCGGCGCGGCGCTCAACCACATGCTCAGCCACGTCGCGGACGCGCTCGCCGTGCGCCAGGCCAGCGAGAGCCGAGTCCGCCAGTTCGTCGCCGACGCCAGCCACGAGCTGCGCACCCCGCTGGCCTCGATCCGCGGCTATGCGGAGCTGACCAGGCGCGGCACCGAGGCCGTCCCACCGGACGTCGCCCACGCGATGGGCCGCATCGAGTCGGAGTCGACCAGGATGACCGCGCTGGTCGAGGAGCTGTTGTTGTTGGCGCGCCTGGACTCCGACCGCCCGGTGGTGCACAGCCCGGTGGACCTGACCCGCCTCGTCGTCGACGCCGTCGCCGACGCGCAGGTCGCCGGCCGCGACCACCGCTGGCTGCTCGACCTGCCGCCCACCGAGATCACCGTCAGCGGTGACGCGAGCCAGCTGCACCAGGTGGTGACCAACCTGCTCACCAACGCGCGCACGCACACCCCGCCCGGCGCGGTGGTGACCACGAAACTCACGACCACGCGCGGGCACGCGGTGCTCAGCGTGCACGACGACGGCCCCGGCATTCCGGAGGAACTGCAACCCGAGGTGTTCGAGCGCTTCGCCCGCGGCGACACCTCGCGCTCGCGCGCCGCCGGGAGCACCGGCCTCGGCCTGGCGA
>NZ_MUMH01000010.1 GCF_002155965.1 Allokutzneria sp. NRRL B-24872
GACGGTAGAAGCTTGGAAATAAAATAGTAGGACTTCCGAGTGAACCGGTACCAGTCGTCCCTGTGACCCCGCTCATGCGGAGTGTTCGCCAGCTCAGCTCAGCGTGGTGAGGTCGCCTTCGACGGGGGTGACGAGCGGCCCGGTCGAGGCTCAGCGCAGCACGATGTCGCTGATCCGCCAGCGACCGTCGACGCGGCACTCCTCCGGCAGCGCCCGCTCGTCACCCCCGTCGAAGGCGACCTCACCACGCTGAGCTGAGCTGGCGAACACTCCGCATGAGCGGGGTCACAGGGACGACTGGTACCGGTTCACTCGGAAGTCCTACTATTTTATTTCCAAGCTTCTACCGTCGGCCCGAGGAGTACCCGTGTCCGAGCTGCACGTTCCCGTGAACCCGGTGCGCTTCGTGACCGCGGCGAGCCTGTTCGACGGGCACGACGCGTCGATCAACATCATGCGGCGCATCCTGCAGGCCCAGGGCGCGGAGGTGATCCACCTCGGGCACAACCGCTCGGTCGACGAGATCGTCACCGCCGCCGTGCAGGAGGACGTCCAGGGCATCGCGATCAGCTCCTACCAGGGCGGGCACGTCGAGTTCTTCGGCTACCTGGTCGACCTGCTGCGCGAGCGCGGCGCCGGGCACGTCAAGGTCTACGGCGGCGGGGGCGGCGTGATCGTCGCCGAGGAGATCGCGCACCTGCACGAACGCGGTGTGGCGCGGATCTTCTCGCCGGAGGACGGCCAGACCATGGGCCTGGCGAAGATGGTCAACTCGATGGTCGCCACCTGCGACGTGGAGCTGGAGCCGCTGCCACTGACCGGGGTCTTCCACGGCGAGCAGGCCGCGCTGTCCAGGGCGATCACCCGCATCGAGCGCGGGGGCCTGACCGAGGACGAGCGCGCCGAGCTGCACAAGGCCGCCGCTGGCCGGGACGTGCCGGTGCTGGGCATCACGGGCACCGGTGGCTCGGGCAAGTCGTCGCTGACCGACGAGCTGGTCCGGCGCTTCCGCATCGACCAGCAGGACAAGCTGAGCATCGCGGTGATCGCGGTCGACCCGAGCCGCCGCAAGGGCGGTGGCGCGCTGCTGGGCGACCGCATCCGGATGAACTGCCTGGACGGGGACCGGATCTTCTTCCGCTCGCTGGCCACCAGGGGCGCGGGCACCGAGCTGCCGACCGGCCTTGCCGACGTGATCTCCGCGTGCAAGGCGGCCGGGCACGACCTGGTGATCGTGGAGACCCCCGGTATCGGCCAGGGCGACGCCGCGATCGTGCCGTTCGTCGACGCCTCGCTGTACGTGATGACGCCGGAGTTCGGCGCCGCGTCGCAGCTGGAGAAGATCGACATGCTGGACTTCGCCGACGCGGTGGCGATCAACAAGTACGAGCGCAGGGGTGCCGAGGACGCGCGCCGCGACGTGGCCCGCCAGCTGGTGCGCAACCGCGAGGCGTTCGGCTCGCCGCCGGATGAGATGCCGGTCTACGGCACGAGCGCGGCGACCTTCAACGACGACGGCGTGACCGCGCTCTACCAGTACCTGCGCGACATGCTGACCTCGCACGGGCTGAAGGCCGCCGAGGGCGTGCTGCCGCAGGTCACCGGCAAGGCGTCGACGCGGATCGCGCAGATCATCCCGTCCGCGCGCGTGCGCTACCTCGCGGAAATCTCCGAGTCGGTGCGCGGCTACCACACCGAGACCGCGAAGCAGGTGGAGATCGCCCGCCGCCGCCAGCAGCTCGCTGCGAGCAAAGCCTTGGTGGAGGGGCGAAGCGGCGAGACCGGCGTGCTGGAGCAGCTGCACACCGAGGCGGAGCGGGAGCTGGCGGCGGACAGCCACGCGCTGCTGGAGGACTGGCCGAAGACCGTCGAGGCGTACTCGGCGGACGAGCTCGTGGTGAAGGTGCGCGACAAGGAGCTGCGCACGCAGCTGTGGCGCGAAACCCTGTCCGGCTCAAGGATTCCGCGCGTCGCGCTGCCGCGCTACACCGATCACGGTGAGCTGCTGCGCTTCCTGCGCGCGGAGAACCTGCCTGGCCGTTTCCCTTTCACCGCAGGCGTTTTCCCGTTCAAGCGGGACGGCGAGGACCCGGCGCGGATGTTCGCGGGCGAGGGCGATCCCTTCCGCACCAACCGCCGCTTCCACTTCCTGTCGTCGGACTCCAAGGCCACCAGGCTCTCCACCGCCTTCGACTCGGTCACCCTCTACGGCCGCGACCCCGACGAGCGCCCCGACATCTACGGCAAGGTCGGCACCTCCGGCGTCTCGATCGCGACGCTGGAGGACATGAAGGTGCTCTACGGCGGCTTCGACCTGTGCTCGCCGAGCACCTCGGTGTCGATGACGATCAACGGCCCGGCGCCGACGATCCTGGCGTTCTTCCTCAACGCCGCCTTCGACCAGCAGGTCGCGAAGTTCGCTGAGGACAACGGTCGCGCGCCGTCGGAGGAGGAGTCGGCGGAGATCGCCAAGACGGTCTTCGCGACGGTGCGCGGCACGGTGCAGGCCGACATCCTCAAGGAGGACCAGGGCCAGAACACCTGCATCTTCTCCACGGAGTTCTCGCTGCGGATGATGGGCGACATCCAGCAGTGGTTCATCTCCAACGGGGTGCGCAACTTCTACTCGGTGTCGATCTCCGGCTACCACATCGCCGAGGCCGGGGCGAACCCGATCAGCCAGCTGGCCTTCACGTTGGCCAACGGTTTCACCTACGTGGAGTCCTACCTGGCGCGCGGGATGGACATCGACGACTTCGCGCCGAACCTGTCGTTCTTCTTCTCCAACGGCATGGACCCGGAGTACTCGGTGCTCGGCCGGGTCGCGCGGCGGATCTGGGCCGTGGCGATGAAGAACCGCTACGGCGGCAACGAGCGCTCGCAGAAGATGAAGTACCACGTGCAGACCTCGGGCCGCTCGCTGCACGCGCAGGAGATGGACTTCAACGACATCCGCACCACGCTGCAGGCGCTGATCGCGATCTACGACAACTGCAACAGCTTGCACACCAACGCCTTCGACGAGGCGGTGACCACGCCGACCGAGGACTCCGTCCGCCGCGCGCTGGCCATCCAGATGATCATCAACAGCGAGTGGGGCCTGGCGCGCAACGAGAACCCGTTGCAGGGCGCGTTCATCATCGACGAGCTGACCGACCTGGTCGAGGAGGCCGTGCTGGTCGAGTTCGACCGGATCAGCGAGCGCGGCGGCGTGCTCGGCGCGATGGAGACCGGCTACCAGCGCGGGCGCATCCAGGACGAGTCCATGCTCTACGAGCACCGCAAGCACGACGGCTCGCTGCCGATCATCGGCGTGAACACCTTCCGCAACCCGCGCGGGTCGGAGGCGGCCGGGCCGATCGAGCTGGCGCGCGGCACCGAGGCGGAGAAGCAGTCGCAGCTCACCCGGCTGCGCGAGTTCCACCGGGACAACGCCGACACCGCCGAGGCCGCGCTGAAGCGGCTGCGCGAGGTCGCCATGGGCGAGGGCAACGTGTTCGCCGAGCTCATGCGCGCCGCGCGGGTCTGTTCGCTCGGCCAGGTCACCGAGGCGTTCTTCGAAGTCGGCGGCCAGTATCGTCGGAACGTCTGAGTTTCGTTTTGAACGGGTCCGCGAAGGGTGATGACGTGAGCGGCATCAGCAAGGTCGGTGTTGTCGGATCGGGGCTGATGGGCGCCGGTATCGCCGAGGTGTGCCTGCGTGCGGGACTGGACGTCGTGGTCAGCGAGGTCACCTCGACCGCGGCCGACGCCGGGCGCTCCCGGATCACCAAGTCCATCGACCGCGCCGTCAGCAAGGGCAAGATGGCCGAGGACGAGCGCGACGCGGCGTTGGGCCGGCTGCGGCTGACCACCGACCTCGGCGACTTCGCCGACCGGGACCTGGTGATCGAGGCGGTCGCCGAGCACGAGCAGACCAAGGTCGACGTCTTCGCCACGCTGGACAAGGTGGTCACCCGGCCGGACGCGATCTTCGCGTCGAACACCTCGTCCATCCCGATCATGAAGCTCGGCATGGCGACGCAGCGGCCCGAGCAGGTCATCGGCATCCACTTCTTCAACCCGGTGCCGGTGCTGAAGCTGGTCGAGCTGGTCACCTCGCTGCTGACCGGCGAGGAGACCTCACGGCGCGCCGAGGAGTTCGCCGCGACCGTGCTGCGCAAGCAGGTCATCCGGTCGCAGGACCGCGCCGGCTTCATCGTCAACGCGCTGCTGATCCCCTACCTGCTGTCCGCGATCCGGATGCTGGAGTCCGGTTTCGCCTCCGCCGACGACATCGACAACGGCATGGTGCTCGGCTGCGCCCACCCGATGGGCCCGCTGCGGTTGGCCGACCTGATCGGCCTGGACACCACGAAGGCCATCGCCGAGTCGCTCTACGCGGAGTTCAAGGAAGCCCTCTACTCCCCGCCGCCGCTGCTGCTGCGCATGGTCGACGCGGGCCTGCTCGGCAAGAAGTCCGGCCGGGGTTTCTACGACTACTCGGCTTAGGTCTTGCAGCGGTTCGGAGGTTTCTTCGTCGTCGGTGCCGGCGCGGGTCTGGACGCGCCGACGCTGAACGACGTGTACGACGGAGCAGGGCTCGCGGAGCGCGTCGACGACGTCTGCGCGCGATTGGGCACGGCCGAACGGCGCGTCGGCGCTTCGATCCTGTTCCAGGGCTACACCGCACGGGTGTGGTCGCCGCTGCTCGGCGCCGTCGCGCTCAACGAGCCCGTGCCCGCGCTGCCCGCCGACGAGATCCACTGGGCGGAGAGCGGCTTCACGAGCGCGGAACCCTTGCGGGAAGCCAAGAACACGATCGCCGAGATCGCGCTCGACGAGCACTTCGCGCGCATGGTGGCGGCGTTGAGCGGAGTGGTGGCCGAGGGGTTGCTGTGGGGCAACGCCGCGTCCTCGCTCGTCGGCACCTTGAAGGTGATCGCCAACGCGGGCGAGCTGGACCAGCGGACGGTGGACACCGCCATGTCCGTGCTCGCCGACCCGCGCCTGTGCGAAACCGGCTCCCTCACCCCCAACGGTTACCGTCGGCGAAGCTGCTGCCTCTACTACCGCATCCCCAACGGCGGCCTCTGCGGCGACTGCTCCCTGACCCGCGCGTAACCACCCACCAACACCCCCGCCCACCAGCTAGAATGCGCCCATGCACCCCACCGCCCCGCTCGCCTCGTCACGCGCGGCCGTGGTCTAGACCTTCCCGTTTCGTACTCCTAACGGTATTTGGGAGCGCTCTCTTTCCCGAGTTGAGTACGAAACGGGTTTTTGGCGTACCTGGCGGAGGTTGAGGGGCACGCGGGGAGAGGGGTTGTGCGGGGCCCGAGGTTTGCGATACAAAGTAGTTGGACTTTGTATCGCAAAGTGGAGGGCGGGCGTGATGAGGGGTCCTGCGGAGGACGAGGGGACACTGTCCCCCGCCGAGTCGCTGGCGCTGATCAGCAGCGAGCGGGCGAAGGTGGACCGGAGCCTGTCGCCGAGCCAGGCGCTGCTGTTCGGCGTGTGGGGCGCGACGTGGCTGACCGGCTGGACGCTGATGTTCCTGGCCACGCCGGGGGGCCCCGAACTGCTGCCGTTGTGGTTGGCGGGCGCGGTCTTCGCGGCGGTGGTCGTGGGCTCGATCGTGCTGTCCATCGTGGTCGGCGTGCGGGCCTCGCGCGGGATCGCCGGGCAGTCGCGGCTCAGCGGAGCGCTGCACGGCTGGACGTGGACGCTCGGGTTCTGGGCGCTGACCGCGATCAACGTCGGCTTCACGGTGAAGCTCGGGGTGAGCATCGAGGTCACCGCGCTGCTCTGGACCACGGGCCCGCTGCTGATCATGGGGCTGCTCACCATGCTCGGCGCGGCGCAGCGGCGCAGCATCCCGGAGTACGGCGCGGGCGTCTGGCTGCTGCTCGCCGCGAGCGCGAGCGTCTACGTGGGCGTTCCGGCGAACCTGCTGGTGCTGGGCCTCGCCGGAGGCGGCGCGCTGCTCGGGCTCGCCGTCCACTTCGCGCGCCAGGCGAGGTCGGCATGACGGCGGGCCTTCCCGAGCTGGACCCGGTGATCCACGCACAAGCCCGACTGCGCGTCACGGTCGCCTTGGCCGCGCTGCCGAGCGGTGATCGGATCACCTTTCCGCGCCTGCAAGAACTGCTCGACATGACGGCGGGGAACCTGTCGACGCACCTGCGCAAGCTGGAGGACGCGGGCTACGTCGAGATCACCAAGACGCACCAGCGCCGCACCCCGGTCACCTACGTGGAGCTGACCCCCAAGGGCCGCAGGGCTTTCGAGGACTACAGCGCGGCGCTCAAGGAGATGCTGACATGATCGAGTTATCGGGCTTGGGCAAGTCCTACGGCACCGTGCACGCCGTGCGGGAACTGGATCTCAGCGTGCGTGCGGGCGAGGTGTACGGCTTCCTCGGGCGCAACGGCGCGGGCAAGACCACCACGATGCGGATGCTGCTCGGGCTCGTCCGACCGACGACCGGTTCGGGCACGGTGTTCGGGAAACCCTTGGGAGATCCCGGCTCCGTCGCACGGATCGGCTCGCTCGTGGAGTCCCCCGCCTTCTACCCGCACCTCAGCGGGCGCGACAACCTCCGCCTGCTCGCGCGTTACTCGGGGCTCAACGACACCACAGTGGACAGTGCGCTGGAGTTGTCCGGGCTGGGCGAGCGCGCCGCCGACCGCTTCACCGGCTACTCGCTCGGGATGAAGCAGCGGCTCGGCGTCGCGGCGGCCCTGCTCGGCGAGCCGGAACTGCTGATCCTGGACGAGCCCACCAACGGCCTCGATCCGGCGGGCATGCGCGAAATGCGAGAACTGGTAAGGAACTTCGCCGATGGTGGCGGCACGGTGCTGCTGTCGAGCCACCTGCTCGGCGAGGTCGAACAGGTCGCCGACCGCATCGGCATCATCCACTGTGGACGGTTGGTCGCGGAGGGCACGCTCGCCGAGATCCGCGCTCGCCTCGGCGGCCCCCGCCTGGTGGTGCGCGCGGAGCCCGGGGCGGCGGCGGAGACCGCGCTGCGCGCTCATCCCGGAGTGCTGGGAGTGCGACGGGACGGCACGACGGTTGAAGTCGATCTCGGTACCGCGACGGCTGGCGGGATCAACAGGAGCCTTGTCGCCGAAGGCATCGAGGTCAGCGAGCTGCGTGTGGAAGAGCGCACGTTGGAGGACGTCTTCACGGGGGTGACCGCGGCATGATCACGAACAACCTGCGGGCGGAGCTGTTCGCGCTGCGCCGCCGTCCCGGAGTCCTCGCGATGGCGGGGATGTGGTCCACCCAGGTCGTGGTCTTCGCCTACCTGGTGCCCTACATCGTCTACCTGACACAGGGTTCGGCGATGGCACCCGCCGTGGCCGCCGACATGATCTCAGGTCTGCTCCCGGAGGGCGCGCACTACTACGTCGCCGGAGCGCTGCCGACCTTCGGCGGTCCGGTGATGCTGGTGATCGGCGCGCTGCTGGCCACCGGCGACTACCGCTGGGGCACGCTGCGCACGATCCTCGGCCGCCAGTCCGATCGCGGCGCATTCCTCGGCGGGCGCTTCCTCGGCCTGCTCGTGGCACTGCTGCCGGTGGCGACGGTGACCCTCGCGCTCGGCCTGCTCAGCAGCGGCGTGATCGCCCTGGTCAACTCCAGCCCCGCGCGCTACGCCACTCCTCTTGTGCTCGCGCTGGAGCTGGGTTCGCTGTGGTTGGTGATGGCCGCGTGGGGCTCGGTCGGCTTCGCGATCGGCATGCTCACCCGCAGTCCCGTCACCGCGATCATCGTCGGTCTACTGTGGACTGTTCTCGTGGAGAACGCCGTGGCACTGCTGGCGAACATCGTGCCAGGACTCGATTTCCTGAGCACGCTGCTGTTGGGCAACAGCTCCAATCGGCTCGCCGTCGGCCTGGGCTCCGAGCCGATCACGATCACCGGCGCGTTCGGCGTGCAGGCGCAAGGCACTCCGCTGCTCGCAGCCGCCGTGCTCCTCGCCTACATCACCGCCGCGTTCGCCGTGAGCCACGCCGCCCTCCGCCACCGCGACGTGACCTGACCCGATTCCCCCGCTCCCCGCGAACGGCTCCTTTGACGCGTTGAACGCACTGAACGACCCGTTCAGGGCTCCCAGCGCACTAAACGGGTCGTTCAGGGCTCAAGCCCGCGAACCCCGCTGGCCACCACGCGAGCTCGCCGCGAATGCCGCGTTTGGTCCGTTGAACCACCTGAACGAGTCATTCAGTGCGTTCAAGTACCTGAATGAGTCATTCAGGGCTTCAGCGGCGGCAGGCGGAGTGCGGCGCGGGTGGGTCAGCGGAGGGTGAGGGAGCAGGAGCCGGAGGCTCGGGTCTGCACACCGCGCACGGTCACGGTGAGGTCCAGCGTGTAAGTGCGTTTGTAGGGCCGGGTCTCGTTGGGCGCGCCGGTGCCCTTGACCAGGCGCACGCGCTCGCTCCACGTGCCGTTGCCGTTGGCCTTGGCACGACGCGGTTCGCCCAGGACGGCGGCGCCGAGCCCGTGGTCGGCCCACTCCTCGACGACGGCCTGGTCGACGCGGACCTCGATACCGGCCTTCTTCTGGTGGCCGGAGCTGGTCGCGGTGTAGCTCACGCTCCAGGTCGCGGCGTCGCAGACGGGCTTGATCGAAGCGGTGGTCGCGGCGTGCGCGGGTGTGGCGAACAGGGGCAGCAGCAGAACGGCGCCCAGCGGCGCGAGAAGCCTTGACACGCCGCCGAAACTAGCGCTCCGGTCCCTCCGGCGTCGCTCCACGAACGGGTGGTTCCAGGCGCAGCGTGGCGACGCCGCCGTCGAGGTCCACGGTGCTGTGCGGCGGAGCACCGTCGTCGGCGTCGTCGCGCATCATCGACTGGCTGGCGCGCTCATCGATCTTGTGCCGCTGCCCGGCGTCGAAGGCCGCCCCGAACTCGTCGAAGCCCACCTCGGCGAAGGTCGGGGAGGACGACCGCGAAAGCCACGGCAGCGCCCACAGCCCGAACCGCTCCAGCGCGGCGAGCACCACGAGCAGCACGGCGAGCCCCGGCAGGGACAGCGCGAACAGCACTTCCACGCCGGGGCAACGGCCGGGACGACCAGGAAGTTCCAGATCAGGCCACGGGCACGATCAGCAACGGGGTGCTGGTCGGCTGCACGGACCCACCGGAGGGCTCCAAGGTGACACCGATCTTGCTGATACCGGAGGTCGGGAACACCATCGGCGCGTGCTTGCCGGAGTGCGTCCGCTCCATCAGACCGAGCGAGACGTACCCGGTGTCGGAGATCGACCACGCCTGGAGGTCGTTGCCGGGCCGGGGCGCGGGGACCTGGTCGCTGGCCAGGAACACGGCCTTGCCGAGCGCCTTGGAAGAGACGATCTTGCTGTTGCCAGCGACCTCGGTGCGCGCGTCGGCCGCCCCGACGATCGCGGTGACCTGCTCGGCGAGCGCGCGCTCGCGGGTCAGCTCCTGGTTGGCCGTGAGCGCGCCGACGCCGAAGACCACGGCGGCGAGCACGCTGGCCGCCGCGAGCAGCGACACGACGGGCATCGCCCACTTCGGCCGGAGCTTCTGCACCACCGCGGCGGGCGGAGCGATCGGCGACAGCTGACGGGTCCTGGAGACCTCGGCGAGCACCTTCGAGCGCAGGCCGGGCGGTGGTGCGGTGGCGGTGGCCATACCGAGGTGAGCCGCGGTGCGCTCCAGCTCCCTGGTCTCCTGCTCGCAGTCGGGGCAGACGGCCATGTGCCGTTCGAACTCGCGGCGCTCGATCTCGTCGAGCGCGTTCATCGCGTAGGCACCTGTCAGGGTGTGCACGTCCGGGTTCATCACGCCACCCCCAGGCAGTCGCGCATGCGGATCAGGCCGTCACGCAGTCGGGTCTTGATCGTGCCGAGCGGCGAGCTGAGCAGCTCAGCGACCTCTCGATAGGTGTAGCCCTGGTAGTACGCGAGCATCACGGCCTCGCGCTGCAGCTCGGTCAGCGTTGTCAGGCACACGCGCACCTGCTCGCGTTCCAGCCGCGCGGCGACCTGCTCGGAGACCTCGTCGAACGGGCGCTCGGTGTCCAGGCGCCCGGCGCGGTCCTCCCGGTCGGCGCTGGACTGCGCGGAGCGGACGCGGTCGACCGCGCGCCGATGCGCCACGGTCAGCGCCCAGGTCAGCACGGAACCCTTTTCCGGCGCGTACCGGGTCGCGGTGCGCCACAGCTCCACCAGCACCTCTTGGGCGACTTCCTCGGACTGCGCCTGGTCCCGCAGGACGCGCAGCACGACGCCGTAGATCGGCCCGGCGAGCACCTCGTACAGGCTGTTGAACGCGGCTTCGTCTCCACGAGCCACCTGCTGCATCAGTTCCTCGGGCGTCGGCGAGGGGACACCATCGCCGTGCAGCTGCCTCACGGCTCGTGCGCGATCGCGCATGACCACCCCTTTCGACCAGGCCGTCCTACCCATGTTCTTCGAGGCCGGTCCGGACCCGGATTGGTCGGACCGGACGCTACTACGCCCGGGCAGGTTTCACGGAACGGTAAGGAACCACGCGCGCGTACGCGCGTAGATTCCTTTGATGAGCGAAAAATCGCGTCGACTGACCCATTCGGGTGAGCTAAAAAATGGGACCCATCCGCTCCCGGACCCGCCGCGAATGCCCCATGTGAGCAACGACCGGACAACCAAGCGAAAGGCAGCGCTCATCGGCGTCCTTTCCGCCGGTGTAGCGCTCGGAACAGCCGAGCTGGTCTCGGCGGCGACGGGGCCGAACTCCTCGCCCGTCACGGCGGTGGGCAGTTCGGCGATCGATCTCGCGCCGGTGTGGCTGAAAGACTTCGCGATCAGCACCTTCGGCAATTACGACAAACCCGTTCTGCTGGGCGGAATCCTCGTCGCGCTGGTGGTCTTCGCGGCTGTCGCGGGCATCGTGGCGGTACGCCGCTTCGCCGTCGGCGCAGTCATGATCGGCCTGCTCGGCGCTGTCGGCGCCCTTGCGGCGCTGACCAGGCCCTCGGCATCCCCGCTGGACGCGCTGCCCTCGCTGGCGGCGATCCTGGCGGGTGCCGCGGCACTGCACCTGCTGCTCGGAGGGGGTTCTTCCGCCGATTCACCCGACGGCTCACCGAGCCGCCGGAAATTCCTGATCACCGGCACGGGGGCGGCCGTTTACGCCGCGCTCGGAGCCTCGGTCGGCCGAATTCTCCAGCAGCGGGCCGGCGATGTCGCAGAATCTCGGGCCGCGATCAAGCTCCCGGCTCCCGTGAGCCCGGCGGCGGCCCGCCCGAACGGACACAGCTTCCCCATTCCCGGCCTGACCTCGTTCGAAACTCCGAACCGCGACTTTTATCGGGTGGACACCGCACTGGTCATTCCCGAGATCACTGCGGAGGAATGGACGCTTCGGATTCACGGGATGGTCGACAGGCCGGTGGAGCTGACCTTCGCCGACCTCATGGCGAAGCCGCTGATCGAGCGCGACATCACGCTCTGTTGCGTCTCCAACGAGGTCGGCGGGCCGTACGCCAGCACCGCGAGGTGGCTCGGCTTCCCGCTGGCGCAGCTGCTGCGCGAGGCGGGTGTCCAGGCCGGGGCGAACCAGCTCGTCGGCACCGACCACGCCGGGATGACCATCGGCACGCCGCTGGACGTGGTGCTGGACGGCCGCGAATCGCTGCTGGCCATCGGCATGAACGGCGAGCCGCTGTTGCCCACCAACGGTTTCCCGGTCCGGCAGCTCGTTCCGGGTCTCTTCGGCTACACCTCGGCCACCAAATGGCTGGTCGACCTCGAACTGACCACGTTCGACAAGTACGACGCCTACTGGACCGAACGCCAGTGGGACCCGATCGGCACGGTGCTCACCGCATCGCGGATCGACGTCCCCAAGCCCTTCGCCCAGGTTCCCGCGGGCCCGGTGACAGTCGCCGGTGTCGCTTGGGCGCAGCACAGGGGCATCGGCGCGGTGCAGTTCCGCGTCGACGGCGGTGAGTGGCAGTCAACCCAGCTCAGCACCGAGGTCAGCCCGGACACGTGGCGCCAGTGGCGCGCCAGCGTCCAGCTCGACAAGGGGCTGCACCGATTCGAGGTTCGCGCGGCCGACGGCCGCGGGGACTGGCAACCAGAAGAACGCACCAGGCCGTTCCCGCGCGGTGCCACCGGATGGCACTCCGTCGCGGTCACGGTCACCTGATGAAGGAGAAACCACCATGCAGTTCAAGCGCACCGCCTTCCTCGCCGCCACCGCCGCCGTCTCGGTCCTCGGCCTGACCGCGTGTTCGGGCGGCATGGACACCCCGCCCGCCGCGTCCTCCTCCGCCCAGGCGCCGTCGTCGGCCGCGCCGATGACCACCAGCGCCACCATGGCCTCCGGCGAGTTCGGCTCGGCGTGCGCCTCGGTTCCCAAGGACGGTCCCGGCAGCTTCTCCGGCATGGCCAAGGACCCGGTCGCCACGGCGGCGAGCAACAACCCGGCGCTGTCCACCCTGGTCACCGCGGTCACCAAGGCCAAGCTGGGCGACACCCTGAACACCGCGAAGGACATCACCGTCTTCGCGCCGGCCAACGGCGCCTTCGACAAGATCCCGAAGGCCGACCTGGACAAGGTGCTCGCCGACAACGCCACGCTGACCAAGATCCTGACCTACCACGTGGTCCCGAAGCGGCTCACCCCCGCCGACCTCGCGTCCGGCAACTTCGAGACGCTGCAGAAGGGCATGGTCAAGACCTCGGGCTCCGGCTCCTCGTTCAAGGTCAACGACGCGAACGTGGTCTGCGGCAACGTGCAGACCGCCAACGCCACCGTCTACATCATCGACGGCGTGCTGATGCCGAGCTAGTTCTCGCGCACCGCAACCGAAGAGCCCCGGCGTTCCTCCCACGCGCCGGGGCTTTCGGCTCAGCTGATGACGACGGTGACCGAGGCGCCCTCGGCGCTGGTGGGGATCTTCGTCTTCCCGGGCGAGATCGCGCGGTACTGCCACTCCTTGTCCGCCTGGAGGTGCAGCCGCACGTAGGCGTCCTTCACCAGCGGAGCGCCTTCACTCGGCGGCACGGAGATCACCTCGCCGACCTTCAGCGCGACCTCGCCGGTCTGTCCTTTCGCAACGGTCACGGTGGGCGGTTTCTCCTGCGGCTTCTCCTGGGACGGCGAGGGCGCTGGCTCGTTCGGCTGCGCGTTCGCGCCACAGCCGCTGACGGCCAGGACCAGGGCACCGATGAGGAACAGTGTCGCTCTCATGTGGAGTGGACGGACCGGGCCGCGTCACCAGTTGCTCAGCGACTCCTCGAAGATTTCACAGATGGCTTCACCGGTGACCTGTCGCGGAGCCACGTTGAGCAGCCGCTGCTGCTTGAGCGTGCCATCCACCAGCGCCGGAATGTCCTGCTCGGTGTAGCCCACGGCGCTGATCCCGTTGGGAATGCCGATGTCGCGCATGAGCACCGTCAGCACGGCGGGCAGCTTCTCCCTCGGGTTCGGCTCGGCGTCAGCGGTGGCCGCGTCCAGCAGCCGCGCGGCGTGCACGTGCCGCTCTGGATCGGTGGGGAAGGTAAAGCGGAACGCTGCGGGCGCGGTCAGCGACACGGACTGCCCGTGCGGCACCATCGGCTCGCCCTGCGGGTACCCGGCGGGCCGGTAGTCGCGCACGCGCCCGGCGATCGGATACGCGCAGGCGTGCGGGATGTGCACGCCCGCGTTGCCGAAGCCCATTCCGGCCATGGTCGCGGCGAGCATCATGTCCGTGCGTGCCTTCAGGTCGTTTCCGTTGAGCACTGCACGCCGGAAAGCCTTGCTCAGCAAGGAAAGCGTCTTCTCCGTCCACACGTCGGAGATCGGGTTGGAGCCGCAGTAGGGCACGCGCTCCTCCGCCTTCTTCTTGGCGAAGGTGTCGTAGGGTCGCGCGGTGTAGGACTCCAGCGCGTGGCACAGCACGTCCATCCCGGACGCGGCGGTGACCTCGGGCGGCATGCTCAGCGTGGCCAGGGGGTCCACCACGGCCAGCGAGGGGCGCAGGCGGGGGTGGCTGATCCCGGCCTTCACGTGCAGGCTCAGCAGGTCGAGCACGCACACCGGGGTGCTCTCCGCCCCGGTCCCGGCCGTGGTCGGCACCGCGATCAGCGGCTTCAGCGGGCCGGGCGGCGCCATGCCCTTGCCGATCGGCTTGTTGACGTAGTCGAGCACGTCGGCGGGGTGGCTGGTCATCAGGTTCATCGCCTTGGCCGTGTCGATCACCGATCCCCCGCCGACCGCGACGAACGCCTGCCAGTCCTCTTGTGCGGCAAAGGAAACCGCTTCCGCGAAGCTGACATCGGTGGGCTCGACCCGCACCCCGTCGTACACCGCGACGGTCACCCCGGCGGCCTCGATGGCCGAAGCCACGCGCGCGGGGAAGCCGGTGCCCGCGACCCCGGCGTCGGTGACCACGAGCGCGGACCGCACGCCCAGCTGCGCCAGCTCGAACCCGATCTCCTCGGCAGCGCCCGGCCCGAACTTCAGCGGCGGAGCACCCCACGTGAACACGCTCTCCGTAACCACTCGGCCACCCTACTCACACGTTCCACCGGTCGATTGATGTCGCGGCGCGCAAGCGCACCGAGGATCAACGCATGCACACGCTCCACTGGCTGCTCGTTCCGGCGCTCACGCTGTCCTCGACGGCCATCCCCACGTCCGAGCACGGCGTCCCGCACGTCGTCGCGAGCGACCACGCGGGCCTCGGTCGCGGCATCGGCCACGCCCAGGCGCGCGACCACCTCTGCGCGCTCGGCCAGATCTTCTTGTCCACCAGGGGTGAGCTGGCCGAACACTTCGGCGAGGAGCGCACGGCGGCCACCCCGCCGCAGGGCAACGTCGCCTCCGACGTGTACACCCGCGACCTCATCGCCCGCCGCGTCGTCGAACGCATCGTCGCGCAGCCAGCGCCGGTCGGCCCCTCCGAGGACGTCCGCGCGCTCACCAGGGGCTACGCAGAGGGCTACAACCGGTTTTTGGCCGAGACCAAGCAGAACTGCCGTGGACTGACTCGAATCACCGAAATGGACGTCCACCGCCTGAAGTACATCAGCGCGCAGGACGGAGCGATCCGCGCGCTCGGCGGCATCGTCACCGCGACCCCACCGAGCCGCCCGCAGGCACCGCAGAGGCCGTCCGCCCCGGAGATTCCCCGTGGTAGCAACGCGATCGCCGCGGGCAAGGTGTTCTTGGGCAACCCGCACGTCCCGTGGCGCGGGATCGCGTCCTTCTGGCAGGCGCGGTTGACCATCCCCGGCAAGCTCGACGTGGACGGGGCGAGCCTGCTCGGAACGCCCGAGACCGTCGCGGGCTACACGCGTCACACCGCTTGGGCCGCAACGATCGCGACGTCGCTGAGCTACGCGCTGGCCGAGGTGAAGCTCGTCCCTGGCGACCCGACCGCGTACACAGTGGACGGTCGCGTGGAGCGGATGACAGAGCACAAGATCACCGTCGACGTGCGCGGTGGCAAGCCGGAGACCCGTTCGCTGTGGTCCACCCGCTACGGCCCGGTGATCACCTCCATGGTGGTCAGCCCGTGGCTCGGCGAGCGCGCCGCGGAACGACTCGATTGGACCGCCGAGCGAGCTTTCGTGCTCGTCGACGCGAACGCGAAGTCGTTGCGGGGAGCCAACTCCATGGTGGAGTTCCCTCGCGCTGAGTCGGTCGAGGACCTGCGGAGGTCGATCTTCGCCAACGGCGGCATGTCCTACGCGAACGTGGTGGCGAGCGACCGGCACGGCAAGGGGCTCTTCGCCAACGTCCAGGCCGTCCCGCACATCACCGACGCGCACGCCCGCCGCTGCAACACCGCCAAGGGACGCGAGCTGTTCGAGCGCGCGGGCCTGCCCGTGCTGGACGGCTCGCGAGCGGACTGCGCGCCCGGTACCGACCGCGATTCCCTTGTGCCAGGCACGTTCGGCGCGCACCGCATGCCCAACCTCATCAGCACCGATCAGCTGTCGAACTCCAACGACTCGCACTGGCTGACCAGCGTGAAGCAGCCCCTCAACGGCTTCCCCCGCGTCTTCGGCACCGAGGGGACCGCACGCTCACCGCGCACGCGCTTCGGCCTCCAGGAGCGCGTGACAAGCCTTCGCGACGCACAGGAGATGGTGCTGTCCAACCGATCCTTCATGGGCGAGCTGGCCGTAGACGACGTGCTGCGCATGTGCAAGTCCATGCCGCAGCACGAGAAAGCCTGTGACGCGCTCGCGAAGTGGGATCGCCGCAACGATCTCGACAGCCGTGGCGCCCTGCTGTTCGACGAGTTCTGGCAGGAGATCGGCGACATCCCTTGGCTGATCCCGTTCAACCCCGCCGACCCCGTCCGCACTCCGCGCGCGCTCGACATCGACAACCCGCGCGTGCGGGCCGCCTTCACCAAGGCCGTCACCTCGCTCGGCCACGCGCCCGACGCACCAGTCCGTGATCACCAGTTCGCCTTGAACAGCAAGGGAAAACGCGTCCCGATGCACGGCGGGGACAACGCGCTCGGTGTCTACAACCTCATCGAGACCACGTCGGAGGGCCAGGCGGTCGGCGGCACCAGCTTCCTGTTCGCGGTGCGGTTCACCGGAAACGCGTGCCCAGAAGCACGAACGATCTTGGCGAACTCGCAGTCCAGCAACCCGGCTTCGCCGCACTTCTCCGACCAGACCGAGCTGTTCGCGGCCAAGCGGTGGCTGCCGGGGCGGCTGTGCCGGGGCTGACCACTCGATCACGCTATTGACCCGGAGTACATGAACGGTCACGATCCGAAGTAACCCCTGCTCAACCCAGGTTACGAGGACCCCATGGCCGTGTCTGCCCTGCTCCGCCGCGCTTTCGTCCTCCTCATCTCGACGACAACGGCGGCACTGGCCGTCCCGGTGAGCGCCGGGGCGGCCCCCGCAACCGTGCAGAAGTACGTCGCGCTGGGCGACTCCTTCACGGCCGGGCCGTTCATCCCCGGCCAGCGCACCGACCCGATCGGGTGCCTGCGCTCCGACCGCAACTACCCGTCCCTGCTGGCCAAGCAGCTCGCGCCCGCGAACTTCGTCGACGTCAGCTGCAGCGGCGCGGTCATCGACGACATGACCAGCCCGCAGAAGGTGCTGCTGGGCGAGAACGCGCCGCAGCTCGACGCGCTGACCCCGGACACGGACCTGGTGACCGTCGGCGTGAGCGGCAACGACGTCGGCTTCGTGCCCGTGCTCGCGGCGTGCGCGCTGGCCAGCGTCCGCGACCCGTTCGGCAACCCCTGCAAGGACGACAACACCGTCGGGGGCACCGACAAGCTCGTGCAGCGCATCGAGCAGACCGCGCCCAGGGTCGGCGCGCTGCTGGCCAGCATCAAGCAGCAGGCGCCCAAGGCGAAGGTGCTGGTCATCGGCTACCTGAGGCTGCTGCCCCCGGCGAACGGCTGCTGGCCGCTGGTCCCGATCGCGCGCGGCGACGTGGCCTACCTGGACGGGCTCCAGCAGCGGCTGAACGCAATGTTGGCGGCCCAAGCAACCTCGGCGGGGGTCGGTTACGTCGACACCTATGCCCCCAGCATCGGCCGCGACGTCTGCCAGCTGCCGGGGACGAAGTGGGTGGAGGGACTCGTCCCGACCGCGCCCGCCGCGCCGGTCCACCCCAACGCCGCGGGGATGACCGCCGTGGCCGCTCTGGTGGGCAGCGCCCTGACCAGGTCGCTGGACTGACCCCAAAACGATCTAGTGTCTCTCACCTGGTCCGTGTGCGCTCCGCAACCGCCCCGGTCGAGTGACGCTCGATCCGGTCGCTACTCGGAAGTATCCGTCTTATGGGCGGCGATTGACGGTAAATCAATCACCATGCGAGCACTTCGTCTGTTGTCCTGCGTGGCCCTCTCCGGCGCCGCGCTCCTCGCTTCCGTCACGACCGCGTCGGCCACCACCGCCGCCCCGGTCGAGCTCGTCGCACCCTCGGCGCTGACGCTGACCGTCACCCACGACGGCATCACCTCCGATGCCCCGAAGGTCGCGCTGCTGACCTGCAACCCGGCCAGCGGCACGCACCCGAAGGCGGCTGACGCCTGCCGCGACCTGCTGCTCGCCCAGGGCGACTTCGCGAGGCTCAACCCCATCGGCCGCCGCGCGGCCTGCACCATGGAGTACGACCCCTTCGAGGTCACCGCGACCGGTACCTGGCGCGGCAAGCCCGTGACGCACAAGGCGACCTACTCGAACGGCTGCGTCATGGCCGCCTCGACCGGCGCCGTCTACCGCTTCTGAGTCCGACTGTCCCTACGTCCCCGCTGTAACGCTTGAGGGAGCGAAGGTCCCCGCCCGGCGCCGCGTGCCGCACCCACCACGCGCCGTGGGAGGAGGAGTTCGCTCCCTTTCGCGCGTCCGGGGCCGCCGAAGTTGGTCGGGGCGCCCGGTGGTCCCGGGCGCCCCGCTCCTTCAGAAGAACATTCACAGCTGAGCTGCTCATCCGTATTTCCTGTGGATCGCCTGAGAGAAGCCAGCCGCGAATGCCCGCTCGGCGGCCCCTGTCAGCCGCCGAGATGGGCCGCCAGCCCCTGCTGCGGGTCCTCGGCGTCGTCGCCGAAGGCCCACACCTTGCCGGAACCCGGCACCGCCGCCACCGCCATGAGCGACGCGTGCGCAGGCAGCCCAGCCTTCTCCTCCACCCACGCGGAGCCGTTCCAGCGCAACGCGATCGGCCCGGCGCTGGAGGTGTAGCCGACCGCGTGGACCCCGCCCTTGCCGTCCGCCGTCGCGCCGTAGAGCAGGCCCTGCTTCGCCGGAACGGGCACGACCGCGAACTTCGCGCCGTCCCAGCGCTGCACGTGCGGGGCGAGCGCGAGCGGGTTGCCGCCCTCGGGGTCGGCGAAGCCGATCGCCCACACGTCCTTGCCGCTGACCACGACGCTGGTGAACTTGGCCTCGGGCGCGCCGGTCGGCGCGGCGGCCACCTCGGTCCACGCCTTGCCGTCCCAGCGCAGCGCGAGCGGGCGCACCCCGGCGCTGGTGCCCGCGTAGCCGACCGCCCACGCCTCGGTGGCGCTGCGGGCGGTGACGGAGCGCAGGCAGGCGAAGTTCGCGTTGGCGGGCTTGGGCACCGAGACCGCGCTCCACGCCTTGCCGTTCCAGCGGTTGAGCAGTGGCACCCCGGCGGAGAAGTCGCCGGTCTGCGCGCACCCGGCCGCCCACGCGTCGTTCTCCGAGAGCGCGGAGATCGAGCTCAGCTCGGGGTAGGCGTCGGCGGGCAGCCCGGACGGGGTCGGCGAGGGCAGCTCCACCCACTTCGCGCCGTCCCAGCGCGCGGCGAGGCTCGCCTTCTCCGACTTCACGCCGACGGCGAGCGCGCTCTTCTCCCCCGTCGCGGCGACGGCGCTCAGCGAGAGGCCCTTCGGCGTGGGCGTGCGCTGCCAGCTCTTGCCGTCCCAGCGCAGCGCGACGGTGCCCGCCCACATGTTGACGAGGTGGTAGCCGACCGCGAAACCCGAGTTCGCGGAGGCCATCGAGGCGCCGGAGAGCGAGTAGCCGGGCGAGAGCTTCGGCGTCGGCGTGGTGGTCCAGCCCGGCGCCGCGGCGGCGCTGCCGAAACCGGTGAAAACGACCGCGGTCGCCAGCAGGGCGGCGGCCCGGATTCTGATCCTCATGTGCCAGAACCATCCTCGGGCGCGACACACGCCCGATACAAAGCGGACACAAGCCCGCGGGGCCCGCTCGACGAGGAGTCGCTGACCAGCTCGTTTCACCCGCCGAAGCTGTAAGTAGGTCGACGGGCCGACGAACGCACTGGTCCGATCGGGGGACCCGGGTCGGCCGGGCGGCGGCGCGGGAGCCCTTTCCCGCGCGTATTCAGTTTAAAACATAAGAAATACGGACGTCTGTCATCAGTGAATTGTTTGAGCGACTCCCGTCGAGTGGCCGGTGGTTTTCGGCGACGTCGACTTCCTACCGTGGGATTCCTCATGACCCTGCACATGAGCACAAAGGTGGTCTTATGAAGCTGAACAGGTTGTTCGTCGCACTCGGCGCCTCCGCCGCGGTTCTCGCGCTCGCCCCGGCCGGCCAGGCCGCGCCGAGCCCCGACGTCGTGGAGCGGTCCCAGGCGCCCACCGCCGAGGTCGACGCCTACTGGACCCCGGAGCGCATCGCCGAAGCGGTGGCCAACCCGATGCCGATGCCCACCCCGGACGGCGCCCCCGCCGCGCCGCAGGCCGGTGCGCGTGACCTGATCCAGAAGGTGCCCGGCCCCTACAGCTCCGAGAAGCTGCGCAGCATGGGCCGCCTGCTGTTCACCACCGGCGGGCGCAACTCCAGCTGCTCGGCCACCTCGGTCGAGGCCGCGAACAAGAACCTCGTGTGGACCGCCGCGCACTGCGTGCACTACAACGGCGTCGCGGCGGAGAACATCACGTTCCTGCCCGGCTTCCTCAACAACGAGAAGCCCTACGGCACCTGGCCGGCCAAGAAGACCTTCATCCCGCAGGGCTGGATCTCCAGCTCCGGCAAGGACTTCGCGCTCGACTACGCGGGCTTCTCGGTGGAGTCGCAGGGCGGCAAGTCGCTGACCGACACCGTCGGCGCCAAGGGCGTGGTCTTCGACGACAAGAAGAGCCAGCAGACCGACATGTACGGCTACCCGGCGGAGTCCCCGTACACCGGCCAGGAGATGTACACGTGCAGCGGGATCTCCGCGACGGTGCAGACCTTCGACGCGAAGATCGCCTGCAACGGCATCGGCGGCCAGAGCGGCGGCGCGTGGCTGAACTCCTCGGACAAGGTGTGGGCGGTCAACAGCCGCTCCGACCGGCAGACGGTCACCTACGGCACCCTGTTCGACTCCAAGGCCAAGGAGCTGTACCAGCAGGCCGGTTCCTGATCCCCTGACAGACGCGAACGCCCGGCCGGGTTTCTCCGGCCGGGCGTTCGCGCGTTCGAACTCAGGCGTCGGCGAGCAGCCGGTTCACCACACGGGCCATGCCCTCGCGGACCTCGTCCGCGTCGGGGACCTCGATGTCGGTGATCTCCAGCTCTTCACCGTCCTCTTCGGACTCTTCCTCGTCGTCCTCAGCGTCCTCTTCGGACTCTTCGGACTCTTCGAGCTCCTCTTCCTCTTCCTCGTCGTCCTCGTCCTCGTCCTCGTGCACCTCGCGCAGCTCGGCGATGTCGGCGAGGATGTCGGCCGGCTCCAGCGCGGGCAGCAGCGGCTCGACGGCGGCGAGCACGTCGTCCTCCTCGACCGCGACGGCCTCGGCCAGCGCGATGGCGTGGTCACGCTCGTACGGCCCGCAGGTGAAGGAGTCCCACGCGTCGTCGAGGGACTGGAACACGACGACCCAGGGCAGGTCCTCGATTGGGGAGCCTTCCTCCGGCTCGCTGATGATCACGCCGCCCATGCTGGGTCCTCCTCGATCAGTGCCTCGTCACGCCAATGTCTACCGCCCCTGCTCGCGGCCCTGACGGCGACCCCTGCTAGTTCACTTCGGCGTCGCGCGGACGTCACCGGCGGGGCGGGTCCGGAATTGCGCGCCCGATGCTTTCCGGACGGTTCGGTTCGAGATCTTCGACGTGGTCCGAACCAACGCAACCCCGCCCGGCCGAGCGGCGTCTGTGGGGATACCGGTGCAAACCGGTCACAATCGAGTTGGGGATCTTGGTGCGGAAAAGAACAATTCTCCGGTTGAGCGGATTGGCCGTGGTCACGGCCGTGGCGACGACGGCGTGCGGCGGTGCGGAGAAACCGGAGTCCAACCCTGAGCTGGCACCGCGCGGGACGACCGTGACGACCGCGAAGGTGACGAGGCAGAGCCTCACCAACAAGGTGAGCCTGACCGGCAAGGTCGCGATGAACCCGGTGTTCGGCCTGACCACACCGGTCAACGGCGAGATCCGCTACCTGGAGTTCGAGCCGCCCAAGGGCACCCCGACCAAGTCGACCAAGGTCGCCGAGATCTACTCGGGCAAGCGCGTCGCGAGCAGCATCAGCGTCCCGGCCAAGGCCACCTTCGCAGGCAGGCTCGTCGAGGACCGCGCCTCGGTCACCTCGGGCATGCCGGTGGTCTCCGCGCGCTACGCGGGCTACGGCATCGTCGCCGAGATCGAGGGCGACCAGGCGTACAAGCTCTCCGGCGCGCTCAGCTCGGTCGAGGCCCAGATCACCAACGGCCCCGGCCCGTTCCCGTGCTCGGTGCTCGGCACCATCGCGGCGATGCCCGCGGGCAGCATCCCGGAGCCGGAGCCCAAGCCGGGTGAGGACCCCAAGACCCCGCCGACCGGCACCAAGCCCGGCCCCGGCCAGGGCACCAAGCCCGGCGCTGGCGGTTCGACGCCGTCGGAGCCGACGGGCCTGCGCCTGGTCTGCACCGCGCCCAGCGACGTGAAGATGATCAACGGCAGCGCGGCGACCATCGAGGTCGTCACCGACCGCTCCACCAACGCGCTGGTGCTGCCGGTCGAGGCCGTCGCGGGCACCTCCGGCCGCGGCAAGGTCGACGTGGTGGCCGCCGGCGGCGCCCGCAGGACCGTCGACGTGGAGCTGGGGCTCACCGACGGCAAGGTGGTGGAGATCAAGTCCGGTCTCACCGGTGACGAGACGGTCGCCGTTCCCGGCCCGAACCTGCCGGGCGGCAAGGCGAGCGGTTCCGGCTCCTCCCCGGGGTCCCGATGAACCCGCTGATCCAGCTGACCGGGATCACCAAGACGCTCAAGGGCCAGGAGGAGCCGCGGCAGATCCTGGCCGGGGTCGACCTGACCGTGCACGCGGGCGACAGCGTGGCGATCCTCGGCCGTTCCGGCTCCGGCAAGTCGACCCTGCTGAGCCTGCTCGGGCTGTTCGACCGCGCCGACGGCGGGCAGTACCTGTTGAACGGCAACGACATCACCACGTTGCCCGAGCGCAGGGCGGCCGTGCTGCGCAGCGCCGAGTTCGGTTTCGTCTTCCAGCGCTTCTTCCTGCTCAAGCACCTCACCGCGGCGCAGAACGTGGCGATGGCGCTGGTCAACGGCCAGGGCTGGCTGCCGGCGCGCAAGCGCAAGGCGAAGGTCATGGCGGCGCTGGAGAAGGTCGGCATCGCCCACCTCGCCAAGCACCGGCCGACCCGGCTCTCCGGCGGTGAGCAGCAGCGGGTCGCCATCGCGCGCGCACTCGTGCGCGAACCCAAGATCCTTCTGGCCGACGAGCCGACCGGCGCGCTGGACACCGAGACCGCCGAGCTGGTGATCGACGTGCTGCTCAGCGCCACCCGCACCGGCTGCGGGCTGATCCTGGTGACCCACGACCGGCAGCACGCCGACCGGATGGCGCGCGTGCTGCGCCTGACCGACGGCAGGCTCTCACCGGCGAACGAGAGGGTGTTCACGTGATCCGGATGTCCGGGAAGTTCCGGTCCTCCCTGATCATCGGCGGCCAGGGCATCCGCGCTCGCAAACTGCGCACCGTGCTGTCCATGATGAGCCTGTTCCTCGGCGTGCTCGCGGTGATCGCGGTGCAGGCGGGCGGGCAGGTCGCCGAGAAGGCGATGCTCGCCGACATCGAGCTCCAGCAAGGGATCGACGGCACCGAGAACCTCTCCCTGCCCTCGCACGAGAAGACCGCCTCGGTGGTCAGGGAGACCCTTCAAGGCCAGCCGGGGGTGTCGGCCTACGGCTCGGCCAAGGCCACGCTCGGCGAGCCGAACGTCACCCCGCTCAACCCCGGCGGCAACTCGCTGACCGGGCGCTACGGCAGCTACGGCGGTGGCAGCGGCCGCTACACGACGGTCTGCGACGCCAGCGGCATGTGCACCAGCAAGCCGGTCGACGAGAAGCAGCCGCCGAAGGGCTCCGCGGTCGAGGTGCGGGTGAGCTCGATGCTCGGCGACCTCCGCCAGTTCCGGCCGTTCCGGCTGGTCTCCGGGGAGTGGCTGGACTTCGGCTCCGCGCCGTCGATGTCCCCGCAGATCGTGCTCAACACCGGTGCGGCCGAGGCGCTGAAGAAGCACCAGATCCCGGCCGAGCTGCACATCGAGGGCGCGGCGAAGAACGCGACGCCGAGGGTCGTCGGCGTGGTCGACGACGGGCAGGGCGACTACTCGGCCACCGCCTACATGCGGGCCGACGAACTGCAGAACTGGATGCCAGTCGAGACCAAGAAACCCGCGAGCGGTCCCGCCGCCTCCCCGATGGCCGCCATGTACGGCAACAGCGGCAGCGGCGGTTTCACCATGGCCTACTTCACCCCCGGCCCGGGCGCGGAGAGCCTGAAGCAGACGCTGCGGGCACGACTGGCCGCCGCGGGTGCCGACGTGGACGGGATGCGCTCCAGCACCGTCAACTCCAAGGGCCGCATGGCATCCATGCTCAGCATCATGAAGATGATCTTCCTTGGCATGGCGTGCCTGGTGCTGCTGATCGGTGTCGCCGGCATCCTCAACGTCGGCCTGGCCACCGTCGGTGAACGGGTCGAGGAGTTCGCGCTGCGCCGCGCTGTCGGCACCTCGCGGATGTTGCTGACGTTCATCGTGCTGGCCGAGACACTGCTGACAGGTCTGCTCACCGCACTGGCCGCGATCGGTGCCGGAGTGCTCGGTTTCCAAGTGGCGACGGTGATGTTCAGCAGCAAGCTGCCCGCGATCGCGGACATGTCCTTCCCGTGGGACGCGGGCGTCGCCGGAGTGATCGCCGGCTTGGCCGCGGGCCTGCTCGGCGGCCTCATCCCCGCCATGCGAGCCGCGCGCATCCCCATCTCCACCGTGATGCGCGCCTGACCTCGCCCGTTCGAACCAACGGACCCCGTTGCGGTGCAACGGGGTCCGTTCGCTCTCAGCCCACGAGGGCGGCCAGCTGGCGCACGACGTCCACGGGCAGCGGACGTGCCGCGTTCTCCTCGCGGACGCGCTCGCACGCCGCGCGGATGTCCTTGTCCTCCAACAGCTTCGCGAGGTGCGAAGCGTCGACGGCGGACTCCTCGATCCACATGCCGATGCCCGCCGCGCGCACCATCGCCGCGTTGTCGAACTGGTCGGCGCCGTGCGGGAGCAGCAGCTGCGGCACGCCGCGGGTCAGCGCGGTGAACGTGCTGCCCGAGCCGCCGTGGTGCACCACCGCGTCGCAGTTCTCCAGCAGCGCGTTGAGCGGAATCCACTCCGCCAGGCGCACGTTGTCCGGCAGCTCGCCGAGCTCGGAGACATCGCTCCCGCCGAGCGCGAAGACGAACTCCGCGTCCATTTCCTTTGCCGCGTCGACGATCTGCGCGAGCGCGCCGACGCCGTTGAGCCTGGTGACGACCGTGCCGAGGGTGACGCACACGCGCGGGCGCTCCCGCTTGGCGAGCAGCCAGTCCGGCAGCTTCCCGCCCGCGTTGTAGGCGACGTAGCGCATGGGCCAGCCGATCTGCGGCGTGCCGAGGCTCTCCGTCGCAATGTCGATGATCGCCGCAGGTTCGGTCGGCCGGGTGACGCCGTGCCGGTCGTAGGCCTCGGTGTGCTTGGCGTAGAGCGCCACCTCGTGGGTGCCGCGCGCGCCGCCGAAGTTGTGCTGCACGGCGGGGATGCCGAGCTTGGCGGCGACGAACGGCCCCGCCGAGTCCATCTGCTCGAAGACCACCAGATCCGGTCGCCACCCCTGCGCCGCATCGAGCATGCCCTCGGTGAGCTGATCACCGAGCGCCGCGAACCGCTCAGCAACGACATCCGCCGCCCTGGCCGGGTCCGACTTGAACAGCTCGCGCAACTGCCCCCAGTCCACGCTGCTGTCCTTCGAGGACTCCTGGAAGAACTTGTACACGTCCAATCCCGGCGCCGCGTCCACCACCGCCAGCCCCGCCCGCGCCGACTGCTCCACCCCATCGGCCGTGGTGGCCACCAACACCTCGTGCCCCGCCGCCCGCAACGCCCAAGCCAGCGGAATCATCGGGAACAGATGCCCCAACCCCGGCGACGACGTAACCAAAACCCGCACAACACCCTCCCTGAACCACTTCACCTCCCCCCATCAACCCACACCCCAAGACTCTCAGCAACAAAGATATTCAAAACCCGACATAACGCACCCAACGCACCCAACGAGGGAGCGAGCACCAGCGAGCAACCCGCCGCAACCCGGCTGGGTCAGAGGACACCGAACCGTGGGGGGCT
Source organism: Allokutzneria sp. NRRL B-24872 (assembly GCF_002155965.1). GTDB lineage: Bacteria > Actinomycetota > Actinomycetes > Mycobacteriales > Pseudonocardiaceae > Allokutzneria. The sequence continues at coordinate 26,044 of NZ_MUMH01000010.1, forward strand.
TGGGGGGTTCGACCCCACACACAAAGGACGACGACCCGGCAAAGGCGCGCAGCGCCGAGCACACGGGTGCTGAGGAGGCGGCCTGCTCGACCAGCCTGGGGGTTACCGGGAGCAGGCCGCCGCTGGGGAGTTTACGCGGTGTCCACGTGGGTGGTCGCAACACCTAGGACACTTTTGATCAGGGGCACCCGGGCGGCGGGGGCCGATTGGGGCAACAGGGTGATTTTGCCGGGGCTGGCCTGTACGCGTGGCCGCTCGCCGCCGATGTCTTGCCAGTGACCGAGCCGGGGTGTTCGTACGTGGTGGTTCGGTCGGCGCCGCGCGATGATCCGGGCCCGCCGTGAACGACCAGCGCTGGTGGGTGGATTGCGGGGACCCTTTTGGCAGGGACCGTTCGGTGACCGTGCTCGTCGAGGAGGACCTGGTGCTGGTGGTCGCTCCTCCTGGCGGGACCGCGGTTCTTTCAGCGCAGCAGACGCATCGATTGCACCGGATGCTCGGGACCGCCAGTGACGCTGCGGCCGAGTCCGGGGACCCGAGAGGATGACGCCGATGGAAGACCCGATGCGCCAGGCGGTGCTGATGCGGCTGGCGATGTTGGACCAGGCCGCTGAGAGCGGGGACGCTTCCGCGTTGCTGCCGCTTGCGCGTGCCGAGCTCCAGCGGTTGGCGGAGGGGTGGCGGTTGTTGTTGACCGTGCACCAGCGGGATCAGGACGGCCGGTGCCGCGCGTGTCCTTCTGGTCTGCGCAGGCGCCGCTGGCCGTGCCAGGTGTGGTTGATGGCGCACCGGCATCTGATCGGTGATGGGACGACGCACCGGGAGCGGCGGGCTTCGGTCCGCAATCCGTTCACGCGGCGGTTGCGCGCGGTGGGCGGGATCAGCGATGTCGATGTGATCAGTGAGCAGGACCCCAGGGAGACCAGCGGAGTGGGAGAGGTCGAGTTGATCGGTGTGGTGAGGGACATGCGCCCGGCGGATTCCGTGCGCGCGGAGGAGGACTTCCGCGCGGTGGAGACCGTGGCGGCGGTCGAGATCACCGGCCCGATCCCGGCGGTGCCCGCCGAGACTCCTGCGGAGACCACCACCGAGATCCCGGTGATCCCCGCAGATCCACCCGCCTCGATCTTGGACGCCAAGCCCAAGCACGCCCTCAACGACTAGCCCCGCCGTCCCTTCGCGTTCTGGCAACGCGCTGCGATGTGGGAGCGCTCCATCTCGCGTTTCGTTGCCACAACGCGAAGTGCGGGGCGTGATGGGGCAGGATGGCCGGGTCTCCCGGTTCACGAGGCCGGGTCGCGAGGAGCTTCACGTGGAGGGACGCGTGCACGACGGCACTGGCCGGATCGTGGTGCAGGACCTGACCAAGCGGTTCGGGCCCGTCACCGCGGTGCAAGACCTCAGCTTCACCGTCGAGCCGGGTTCGGTGACCGGGTTCCTGGGGCCGAACGGGGCTGGCAAGACCACCACGCTGCGCATGCTGCTGGGTCTGGTCCGGCCGACCTCGGGCAGCACGACGATCAACGGCCTGCCGTTCGAGCGGCTGGGCAATCCGGCGACGGTGGTCGGCGCGGTGCTGGAGGCGCAGAGCTTCCACCCGACCCGATCGGCCCGCGCGCACCTGCGTTGCTACGCCGCGGCGGCCGGGTTGCCGGACGAGCGGGTGGAGCAGGTGCTGACGCTGGTGGGCCTGGCGACGGCGGCGAACCGGCGGGCCGGGGAGTTCTCGCTGGGCATGCGGCAGCGGCTGGCGCTGGGCACGGCGCTGCTCGGCGATCCGCAGGTGCTCGTGCTCGACGAGCCCTCGAACGGGCTGGACCCCGAGGGCATCGCGTGGCTGCGGACGTTCATGCGCACCTTCGCGCGCGGCGGGCGCACGGTGCTGGTCTCCAGCCACCTGCTGGCCGAGGTCGAGCAGACCGTGGACCAGGTCGTGATCATCAGTGGTGGCCGGACCCGCTACCAGGGGCCGCTGGAGGACCTGCGCCGGTCCCAGCGCAGCCGCGTGCTGGTGCAGCCAGCTGACGCGCACGCGCTGGTCGCGGCGCTGGCCGAGGCCGGGCTGACCGACGTGGAGACGCTGGAGGACGGCAGGCTGGGCGTGACCGGCTCGCACACCAAGCAGGTCGCGGACATCGCGTTGGCCGCTGGCGTGGCGATCTACGGCATGCAGGAGGAGCAGGCCGATCTGGAGCGGATGTTCCTCCAGCTCACCACCGGTGAGCCGGGCCAGGGCCATGCGGGCGGATTCGGGGGCGGTGCGGCGTGAACGGCCTGGTGAAGGCGGAGTTCCGCAAGATCTTCTCCACCAACCTGTGGTGGGGTCTGCTCATCCCCGGCGCGCTGATCACGCTGGGCTTCGCGGCGGGCGGGGCGTGGATCGGCTCGCTGGGCGCGCAGGTCCGCGACATCGACGAGCAGGTCCCGTTGGCGTTGCCGCTGTTCGCCAGCGGGATGACCTTCGGCACCCTGTTCTCCGCGCTGGTCGGTGTGCTCGGGGTGACCGGCGAGTACCGGCACCGCACCATCACCACCACCTACCTCACCGCGGGTTCGCGGGATTCCGTGCTCGTCGCGAAGCTCGTCGCGTACGCGGGCCTCGGTGCGATCTACGGCGTCGCCTCGGCCCTGTTCGGCTCGCTCGGGGCGATCCTCGGCTCCGGCGGCGAGGGCTTCCCGAGCGCGGTGTCGTGGCTGGCCGTCTGCGCCGTCGGGGTGGTCTCGTCGGTGCTGTGGTCGATGTTCGGGGTCGGGCTCGGCGCGCTCGTCGGCAACCAGTTGGGCGCGGTGCTCGGCCTGCTGCTCTACACGCAGGTGGTCGAGGGCGTGCTCGCCGGAATCCTGCGGAGCAACGGGGCCGAGGAGGTCCCGCCGTTCCTGCCCTACAGCGCGGGCAGCGACATGACCATGGACCTCGCGCTGAACCTGTTCTTCGGTGATCTGCCGGAGCGGCTGGCCAGCTCTCCGCTGGTGGCGCCGCTGCGGCAGGGGATCACCGAGGCCGCGCCGATCTGGTGGGCGAGCGCGCTGATCTTCCTGGGCTACGCGCTCGTGATGGTGCTGGCCGGTTCGCTGGCGGGCAAGCAGCGCGACATCACGTGACCAAGCCCTCTTCACGCTGTCCCCGGCCGCTGTCAGGGGTCGGAACTAGCCTGGCGACGTGTCCGAGAACCCCGGTTGGATTCGCCGTGTCAGCGCGGCGAGCTGGCGGCACCGCCGCATCGTGCTCGCCGCGTTCGGCGCGTCCGCGCTCGGCGTCGGCCTCCAGGCGGCCGTCCCGCTGCTGACCAGAACGGCCGTTGACGACGCGGTCGCGGGCCACACCGACAACCTCGGCTGGCTGGTCGGCCTGCTCGTCGGGCTGGCCGTGCTCGCGTTCGCCAGCGCGTTCGTCCGCCGCTACCAGGGCGGCAAGCTCGCCCTGAACGTGCAGCACGACATGCGGCGCGAGGTCTTCGCGTCGGTGCAGCGGCTGGACGGCGGCAGTCAGGACGCGATGCGCACCGGGCAGATCGTGTCGCGGGCGATCACCGATCTCCAGCTGGTGCAGTCGGTGCTGATGATGCTGCCGCTGGTGACCGGGCAGCTGGTGTTCTCGGTGGTGGCGCTGGGCGCGATGCTCTGGCTCTCGCCGTTGCTGACCGCGGTCGCGCTCGTGGTGCTGCCCGCCGTGGTGATCGTCGGGATGCGCACGCGCACGGTGCTGTTCCCCGCGACGTGGTCGGCTCAGCAGCGCGCGGCGGACATCGCGCAGCACGTCGAGGAGACCGTCACCGGCGTCCGGGTGGTCAAGGGCTTCGGGCAGGAGGCGCGCGAGATCGCGAGCCTGGAGGCGGCGGCCAAACGGCTGTTCGCGGAGCGGATGCGCGCGGCCCGGCTGACCGCGCCGCCGACCGCGCTGATGGCGGCGCTGCCCGTGCTCGGCCAGGTCGCCGTCCTCGGGCTCGGCGGGGTGCTCGCGATGAACGGCCAGATCAGTCTGGGCACGTTCCTGGCCTTCGCCACCTACATCGCCGGGCTCGTCGGTCCCGCCCGACTGCTGGCCACCTTCCTGGTCACCGCGCAGCTCACGCGCGCGGGTGTGGAGCGGGTCTACGAGCTGATCGACTCGCAGCCGGAGGTCCGTGAGGACCCCGACGCCGTCGACGTGCCGGACGGGCCGCTCGCGGTGGAGCTGGCGGACGTGCGGTTCGGCTACACGCGCAGCGAACCGGTGCTGGACGGGGTGTCGCTGCGCGTCGAACCCGGCGAGACGCTGGCGCTCGTCGGCACCGCGGGCTCCGGGAAGTCCACGGTTTCCCTTCTGCTGCCCAGGTTCTACGACGTCCAGGACGGTTCGATCCGGCTCGGCGGCACCGATGTGCGGCAGCTGCGGACGGCTTCGCTGCGCGGCGCCATCGGCGTGGTCTTCGAGGAGGCGTTCCTCTTCTCCGACACGGTGCGCGCGAACATCGCCTACGGCAGGCCGGACGCCACCGACGACGAGGTGCGCTCCGCCGCGAAGGCAGCGGAGGCGCACGACTTCATCGCCGCGCTGCCCGACGGCTACGACTCCGTGGTCGGCGAGCGCGGACTCACACTTTCGGGTGGCCAGCGGCAGCGCGTCGCCCTGGCGCGGGCGCTGCTGTCCGATCCGCGAGTGCTGCTGCTCGACGACGCGACGTCGGCCGTGGACGCGACGACCGAGGCGGCGATCCACGCGACGCTGCGCGCGGTCACCGAGTCCAGGACCACCGTGCTGATCGCGCACCGCCGCTCGACGCTCGCGCTCGCCGACCGGATCGCGGTGCTCGACCAAGGACGGCTGGTCGACGTCGGCACGCGCGCGGAGCTGCACGAGCGGTGCACGCTGTTCCGCTCCCTGCTCGCCGGTCCCGGCGACGCGATCGAGGACGTCACCGAGCCGATCGCCGCCGACTCCCCCGGCGCGGATGGCGTGACCGCCGCGTTGTGGCCGGTCGAAGCGGCAAAAAACGCAACGACCAGATCGGTCGCAGAGGACATCCACGGCGCGGGTGGTGGCACCGACGCCGGCGAGATCGGCGCGATGCCACCGACCCCGGAGCTGCTCGCGCAGGTCGAGGCGCTGCGACCGGCCACCGACTCCCCCAGGCTGGGCGACACCGACGCGCGCGCCGCCGACCCCGGCTTCCGGCTCCGCCGGGTGCTGCGCGTGGTGCGGTGGCCGTTGGTGCTCGCGACCCTCGGGGTGGCGATCGACGCGCTGTCCTCGATCGCACTGCCGACGCTGTTCCGCTACGGCATCGACAACGGCGTCACCGCAAACGCGGGCGGACCGTTGTGGACCGCGACGGTGATCGGAGTGGCTCTGGTCGCTCTGGCCGCCCTCGTGCTCGCCGCCCAGACCGTGGTCACCGCGCGCACCGGCGAGACGGTGCTCTACCTGTTGCGGGTGCGCAGCTTCGCCCACCTGCAACGACTCGGGCTCGACTACTACGAGCGCGAGCTGGCCGGGCGGATCATGACCAGGATGACCACCGACGTCGACGCGCTGTCGACGTTCTTGCAGACCGGGCTCGCCACGGCCGTGGTCAGCGTGCTCACCGTCGTGGGCATCTCGGTGGCGCTGATCCTCACCGATCCGGGGCTGGCCCTCGTCGCGCTCGCCGTGCTGCCCGTGCTCGTGGTCGCCACCCTGATCTTCCGCAAGCTCTCCTCCTCCGCGTACGCCGAGGCCAGGGAACGGGTCAGCGCGGTCAACGCCGACCTCCAGGAGAACGTCTCCGGCCTGCGCGTCTCCCAGGCGTACACCCGCGAAGAGCGCTCGGCCGAGGCGTTCGCCGAACGCAGCGACGCCTACCGGCGCTCCCGGATGCGGGCTCAGCGCTACATCGCGACCTACTTCCCGTTCGTCACGATGCTGTCCGACCTGGCGCACGCGGCGGTGCTCGCGGTGGGCGCGCACCGGGTCGCCACCGACGGGCTCACCCCGGGTGTGCTGCTGGCCTTCCTGCTGTACCTGACGTTGTTCTTCTCGCCGATCCAGCAGCTGTCGAGCGTCTTCGACGGCTACCAGCAGGCCAAGATCGGTCTGCAGCGCATCGGCGAGCTGCTGCGCACCCCGACCTCCGTCCCGACCGCCGCGCACCCGCGCGAGGTGCCGTCGCGGCTGCGCGGTGAGGTCGAGCTGCGCGACGTCAGCTTCAGCTACGCGGGCACGTCGACACCCGCGCTGTCCGGGATCTCACTGCGCGTCAGCCCCGGGGAGACCATCGCGCTGGTCGGGACAACGGGTGCGGGCAAGTCGACGCTGGTCAAGTTGATCGCGCGGTTCTACGACGCCACCGAGGGCACCGTTCTGGCGGACGGCGTCGACGTGCGCGAGTACGACCTGGCGGGCTACCGGAGCAGGCTCGGCGTGGTGCCGCAGGAAGCGCACCTGTTCACCGGCAGCGTGGCGGACAACATCGGCTACGGCCGTCCGGACGCGGGGCCCGCCGAGGTCGAGGCGGCCGTGCGGCGGGTCGGGGCGCTGCCGATGGTCGCGCGGCTTCGGCACGGCTTCCACCAGGAGGTCGGCGAGCGCGGTCAGGGGCTCTCCGCCGGGCAGCGCCAGCTCGTGGCGCTGGCCCGGGCCGAGCTGGTCGACCCCGACGTGGTGCTGCTGGACGAGGCGACCGCCGCGCTCGACCCGGCGACCGAGGCCACAGTTTTGGCCGCGACCGAAGATCTGAGCAAGAACACGGGAGATCTGTCGCTGCCCCGTCGAACGACATTCGTGGTCGCGCACCGGTTGGCGACGGCCGCGCGGGCGGACCGCGTCGTGGTGCTCGATCACGGACGCGTGGCCGAGGTGGGCACGCACGCGGAGCTGCTTCGCGCGGATGGGGCATATGCCCGCCTGTGGAGGGCGGGCGCGGCCGGTCAAGCTTGAGGAAGCCTTGAGGCTCCTACACTTCGGAATCGATCAGGTAAACGATTCTGTGAGCCAGACCTCACCCAAGGAGCACCGCCGTGTACCACCCGCGCGACGCGGAGGGCTAGCCTTGGCGACACCTGTATCTGTACCCCGAGCAGATGGATAGAGGCGAGCAGCGGCCGTGTCCAGCAGCAGTACTGCGTCCCAATTCGGCCCGAATGAGTGGCTGGTCGAGGAAATGTACGAGCAGTTCCTCAACGACCCGTCCTCCGTCGATCCGGCGTGGCATGACTTCTTTGCCGATTACAAGCCGACCGCCCAGAAGATGGCGACCGGCAACGGCAGCACCACGACGAAGCCGGCTCCGGCGAGCCAGCCCGCGCAGGCCGAGGCGGTGAACGCGACGGCGGCCCCCGCCAAGGCGCAGCCCCCCGCCACACCCGCTCCGGCGGCCAAGCCCGCCGCCAAGCCGACGCCGGCCAAGGCCGCCAGCGCCGCCCCGGTCAAGCCGGCGGGCGCGGGCGAGGAGCACAAGCAGCTGCGCGGAGCGGCCGCCGCGATCGCGAAGAACATGGAGCAGTCGCTCAGTGTTCCGACCGCGACCAGCGTGCGCGCCGTCCCGGCGAAGCTGCTTGCCGACAACCGGATCGTGATCAACAACCACCTCAAGCGGACCCGGGGTGGCAAGGTCTCCTTCACCCACCTCATCGGGTTCGCCGTGGTGAAGGCCGTCGAGGCCTTCCCCAACATGAACAGGTTCTTCTCCTCGATCGAGGGCAAGCCGAACCTGGTCACCCCCGAGCACGTGAACCTCGGTCTCGCGATCGACCTGCCCGGCAAGGACGGCCAGCGCACTCTCGTCGTGGCCTCCATCAAGGGCTGCGAGACGATGAACTTCGCGCAGTTCCTGCAGGCCTACGAGGACCTGATCCGCAAGGCCAGGGGCGGCAAGCTCGGCACCGACGACTTCACCGGCACCACGATCTCGCTGACCAACCCGGGCACCATCGGCACCAACCACTCGGTGCCGAGGCTGACCGCCGGTCAGGGCGCGATCATCGGCGTCGGCGCGATGGAGTACCCGGCGGAGTTCCAGGGCGCCAGCGAGAAGGTGCTCGGCAAGATGGGCATCAGCAAGATCATCACGCTGACGTCCACCTACGACCACCGGATCATCCAGGGCGCGGAGTCCGGCGAGTTCCTGCGCCGCGTGCACCAGCTGCTGCTGGGCGAGGACGGCTTCTACGACGAGATCTTCGCCTCCCTGCGGATCCCGTACGAGCCGATCCGCTGGGTCACCGACATCCCCGAGGGCGCGGTCGACAAGACCGCCCGCGTCCTGGAGCTGATCGACGCCTTCCGCAGCCGCGGCCACCTGATGGCCGACACGGACCCGCTGAACTACCGGCAGCGCAAGCACCCCGACCTGGACGTGCTCTCGCACGGCCTGACCCTGTGGGACCTGGACCGCGAGTTCGCGGTCGGCGGTTTCTCCGGCAGGGAGCGGATGAAGCTGCGCGAGGTGCTCGGCGTGCTGCGCGACTCGTACTGCCGCACCGTCGGCATCGAGTACATGCACATCCTCAAGCCGGACGAGCGCCAGTGGCTGCAGGAGCGCATCGAGGTCCCGCACACCAAGCCGGACCGCGCCGAGCAGACCTACATCCTGAGCAAGCTCAACGCGGCCGAGGCGTTCGAGACCTTCCTGCAGACCAAGTACGTCGGCCAGAAGCGGTTCTCCCTGGAGGGCGGCGAGACCGTCATCCCGCTGCTGGACGCCGTGCTGGACAAGGCGGCCGAGCAGGACCTGGACGAGGTCGTCATCGGCATGCCGCACCGCGGCAGGCTGAACGTGCTCGCCAACATCGTCGGCAAGCCGATCTCGCAGATCTTCCGGGAGTTCGAGGGCAACCTCGACCCGGGCCAGGCGCACGGCTCCGGTGACGTGAAGTACCACCTGGGCGCGGAGGGCAAGTACTTCCGCATGTTCGGCGACGGCGAGACCAAGGTCTCCCTGACCTGCAACCCGTCCCACCTGGAGGCGGTCGACCCCGTCCTGGAAGGCATCGTCCGGGCCAAGCAGGACATCCTGGACAAGGGCGGCGAGGGCTTCACCGTGCTGCCCGTGCTGATGCACGGCGACGCCGCGTTCGCCGGTCAGGGCGTGGTCGCCGAGACGCTGAACCTGGCGCTGCTGCGCGGCTACCGCACCGGCGGCACCCTGCACGTGGTCGTCAACAACCAGGTCGGCTTCACCACCGCGCCGGAGTCCTCGCGCTCCAGCCAGTACTGCACCGACGTGGCGAAGATGATCGACGCGCCGGTCTTCCACGTGAACGGCGACGACCCCGAGGCCTGCGTCTGGGTGGCCAAGCTGGCGGTGGAGTACCGCAAGGCCTTCGGCAAGGACGTCGTGATCGACATGGTCTGCTACCGCCGTCGCGGGCACAACGAGGGCGACGACCCCTCGATGACCCAGCCGGCGATGTACGACGTGATCGACACCAAGCGCTCCGTCCGCAAGGGCTACACCGAGGCGCTGATCGGCCGCGGCGACATCTCCGTCGAAGAGGCCGAGAACGCGCTGAAGGACTACGCCACCCAGCTGGAGCACGTCTTCAACGAGGTGCGCGAGCTGGAGAAGCACCAGGCGGCGCCCAGCGGCTCGGTCGAGTCCAGCCAGGTCATCCCGACCAAGGTCCCGACCGCGATCAGCCGCGAGACCCTGGAGCTGATCGCCGACTCGCACGTCAACCTGCCCGAGGGCTTCAGCCCGCACCCGCGCGTCAAGCCGGTGCTGGAGCGGCGGGCGAAGATGGCCCGCGAGGGCGGCATCGACTGGGCCTTCGGCGAGCTGCTGGCGTTCGGTTCGCTGGTCGCCGAGGGGCGCCCGGTGCGGTTGGCCGGTCAGGACTCGCGGCGCGGCACCTTCGTGCAGCGGCACTCGGTGCTGATCGACCGCAAGACCGGCCAGGAGTACACCCCGCTGCAGAACCTCACCGAGGACCAGGCCAAGTTCCTGGTCTACGACTCCGCGCTGTCGGAGTTCGCGGCGCTGGGCTTCGAGTACGGCTACTCCGTGGCCAACCCGAACGCCCTGGTGCTGTGGGAGGCGCAGTTCGGTGACTTCGTCAACGGCGCGCAGCCGATCATCGACGAGTTCATCTCCTCCGGCGAGGCCAAGTGGGGCCAGCGCTCGGACGTGGTGATGCTGCTGCCGCACGGCCACGAGGGCCAGGGTCCCGACCACACCTCGGGTCGCATCGAGCGCTGGCTGCAGCTGTGCGCCGAGGGTTCGATGACGGTGGCCGTCCCGTCCACCCCGTCGAACTACTTCCACCTGCTGCGCAGGCACGCGTTGGACGGCATCAACCGCCCGCTGGTGGTCTTCACGCCGAAGTCCATGCTGCGCCTCAAGGCCGCGACCAGCCCGGTCGAGGAGTTCATCGAGGGCAGCAAGTTCCACTCGGTGCTGGACGACCCGCTGGTGAGCGACCCGGCTGCCGTGCGCAAGGTCCTGCTGTGCAGCGGCAAGATCAGCTACGAGCTGAACGCGGAGCGGCAGAAGCGCGGCGCCACCGACACCGCCATCGTGCGGGTCGAGCAGCTCTACCCGGTGCCGTACAAGAAGCTCACCCAGGCGTTGGAGCGCTACCCCAACGCCAAGGACATCCGCTGGGTCCAGGAGGAGCCGGCGAACCAGGGTGCGTGGCCGTACTTCGGCCTGGCGCTGCCCGAGCTCGTGCCCGACCGGCTCTCCGGCATCCGCCGGGTGTCCCGCCGCGCCATGGCCGCCCCGTCGGCCGGTTCCGGCAAGGTGCACGACGTCGAGCAGGCCGAGCTGATGAACAAGGCCTTCGACTAGCTTCCCGAGGTCGTTCACGCCGAGCCGCCGGGCCCCTGGGTCCGGCGGCTCGGCCGTCTCCATCCCATTTCTGAGCAGGGAGTTGCGTTGTACTTCACCGACCGCGGCATCGAGGAGCTGGAGCAGCGGCGCGGCGAGGAGGAGGTCAGCTTCGCCTGGCTGGCCGACCGCCTGCGCGCGTTCGTCGACCTCAACCCGGACTTCGAGACCCCGATCGAGCGCCTGGCCACCTTCCTGGCCCGCGACGACGAGGACGACCTCGAAGACTGATCGGTGGTTCGGCGGAGGGGTTCACCAGTCTTCAAGACCCCCCAACCCCTCCCCCACTTGGCCGCAACCCACACAAACCCCGCACACTCAGTCGCTGCGACCGGAAGGTTGGACGTACTTGGACGATCAGTTGAGCGCGAACCGCTTGCCCTGGCTGCGTTGGCTTCCCGCCGATGAACGCGCCGACTGCCTGATGGACCTGCGAGTGCATCTCGAGGCAGGTGCGGACACCGGCAACCTGCTGCCCTTCTCTCACGCGATGGCCGCATGGCGGTCTACCGCCGAGGTGTGGCGCGACCCGGAACTCGCCGCCCGCCTGCGCACCCCGTTCTCCGGCATCGGCGAGGTCATCGCACGCCCCACCGCGGCACATCTCTGACCGCACCAAACCCCTTGGAGCGGCTGGGTTTGCTGTCGTTGGCGACCTTCGCGGGCGGGGTTTGCCGTACTTGAAGGCCGGCGAACCTCTGCGGTCAGAGGCGGGCACCCCTGCGGTAGACGGAGTGGGTGAGGGGGACGCCGGGGCGGTAGGCGAGATGGGTGGTCGACGGGGCGTCGAGCACGTGGAGGTCGGCGCGGGCGCCGACGCGGATGACGCCGACGGCGCCGTCGCCGGTCTCGCGGCGGAGCGCGCGGGCGCCGCCCCAGGTCGCGGCGCGGACGGCCTCGTCGACGCTCATGCGCATCTGAAGCACAGCGGTGGCAACGCAGAACGCCATGGATGACGTGTAGGACGAGCCGGGGTTGCAGTTGGAGGCGAGCGCGACGGTGGCTCCGGCGTCGAGCAGGGCGCGGGCGTCGGGGAGCGGCTGGCGGGTGGAGAGGTCGCAGGCGGGCAGCAGCGTCGCAACGGTTGCGGAGTTCGCCAGACTGTCCACATCGGACGGTGTGAGGTGCGTGCAGTGGTCGACGCTGGCGGCGCCCAACTCGACCGCCAAGCGCACACCGGGGCCGGGTCCGAGCTGGTTGCCGTGCACGCGAAGCCCCAGACCGGCCTCCTGAGCGGACTTGAGCACAGCGCGCGACTGCGTCTCGTCGAAGGCTCCGGTCTCGCAGAAAACGTCGGCCCAGCGCACGAATGGCGCCACGGCGCTGAGCATGTCGCCGCGCACCAGGTCCACATAGGACTCAGCATCGGAGCCCGGGGGCACCAAGTGAGCTCCGAGGAACGTGACGTCGTCGACGACCGACGCGGCGATGCGGGCGGCGCGGACCTCGTCGGCGACGGTGAGGCCGTAGCCGGTCTTCGTCTCGATGGTGGTGGTGCCCTGGCGGTTGGCCTCGCCGACGTGGAGCAGGAGGTTCTTCAGCAGCTCAGCGTCGGATGCCGCCCTGGTCGCTTCGACGGTGACAGCGATTCCGCCTGCCTGGTAAGGCTTTCCAGCCATGCGAGCGGAGAACTCGGCGGTGCGGTCGCCCGCGAAGAGCAGGTGGGTGTGGCTGTCGACCCACCCGGGGAGCACGGCGCGACCGCCGACGTCGACCCGCGAGTCAGCGTCCGGAGCCGCGGCAGCGGGGCCCACCCATGCGACGCGCTCGCCGTCGAGAACGACCGCGGCGTCGGCGAGCGAGCCCAGCTCATCGTCGTTGGTGGTCAGCTCGCCAATACCGGTGATGAGGATGCTCACGCCCACAGCCCTTCGATCGCGTCCTTCAACAGTTGGCCGACATCGCCCAGCCGCTCGTGCCGACCGCCGCGTGCCACCACAACACCCGAGTTGATCACAGTGTCCACATCGGACGCTGATGCGCTCAACAACGCCTGCGACGGCAGTGATCCCGCCGTGCGCGGGCTGTCCAGACGGACCTGGACGAGGTCGCACGGGGAGCCGACCGCGATCTTGCCAGCCGAGGACCACCCCAGCGCCGAGTGACCGGCAGCGGTCGACGCGGTCATGAGCTCCGCGAGCGTGAAACGTCCGCGCGAGCCGGTGCGCAGCCGCTCGCCGTGCTCCAAAGCGCGAGCTTCGAGGATCGGGTCGACCACAGCGTGCTGGTCGCTGCCGAGGCTGAGCGGGCTTCCCGCATCGACCAGTTCGCGCGCGGGACCGATTCCGTCGGCGAGGTCTGCTTCCGTTGTGGGGCAGAAGCACGCGCCGGTTCCCGTGTCGCCCAACAGCTTGATGTCGTGCGCGGTCAGATGAGTTGCATGAACGGCAACTGTTCGCGGAGAGAGCACTCCGGCTTCGTGCAGCAATCCCGTTGGAGTCAAGCCATAGGCGGCCTGACACGCCACGTTCTCTGCTGGCTGCTCGGAGAGGTGGACGTGCAACGGGCCAGCCACTCCGGAAGCTACTTCCCCCAAAGCGGCCCGGGGTACAGCGCGCACGGAGTGGATCGCGCCGCCCACGCGGGTGTTCGCATCCTCCTTGAACGCGGCGACCCGCGAAGCCCATCGCTCCGCAGACTGATCACCGAAGCGGAGCTGTGTCTCGTTCAGCGGCTCGCCGATTCCGCCTGCGAGGTAACAGGTGTCGAGCAGCGTGAGCCGGACGCCTGCCTCGGATGCCGCCTGGCGCAGCGCCTCGCCCATCGCGTTCGGATCGGCGTAAGCACGGCCGCCCGCAGCGTGGTGGAGGTAGTGGAACTCACCCACGCACGTGACACCGGCGATGGCCATCTCGGCGTACGCGGCGCGGGCGAGCGCCAGGTAGCTGTCCGGTTCGAGTCGCTGGGCCAGCGCGTACATCCCGGACCGCCAGGTCCAGAAGGTCCCACCGTCACCGTGCGTCCGCCCGCGAAGTGCGCGGTGAAACGCATGGGAATGCGCGTTGGCGAAGCCAGGGAGCACAAGTCCCCCAAGCCTTTCGGCTCCCTCAGGCGAAGCGCCGACCGTCACCGCGGTGATGATGCCGTCAACAGCCTCCACCAGCACGTCACGGGCAACGGCGTCGCCGACCCACGCCGACTCGCACCAGAACCGCATACCGCTCTCCAAGCGTCCTAAGTGGACAGATGGTGTTCGAGCACCGTCGCCAGCGCGGCCACTCCGGCCTCGCAGTCGTCGGGCTCGGCGTGCTCAGCGGGCGCGTGGCTGACGCCCGTGGGGTTGCGGACGAACAGCATCGCGGTGGGCACGTGCGCGGCGAGAATGCCCGCGTCGTGACCCGCTCCCGTTGGCAGCGCGGGAACTCCGCCGAGCTGAGATGCCAACCGATCCCGAAGCGCGGGGTCGAAGATCACCGTGTCACCGTAGGACTCCTCGGCGACCGCGAGCGAACACCCCTCGGCCTCAGCGGCGGACAGCCCGGCGGCCTTGATCTCGGCGACCACGTTGCGGGTCACCTCGTCGGTCGCCGCGCGCGCGTCCAACCACACGTCCACAGTGGACGCGATCACGTTGGTACCGCCCGGGATCGGCTGGATGCGGCCGATGGTCGCCCGCGCTCCATCAACAGTGGACGCGGCGGCACGCGCGGCGAGGACCAGCTGCGAAGCCGGGATCATCGGATCGCGCCGGTCGTCGATGGGCGTGGCTCCGGCGTGGTTGCCCTCACCGGTGAAGCTGAACCGCCACCGCCCGTGCGCCAGGATCGAACTCGCCACTCCGACCGGCGCGTCGAGGTCGATCAGCCCGCGCCCCTGCTCCACGTGCAGCTCGATGAAGCACCCGATGCTCGCCAGCGCTTCGGCGTCCCGCCCCATGCGCGCGGGATCAAGCCCGGCGGCGGAAACGGCTTCAGCGAAGGAAACCCCTTCGGGGTCACGCAGATTCAAGGCGACCGAAGGATCGATCGCGCCGGACATCAGCCGCGAGCCCAGGCAGGCGACGCCGAACCGGCCGCCCTCCTCCTCCGCGAACACGACGATCGCGAAAGGCTTGGACGGCTTGAAACCCTTGGCGCGCATGGCATCCACCGCAGCGAGCGCGGACACCACACCGAGCGGTCCGTCGAACGCCCCTCCACCGGGAACGGAGTCCAGGTGGCTGCCCGTGATGATCGCGTCAGGGCCAGGAGAACCCCACCACGCCCACAGGTTTCCGTTGCGGTCGCAGGTGACGTCTAGTCCGCGCGCGACCGCCTCGGCGACGAACCACTCGCGCAGGCTCAGCTCGACGGTGTCGAAGCCGTGCCGCGAATAGCCGCCACGGCTGCGATCCCGCCCCACATCAGCGATGTCGCCCAGCAACGAGCTGGCGGTGCTGATGCTCGACTCCGCAAGCGAGTCTTCGGTCATGACTTGGCGACCGGGATCGTCACGCCGCGCTCGGCGGCGACCTCGTCCGCGCGGTCGTAGCCCGCGTCCACGTGGCGCAGCACGCCCATCGCCGGGTCGTTGGTCAGCACGCGCTCCAGCTTCTGCGCGGCCAGCTCGGTGCCGTCAGCGACGGTGACCTGGCCCGCGTGGATGGAGCGGCCGATGCCCACGCCACCGCCGTGGTGGATGGACACCCAGGTCGCACCGGACGCGGTGTTGATCAGCGCGTTCAGCAGCGGCCAGTCGGCGATCGCGTCGGAGCCGTCGGCCATCGCCTCGGTCTCGCGGTACGGCGAGGCCACGGAACCGCAGTCGAGGTGGTCGCGGCCGATCACGATGGGCGCGGACAGCTCGCCGGAGGCCACCATCTCGTTGAACTTCAGGCCCGCCAGGTGCCGCTCGCCGTAGCCGAGCCAGCAGATGCGCGACGGAAGACCTTGGAAGGCAACGCGCTCGCTCGCCATCTTGATCCAGCGCGCGAGCTGCTCGTTCTCCGGGAACAGCTCCAGGATCGCGCGGTCGGTCTTGGCGATGTCCTCCGGGTCGCCGGAGAGCGCGGCCCAGCGGAACGGGCCCTTGCCCTCGCAGAACAGCGGGCGGATGTAGGCGGGCACGAAGCCGGGGAAGTCGAAGGCGCGCTCGTAGCCGCCGAGCTGCGCCTCACCGCGGATGGAGTTGCCGTAGTCGAAGACCTCGGCGCCCGCGTCCTGGAACCCGACCATCGCGGCCACGTGCTCGGCCATCGACTCGCGGGCGCGCGTGGTGAACTCCTCCGGCTTGGCAGCGGCGTAGTCGGCCCACTCCTCCACAGAGACGCCCTTCGGCAGGTACGCCAACGGGTCGTGCGCGGAGGTCTGGTCGGTCACCACGTCCACCGCGACACCGCGGCGCAGCAGCTCCGGCAGCACCTCGGCGGCGTTGCCGATCACGCCGACGGAGAGCGCCTTTCGGGAGGCTTTCGCTGCCAGCACACGGGAAATCGCGTCGTCCAGGTCGTCGGCGACCTCGTCGAGGTAGCGGGTCTCCACGCGGCGCTGAGCGCGCTCGCGGTCGACCTCGATCACCAGCGCGACGCCCTCGTTCATCGTCACGGCGAGCGGCTGGGCACCACCCATGCCGCCGAGACCGGCGGTGACGGTCAGCGTCCCGGCGAGCGTGCCGCCGAAGCGCTTCTGCGCCACGGCCGCGAAGGTCTCGTAGGTGCCCTGGAGAATCCCCTGCGTGCCGATGTAGATCCACGATCCGGCCGTCATCTGGCCGTACATGGTCAGGCCCTGCGACTCCAGCTTGCGGAACTCCGGCCAGGTGGCCCAGTCGCCGACCAGGTTGGAGTTCGCGATCAGCACGCGCGGCGCCCACTCGTGGGTGCGCAGCACGCCGACCGGCTTGCCGGACTGGACGAGCAGGGTCTCGTCGTCGGCGAGGTCGCGCAGCTCGCGGGTGATCGCGTCGAAGCAGTTCCAGTCGCGGACGGCCTTTCCGGTGCCGCCGTAGACGACCAGATCGTCCGGGCGCTCCGCGACCTCCGGGTCCAGGTTGTTCTGGAGCATGCGCAGCGGCGCCTCAGTGGCCCAGCTGCGCGCGGTCAGTTCGGTTCCCCGAGCGGCACGTACGGGGCGAGGTCCTGCGTTCACCGGTTTCTCCCGTCCACAATGGACTCAAGGTGGGCAAGCACGGCACCGGAGCGGATCAGCTCCTCCGCCGCGGCGATCTCTGGGGCGAGGTGGCGGTCGGGGCCGGGCCCGCCCGCGGATTCCCGAAGCAGCGCAAGGACTCCGGCGCTGGCCGGGCCGGGCTGCAACGGCGCTCGCATGTCGAGCGCACGGGCTGCGGTCAGCAGTTCGATGGCCAGCACGGTGCGCAGCCCGTCGATGGCCTTGCGCAGCTTGCGCGCGGCCGACCAGCCCATGGACACGTGGTCTTCCTGCATGGCGCTGCTGGGGATCGAGTCGACCGAGGCGGGCACGGCGAGGCGCTTCAGCTCCGACACGATCGCGGCCTGCGTGTACTGGGCGATCATGTGACCGGAGTCCACGCCGGGGTCGTCGGCGAGGAACGGCGGGAGCCCGTGCGAGCGCGCCTTGTCGAGCATCCGGTCGGTGCGGCGCTCCGCCATGCTCGCGACGTCGGCGAGCGGGATCGCCAGGAAGTCGAGCACGTAAGCCACTGGGGCGCCGTGGAAGTTGCCGTTGGACTCGACGCGACCGTCCGCCAGCACAACGGGATTGTCGATCGCGGAAGCCAGTTCGCGCTCCGCCACCGTCTCCGCGTGCGTCAGGCTGTCCCGCGCCGCGCCGTGCACCTGCGGGGCGCAGCGCAGCGAGTACGCGTCCTGGACGCGGTTGCAGTCCGGGCCGCGATGGCTCGCGACGATGCCGGAGTCCCTGAGGAAGGCGGCCATCCGCGACGCCGACAGCGCCTGCCCGGGGTGCGGGCGAAGGCTGTGCAGCTCCGGCGCGAAGACGCGGTCGGTGCCCAGCAGGGCTTCGACGCTCATCGCGGCGGTCAGGTCGGCGATGTCGAACAGCTCCGCGAGGTCGGCGCAGGCCATGACCAGCATGCCGAGCATGCCGTCAGTGCCGTTGATCAGCGCCAGGCCTTCCTTCTCCGCGAGCTGCACGGGTTCGAGCCCGGCCTCGTAGAGCGCTTCGGAGGCGTCGCGCAGCTCGCCGGAGCCGTCGCGGACCTGGCCCTCGCCGATGAGTGCGAGCGCGATCGACGACAGCGGAGCCAGATCACCGGAGCAGCCGAGCGAGCCGTACTCGTGCACCACCGGCACGATGCCCGCGTTGAGCATCCCCGCCAACGTGTCCACAGTGGACAGACGAACGCCGGTGTGCCCCGACGCGAGCGTGCGCAGGCGCAGCAGCATCAGCCCGCGCACGACCTCGGCCTCCACCTCCGGCCCAGCACCCGCCGCGTGCGAGCGGATCAGCGAGCGCTGCAACGCCGCCCTGCGGTCGAGCGGGATGTGCTTCGTGGCCAACGCGCCGAAGCCGGTCGACACCCCGTACGTCGGGGTCTCGGCGGCGGCAAGCGCCTCGATGTGGGCGCGGGCCGCGGCGACCGCCTCGCGGGCCTCCGCGGTGATCTCCACCGGCGCTCCGCCGCGGACGACGGCGAGCACCTGCGCCCTGGACAGCGGCTTCAAGCCGACAGGAACGTGCGACATGCCCCCATCACACCCGCTCGCTCCTCCTCCCGCCCAGCCCCAACCATGCGACACTGTCTGAAACCCCAGACACTCAGCGGTGCTCTTACTCCCTGAATGACTCATTCAGGTGGTTGAGCGTGCTGAATGAGTCATTCAGGGAGCTCGGCGCACCAATTGGGGGATGGGGCGGATCGGGACGGAGGAGGGCGCGTGGGGGCGAGCAGTGATGTGCCGGCGCTCAGACGCGGGTTGGCGGTGTTGAAGTCGCTCGCGAGCCGTCCAGGGCCGGTGTCGGCGGCGGCGTTGGCGCGCGAGCTGAAGCTGCCGAGGTCGACGACCTACCACCTGCTCGCGGAGCTGCACGAAGCCGGTTTCGTCACGCACCTGCCGGAGGAGCGCCGCTACGGATTGGGGGTCGCGGCCTTCGAGCTGGGCTCGGCCTACCTCCGCCACGACCCGCTGGAACGCCTCGCGAGGCCGCTGCTGCGCCGCGTGGTGGACGAGTCGGGCTTCACCGCGCAGCTCGGCGTGCTGCACGGCGGCGAAGCGCTCTACCTGCTCAAGGAGCAACCGAGGCGCCCGCAGACGCTCGTCACCGACGTCGGCGTCCGTCTCCCGGCACACCTGCCCGCCTCCGGCAGGGCGATGCTGGCCGCACTCCCCGCAGCCCAGGTTCGCGCGCTCTTCCCCGACCACAAGAGCTTCGTGGACCGCACGGGACGCGGCCCGAAGGACCTGCCGAACCTGCGCCGGGTGCTCGGCGCGGAGCGGCGGCGCGGCTGGGCGGTGGAGGACGGCCACGTCACGGCGGGCTTCGCCTCGGTCGCGGCGGCGGTCTTCGACCACGGGCAGCGGCCGGTCGCGGCGATCGGGCTGACGCTGCGCCACATCTGCGACGACGAGTGCGGGCAGAGCTGGCCGGAGCTGGCCGAGCACGTGCTGCGCGCCGCCGCCGACCTCACGACGCGCATCGGCGGGCACCCCCAGACCTGAGGATGCCCGCCGAGGGAGGACGTCAGAGCTTGTTCTGCGTCACGAACTCCTTGGCCACGTCGGCCACGGTCTCCTTGTCGATCTCGATGCGCTTGTTGAGCGCGATGAGCTTGTCCGTGGTGAGCGCGGCGGAGACCTTGTTCAGCGCCTCCTTGCCCTTGGCGTCCAAGGCTTCCGAGCGGATCAGCGGCAGGATGTTCTGCGCCGGGTAGAGCCGCTTCGGGTCCGCCAGCGCCACGAAACCGTTGGCGGTGATGGCGGATGCGGTGGTGAACAGGTTGGCAACCTGCACCTGGCCGCTCTTGAGCGCCTCCACCGTCACCGGGCCGGCGGCGTCGGTGGTCTTGATCTCCTTGAAGGTGCAGCCGTAGAGCTGGGTGAGCTTGGCGGGCCAGCGGTCCTTCCACTCCCCCGCCGCGCCGAGCACGTACTGCGAGCACTTCGGCCCGAGGTCGGCGATCGACTTGACGCCCTGCCCGGCCAGCTCCTTGGACACCACGAGCGCGTCGGAGTCCTCCGCAGCCGACTTCTCCAGCACCTCGAGGCCGCTGGGCACCTTCTGCTTCAGCGCCGCGGTGACCTCGTCCGGCTGCGCGGCGGGGTTCTGCTTGTCGAAGTACTGCAGCAGATTGCCGCTGTACTCCGGCACCACCGCGAGCGACTTGTCCTGCAACGCCTTCACCAGCACCTCGCGCGAACCGACGCGCGGCTTGGTGGTGACCTGCACGCCGGCGTTGGTCAACGCGCCGGCGTAGATGTGCATCAGCAGCTCGCTCTCGGAGAAGTCCGCGGAGCCGATGACGATCTGGCCGCCGGCCGCGCCGCCCCCGCCCTTGAGCGGGTCGCCACCGCATCCGGTGAGCAACAGTGCGGCGGCCGCCACGACCGCCATGGTGCGCTTCATGACTCGTTCCTTCCTGAGGATTTCACCTTGGTGCGACCTGCAACGGCGGCTGCGGCCACCCGCAGACCGCGTGGCACGATGACCCGCTGCAACCCGGCGAGCACCAGGTCCAGCAGCACCGCGAGCAGCGCGATGAACAGCGCTCCCGCCAGCACCTTCGAGTAGTCGATCACCCGGAGTCCGTCGAGCAGCAGCCTGCCGAGGCCGCCGAGACCCACGTACGCGGCGACCGATGCGGTCGCCACCACCTGAAGGGCCGCGTTGCGCAGCCCGCCCATCAGCAGCGGGAGCGCGTTGGGCACCTCCACCTGCCACAGCCGCTGCCACCCGGTCATGCCCATCCCGCGCGCGGCGTCGACGACGCCCCGGTCGGTGTCCTGCACGCCGGAGTAGGTGCCCGCCAGGATCGGCGGGATCGCGAGCACGATGAGGCCGACGATGGTGCCGGCCTCGCTGCCGCCCGCGATGAGGAACAGGAAGGTGACCAGGCCCAGGGTCGGCAACGCGCGCATGGCGTTGCTCAGCCCCACCAGCACCACGCCGCCGCGTCCCGTGTGGCCGACGTACAGGCCGAGCGGGATCGCGATGGCGGCGGCGCCGAAGACCGCGAGCAGGGTGTAGCCGAGGTGCTCCAGCATCCGGTTCGGCACCCCGTCCTGGCCCTGCCAGTGCGCGGGATCGCCGATCCAGTCGAACAGCTCCTGGAAGATCACGTGGTGCCTCCCGCACGCAGCCAGGGGGTGAGCGCCCTGCGCAGCCCGACCAGGACCATGTCCACCACCAGCGCCAGCACCAGGGTGAGCACGATGCCGACGACGATCGGCGCGGTGTAGCTGATCTGGAAGCCGCTGGTGAACAGCACGCCGAGCCCGCCGGTGCCGATCAGGGCGCCGACGCTGACGAGGCTGATGTTGCTCACCGACGCCACCCTGACCCCGGCGGAGAGCACCGGGACCGACAGCGGCAGTTCGACGGTGACGAAGCGGCGCAGCGGCCGGTAGCCCATCGCGGTCGCCGCGGCGACCACGTGGAAGGGCACCGCGTCCAGCGCGTCGCAGACGGGTCGCACGAGCAGCGCCGTGGTGTAGACGGTCAACGCCACCACCACGTTGACGCTGTCCAGGATCTGCGTGCCGAGCACCACCGGGATCACCACGAACAGAGCCAGCGAGGGAACCGTGTAGACGGCGTTGGAGAAGCCGAACACGATGCCGCTCGCCGCGCGGTGGCGGTGCGCGAGCCAGCCGAGCGGGATCGCCAGCGCGAGCCCGATCACCAGTGGCAGCAGGGAGAGGTAGATGTGTTGCAGGAGTTGGGTGAGCACCAGTTCCTGGTTGCTCGTGCTGCTCAGGTACCGCGAGAGGTCCTCGAACATCAGGCGGCGTCCTTCCGCCGCTCCTCGATCAGGTCGATCACCTGCTGTGCGGTGACCACGCCGGTGTAGCACCCGTCGCCGTCCACCACGACCCCGAGGCCGGACGGTGACGAGAGCGCGGCGTCCAGTGCTCCGCGCAGCGCGGTCCCCTCGGTGTAGAGGGAGCCACCCGGCCGCAGGTCCTCCTCGGCGGGCTCGCCCTCGACCACGACACCCGGCGGCAGCCAGCCGCGCGGGCGGCGGTCGTCGTCGAGCACCAGCGTCCAGTCCGGACCGCCCACAGTGGACGGTCGCGAGTCGTGCAGGCCCACGGTGCTGACGCCGCCGAGCTGGATGCCGTCGGCGCCGAGGAAGGAGAGCCCCCGGTAGCCGCGGTCCTTGCCGACGAAGGAGGAGACGAAGTCATCCGCGGGGTTGGACAGCAGTTCGGCGGGCGCCGCGTACTGCGCCAGCACCCCGCCCTTGCGGAACACCGCGACCTTCTCGCCGATCCGGACCGCCTCGTCGATGTCGTGGGTGACGAAGACGATGGTCTTGTCCAGATCCGCCTGGAGCCGCAGCAGCTCGTCCTGGAGTCCTTCCCGCACAACGGGATCGACCGCGCTGAAGGGTTCGTCCATCAGCAGCACCGGCGGGTCCGCCGCCAGCGCGCGGGCCACGCCGACGCGCTGCTGCTGGCCGCCGGAGAGCTGCGCCGGGTAGCGCTTGCCCATGGCGGCGTCGAGCCCGACGATCTCCAGCAGCTCCGCGGCGCGGGCCCGCGCCTTGCGCCGCGTCCAGCCGGACAGCAGCGGCACGGTCGCCACGTTGTCCAGCACGGTGCGGTGCGGGAACAGCCCGGCCTGCTGGATGACGTAACCGATTCGTCTTCGCAGCAGCGCGGGATTCGATTTTCGAATGTCCTCGCCGTCCACCAGCACTGTGCCGCTGGTCGGCTCGATCATGCGGTTCACCATCCGCAGCGATGTCGTCTTGCCACACCCCGACGGCCCGACAAAAACGGTGATCGTTCCGGCTTCGACGACCATGTCGAGGTTGTCGACGGCTGTGGTGCCGTCGTCGAAGCGCTTGGTCACGGCCTGGAACTCGATCATTCGAGTCCCCCTTGTGGTCGTGACGGCCCCTTGCCGGCCGCCCGTATGTCGGCGACGGCTGATGTGCCGTTGAGAGCATCAGCCGTCGCCGACGTTCGACCTTAGTCCGATCGACTGACAGGGGCGAGGCGGACGCGGGACCGATACGTCTAAGGTCAACAGTTTGTGACCACCGATGACCCCGTGCAGCGCGTCTCGACCCTTCTCGCCGACCACGGAGTCCACGGCCGCAGGCTGCGGATCGTCGTGGCGATGCTCACGTCGGGGTGGCAGTCGCTGGCCGAACTCGTGCGCCAGCCAGCTGTCCCGCGCCGCACCGTCGAGGAACTGCTCGCCGCCATGGGACCCGACATCGAGCGCGACGGCGACCGCCACCGCATCCACCCGTGGCGCACCACGGTGTACCGCGAGCACCTCGAACTGGGCACGGAGTTGGGCAATGCCCTGAACTACACAGATCCGCTCGACGCCGCGGCGCAGGTGCACGAGGAGATGGTCACGCGGATCAGGCAGGACATCCACGCGGTGCCCGCTCCGATGCCCGCGCTGGACCACGTCGCCGCGACCGCGCAAACGATGTTGCGACGCGCGATGTGGCTGGACGAGCAGTACACGCTCTCCGGAGCGCGGCTGCTGTGCCTGGGCGATCACGACCTCACCTCGCTCGCGGTGTGCGCGGTGCGGCCGGACCTCGAAGTGCTCGTGGTGGACCTGGACGAGCGCGTGCTGGAGTTCATCGACACCCGCGCGGCCGAACGCGGCTTCAACGTCCGCTGCGTGCACGCGGACTTCCGCTTCGGCCTGCCGCCGGCCGCGCAGGGTTGGGCGGACCTCGTGTTCACCGATCCTCCTTACACCCCAGAGGGAATCGGCCTCTTCGTCGCGCGCGCGGCCTCGTGCCTGCGCGATGTCGACATGGGCCGCATCCTGCTCGCCTACGGCTTCAGCGAGCGCAATCCCACGCTCGGGCTGAAGGTGCAGCAGGAGATCATGCAGCTCGGCGTGCTGTTCGAGGCGATCCTGCCGCGCTTCAACCGCTACCACGGCGCGCAGGCGGTCGGCAGCGCCAGCGAGCTGTACGTGCTGCGCGCGACCTCCAAGACGCGCAAGCTGCTCGACCGTCCGGCGAGCACGGCGATCTACACGCACGGCCCGCAATCGGTTGAGGCGCAGGACAAAACGGCTTCGTCGCTGCTGGAGTCCTTGCGCGCCAAGGCTTCCGCCGACGGCAAGCTCAAGGTCGACGATGTCCGCGGTCCCGCGTGGGACAAGCCGATCAACGCCGCCGACGACACCGCGCTCGCCATCAACGCGACCGGCGACCCCGGCCCGTGGCTGCTGCGCGTGCTGCTCGCCGCGTCCGCGCCCCGCGTGGCCGTTCTCGTGGCCAACAACCACATCGACCTGTCCAACCAGGCGGGCCAGCGCGCGCTCACGGCGGCGTTGCGGCACAAGTACCGCCTGCGTTTCCTGCGCAGCACCCCCGACGACCGCTCAGCCGTGGTGGTCGCCGAGCAGATCCCGGCCGACCGCCTCGACGCGGGTGAGAAGCTCGCCCGGCACATCCTCGACCGCGCTCACGGCAAGGTCGGCAACCTCTGGCGCGAGGGCTTGATCAGCACCGCCAAGGCCACCGGCACCACGCTCACCCGCAACGCCGCCCGCGACCTGGTCGCCGAGGCCGCCCCCACTCCCACCGACCTCACCCTCCGCCTCATCGACATCCCCCGCCACCGCATCGCCCCGCTCCTCGACGCCATCACCGCCTCGGCCGCCGACCTCCCCTAGGCCGACCCCATCCCCACGCGAGGCCGTCATTTTTTTCGCGTTTTGGCAACTACTTGCGAATGTGAACGTTCAACAATCGCAACGCGTTGCCAAAACGCGAAAACCGGGCGTGGGCGGAGTGCGGGTCAGCCGGCGCGAGGGACGTGGAGCGGGCCGAGGGAGAGCACTGCGCGGAACTCGCGGGGCGGCACGGCGCGGGAGAACAACCAGCCCTGGTAGGCGTCCACGCCGACGCCTTGGAGGATGTGGAACTGCATCGCGGTCTCCACACCCTCCGCCACGCAGCTGCGGCCCATGGCACGCGCCATGTCCACGACCGCCTGCGCCACGGCGAAGTCCGACGGGTCCTTGCCGACCCCGGAGACGAAGCGCCGGTCCACCTTGATGATCTGCGCGGGCAGGTCCTTGAGCCGGGCCAGTGACGAGTAGCCGGTGCCGAAGTCGTCGACGGCGAAGCGCACGCCGCGCTCCACCAGCTCCGCCATCGCCTGCCGGGTCCGCGAGGGCAGGTCGACGAGGCTGGTCTCCACCAGCTCCAGGATCACGCGGTCCCAGGCGATCCCGCTCTCCGCGACCGCCGTCGCGACGATGTCCACGAAGTCGGGGTCGCCGGGCAGCAGGCCCGCGAGGTTCACCGCGACCGCGACGGGCTTGCCATCGGGCTCGGGCCAGGCCGAAGCTTCCTTCAGCGCCGTCCGCAGCACCCAGCGGTCGAGCTCCTTCATCAGGTCGCCCTGTTCGGCGACCGGCAGGAACACGTCCGGGGACAGCAGTCCGCGATCGGGGTGCGGCCACCGCACGAGCGCTTCCGCCGTGACCACGCGGCCGTCCGGCCCCACGACAGGTTGGTAGTGCAGCGCAAGGCCGTCGCGGTTGAGCGCCTCGCGCAGCTGCCCTTCCAAGTGCACCTGCCAGTCCGCCGAAGCCATCAGCGCCGCGCTGGCGAGCGAGACCCGCCCCGCACCGCGCCGCTTCGCCTCGAACATCGCGGCGTCGGCGAAGCGCAGCAGGTCGTCGCCGGTCGCACGGGCGCCGTTGGGGATGGCCGCGCCGATCGACGCGGAGACCCTGACCAGCTGGCCGTGCACCGGGACCACCGTCCGCAGCAGGCTGGAAACCTTGGTGGCCAAGGCGTCCACGCCGCCGACCGCTTCGATGTCGGCGCAGATGATCACGTACTCGTCGCCGGAGAGCCGGGCGGCCGTGCAGCCCTTGGGCAGGCCGCCTTCGAGCCTGCGCGCGAGCACGACCAGCAGTTCGTCGCCCGCGTCGTGGCCGAGGGAGTCGTTGACCCGCTTGAAGTTGTCGATGTCGCAGAACAGCACCGCGACGCGGCTCGGCTCGTCCTGCTGCAACAGCTCCGCGAGCAGTTCCTTGACCGCGGTGCGGTTCGGCAGGCCGGTGAGGTCGTCGTGCGTCGCCTGGTGCTTCAGCGCTTCGGCCGTGCGCCGCCGCTCGGTGATGTCCTGGAACACCACGAGCCAGAACCGGCGCCCGTCGTCCTGCACCGACAGCGCCACGTGCAGCTCGCAGTAGACCGGCTCGCCGTCGGAGCGCTGCAGCAGCCGCTGCGGGATCTTGTAGCTCTTCTCGTCGTCGACGGCCTTGTCCGCCATCCGCAGGTGCTGCGCGGGCTCCTCCGGGTGCGCCAGCTGCTCGGCGGTCATGCCGCGCATCTGCTCCAGGTCGTAGCCCAGCAGCTCGCACAGCGCGTCGTTGGCGTCGACCAGCCGCTCGCCGTCGTCGAAGATGCCGATGCCGACGGGCGTCACCGAGACGAGGTCGGCGAAGCGCTGGCTCGAACGCTCCATCCGGGTCTCGGTCACCCGCTGCTCGGTCACGTCCTGCGCGGTGCCGACCAGCAGCAGCGGTTCACCGGGGCCGCTGACCGGGGCTCCGTAGCAGCGGAACACCCGGTGCGAGCCGTCCCGGCGGATCAGCTTGTGCTCGCACTCGAAGGGCTGCGCCTGCACGCGGATCTGCTGCCACAGCTCCTCGACCCACGGCCGGTCGTCCGGGTGGATCAGCTCGAAGAAGTCCTCGAAGGTGATGTGCTCGTCGATCGGCACGCCGACCAGTTCCTTGAGCATGTCCGACCACGCCATCTGGTCGGTGGTGGAGTCCCACTCCCAGGTGCCCAGCCGGGCCACCCGCTGCGCGTCGTCCAGCCGCCTGCGCTCGTGCCGCAGCTGGCGCTCCAGCGCGCGCAGGGAGGTCACGTCCTGGACCGTGGCCTGCAACCGGCGCACCTTGCCGTCGTCGCCGTGCTCGGCGCGCACCCGGCAGTTGTAGATCTTGTCGGCCAGCTCGCCGCGGAACTCGACCTCGGCGGTCTCCCCGTGCTCGGCGTGCAGCAGCCGCAGCTGGAGCTCGGCCATCTTCTCCCGGTCGTCCGGGTGCACACCGGAGAGCAGGTCACCGGGCTCGTTGCCGACCTCCCGGAACAGCTCGACCATGACCTCGCTGCGGCGGACGTCGGCCGAGCCCACCTCGTAGGTCCAACTGCCCATCCTGGCGATCCGCTGGGCTTCCAGCAGCCGCCCCTTCTCCTCGGCCAGCTCGTTCTCCACGCGCCATTGGTCGGTGATGTCCCGGATGTAGCCGGTGATCCGGACGGTGCCGCCGCGCTCGTCGCGGACGGTCTCCGCCTCGCCCCGGATGCGCCGCACCTCGCCGTCCGGCCGGACGATCCGGTACTCGATGTCGATCTCCTCGCCCGAGAGCCGGTGGTCGCGCCAGTAGGTCGCGACCAGCTCCTGGTCCTCGGGGTGCACGCGGTCGAGCACGGCCTGCGCGCCGGGGACGACGTCGCCCGGCCGCAGCCCGAACAGCTCGTAGTGGTTGGGCGACCAGTAGGTCTCGCCCGTTGCCGGGTCCAGCTCCCAGGACGCGATGCCCGCGACCCGCTGGACCTCGTTCAGCCTGCGCTTCTCGTCCCGCAGCGCGTCCGCGGCGCCGGAGAGGTCGGAGACGTCGACCAGCAGCACCAGCTCGGCGGTACCACCCGGTTGGGGCAGGCGCACGGTGCGGACGAGGACCTGGGTGCCGTCGGCGCGGTGCAGTTCGACGCAGTCACCCGCCCGGGTGAGCAGTTCGGCGACCGGGCCGCCGACGAGATCGGCCGGGTGGCCGGCTCCGGCGAGCAGGGCGGCGGCCGGGTTGGCCTGGAGCACCACGCCGTCCGATCCGCAGAGCAGGGCGGGTTCCTCCGGCATGACGACCCCGTTGACCGAGGGCGGCGCGACGGCGGCGCCCACGGCGGGGTCGAGCACCCCGGGGGCTCGCCCCGTGCGCTGGACCTGGTCGGCCACGACGTCCACCCTTCGGCATCGACGAGCCTGTCGGTGCCGGAAGGCGGCCCCGGCCGACGGTCGTCTCAGCAGTGCACCCGAGTGACCGGACGGCCCGGGCCACATCCCTCAAGTGCTCACCCGACCGAGTGAAGGTAGCGGTTCTGCGGCGTAACGCCCAGCCCCTGGAAGACGCATTCCGCCGGTGGAGGGCACCCGCTGCCCACCACCGGTGGAAGGGTTTCCACCACCCCCGGCAGGGATCTCGCTGTGTACCGGAGGGGCTGCTGGTCCCCCGGTGCTCTCAGGCTACCCCGTCCTGCCTAGCCGCTTCCGCCACAGCGGCGGCGACCTCCAGGGCGACCCGGGGGTCCAGAGCGCTCGGAACGATGCGGTCCGCGGCCAGATCGTCGCAGGCCACGGCATGGATGGCGTCGGCAGCGGCGATCTTCATCCGCTCGGTGATCCGGCGGGCGCCCGCGTCGAGGGCCCCCTTGAACACCCCGGGAAACGCCAACACGTTGTTGATCTGGTTCGGGAAGTCGCTGCGCCCGGTGGCCACGATCGCGGCGTGCCGCGCGGCGACCTCGGGGTGGATCTCCGGGTCCGGGTTGGACAGCGCGAACACGATCGACTCCGGCGCCATGGTGGCGACCAGCTCCTCCGGCACCTTCGAGGAGGACAGCCCGAGGAACACGTCGGCCCCGTTCAGCGCTTCGGCCAGGCCGCCGCTGAGCCCGCGCGGGTTGGTCACGGCGGCCAGCTCGGTCTTGACCGCGTTCAGCCCGTCCCGGCCCGCGGCGATGATGCCGCGCGAGTCGAGCACGACGACCTCGCCGACCCCGGCGGCGATCAGGATCTTCGCGCAGGCCACGCCCGCAGCGCCGGCGCCGGAGACGACGACCTTGAGCTCACCCAGCGAACGGCCCTGGACCGCGACGGCGCCCTTGAGCGCGGCGAGCACCACGATCGCGGTGCCGTGCTGGTCGTCGTGCATGACCGGGCAGTCCAGCGCCTCGATCAGCCGCGCCTCCAGCTCGAAGCAGCGCGGGGCGGAGACGTCCTCCAGGTTGACCGCGCCGAAGGACGGGCGCAGCCGGACCAGGGTCTCCACGATCTCGTCGACGTCGGTGGTGTCCAGCACCAGCGGGATGGAGTCCAGCCCGCCGAAGGTCTTGAACAGCGCGGACTTGCCCTCCATCACCGGGAGCGAGGCACGCGGGCCGATGTCGCCGAGGCCGAGCACGGCGGTGCCGTCGCTGACCACCGCGACCAGGCGGCCGGTCCACGTGTAGCGAGAGGCGAGGGAGGCGTCCTCGGCGATGGCCTTGCTGACGCGGGCCACACCGGGGGTGTAGGCGATGGACAGCGCGCGCGGGTCGGCGAGCGAGGCGGTCGCGCCGACGGCGAGCTTGCCGCCCTCGTGCGCCTCGAAGATCTCGGCGTCGGTCAGCTCGATCGACGTCGAAACGTTCGGATCATCCACAGTGGTCACAGCGTCCCTCCAGACAGCGGGGGCGGGCCAGAATCGCGCTTCGGCCTCAGAAACTCAGGCGAGAAACCGGTCGCCGGACGGGATCGCGTCCAGCTCGACAGGCATGACGACGTCGGCGCAGGAGTGCTCAGGGGTGGTGAGCTCTGCGGCGCCGGGCGTCGGAGTCGGGCCAGTGTGGCAGGCAATCCCTCCGATGTCTGCGGCGGGGATCACATGAGGCGAGAAAGTGACGTCGCAGGTCAGAGGCGTTTTTTACAAGACGACCGTCCGACTTGTTTTGATCTTCGCTGGCCACGGCGACGCAACTGGGAGATGTAATAGACTTTTTAGTCGTGCAGGTGCGCAAACTGTCCGTCCCGGACGCCTTCGAGTTCACTCCCCGTTCTTTTCCCGATTCCCGTGGACTGTTCGTCGCCCCGTTCCAGGAGGCGGCGCTGATCGAGGCGACCGGCCACCCGATGCGGCTCGCGCAGACCAACCACAGCGTCTCGGTGCGCGGGGCCATCCGCGGCCTGCACTTCGCCGACACCCCGCCCGGCCAGGCGAAGTACGTCTACTGCCCGCGTGGCGCGCTGATGGACGTCGTCGTGGACCTGCGCGTGGGCTCGCCGACCTTCGGCGCGTGGGACGCCGCCCGGCTGGACTCCACCGACTTCCGCGCGGTGTACATCTCCGAGGGCATCGGCCACGCCTTCGTGGCGTTGGAGGAAGACACGGTGATGGCCTACCTGTGCTCCACGCCGTACAACCCGGCGGCCGAGCACGCGGTCAACCCGATGGACCCGATGCTCGGCATCCCGTGGGAGTCCTACCTCGACGGCGTCGAGCCCGTGCTGTCCGACAAGGACCGCGGCGCCCCGTCGCTGGCCGAGGCCGTCGCCGCCGATCTGCTGCCGAAGTACGAGGCGTGCCAGGCGCACTACGCGTCGCTGCGCTCCGTGCTCGTCCCCTAGCGAATCCGCCCCGGGCGCGGCCCGAGCCGCCAGCGCAGCACTCCGAGGACTTCGGCCGCCCCCAGCTGCCGCGAGTCCGTCGAGCCGAAGCCGTTGTCCCCCAACACCCACCACCCGCCGTCCTGCTCGCGCACGGCCCGCTTCACCGAGAGCTGGCCGGGGCGCGACGCCCAGCGCACCAGCACCACGTCACCCGGCTCCGGTGCCGCGCCCATGCGCACCAGAGCCGTGTCCCCGTCGTAGAGCGCGGGCACCATCGACGGCCCATTCACCCGCACCCAGCGCACCGTGATCACCTCCCCGCCTGCCGCTCTCACTCGTGCGGAGTAGGGTCCCGCACGTCGGAGCATCCACTGTCAGGGAGGAAAGATGCGACTTCTGTCGCGTGTCCTCGGCCCCCGTCTGGAGGTCACCGCCCACTGCGATCTGCCGTGCGGCGTGTACGACCCGGCCCAGGCCAGGATCGAGGCCGAGTCGGTCAAGGCGATCCAGGACAAGTACCAGTCCAACGAGGACCCCGAGTTCCGCCAGCGCGCCATCGAGATCAAGGAGCAGCGCTGCGAGTTGGTCAAGCACCACCTGTGGGTGCTGTGGACCGACTACTTCAAGCCGCCGCACTTCGAGAAGTACCCGGAGCTGCACGAGCTGTTCAACCAGGCCACCAAGGCCGCGGGCGCGGGCGGGGCCAAGGGCTCTACCGACCCGAAGTCCGGTCAGCACCTGCTCGACCTGATCGCCCAGATTGACAAGATCTTCTGGGAGACCAAGGCCGCTGCCTGATCTGTCCTTGAAAACGACGCTGACCGGCGAGGACTCTTCTCGCCAGTCAGCGTCGTTCTTTCATCTCCGAGGATTACTTCCCGACTCCGATCGCGGCCAGGAGGATCTCGTTCTACGGAAAGCGCACCCAAAAGACGAGGGCTGTCTTAAATGATGAGGCCGGTGGCGGAGCCCTGGCCGCACCGACCAACCGACACGCCACGAGGTGGGTGTGGCGATGAATGCTTCCACAACGTCCCGCTTGCGATAGCCGTTTCCCGGCGTGAGCGATGCGGAGTGCCCCCGCCCTCCGGTGGGAACTGACGCCGGACGGCGTAGCGATCAATCTGATCATCGCCTCGCAGGAGGCCTGACGAGGTGGCGCGCGTGCCCGGCGCTGACAACACTAAGGCCGCAGGATTCGACTCGGTCCGACCGGCGACCACCGGGAGCCCGGATGCAAAGGCAGGCAAACGAGACCCCTCTCCGTGATGCCGCTTGCCCGTCAACCCAAGAATCACTAATGTCCGATCGACGACGTTGCCATTGTGAAACTTTTCCAGAAAAAGGACCATGAATACCACTCGCATATTTGCTGCTTCGATTATTCTGGCCGCCTCGGCCGGGTTCTTTCTGCCGGTATCAGCGTCAGCTGGTCCCCCGGCGCCGCTTCGCTGCGGGTTTACCGACTCGCGTACAGCTGCCAACGCGGGTTATCACTACGGCCCCTACTGGAAGAACTGCTCTGCCAACCCGCAGTTGATCGAGATGCGCAACGGTTCCACGGCGGGCAGGGCGTGCATTGAGCGCCATCAGCCCCAGGTGCCGGGTCACGCGAGGAGCCTCAAGGGCGCGCTTGGCTCTCTGGAGGTCGTCAGCGCCTCGGTGCTCGCACCCTGCTGACAACCGCCCGGCCCGGCCCGGCTCGTCGTCAAGCACCCTTGTCCACGTGAAAGACGGAGTCGGAGAAGCCGCGCGGATCTGGGCTCTGGCGAAGGCGCGGCGTGACGGGAGCCCGGAGGACACGGTCGAGCAGACCACGCCGGGCATCCTGCGGCGCCTCAGCCTGGACGACGCAAAGCTGTTCCTGGCGAGACAGGACGGCCGAGCGGTGGGCTTCGCGCTGGTGGCCCCGCGACCGCAGACGCTGGAGGTCTTCTACCTCGCGGTGGATCCGGATGCCTGGGGCAGTGGCGTGGGGACGAGCCTCCTCCGCGATGTCGACGAGCACGCGCGCGAAATCGGCCGCGACACCTTGGATTTGTGGGTGATCGCCGACAACGACCGCGCGATCGGTGTGTACGAGAGGGCGGGTTGGGTCGCGACGGACGAGGTGCAGGTGGACGCCGGTCGGGTCGAGCGGCGATTCCTCCGCCGACTGCGTTAGCGGAATTCCGATCGGGCGTGCCACAGTGGCGGCGTGATCGATGAGCTGCGCGAACACTGCGCCGGCTTGGCGTTCGCCCCGCTGCCGGAACTGACCGGGACCGAAGGCGTGCCGACCGGGGACACCTGGTTCACAGCGGTCGAAATGCGCGAGCGCGTCACGGAACTCCTTGCGGCACAAGACGAAGCCGTCCCGCCGGGGCCTCGGGCGATGGAAGCGCTGCGAGTCCTGCTCCGCGAGCTGATCTTCTGCACGGCGGCCTCGGTCTATCTCTTCGAAGCAGCACCGCGCGTCGCCGCGGACTGCTACTGGTTCCACTACGACGGCACGGTGGACCGCAGGCGCATGGTGGTCACGGAGATCGCCGCCGATGACCGCGATCTGGCGAGCGGCTTCGTCGCCACGGTGACGCCGCTGGTCACCGAGGTGTGCGCGCAGTCGCGGGTGGGCGCGCGGACGCTGTGGAGCTACGTCATCGACATGATCCACTTCGGCATGCTGAACCTGGCCAGGCAGCTGGGCCGGGATCGAGCGGCGGCGTGGGCGCGGGCGGCCGAACTGGCGGAGGAGCTGCACGCGGCGGGCATCCCGCGGCGTTCGCGGCCCGTGCTGGCGAACTACGGGGGCTCGGACGACGAGTCGTGGGGCGTGCGCGGCGCGTGCTGCCTGGACTTCACCGACGGCGTGCAGACGATGTGCCTGACGTGCCCGCTGCTCGACGATGCCGCGCGAGGGCAGCTGTGGGCGGTCTCCAAACTCCGCTAGACATTAGGCAAGCCTAAGAAATACCGTCACGCCGTGTTTCGCGACCTGGATGGCCAGCTCCCGGTGCTCGGCGGCGGCCCGACGACCCCCTACGCCGACCTGACCCGGCGCGGCCTGTTCACCGCGGCCGGTCTGCTCGCCGTTTCCGGCTGCTCGATCGGCCGCAGGGGCAGCGCCGACAAGCCGATGCGCTCGGTCACGCACCCGCTCGGCACCAGCTCGATCCCGGTCAAACCGGAGCGCGTGGTGTCGCTGGACAGCAACGGCGGCCTCCAGGTCAGCCTGGAGCTGGGCGTTCCGCTCATCGCCTCGGAAACGCTGCAGGGCGGCCAGCCGCTGCCGCCGTACGTGCCCGCGCCCGCGGCCGGGTTCACCGCGCTGGGCTTCAACCAGCTCAACCTGGAGCAGCTCGCGGGGCTCCGCCCGGACCTGATCATCGGGAACACCCAGCGGCTCAAGGACAACTACGCGAAGCTGACCGGCATCGCGCCGACCGTGGCCTACGAGAACGCGGGCAGCGGAGTCGGCTGGCGGCAGTCCGTGCGCACCATCGGCGACGTCCTCGGCGCCCGCGCGGAGATCGACCGCAGGCTCGCCGCGCACACCGAGCGCGTCGCCGCGCTGAAGGCGAAGCACCGCGAGCTGCTGGCGAAGAACTCCGTGGCACTGCTGCGATTCACCAGCAACGAGCTGCGCATCGTGCGCGGGCCGATCTTCGGTTCGGCGGTGCTCTCCGACCTCGGCGCGCGCCGCCCGGCCTCCACCGACCGCCCCTCGCCGAGCGCCACCTACGTGACGTTGAGCGAGGAGAACGTGGGCGTGCTCGCGGACTCCGACGTCCTGCTGCACTTCGTCGGCGGTGGCGGCATGGTGGACAAGGCGTCGACGACCTTCGACAAGATCACCAAGGGCGGCCTCTGGCAGCAGCTCCCGGCCGTGCGCGCGGGTCGCGTCATCGAGCTGGACCCGGTGTCCTGGTGGGACGGCTACTCGGTGTCGGCCGCGCAGACCTGCCTCGATCAGCTCGACAAGGCGCTCGGCTCGCTCTCTTGACAGACTCGGCGCATGCCGAACGGACGCGTGTACGTGCTGCGGCACGGAGAGACGGAGTGGTCGGCGACCGGCCAGCACACCGGTCGCACGGACATTCCCCTCACCAGCGAAGGAAAGCAGCAGGCCGTCGCCGCAGGCCGAGTGCTCGCCCGGCTGCGCGGCACGGAGAAACCGGCGCTGTTGCTGTCGAGCCCGCGCGAGCGCGCGACGCGGACGGCCGAGCTGGCCGGGCTCGGCACGCCCGACGACGTCACCGAGGACCTGGCGGAGTGGGACTACGGCGACTACGAGGGCCTGACCACGGCGCAGATCCGCGAGACCGTCGAGGACTGGACGGTGTGGACGCACCCGTGCCCGAACGGTGAGACCGCCGACGACGTGACGGCCCGCGCGGACAAGGTGCTGACGAAGATCCAACCCGCGCTCGCGACCGGCGACGTGGTCCTCATCGGCCACGGCCACTTCAGCCGCGTGCTGGTGGCCAGGTGGGTGGGACTGCGCGCCGAGGCCGGAGTCGGCTTCGCGATGGGCACCGCCGGCGTCGCCACGCTCGGCTTCGAGCGCGGAGTTCCGCAGCTCGTGCACCTCAACCTCCCTCCCGTGTAAGGAGAACGGAACGTGTCAGTCCGCCGCATCCAACCGTCCGATGTGGACAGTGTGGTCCGCCTCGTGCACGCGCTCGCCGAGTACGAGAAGGCGCCGCAGGAGTGCCACCTGACGTCCGAGCAGCTGCACGCCTCGCTGTTCGGCGAAGCGCCCGCGGTCTTCGGCCACGTCGCGGAGGTCGACGGCGAGGTCGTCGGGTACTGCCTGTGGTTCCTGAGCTATTCCACGTGGCGCGGCACGCACGGCATCTACATGGAAGACCTCTACGTCGACCCCGCGCGGCGCGGTTCCGGGCTCGGCAAGGCGCTGATGGTGGAGCTGGCGCGCGAGTGCGTCAGCAAGGGCTACCAGCGCTTGGAGTGGTCGGTGCTGAAGTGGAACACGCCCGCGATCGACTTCTACGGGTCCGTCGGAGCCTTCCCCATGGACGGGTGGGAGATGCACCGCCTCACCGACGCCGCGCTCACCGACTTCGCGGCCAAGGGCTGACGCGCTGTGCCGACCCCGATCATCCTGGACTGCGACCCGGGCCACGACGACGCGCTGGCGATCCTGCTCGCGGCGGCGAACCCGGCGATCGACCTGCTCGCGATCACCACGGTCGCCGGGAACCAGACGCTGGCCAGGACCACGCTGAACGCAAGAAGGATTTGCTCAGCGGCTGGCATCGAGCACGTCCCGATCGCCGAGGGCCGCGCGGAACCGTTGAGCGGCAACGCGTCGGCGGTCGGCGCCGAGATCGGCGGAGTGGAGGTCCACGGCGAGTCCGGCCTGGACGGCCCCCGCTTCGCCGAGCCGACCGCTGAACTGTCCACAGTGGACGCGATCACGTTGATGCGCGAGATCCTGGTGTCCCACGAGGAGCCCGTGACGCTCGTGCCCACGGGGCCGCTCACCAACGTGGCGGTGCTGCTGCGCGATCACCCCGAGGTCAAGCCGCACATCGCGCAGATCGTCCTGATGGGCGGAGCACCCGGGCTGGGCAACGCCACCCCGGCGGCGGAGTTCAACATCTACTGCGATCCGGAAGCGGCCGACCTGGTCTTCACCTCCGGCCTGCCGATCACCATGTGCGGGCTCAACGTCACGCACGAAGCCCTTGCGACGCAGGGGGTCTGTGATCGCATCGCCGCGATCGGGAGCCCGTTGGCCGCGCTCTGCGTCGAGCTGCTGACGTTCTTCGCCTCGACCTACAAGGCGATCTGGGGCTTCCCGGCCCCGCCCCTGCACGACCCGGTCGCCATCGCGAGGCTGATCGACCCCGCCGTCGTCACCACCGTCCCGGCCGCCGTCGCGATCGAGCTGACCGGGGAGCACACGCGCGGCGCGACGGTCGTGGACTTCCACGGGGTGACGGGCCGCCCGGTCAACGCGGAGGTCGCGACCGCCCTCGACGTCCCCAATTTCTGGGACCTCGTCGTCTCCGCCATCGCCGAGCTCTCCTGAGCGTCGTGGGCGGGCCCGCGCCGGGCCCGCCCACGACGATTCTCAGGCGTGTTCTCAAGGCGTGTTCTTCCGGCGCTTCGAGGAGTCGTCGACCTCGATCTCTTCCCTGCGCACATCTCCTTCCACGTTGCGCTGCTCGGTCACCATCTCCTTGGTCATCCGAACCCGCTCGACGGGCACGGTTTCCTTGCTCACCACCGGTTTCTCCGCGTGCAGGGTCATCTCCTGCTCCGCGTCACCGATCTTCGCCGTGCCGCGCGCGTCACCATCGGTGATCGGCTCCCGTTCGAGCCGCACCTCCTCGTGCCGCACCGGCACGGAGATCTGCTGGTGCTCGGTCACGACGTGCTTGCGCAGCCGGACCCTGCCGGTCTCCACCTGCTCGGTTCCGACCTTCAGCCGCTCCTCGGAGCGCGTCATCTCCGTGGCGCTGTCACGTGCGGCGCTGTCCCGCGCGGGCTGCTGCTGCCTGGCCTGCTGCTGCTCGCCGCGGGCGGGCTGGCGTTGCTGGCCGCCGCGCTCGTTCTGGCGCTGTCCTGGCAGCGCCGCGTACTCGATGCCGTAGTAGCGGTAGAGCTGCTGCTCCTCGTCCCGCGACATGTGGCCGCCGTCCGCGTCCATCCTCGGCGCGTCCTTGACCTGGTCCTTGCTCACGTGGACGTGCACCGCGTCGCCGTTGACGTGCGC
The DNA here is from genome assembly GCF_002155965.1 of Allokutzneria sp. NRRL B-24872. Lineage (GTDB taxonomy): Bacteria > Actinomycetota > Actinomycetes > Mycobacteriales > Pseudonocardiaceae > Allokutzneria. The sequence continues at coordinate 63,008 of NZ_MUMH01000010.1, forward strand.
CTGGTTCAGCGGGACGAAGCTCTCCTTCATGCCGAACAGCCCGGTGCGCACCGTGACCCACACGGGCTGGCCCGTCTGGTCGTCCATGTAGACCTGACCGACCTTGCCGATCTTCTCGCCGTGCCGGTCGAACACCTCGTCACCGAACAACTGCTGGACCATTTCCTGAGTGATCACCGCGGCCACCTTCCTGCTCGTCGGGCTGACTGAGCAGGGCTCGGCTCGAAGGCTGATCGACATGCGCGCCACTGCGGTGATCCACCGGTGCGAGCTACCGCAGCGCCACGGACGTGCGACCCGGGGACTACACCCTGTCAGCGCTGTCGCGGGCGTCCCAGTGCTCCCGCAGCGCGTCCACCAGCACGGTGATCGCCGGTCGGCGACTGGCCCGTGCACGCCACAGGGCAAACAGCCTCCGTGTCGGAGTCGGCCGCATCGGGCGCACGACGATGTCCTCCGGCAGTTCACCGCGCCCGAGCCTCGGCAGCAGTCCGATGCCGAGACCGGCGGAGATGAGCGCCGTCTGCGTCTGGTACTCCACGACCTCGTGCGCGACGTCCGGCTCAACGTGCGCGGCGCGCAGCGTCCTGACCAGCCAGTCTCGGCAGCTCGCCCCGGACTGCTGACAGATCCACCGCTGGTCGCCCAGCTCCTCAGGAACCAGAACGTCACGTTCGGCGAGCGGATGACCTCGCGGCAGGAGAACGTCAACGGTGTCCTCGCCGATCGCCGCGCGGGAGAGCCCGTCCGGGACCGTCAACGGCGCGTTCTGCCAGTCCTGCACCACCGCGAGATCGACGTCACCGCGCGCGACGACGTCAACGGCCTGGAGCGGGTCGATCTCGGTCAGCCGCACGTCCATCGCGGGAAAGCGGTGCGCGAGATCGGTCAGCACCAACGGCAGCAGACCTCTGGCCACGGTGGCGAACGCGGCGACGGAGACCTGGCCGATCGGTGTTCCCCGCTGCGCCTCAAGGGTTACCTCCGCCTGCTCGACCAGCCCGAGCACCTGCCCGGCGGTGTCGGCGAGCATCAGCGCCGCGTCGGTCAGCACCACGCCACGCCCCCGCCGCTCCAGCAACGGGGTCCTCGTCTCGCGCTCCAGCTTCGCGAGCTGCTGGGACACCGCTGAAGGCGTGTAGCCGAGCGCCGAGGCCGCCGCGCCGATCGAACCGTGCACGGCGACGGCGTGCAGCGCGCGGAGACGGCCCAGGTCAATCATGAAGCAATGCTAAACAGATAGCTCCACAACAACGCGCTAGTCCGTGACCCGCGGCTCAGTAAAAGTTCGCCGCATGAGTGCCATGAAGCCGAAGCACGTCGCGCTCGCGCTGCTGGTCGCAGCGGTGTGGGGGGTGAACTTCGTCGTGATGGAGATCGGCCTCGGCGAGTTCCCGCCGTTGCTGTTCTCGGCACTGCGGTTCCTCGCGGCCGCGATCCCGGCGGTCCTGTTCATCGGCCGGCCGCGCGTCGCGTGGCGCTGGGTGATCGCCGTCGGCCTGGTGCTCGGCGTGGCCAACTTCGGCCTGCTCTTCATAGGCATGAAGGCGGGCATGACAGCGGGCCTGTCGTCGTTGGTGGTGCAGAGCCAGGCGTTGTTCACCGCGCTCTTCGCGGCACTGCTGCTGCGCGAACGCCCTGGCCGGAGGCGGCTCACCGGCATGGCCATCGCGTTCACGGGGATCGCGCTGGTCACTGTCGAGTACGGCGCGTCCAGCCCGCTGACGGCGTTCCTGCTGGTGATCGGCGCGGCGGCGTGCTGGGGCCTGTCCAACGTCATCACCCGCCACGCCAAGCCACCGGACACGTTCCGCTTCATGGTGTGGGTCAGCGTTGTCCCGATCGTGCCGATGCTGGGCCTGTCCTGGCTGGTGGAAGGCCCGTCTGCGGGGCTGGCCGCGCTCAGTTCGCTGACCGTGTCGGGGGTGGGCGCGACCCTCTACGTGGCGTGGGCGGCGACGCTGTTGGGCTTCGGCATCTGGGGTTACCTGCTGCGCGAGTACGACGCCACGGCCGTCGCGCCGTTCACGCTGCTGGTGCCCCTGTTCGGGATGAGCTCGGCCGCACTGCTGCTCGGCGAGGAACTGACCCCGCTCCGCTGCGCCGCCGCCGTGCTGGTGATCGCCGGTGTCGCCATCACGTCCCTGCCGCCGCTGTCCAGGAGGCGTCGGCGTCAGTCGTCGGCGCCCGCGTCCGCGTACGCGCCGATGCCCATCGCCCAGTCCTTGGCGGGCGCGGTGAACAGCAGCACCAACGGGGCCAGGCAGTAGACCGCCATCAGCCCGCCGTAGAGGTACTGGTGCGACGGCCCGAACGCGTACCAGGCGACGCCGAGCAGCAGGAGCTGGATCACCACGACGGGCGTGCGCGCCCAGCGCTTGGAGAGCACCAGCCCCACGGCGACGGCGATGACCCCCGCGGTCAGCACGGAGAAGTAGGCCGCCTCGCCGAAGACCTTGCCGGGCTCGGGCGCCCCGGTCAGGGCGCGCACCACGAGCGCGACCACGAACACGACACCGGCGAGGCCCTCAAGGGCGACGAGCGCACCCGCCGTGCGAACGGCGGTCGGGGCGGCAACGCGACTGGTCACGAGCCGCGATGCTAGTCCAGCCCGGTCACCCTCTCCCCCACCGGCGACGGTGATGACCGAGGCCTTCCCCGGTAGGGCATGCGTCACCCGTCCGAGAGTGAGGTCGGTCAAACCTGGGCGCTCGTGCCGCGCACCTGGTCACGCGCTGTCATACGCTGCTGGGGTGCGTGCCCTTCTCGTGGTGAACCCCCAGGCCACCTCCACCACCCCGGCGGGCCGCGACGTCATCGCCCACGCCCTGGCCAGCGACACCAAGCTGGACCTGGTGGAGACCCAGTACCGGGGTCACGCGGCCGACGCCGCCCGCCAGGCCGTCGCCGACGGCTTCGACCTGGTGGTGGCCCACGGCGGGGACGGCACGGTCAACGAGGTGGTCAACGGCCTGCTCGCCGACGGCGTGCGCCCGGACGCCCCGATGCTGGGCGTGGTGCCCGGCGGCTCCGCCAACGTCTTCGCGGGCGCGCTCGGCATTCCGCTCGACCCGCTGGAGGCCACGCACAAGCTGCTCAACGCGATCGAGTCGGGCAGCAGCAGGCGGGTCGGGCTCGGCCGCGCCGACGAGCGCTGGTTCACCTTCAACGCCGGGCTCGGCTACGACGGCGACGTGGTGGCCGGGGTCGAGCAGCGGCGGGTCAAGCGCAAGGAGGCGACTCCCTTCCTCTACGCGAAGGTCGCCATCGGCAGGTACCTGCGCCTGCGCCGCGAGGAGCCCCAGCTGACCGTGCACCTGCCCGGCAGGGAGCCGATCCCCGGTCAGTACATCGCGCTGGTGTCCAACACCGACCCCTGGACCTACTACGGGACCCGTCCGCTGCGCCTGAACCCGGCCTGTTCGCTGGAGTCCGGGCTCGGCGTGTTCGCTCTGAGTGACGTTCGTACACTCACGGTGGTAAAACACCTCGCCCAGGCAACCCGGAGCGCTCCCGATCCTCGCGGCGTACACCTCCTCCGCGAAGACGACGTTGAATGGACGCGCATCACGTGCGAGAATCCGGTAAAGTTGCAGGTTGATGGTGACCTGCTCGGCGAGCGAACCGAAGTGCGCTTCACCTCGGTTCCCGGCGCACTGCAGGTAGCGGTGTAGCCCCTCAGCGGGGGCACGGCGATCGGCACACCATCGCGAGCCAAGATTTTCGAAGATCCGGTTACGGCCTGAAACCGCAGGTCAGTCCGGTCCCCCCATGTGGTGAGTTCCCTCACCGATTTGGTTCGGACCTCTTGACATCGCCGGAGTTCGTGAAAGCATTCACAAGCACCCACGAACGACACCCCAACCCCCACAACTGGCGTGATTATCGCGCCTGGCGAGGAGCTAGGAACAATGGACTGGCGCCACCGCGCGGCCTGCCGCGACGAAGACCCGGAGACGTTCTTCCCGGTCGGGAACAGTGGGCCTGCGCTGCTGCAGATCGCCGAGGCGAAGGCCGTGTGCCGTCGCTGCCCCGTGATCTCCGACTGCCTGACCTGGGCACTCGAAAGCGGCCAGGACGCCGGCGTCTGGGGCGGAATGAGCGAAGACGAGCGTCGTGCGCTGAAGCGCCGCAACGCTCGCACCCGGGCCCGGAGCGGTGCCTGATTGCAGGCTGACACTCCCACATATATTTCTGAGGGCCGACACCTGGCGACAAAGGTGTCGGCCCTCAGTTATGTTCGGACTATCTCCGGTTTCGGCAAGACATTTTCGTGTGCATTCACGTATACGACTATCGGCGGCGTTTCAGCGGTACCCGAAGCACGGCCTCGGTTCCCGGAGCCGAAGTGCGTCTGCGCAGGCTGAGCGACCCGCGCAGCTCCGACTCGACCAGGGTGCGCACGATCTGCAGGCCGAGCGACTTGGTGCGCTCCAGCGAGAACCCCGGTGGCAACCCCCGTCCGTCGTCGTAGACCACGACGTCCAGCCACTTCGACGAGCGCTCGGCGGTGACCAGCACGTCGCCGCGCTGCCCCTGCTCGTAGGCGTGCTCGAAGGCGTTCTGCACGAGTTCGGTCAGCACCATCACCAGCGGCGTCGCCAGCTCGGCCGGGACGACGCCGAACTTGCCCTCACGGCGCACCGCGACCCGCGTCTCGGCGGTCGCGACGTCGCTCATCATCGGGATGACCTGGTCGACGACGTCGTCGA
>NZ_MUMH01000100.1:0-351 GCF_002155965.1 Allokutzneria sp. NRRL B-24872
ATCCCGGCACCGACGTGATGAGCAACCTGATGCGCCAGGACGTGGGGATCGAGGAGTTCGAGAACCTGTTCTGGCTGTTCTCCGTCGCGGGCAACGAAACGCTGCGCAACGGCATCCCCGGCGGCCTGCTCGCGCTGATGAGCCACCCCGACCAGCTCCGCGCGCTGCTGGCCGACCGGTCGCTGCTGCCGGACGCCGTGGAGGAGATGCTGCGCTGGTGGACGCCGGTGATGCACTTCCGCCGCACGGCCGCCGAGGACGTGACACTGTCCACTGTGGACATCAAGCGCGGTGACAAGGTCGTGGTGTGGTTCTCCTCGGCCAACCGCGATCCCGCCGTGTTCGCCGAGC
>NZ_MUMH01000100.1:417-680 GCF_002155965.1 Allokutzneria sp. NRRL B-24872
GCTCGGCGAGGTGGAGCTGGCGGGCGAACCGGTGCGACTGCGGTCGAACTTCCAGAACGGCTTGAAACGGCTGCCGATCAGGTGGCGGAGCTGACCGGTTACCCTGCGCACACCGAAACGTCCACTTGCACGAAAGAGTAGGAACGCCGTGAGCGAGCGCACCCTTGTCCTGGTCAAGCCCGACGGTGTGGCCCGCGGCCTGGTCGGCGAGGTCATCTCCCGCATCGAGCGCAAGGGCCTGAAGCTGGCCGCGCTGGAGCTGC
>NZ_MUMH01000100.1:728-29396 GCF_002155965.1 Allokutzneria sp. NRRL B-24872
CCGACTCGGCCGAGTCGGCCAAGCGCGAGATCGACCTCTGGTTCGCCGGTCTCTGACGCTTCTCGCTGACCGGGGCCGCTTCAGCCCCGGTCAGCGGTCAGGCTGGTGATGGCCAGCCGCAGCAGTTCGTCGGTCACCTCGGACAGCGGGCGCTGCGCCCCGCAGACCGACCAGTAGTGCACCAGCTCGTTCACCGCGCCGATGAACGCCACGGCCGTCAGGTGGAAGTCCCTCGGCTTCGCCTCGCCGCGTTCCACCGCCCGCGCGGCCTCCGCCTCGATCAGCGCCCACCAGCGCCGCCGCCAGGCCATCCGGTGCTGCTCCACCGCCGGGCTCACCCCGATGATCTCCACGTAGGACAGCCGCGCCCAGCGCGGGTCGCTCGCGGTCGTGCCGACGTAGGCCTTGATCAGCGCGGTGATCCTGATCAGCGTGGTCGCGTCCCGGCCGGTCTCCTCGGCGGCGGCCACCACCGCGCGCAGGGCGTTGTCCAGCACCCGGTCGTGCAGCGCGATGAGCAGGGACTCCCTGCTGGGGAACTCCTCGTAGAAGTTCCTGGTGGAGACCGAGGCGGCCGAGCACAGCCGCTCGATCGAGATCGCCGAGTAGCCCTCGGTGCCGAACAGCTCCAGCCCCGCGGCCATCAGTCGTTCGCGCCGCTCGGCACGGCGGTCCTCGGCCGACCGCCCGCCGTAGTGCCGTTGCTGTGCCTCCGTCATGACCGCAGATTACCGCCGTACAGCGCGGAGAACAGCTCTGTGAACCGATCGTGGACGATCTTCCTGCGCAGCTTCATGGTCGGCGTCAGCTCCCCGGTTTCCTGGCTGAAGTCGTGTTCCAGCACGGTGAAGCGACGAATCCGCTCCGGTGGCGAGTAGGCGGAGTTGGCTCGTTCGACCGCGTCCTGCACCATCTCCAGCACCCTCGGGTGCCTGGCCAGCTCGGGAATGTCCTCGGGCAGACCGTTCTCGCTGGCCCACGGCAGGATCTCCTCGGCGTCCAAGGTGATCAGCGCGACCGCGTAGGGCATGCGGTCGCCGTACATCACCGCGTGCGAGATCCACCGGCAGCGCCGCAGGTCGTTCTCCAGGTTGGCGGGCGAGATGTTCTTGCCGCCGGCGGTGATGATGAGGTCCTTCTTGCGCCCGGTGATGTGCAGGTAGCCGTCGTTGTCGAGCGCGCCGAGGTCGCCGGTGTGCAGCCAGCCCTCCCGCACCGCCTCGCGGCTCGCGCTGTCGTTGTGGTGGTAGCCGCGAAAGACGTTGCCTCCCTTGGCGAGCACCTCGCCGTCCTCGGCGATGCGGACCTCCACGCCGGGCAACGGCCGCCCGACACTGCCGAAGCGCGTGGCACCCGGGCGGTTCGCGCTGATCACAGCGGTGGATTCGGTCATTCCGTACGCCTCGTACACCGGGACGCCGCACGCCGCGAAGAACTCCAGGATCTCCGGCGAGATCGGCGCCGCCCCGGACAGCGCCTCCCGCAACCGCCCGCCGAAAGCCCCGCGCACCAACGCGTGCACGCGCTCACGTTCCATTCCCTCCGTCAGGGCGGTGACCTTCGTGTAGACCTTCTCGAAAAGCCTTGGTACCGAAGGAAGATGCGTTGGCCGGACCTCGGTCAGCTCGGTGACGATCTCGGTGATGTCGCCGCCGAAGTACGCCAGCGTCGCGCCCCGCGCCAACGTCATCGCCTGCGTCATCCGCGCGAAGAGGTGCGCCAACGGCAGGTAGAGGTACACGACATCGCCCGCGGCCACGGTGACCAGGCTGTCGAGGGATTCGTAGGCCGCGCGCAGATTCGCCGGTGTCAGCACGCATCCCTTTGCCGGGCCGGTTGTTCCGGAGGTGTAGATGATCGTGCTCGGCTCGTCGTCCGCGCGGGCGACCGGGGCGACCGGCTCCCCGCGCGGCAGCTCCGGCGGCTCGACGAGCAGGCGCGCGCCCGAGTCGCTGAGCACCCACTCCCTTTCCTGGCGCGAGCTCGTCGGGTAGATCGGCACGCACACCGCGCCGATGCGGTCGATGGCTAGGTCGCAGATCGTCCACTCGGGACTGGTCTGCCCGAGCACGGCTACCGGGTCGCCAGGTTGGATTCCTTGTGCGACAAGCCCTCCGGCGACTCGCGCGACCTTGTCGTCGAGTTCCGCGTAGGACATCTCGCGCCACTTGCCACCTCGTTTGAAGCGCAGTGCGACCATTGCGGCTCCTCAGCAGGTGCTCGGGGCGGGCTTGCCCGCGAAGCGGTCGGCGAGCCAGGACACGGCTCCGGGAGCGCCCGTGACGGCCAGGGAGATGTGCTCGCTGACGAAGCTCTCCGTGTACTTCACGGTTGTTCCTGCGGCGCAGTACTTCCCGGCGAGCGCGCGGGCGTCGGCGGCTGGGATGATCTCGTCGTTCAGCGACTGGTAGACGAACATCGGCCCGGACGGTCTGCGCTTGCCGAGTTCGTTGGCCGCCAGCACCTTCTGGAACTGCGGGAGCTGGATCGGGTCGCGGACCGTTGTGTACTCCGAGATGCGGTGGAAGGCGTACGCGGGCGTCCACTGCACCTGGCACATGTCCTTCACCTGCTCGAAAGCCTTGCGCCCCTTGTCGTTGAGGAAGCCCTGGAGCCCCATCTCCGGGTGCGCCTGGCTCAGCCCGGTCGCCGCCGCGAGGAAGAAGCCGAAGAACGGGCCGCCGTCGATCTTGTAGCCGACGTTGCCGATGTTGGGCGGAACGCCGCCAGCTGCAACGCCCTTGAGGTTCAGTTCGGGTGCGTAGGTCGGTTGCAGCTCGGCTGCCCACGCCGACGCGAGCCCACCCTCGGAGTATCCCCAGATGCCGACCGGGCCGTTCGCGTTGAGAAGTCGTTGTGCGGCACGGACTCCGTCCAGAACCGCGTGGCCCGTGGCAGGCCCGGCGGTGTAGGTGTGCGGGTTCGGCGTCGCTGAGCCCTCGTAGTCGGTGACCACGACGGCCCACCCTTTCGCGAGCGCGAGCGACTGGAGCGCGAACTCGTACTCGATGCCCTGGCGCAGCCAGTACGACGGCGCGCAGTTCGCGCTGAGGCCGTGCGAACCGACGTTGTAGGCCACCACGGGGCGCGGTCCGCCGCCGAGCCACGGGGTGATCGGGACGAGCACGGTGGCTACGACGGCGTTGGCCCGGGCGTGGGTGCCCGTGGAGCGGTAGAGCACCTGCCACGCCTTTGTCGGCACGGGCACCACCAGGGCCTTCACGGTCACCTGACGCGAACGGAGCACGGTGCCCGGCGCGACGTCGGGGAGCGGTGTAGGTGGCTTGTAGAAGGCGTCCGCAGCGGGCACGGGGATGCCCATCGCGGCGGCCGAAGGGGCGGACATGACGCCGATCAGCAGGACCAGTGCAGCGAGGAATCCACTTCTGGGTGACATTGTCAGAGCCTTTCGTGAGGCCGACAAGAAAGAAGAAGTGCAGCTCAGCGTGCTGGTAAGAACTCTTTTCAGATGACCGTACAATCTGGCAAGTGCACTGACCAGTCCGGACCGATCCAGTAATCCGTTCCGCGCTGTCAGACCCCCGGGCTAGCCTGCTCGGCGTGACTGGGGTTGATTCACTGGTACGGGCGCGCGGCCTGGTCAAGCGCTTCGGCGACTTCACCGCCGTCGACGGCATCGACGTCGAGGTCCGCCCCGGGGAGGCGTTCGGCTTCCTCGGGCCCAACGGGGCGGGCAAGTCCTCGACCATGCGCATGATCGCGTGCGTCTCGCCGAGGTCGGGCGGTGAGCTGAGCGTGCTCGGCGACGACCCCGACGTGCACGGTCCGCGCGTGCGCGCCCGCATCGGGGTGGTGCCGCAGCAGGACAACCTCGACACGGAGCTGTCCGTGCGCGAGAACCTGTTCGTCTACGGCCGCTACTTCGGCCTGTCCAAGCGGCACGTGCGCGAGAAGGCCGAGGAGCTGCTGGACTTCGCGCAGCTCGCCGACCGCGCCGACCACCAGGTGGAGCCGCTCTCCGGCGGGATGAAGCGGCGGCTCACCATCGCCAGGTCGCTGGTCAACGACCCCGAGCTGCTGCTGCTCGACGAGCCCACCACCGGGCTCGACCCGCAGGCGCGGCACCTGCTGTGGGACCGGCTGTTCCGGCTCAAGCAGCAGGGCGTGACGCTGATCGTCACCACCCACTACATGGACGAGGCCGAGCAGCTGTGCGACCGGCTGGTCGTCATGGACAACGGCAAGATCGCCGCCGAGGGCTCGCCGGGGGAGCTGATCGCGAAGTACTCCACCCGCGAGGTGCTGGAGCTGCGCTTCGCGCCCGGTCAGCAGCACGCGGCCCTGCCCGACGTGCAGGGGCTCGCCGACCGGATCGAGGAGCTGCCCGACCGGCTGCTGCTCTACACCGCCGACGGCGAGGCCGCGCTGGCCGCCGCGCACCAGCGCGGGGTGTCGCCGGTGGCCAGTCTCGTCCGCAGATCCAGCCTGGAGGACGTGTTCCTCCGGCTCACCGGCCGCACGCTGGTGGACTGAGGGAGCCGGGATGACTGTGACAACGCGGCACGAGGTCGCCAGGTCCACCGGGCGCACCGTCGGCTCGGTCCGGGCCTCGCTGCTGGTGGTCGAGGGCCTGTGGATGTGGTACCGGCGCAACTGGCGCGCCACGGTGTTCTCCAGCGTGGTGACACCGGTGCTGTTCCTGCTCTCGCTCGGGCTCGGCCTCGGCACGCAGATCCGCGCGGGCGCCGTCCCCGGCGGCTCGACCTACATCGCCTTCCTCGCCCCGGCGCTGCTGGTGTCCTCGGCCGTGCAGAACGCGGCGATGGACTCCACCTACCCCATCCTGTCCGGCTTCAAGTGGCAGAAAACGTTCTGGGGAATCGTTTCCACGCCGATCACCGCTGGTCAGATCGTCGCGGGGCGCTTCGTCTGGCTCGCGGCCCGGCTGCTGTTCTCCGGTGTCGCCTTCATGGTGGTCGCCGCGTTCTTCGGCGGGGTCCAGGGACCGAGCGTGCTGGTCTCGCTGGTCGCGGCGGTGCTCGCGGGCCTGGCCTTCGCAGCGCCGATCGTGGCCTTCGCCGCCACCATCACGAAGGAGGGGCAGGAGTTCAACCTGCTCTTCCGCTTCGTGGTCATGCCGATGACGTTGTTCGCCGGAACCTTCTTCCCGGTCTCGCAGCTACCCGTGTTCGTCCAGCCGCTGGCGTGGATCACGCCGCTGTGGCACGGCACGGAGCTGTCCAGGGGAGCCGCCTTCGGCACGCTGGAGGTGCTGCCCGCGCTGGGCCACCTCGCCTACCTGCTGCTCTGGCTCGGCGTCGGCGTCGCGCTGGCCCGCAGGACCTTCCGCGCCCGGTTGATGGTCTGAGGACGACATGCCTGCTGATGTGATGACCCCTGGTGGGACGGCCGCGCAGCGCTCCGGCCTGCTGCTGCGCGTGCTGCCGAGCTCGATGTACGCGGGCCGCGCCAGCGTGCTGGTCGAACGCTCGTTCCTGGTGAACCGGCGGGCCTGGCTGGCGATCTTCTCCGGCTTCTTCGAGCCGCTGTTCTACCTGCTCGCGCTCGGTGTCGGCTTCGGCAGCCTGGTCGGCGAGGTGACCGGTCCCGGCGGCGAGGTGATCAGCTACGCGGCCTTCGTCGCCCCGGCGCTGCTGGCCTCCTCGGCGATGAACGGCGCGATCTACGACGCCACGTTCAACATCTTCTTCAAGTTCAAGTACGCCAAGCTCTACGACGCCATGCTGGCCACCCCGCTCGGCCCGGTCGACGTGGCCATCGGCGAGATCGCGTGGGCCCTGCTGCGCGGCGGCGCCTACGCGGCGGGCTTCCTCGTGGTGATGCTCGGCATGGGCCTGATCGCCTCGCCGTGGGGGCTGCTCGCGCTGCCCGCCGCACTGCTCGTCGCGCTCGCCTTCGCCGCCGTCGGCATGGCCGTGACCACCTTCATGCGCTCGTGGCAGGACTTCGACCTCGTGCAGCTGGTGATCCTGCCGATGTTCCTGTTCTGCACCACCTTCTACCCGCTGTCGGTCTACCCCGGCGCGCTCCAGGCCGTCGTCCAGTGCCTGCCGCTCTACCACGCGGTCGAGCTGATGCGCGCCCTCACCACCGGCGTCGTCGGCTGGAGCGCCCTCGTCCACGTCGGCTACTTCGTGGTCATGGCCGCCATCGGTCTCTTCTACGCCTCCCGCCGCCTCGGCAAGCTCCTCCTCACCTGACCCACGTGCGTCGAGTTGTCCACATCGACCCCGTCCATCCACAGATTGCCGCCAGCGCACTCCGGCCCGGCTCCGGGCGGGGCACGCTCGATCCATGGACGACTGGTGGAAGCCCCTGTTGGAACCGGACGGGCTGCTCCTCCGCGAACGCGCACTGGCGGAGGCCGACCCTGACGCGCTGCACGTCGCGCTGCGGTCCGGCCGACTTCGGCGGGTGCAACGCGGCGTCTACCTGCCGAGGACCGTCGAGGCGACACCGCTGACCGTCGCCCGCGCGGCGATCCTGAGCTCGGCGGTGCCCTACGCCGTGGCGAGCCATGACACCGCCGCTCGCGTTCACGGCATCGCCCTGCCTGAGGCCGCGAGGCGCGAGCACGTGACCGTCCCCGGTGACGCCCGCAAGCGGGACCGGGCGGACCTGGTGTTCCACACGCGGGCGCTGGAGCTGGGTGAAGTCGAGTTGCGCCAAGGGATACCCGTGACGACCGTGCCGCGCACGCTCGCGGACCTCGCCGCCAGGCTGGCGAGGTTGCCCGCCGTGTGGGCGCTCGACGACGCCTTCCGCCGAGGGCTCTGCACGCCGCAGCAGGTCCAGCGTGCCGTGGCCAACTGGCGCGGCGGCTCCGGGTGCGTCCAGGCTCGGACCGCGCTCGCGGGCGCGGACGGACGCGCGGAGACGATCTTGGCGACGGCCGCCAGGCTCGCGCTCGCCGACGCCGGACTGCCGTTGCCGCGGACGCAGTTCGAGGTCCTCGACGGCGCGGGGAGGTTCCTCGCGCGACTCGATGGAGCCTTCCCCGAGGAGCGCGTGGGGTTGGCGTTCGACAGGCGATCGGTGCACACGGCTCAGGAAGTGCTCTACCGGGACCGCGCGCGGCAGAACGACCTCATGGAGCTGGGGTGGGTGCTGCTGCGCTTCACCTGGTGGGACGTCGTGGAGCAGCCGGGGCGGTTCGTCGACGCGGTGTCGCGCACGGTGGCAAGGCGCCGCGCGACGGTTCATCCAGCGAGGTAGGAGGCTTGTGGGCGGCGTATGTGGTGCTCTGCGGCGGAGCAACTACCCTGGTCGACGTGAGTGTGCAGTCAGTGTTCGCCCAGTTGGAGCCGTTGCTGCCGCAGGTGTCGAAGCCGGTCCAGTACGTCGGTGGCGAGCTGAACGCCACCACCAAGGACTGGGAAGCCACGTGCGTGCGGTGGTGCCTGATGTACCCCGACGCGTACGAGGTCGGCCTGCCCAACCAGGGCGTGATGATCCTCTACGAGATCCTGAACGAGCAGCAGGACGTGCTCGCCGAGCGCACCTACGCGGTGTGGCCGGACATGGAAGCGCTGATGCGCGAGCACGACGTCCCGCAGTTCACGGTGGACGCGCACCGCCCGGTCGGCGACTTCGACCTGTTCGGGGTCAGCTTCTCCACGGAGCTGGGCTACACGAACCTGCTCACGGCGCTGGACCTGGCGAAGATCCCGCTGCACGCGGCCGACCGCACCGAAGAGCACCCGATCGTCGTCTCCGGCGGGCACGCGGCGTTCAACCCGGAGCCGATCGCGGACTTCATCGACTGCGCGGTGCTCGGCGACGGTGAGGAAGCCGTCCTGGAGATCACCGACATCGTCCGGAAGTGGAAGAACGAGGGCAGCCCCGGCGGGCGCCGCGAGATCCTGCTTCGCCTCGCCGAGACCGGCGGCGTGTACGTGCCGCAGCTCTACGACGTGGAGTACCTGCCGGACGGCCGCATCCAGCGCGTGGTGCCCAACGCCGACCGCGTGCCGTACCGGGTCTTCAAGCGCACCACCATGGACCTCGACGAGTGGCCGTACCCGAAGCAGCCGCTGGTCCCGCTCGCGGAGAGCGTGCACGAGCGGATGAGCGTGGAGATCTTCCGCGGCTGCACGCGCGGGTGCCGCTTCTGCCAGGCCGGGATGATCACGCGCCCGGTGCGCGAGCGCTCCATCGAGGGCATCGGCGCGATGGTCGAGCGGGGCCTCGCCGCGACCGGCTTCGAGGAGGTCGGCCTGCTCTCGCTCTCCAGCGCCGACCACTCCGAGATCGCCGAGGTGACCAAGGGGCTCGCCGACCGCTACGAGGGCACCAACACCGGGCTGAGCCTGCCGAGCACCCGGGTCGACGCGTTCAACATCGACCTGGCCAACGAGCTCTCCCGCAACGGTCGCCGCTCCGGCCTGACCTTCGCGCCGGAGGGCGGCAGCGAGCGCCTGCGCCGCGTGATCAACAAGATGGTGTCCGAGGAGGACCTCATCCGCACGGTCAGCGCCGCGTTCTCCAACGGCTGGCGCCAGGTGAAGCTGTACTTCATGTGCGGCCTGCCGACCGAGACCGACGACGACGTCCTGCAGATCGCGGAGATGGCCAAGAACGTCATCCGCGCGGGCCGGGAAGCGTCCGGCCGCAAGGACATCCGCTGCACGATCTCCATCGGCGGGTTCGTGCCGAAGCCGCACACGCCGTTCCAGTGGGCCGCGCAGTGCGACCCGGACACCGTGGACTCGCGGCTGCGCAAGCTCCGCGAGGCGGTCAACTCCGACCGCAAGCTCGGCCGCAACATCGGCATGCGCTACCACGACGGCAAGCCCAGCCTCATCGAAGGACTGCTCTCCCGGGGCGACCGCCGCGTCGGCCGGGTCATCGAGCGGGTGTGGCGCGAGGGCGGGCGCTTCGACGGCTGGAGCGAGCACTTCTCCTACCAGCGCTGGATCGACGCCGCCGGGGCGGAGCTGCCGTCGCTGGGCGTGGACCTGGACTGGTTCACCACCAGGGAGCGCGAGGAGAACGAGGTCCTGCCGTGGGACCACCTCGACTCGGGCCTGGACAAGGAATGGCTCTGGTCGGACTGGCAGGACGCCCTCGACGAGCACGAGCAGGACGACTGCCGCTGGACGCCGTGCTTCGACTGCGGCGTGTGCCCGGCGATGAACACCGACATCCAGGTCGGCCCGACCGGGCGCAAGCTGCTGCCGATCTCCCCGGTCGGCAAGGGCTCCCCGGTCAGCAACCCCGCCTTCAGCGGAGGCTGACCTCCAGGTCGACGAGCATCCCGACACCCCAGCGCCCCGCCTCGCGCTGCGCTGGGGTGGGGGAGATCGCTTCGCTCTCCCACAGCTCGGTGAACGTCTCCGTGCCCGGAACCCGGTGCCACGTCGGCGTTCCGGGGTCGTTGCGGTGTTGCACGGACATCTGCCGGATGCGTCGGACGAAGCCGGTGGTCGCGGGCACGGCAGGGGTGCTGTGGCGCTCCTCGTGCAGCACCCCGACGATCTCCGCCAGACCGTCCTTTGTGGACGGATCAGGCCAGAGCACGTGCAGCTCGCCCGAACTCAAGTGTGCGCCGGGGCCGTCCGGAATCGCATCCACGCCAAGGGAAAGACGCATCTGGTCCGGCGGGCTCAGAAACTCTGGGCGGTCGTTGAAATAACACAACTGCCACGTCACGCGATCGCCGATCTTGAACGGGTCGCCGCAGCACTCGTACTGCCAGTCCTCGATCAGGACGGGGACGACCGCCATCAGCGCACCGCGTTCAACGCGTTGACCAGACCGTGCCCGTAGAAGCCGTTGTAGTCCGCGTAACCGGAGCACGCCGCGTCCTGGGCACCGTCGTCGTTGAGGTCGTAGTCGCTCGGGCAGGGCAGCGTTTCCGCCTGGTTGCTCAACATCTTCGTCAGCGCGGTCGGCCCGGCAGACGGGAAGCGCGACGCCAACAGGGCCGCGACCCCCACCACGTGCGGAGTCGCCATCGAGGTGCCGCAGTAGTAGCCGTACCCCGCGGGCACGGTGGAGAGCACGCAACCCTGGTTGGCGGACTGCGGCTTCTGCCGGTGGTCGCCGCCGGGAGCGGTCAGGTCGGCGATGCCGAGCCCGTAGGAGCTGTAGCTCGCCTTCGTGCGGTCCGCGCCGATCGAGGACACGCCGATCACCCCGCGCAGCTCACCGGGGAGCGCGTCGCACTTCGCGCTGGCGAGGTTGGTGCCCTCGTTGCCGATCGCCGCGACCGTCAGCACGCCCCGGTTCGTCGCGTAGGTGACCGCGCGCCGCATGGCCTCGTGCACCACCCACTGCTCGCTGCCCTTGTCCTTGCAGGTCAACGTCCACGGCCCGGCGGTGAAGCTGCTGTTGACCACGCGCACGCCCTTGGTCGCGGCCCACATGAAGCCGCACACGGCCGACTCCGGGGAGACGTAGCCGTCGTCGTCGACCACCTTGACCGAGGCCAGCCGCACGCCCGGGGCGACGCCGGTGGTGCCCTTGCCGTCGTTGGCCGCCGCGATGGTGCCCGCGACGTGGGTGCCGTGCTCGAAGGCGGACGGCTGCCACGCCTCGCGCCTGGTGTCGGGGGCGCCGGAGACGCAGCCCGCCGAGACCGAGGGGTCAACGGCCGCGGCCAGGTCCGGGTGCCCCGCGTCGATGCCGGAGTCCAGCACGCCGACGACGACCGAGCGGCTGCCGACCGAGTACCGGTGCGCCTCGTCGGCCTTGATCATCGACATGTCCCACTGCTCGCCGGAGCGGTCCGTCGTGGCCACCGACGGGCTCGCCTTGATCGCCGCGGTGAGCCGGCTGCGGTTCTTGCGCTTGCTCGCCGAGCCCTGCCCGCCCAGCTCCTGCTGGGTGCTGAAGGCGCGGGCGTCGGAGAGGCGGTCGGTGAACGCGCGGTCCTTGGAACTGGCGACCGCGACCCCGATCTGGGAGTAGAAGGTCACGGTCTCGCCACAGGCCGCGCCGATCCGGCGCTGGGCCTCCTCGGCCCGCGTGCCCTGGTCGAAGACCACGATGTAGCGCAGCGACTTCCCGATCCCGCAGGGCTGTCCGGGCTCCGCTCCCGCGAGGCCGGGGGCCGCCGCCAGTCCCGCGACGAGCAGCACGGAGCAGACCGCGGCGCGGCGCGCACCGTTACCGCGGGTCAGCGGCACGGGGGACCTCCATCAGTGGGGAAGTGCTTCCTTCGATGAAACCGGAAGGTAGCCATCCAGGCACCGGGCAGACAAGCGGGTGACAGCCTGAATGCGTTCCCGGGGGTTGACGGGGCACAATGACCTGCCTGGTTAGACCACCTCCGCCGAGGAGCAGTCCTGAGCGCTCAGCACCAACCCAACCCGTCAGCGGCCGCCGTGCAGAAGCTGCGCATCAGATACGCCAAACGGGGGCGTCTGCGTTTCACGTCACACCGTGACGTGGCGCGCACCTTCGAGCGCGCGCTGCGCCGCGCCGGCGTCCCGATGGCCTACTCCCAGGGCTTCAACCCGCGCCCCAAGGTGTCCTGGATCGGCGCCGCGCCGACCGGGACGGCAAGCGAGGCGGAGTACGTCGAGGTCTCGGTGGTCGACCGGATCGACGCGGCGGCGCTGGCCGAGGAGCTGGACACGGCGCTGCCGCCGGGGCTGGACGTCATCGAGGCCGTGGAAGCGGAGTCCGGCTCGCTCGCCGACCGCATCGACGGCTGCCGGTGGCGGATCGAGCTGCCCGGTGTCGACCCCGATGAGCTGGGCAGGGCCGTCGAACTGCTGCTCGCCGCGCCCGAGGTCGTGGTGCAGAAGCTGACCAAGGACGGTCGCAAGGACATCGACGCGCGAGCTGCGATTGTGTCCGCCGAGGTCGTCAGGGAAGTTGAAGTCACTACCACTCGGGTGGGCGATGGAGCCGAAGGCACCCGGAGGTGTGGGATACTCAGCACGGTCGTACGGCAGACACAGCCTGTTGTCCGGCCGGATGACGTGTTGAGTGCGCTTCGCGTCGTCGCCGACCTGCAACCGCCGGTACCCGCGAAGGCGATCCGGATGGCTCAGGGGCGGCTCGACGACAGCGGAGCACTCACGGACCCGTTCGCCAACGACCGGGAGCCGACTCGGGCCACGAGCGGCTTACCTGCAGTCGGGGAGTAGGGGTCGGGCCCGGCGCGTCGTCGCTCGATGACCTGTTGCCCTAGGTACCCGTGTCCAACCGATTCGGGGGCCGGGTGACGAAGGCAGGATTTCCGCCGCTGCACGCGGCGGCGACTGGACGAGAGAGGAGCCCCTGCGCGGCCGCGTCGGCACTGTCGACGCGCCCGGGGGCGAGGGAGCTACATGCCGAAAACCGAGAGCCCTGCCGGCAGCGCCGGCGGGGACAGCACCGCATTCGACCTTCCGGCCAAGCTGCGGGTCCACGCGCTCGCCAAGCTGCTGGGCGCCAGCAGCCGCGAGGTGATGGCCACCCTGGTCGAGCTGGGTTTCGCGGTCAGCAGCGCGCAGTCGAGCATCACCAGGGAGGTCGCGACCCAGGTCGTCGACCACCTGGCGCCTGACGACGACACCGCTGACACCGCAGACGTGGCCGACACCGAGGACGCCGACCCCGTCGACGAGGTCGTCGAGGTCGTCGAACCGGCTCCCGCGCCCGCCGCGCTGACGCCGCTGTTCGCCGCGCCGCAGGCGGTGTTCCTGCCGCCGCAGCCCGCCGAAGCCGCGCCCGCCGCGCAGGAGGCCCCGGCCAAGGCGAGCCGCTCCGGCAAGGTCGCCAAGCCCAGCCGCAAGCGGGTCTCGCTGACCGAGGCCGACCTGGACCCCGACGCCAGCGAGGTCGACGACCTGCCGCACGACGAGGACCTCGGCGGCGAGGACGGTGACGACGACGCGAACACCCGTCGCCGCCGTCGCCGCGGCCGTCGCGGCCGTGGCCGGGGCAAGGGCCACTCCGAGCTCGGCGACGACATCGACGACGAGGACGTCTCCGACCAGGAGCTGCCCGCGCACGTCGCCGTCTCCGACGAGGCCGAGCAGGGCGAGGACGACTCCGCGGAGGACTCCGCCGACGACTCCGGCGAGGGCGGCAACAAGCGCCGCAGGCGCCGCCGCCGTCGCAAGGGCAACGCCGAGGACGACGCGTCCAGCCGCGACGACGACCCGCCCAACACGGTCGTGCACGTGCGGGAGAGCCGCCCGGAGCGCGAGCCCGCCACCTCCTCCGACGACGAGGTGCGCAGCGTCAAGGGCTCGACCCGCCTCGAGGCCAAGCGCCAGCGCCGCAGGGACGGCCGCGAGGCCGGTCGCCGCCGCGCGCCGATCCTGAGCGAGTCGGAGTTCCTGGCCCGCCGCGAGTCGGTGGACCGCAAGATGGTCGTCCGCGAGCAGGGCGAGCGCATCCAGATCGCCGTGCTGGAGGACGGGGTGCTCGTCGAGCACTTCGTCACCTCGGCGGGCTCCGGCTCGCTGGTCGGCAACGTCTACCTGGGCCGCGTGCAGAACGTGCTGCCCAGCATGGAGGCGGCCTTCGTCGACATCGGCCGCGGCCGCAACGCGGTGCTCTACGCGGGCGAGGTGGACTGGGACGCCGCCGGTCTCGAGGGCAAGTCCCGCAAGATCGAGCAGGCGCTCTCCACCGGCGACAGCGTGCTGGTGCAGGTCACCAAGGACCCGGTCGGGCACAAGGGCGCCCGGCTGACCACCCAGATCAGCCTGCCCGGCCGCTTCCTGGTCTACGTGCCTGCCGGCGGTGCCACCGGGATCAGCCGCAAGCTGCCCGACGTGGAGCGGCGCAGGCTCAAGGAGATCCTCAAGCGGATCGTCCCCGACGACGCCGGCGTGATCATCCGCACCGCCGCCGAGGGCGTCAGCGAGGAGGCCCTCGCCCGCGACGTGACCCGGCTGCAGGCGCAGTGGGAGGTCGTCAAGGGCAAGGCCCACGGCGCCCCCGGGGTGTCCAAGGCCGGCGCGCCCTCGCTGCTCTACGAGGAGCCCGATCTGCTGATCAAGGTCATCCGCGACATGTTCACGGAGGACTTCTCGGCGCTGGTCGTCCAGGGCGGGCACGCGTGGGAGACGATCGAGCCCTACGTCCAGCACGTGGCCCCGGACCTGGCGTCGCGCCTGCGCAGGCACACCGGCGTCAACGACGTGTTCACCGAGTACCGGGTGAACGAGCAGATCACCAAGGCGCTGGACCGCAAGGTGTGGCTGCCCTCGGGCGGCTACCTGGTCATCGACCGCACCGAGGCGATGACCGTCATCGACGTCAACACCGGCAAGTTCACCGGCTCCGGGGGCAACCTCGAGGAGACGGTCACCCGCAACAACCTGGAGTCGGCCGAGGAGATCGTCCGCCAGCTCCGGCTGCGCGACATCGGCGGCATCATCGTCATCGACTTCATCGACATGGTGCTGGAGTCCAACCGGGACCTGGTGCTGCGCAGGCTGACCGAGTGCCTCGGCCGCGACCGGACCCGGCACCAGGTCGCCGAGGTGACCTCGCTCGGCCTGGTGCAGATGACCCGCAAGCGGGTGGGCACCGGTCTGCTGGAGGCCTTCAGCAGCACCTGTGAGCACTGCCGGGGACGTGGCCTGGTGGTGACCACCGATGTCGGCAACGGCAACGGCTCGCACAACCACGGCAACGGCAACAACGGCGGTGGCGGCAACAACGGCAACGGCAACGGCGGCGGCAAGGAGAGCAAGCGGCAGCGCCAGCGCAACCGCGCCAACGCCGAGGCCGCGCAGGCCGAGGCCGACGCTCAGCAGGAGAAGAAGGCCGACGAGGCCAAGAGCTCCGAGCCCAAGCAGCCCGTCGAGGTCGCCGCCCAGCCCGAGCCCGTGACCGCCGAACCGGTGGCCAAGGAGCCCGTGGTCGAGGCCGCTCCCGCGGAGGTGGCCCCCGAGGTCGCCGCCGACGCGGCCCCGCCGGAGCGCCGCCGTCAGCGCCGTCGCCGCAGCAGCGAGCGCCCGTCCGGCCCGCCGAAGGAGCAGAGCTCCGAGAACGGTGCCGCCGAGGTGCACATCGCGACTCCGCGCGAGGAGAACGCCGCGACGGCTCCCGCTGCCAAGTCCGGGGAGCACGCCCCGGCAGAACCCGTTGCGCCGCCTCAGGACCCCGTTGCGGCGGTGTCGGTGACCACGCGTCGCCGCACCTCCCGTCGCGCCGCCTCACGGCCCGCAGGACCGCCTCAGGGCGCTGCGAAGGAAGCCTGACCCACCGCGTCACCCTGGAACGCCCATCGACTCTCTCCGGTCGGTGGGCGTTCCGGCGTTCCCGGTGCTGCTCAGCGCGGGTGTGGCGGAGCACGTGACCACCCGGTTTGACCCTGTTCCCGGCCGCCCCGTACTCTGTCGTACGGCCCGCCATCAGGCGGGTTCTGTTGTGCGAAAGCCCGCGAATGTGTTGTGGCAACGCACGCGTCGTCCCATCGCGGAGAACCACAGAGCGCGATATCGACACCGAGCAGCAGGAGACTTCCGAACCATGTACGCGATCGTCAAGACCGGCGGCAAGCAGTACAAGGTGGCTGTCGGGGACGTCGTCGAGGTCGAGAAGCTCGAAGGCGAGCCGGGCACCGAGGTCAACTTCCCGGCGCTGCTCGTCGTCGACGGCGGCGATGTGATCGCCGACACCGACACCCTCGGCAAGGTCGCCGTGACCGGCAAGGTCGTCGAGCAGACCAAGGGTCCCAAGATTGTCATCCACAAGTTCAAGAACAAGACCGGCTACCACAAGCGACAGGGTCACCGTCAGCGGCTGACCCGTGTCGAGGTCACCGGCATCAACAAGTGAGGGTCTGACCAGCCATGGCACACAAAAAGGGTGCATCCAGCTCTCGTAACGGCCGCGACTCCAACGCCCAGCGGCTCGGCGTGAAGCGCTTTGGTGGTCAGGTCGTCAGCGCAGGCGAGATCCTGGTTCGCCAGCGTGGTACCAAGTTCCACCCGGGTGTCGACGTCGGCCGCGGCAGCGACGACACCCTGTTCGCGCTCGCCGCCGGTGCGGTGAAGTTCGGCATCAAGCGCGGTCGCAAGACCGTGAACATCGTTCCGGCCGAGGCCTGACAGGTCTCACCGAGCGATACACGCTCACCACTTCAGGGGCGGGACCGGGCTAGCACCGGACCGCCCCTGAAGTGTGTTCATCGGCAGTAGGAGGAAGTCGTGTCACGTTTCGTCGACCGCGTGGTCCTGCACGCGGCGGGGGGCGAGGGCGGCAACGGGTGCGCCTCGGTGCACAAGGAGAAGTTCAAGCCGCTCGGCGGGCCGGACGGGGGCAACGGGGGCAACGGCGGTGACGTCGTGCTCGTCGTGGACTCCAGCGTGCACACGCTGCTCGACTTCCACTTCCGCCCGCACCACGCCGGGGGCAACGGCAAGCAGGGCCAGGGCGGCATGCGCAACGGCGCGATGGGCGCCGGCCTGGAACTGCCGGTGCCCAACGGCACCGTGGTGATGAGCGAGGACGGCGAGGTCATCGCCGACCTCGTCGGCGAGGGCACCCGGCTGATCGCCGCGCAGGGCGGACGGGGCGGGCTCGGCAACGCCGCGCTGTCCTCCAAGGCGCGCAAGGCCCCCGGCTTCGCGCTGCTCGGCGAGCCCGGTGAGCGCAGGAACCTGGTTCTGGAGCTGAAGTCGGTCGCCGACGTCGGCCTGCTCGGCTTCCCCTCCGCGGGCAAGTCCTCGCTGATCGCGGTGCTCTCCGCGGCTCGGCCCAAGATCGCCGACTACCCGTTCACCACCCTGGTGCCCAACCTCGGCGTCGTCACCGCTGGCGAGACGGTGTTCACCGTCGCCGACGTGCCGGGGCTTATCCCCGGGGCCAGCCAGGGCAAGGGCCTCGGCCTGGACTTCCTCCGGCACATCGAGCGCTGCGCGGTGCTGGTGCACGTCATCGACTGCGCCACCTACGAGCCGGACCGCGACCCGATCTCCGACATCGACGCCCTGGAGCGGGAGCTCGCGCTCTACACGCCCTCGCTCGGCGGGGACCTGGCCGAACGGCCCAGGATGGTCGTGCTCAACAAGATCGACATCCCGGACGGCCGGGACATGGCCGAGTTCGTCGAGGCCGAGCTGAAGGCGCGCGACCTGCCGGTGTTCAAGATCTCCACGGCCAGCCGGGAGGGTCTGCGCGAGCTGACCTTCGCGATGGCCAAGGTCGTCGAGGACTATCGCGCGAACAAGCCGGTCGAGGAGGACACCCGGGTCGTGCTGCGGCCGAAGGCGGTCAACGAGACCGGCTTCACCGTCGAGCCGGACCCGGAGACCCCCGGCGGCTTCATCGTCCGCGGTGAGCGGCCGGAGCGCTGGGTCCTGCAGACCTACTTCGGCAACAGCGAGGCAGTCGGCTACCTGGCCGACCGGCTCGCCCGCCTCGGTGTCGAGGAGGAGCTGGCGAAGCGGGGTGCTGAGCCCGGCTGCTCGGTGACCATCGGCGAGATGACCTTCGACTGGGAGCCGACGACGCCCGCGGGCATCGCGCTGGCCATGGAGGTGCGCGGCGAGGACCCGCGCCTGGACCGCACCGACCGGATCTCGGCCGCCGACCGCAAGCAGGCCCGCCGGGTCCGCCGCGGTCAGGTGGCGGAGGACGAGGACGACGAGGAGTGACGTCGGGCGTGTTGTCCGCGGCTCGCACGGAGATCGTCGAAGCCCGTCGGATCGTGGTCAAGGTGGGGTCCTCCTCACTGACCACGGCCGAGGGCGGGCTCGACGCGAGCCGTCTCGATGCGTTGGTCGACGCGCTCGCCGCGCGGTGCGCGGCGGGCAGCCAGGTCGTCCTGGTGTCCTCCGGAGCCATCGCGGCGGGGCTCGCCCCGCTGGGCCTGGTGAAGCGCCCGCGCGACCTCGCCACCCAGCAGGCCGCGGCGAGCGTCGGTCAGCTCCAGCTCGCGCACGCCTACGCGGCGTCCTTCGCGCGGCACTCGCTGACGGTCGGCCAGGTCCTGCTGACCGCCGACGACGTGGTGCGGCGCGCGCACTACCGCAACGCGCAGCGCACGTTCTCGCGGCTGCTCGCGCTCGGCGTGGTGCCCGTGGTGAACGAGAACGACACCGTTGCCACGGACGAGATCCGCTTCGGTGACAACGACCGGCTCGCGGCTCTGGTCGCGCACCTCGTCGGCGCGGACGCGCTCGTACTTCTGTCCGATGTGGACGGTCTGTACGACGGGGACCCGCGCCTGCCCGGTTCCACGCTGATCCCCGAGGTCCTTGGACAGTCCGATGTGGACGGTGTGGACGTCGCGGCCGTGGGCTCCGGGCTCGGAACCGGTGGCATGGCGTCGAAACTGGCCGCAGCTCGGTTGGCCGCCGCCGCGGGGATTCCCGTGCTGCTGACCGCTGCCACCGCTGCCGGTCCCGCGCTCGCGTCGGCTTCCGTTGGCACGGTGTTCGCCGCGACCGGGCCTCGGATGTCCGCGCGCCGCTTCTGGCTCGCGCACGCCGCCGACGCGGTCGGCCGCCTGCGCCTCGACGACGGCGCTGTCGCGGCCGTGGTGGGGCGCCGCCGTTCGCTGCTCGCCGCGGGCATCACCGCCGTCGAGGGTGACTTCGAGGCGGGCGACGTCGTGGAACTGCTCGACACCGCTGGCCTGGTGGTGGCCCGCGGCGCGGTGGCCTTCGACGCGGCGGAACTGCCCGCGCTGATCGGCCACTCCAGCCACGAACTCCCCCCAGAACAACGCCGCGAAGTCGTCCACGCCGACGACCTCGTCCCCCTTACGCGCTGAATGACTCATTCAGGTGGTTGAGCGCCCTGAATGACTCGTTCATGTGGTTCAACGGACTGAACGAGTCATTCAGGTGGCTGGGCGCACCAATGAGGGCGTTGATGTTGAGGGGTCAGAGGCGGCCGGAGATGCGGGTGGGCCGCACGCGGACGGTGGTGATGGTGGCGTCGCTGTGGTCGGCCTCGGGCGTGCGCCGGATGTGCTCGGCGTAGGAGGTGCCGATGTACTTCATCGTCAGCTCTTCGCGGAGTTCGTGCGCGCCCTCCCGGGAAACCGTTGCGGTGCCCTGGATCGAGGCGTAGGTGTGCGGGGCGTCGGCTGGGCTCACGAGCACGTTGACGCGCGCGTCGCGCCGGAGGTTGCGCTCCTTGCGGCTGCCCTCGGCGGTCATGAACAGCACGTCGTCGCCGTCGCGCTTCAGCCACACCACGGCCTGGTGCGGCTCGCCACCGGGCTGGACCGTCCCGATCACGCCGAACACCCGCGAGTCCAGCAGCGCGCGCAGCTTCGACGCTGAAACGCCGCGCAGCACCGGCATTCCCAGCAGCTCGCGCGTCACGGTGTCCAGCCGTCGCGCCGATGCGGGATCGAGAACGGGCTCGTAGGGCTGGTCCTGGACGAAGACGCTCAGCGGGCTCGGCGGCGGTGTGTCCAGCAGCGCCACGAGCGGACGGATCGCTTCCTCGACCGGCTTCGCCGACGAGCGGATGGCCTCGATCTGCGCCGCGACGGCCTCGTCGTAGGAGCCGGAGAAGCTGGTGTTCACCGTTCCCGGGTTCACCAGGACGTAGTGGATCTTCTCCGAGGGCCGGTTCAGCGCGAAGCCCTCGCCGAGCAGGTCGTTGAGCAGGCCGCTGTGGAACATCGCGGTGATCCCGTCGTAGCCCGACTCCAGGCCGAGGTCGTCCCAGCGCACGTGCTCGGGGTTCGGGCCCGGCCCCGCCACGTTGAGGATCACCGGGTCGTCGGCGGCGTGCAGCAGCTCGGTCAGTTCGTAGCTGAGCAGGAAGCGGCTCAGGTAGTAGAGCGCGAAGTTGTGCTCGAAGCCCTCGGTCGTGACCTGGCGCTCGGACTGGAGGTGCCGTGCGCACAGCACCACGCCGTCGATCTTGGAGTACCTGGAGCGCAGTTCGGCGATCGCCGCCCTGGTGTCGCCGACCAGGCTGAGGTCGGCGCGGACGAAGTGCGCGCCCTCCGGGGATTTCGCCTGGTCACGGCCGATGACGACCACCTCGTGGCCGCGCTTGAGGTAGGCGCGCGCCAGCGCCTTGCCGATCCCGTCAGTGCCACCCGTGATCACGTAGATTGAACCCATCAGTTCAATCTACTGTTCAGTCGGGTAAATGTGCTACGCCGTCGCGGCCAGGACGAAGGGCAGCACCTCCTGCGCTCCGGCCCGGCGCAGCAACCGGGCGGCGACCGTGAGGGTCCAGCCGGTGTCCGCGCGGTCGTCGATGAGCAGCACCGGCCCGTTCGCGTCGGCCAGGTTCTGCTCCAGCTCGGGGGACAGGCTCAGTGAGGTGGTCAGCCCGGCCAGCCGCTGCGCGCTGTTCACCGACGACGGTGCCGTGCCGTCGGAGAGCACGCGGCCGAGGAACGGCAGCCTGCCGATCGTGGCGATGCGCGTGGCGAAGCTGGCGACCAGGCGCGGGTGCTTCTGCGAGTCGATCGCGGCGACACCGACCGGTCGCCGCTCCCAACCCCAGCCGGCCAGGACCTGCACGCACGCCTGGAACAACTCGTCGGTGATCTCGGCGTCCTGGGCGTCGGGCGCGAACAGCGGGCGGAGCCGGTTGCCCCAGCCGATGTCGGTCAGCCTGCCCAGCGCGCGTCCCACCGACGCGGCCTCCGTGGCCGGGATGCGGCCGCTGAGGTCGATGCCGAGCGCGCTCATCCCGCTCGGCCACTGCTTGCGCGTGCTCAGGTCGATGCCGGGGCGCAGCAACCGCTGCTCGACCTCGGCGACGGCTTCGCCCGGAACCTCCGTGGACAGCCGCTCTCCGGTGCAGTTGTCGCACCGCCCGCACGGGGCCGCGTGCGGATCGTCGAGCTGGCGCAGCAGGAACTCCATGCGGCAGCCGGTGGTGGCGAGGTAGTCCACCATCGCCTGCTGCTCGGCCTGGCGTGCCTTCGCCACCCGCGCGTAGCGGTCGGCGTCGTAGGTCCACTCCTCGCCGGTCGAGGTCCACCCGCCGCGCACGCGGTGCACCGCGCCGTCCACGTCGAGCACCTTCAACACCGCTTCGAGACGGCTGCGGCTCAGCTCAACGCGGGGTTCCAGCGCGGCGGTGGACATCGCGCCGTCCGCCTCGGCGAGCACGGACAGCAGCCGCCGCACGATGTGCTCCGACGGGAACGCCAACGAGTCGAAGTAGGCCCAGATGTCCCTGTCCTCCGGGCCGGGCAGCAGCAGCACCTCGGCGCGCTGCACGCCACGACCCGCACGGCCGATCTGCTGGTAGTACGCGATCGGCGAGGACGGGGCGCCCAGGTGCACGACGAACCCGAGGTCCGGCTTGTCGAATCCCATGCCCAGCGCGGAGGTCGCCACGAGCGCCTTGACCTTGTTGGCGAGCAGGTCCTCCTCGGCCTGCTGGCGCTCCGAGGTCTCGGTCTTGCCGGAGTACGAGGCGACCTCGAAACCGCGGTCGCGCAGGAAGGACGCCACGTCGTCGGCCGCCGCGACGGTGAGCGTGTAGATGATCCCCGAGCCCGGCAGTTCGGTGAGCTTGTTCGCCAGCCACGCCAAACGCGCCTGCGCCGTGGGCAGCCGGACCGCGCTCAGCCGCAGGCTCTCCCGGTCGAGCTGACCGCGCAGCACCAACGCCTCGCGCTCGCCCAGCTCCAGCTGCTCGGCCACGTCGCGCACCACGCGGTCGTTCGCGGTGGCGGTCGTCGCGAGGACCGGGATCTCCTCCGGCAGCTCGGCGATGAGCGTGCGCAGGCGGCGGTAGTCCGGCCGGAAGTCGTGGCCCCAGTCGGAGATGCAGTGCGCCTCGTCCACCACGATCAGCCCGGCGTCGGCGGACAGCTCCGGCAGCACGTTGTCGCGGAAGTCGGGGTTGTTGAGCCGTTCCGGGCTGACCAGGAGCACGTCCAGCTCGCCCATGGCGACCTGCTCCTGGACGTTCTCCCACTCCTCCTGGTTGGCGGAGTTGATCGTCGCCGCGCGCACGCCCGCGCGCTCGGCCGCGACGACCTGGTTGCGCATCAGCGCCAGCAGTGGCGAGACGATGACCGTGGGCCCCTCGCCCAGCTCGCGCAGCAGCGCGGTGGCGATGAAGTACACGGCCGACTTGCCCCACCCGGTGCGCTGGACGACCAGTGCGCGGGAGCGGTCGACGACCAGGGCGCGGATCGCGGTCCACTGGTCCTCGCGCAGCTTCGCGTTCTCGCCCGCGAGGGAGCGGAGCTTCTCCTCGGCCAGTTCGCGCAGTCCCTGTTCTTCCACGTCGACCAGGGTGCCCCATGGGTCCGACAGTCCGGCGTCCGGGCTGTGGGATAACCGGATCGGGTGGGGCCGCGATCGGACTACTCTGGGACCGTGACCACCGCTGTTGAGTCCACTGTGGACGAAGATCTCCGCGCTCAGGTGCACGACGCGGCCCGCCGTGCCCGCGTCGCGGCGTCCGACCTGGCACTGGCCACCCGCCAGGCCAAGGACGCCGCGCTGCACGCCATCGCCGACGCGCTGGTCCGCAGGGCTCCGGAGGTGCTGGCGGCCAACGCCGAGGACGTGCGCCGGGGCCGCGAGTCCGGGCTGGGCGAAGCGATGATCGACCGGCTGGCGCTGACGGAGGCGCGGATCGCCGCGATCGCCGAGGCGCAGCGCACGGTCGCCGGGCTGCCCGATCCGGTCGGCGAGGTGCTGCGCGGCGGCATCCTGCCGAACGGGTTGGAGATGCGTCAGGTCCGCGTGCCCATGGGCGTGGTCGGCATGGTCTACGAGGGCCGTCCGAACGTGACCGTCGACGCGGCGGGGCTGACCTTGAAGGCGGGCAATGCCGTGCTGCTGCGCGGTTCCTCGTCCGCGGAGAGCTCGAACACCGCGCTCGTCGCCGTGCTCCGCGACGCCGTTGTCGAGGCCGGGCTGCCCGCCGACTCGGTGCAGCTGCTGCCGTGCCACGACCGCGCGTCCGTGCGGCACCTGATCACCGCGCGCGGCTTGGTGGACCTCGTCATCCCGCGCGGTGGTGCCGGGCTGATCAACGCCGTAGTCGAGGGCGCGACCGTGCCCACGGTGGAGACCGGCGTCGGCAACTGCCACGTCTACGTGGACTCCGCGGCTGACCTGGACATGGCCGTGCGCATCGTCCTCAACTCCAAGGCGCGCCGCCCCAGTGTGTGCAACGCGGCGGAGAGCCTTTTGGTGCACAAGGACATCGCAGAGCGCTTCGTGCCCGAGGTGGCCCGTGAGCTGAGCGCGGTCGGCGTCACGTTGCACGCCGACTCGCGGTTCGCGGCGCTGGCGGGGACCGCGACCGTGCCCGCGCAGGACGAGGACTGGGACACCGAGTACCTGTCGCTCGACATCGCCGCGAAGGTCGTGGACTCCCTGGCCGACGCGGTCGCTCACATCGCTGAGCACGGCTCCGGACACACCGAGGCGATCGTGACCGCCGATGTGCGCGCGGCGCGCGAGTTCACCGCGAGGGTGGACGCGGCCGCTGTCATGGTCAACGCGGCCACGTCCTTCACCGACGGCGGTGAGTTCGGCATGGGCGCGGAGATCGGCATCTCCACGCAGAAGCTGCACGCGCGCGGGCCGATGGCGCTGCCCGAGCTGACCTCCACCAAATGGGTGGTGTGGGGAGACGGGCACGTCCGCCCTTCTTCCTGAGGGCGTTTCCCGCAGAATGTCCCGATGTCGCAGAACCCACCGCCGCGTCGCCGGGACGCGCAGGCCACCCGCGCCGCGTTGCTGAAGGCGGCCGGTGAGCTGTTCGCCGAACGCGGCTACGACCGCACCACGGTGCGCGACATCGCCGCGCGCGCCGGAGCCAACCAGGCCCTGCTGTTCCGGTACTTCGGCACCAAGGAAGACCTGTTCAACGCGGTCGTGGCGCATCGCGGGATGGACCTGCTGCACGCCGGGCCCGCCGAGGAGCTGCCGCACCGCATCCTGGAGATCTTCCTCGCCGAGACGCCGGAGGGGGTGGACCACCCGATCCAGGCGATGCTGCGCTCCGCCGTGCTCGGCGCCGAGTCGATGGCGTTGCGCAAGGAGATGGGCCGCGCCTACGTGAACTCGCTGTCCGAGCTGACCGAGGGGCCGGAGGCCGAGCTGCGCGCCGAACTGGTGCTCGCCTGGCTGGTCGGCATCGGGTTCTGCCGATCGGTGCTGGGCTCGGACGTGCTGCGGGAGGCTGACGCCGATCGGGTGGAAGCCCAGGTCCACCGAGGTATCTCCGCGCTGCTGGATCTTGACGCGCCTGTGACCCCCTCGTAGCTTGGAAAGTAAGCGACTGCTTACATACCTGGCGAAGGGAGATCACGGTGACCGCCGTCGATCCCACCACCTCGGCGCCGTCGTACCCGTTCAGCCTGCCGAGGGCACTCGACCTCGACCCCGTCTACGAGCGCCTGCGCCGCGAGGAGCCGATCACGCGCGTGCGCATGCCCTACGGGGAAGGCACGGCGTGGTTGGTCACGCGGTACGCCGACGCGCGGATCGTGCTCGGTGACCCCCGTTTCAGCATGGCCGCCGGGACGACGCCGGAGACTCCGCGCAGCACGCCGTTGCCGTTGGACCCCGAAGGCATCCTCGGCATGGACGCGCCCGAGCACACGCGGCTTCGGCGCTTGGTGGCCAAGGCGTTCACCGCGCGACGGGTCGAGCAGATGCGCCCCAAGCTCCGCGAGGTCGTGGACGCAGCGCTCACCGAGATGGAGCAGCAGGGCGCGCCCGCCGACCTCGTGCACCACCTGGCACTGCCGCTTCCGGTGACAGTCATCTGCGACATGCTCGGTGTGCCCTACGAGGACCGGCACCTGTTCCGCGCGTTTTCCGACGCTGCGCTGTCGACCACGAAGTACACGCCGGAGCAGATCCAGGACGCGCGCGACAACTTCCTCGCTTATATGGGCGGTCTGGTCGCGCAGCGCCGTGCTCAGCCCACGGACGACCTGCTGGGCGCGTTGGTGCTGGCGAGGGACAACGACGACCGTCTCTCCGAGATGGAGCTAGTGCGTCTGGGCATCGGTCTGCTCGTCGCGGGCCACGAGACCACGGCCAACCAGTTGACGAACTTCACCTACCTGTTGCTCAGCGACCGCACGCGCTACGACGCGCTCGTCGCGGACCCGTCGCTGATCCCCGCCGCCGTGGAGGAGCTGCTGCGCTTCACCCCGCTCGGTGCCTCAGGTGGCTTCGTGCGCGTCGCGATGGAGGACGTGGAGCTCGGTGGAGCGACCGTGCGCAAGGGCGAGTGCGTGTTCGCTCAGCTCGCTTCGGCCAACCGGGACGACGCGGTCTTCGAGACCCCGGATCTGCTCGACTTCGCGCGGCAGCACAACCCGCACATGGCGTTCGGGCACGGCGTGCACCACTGCCTCGGCGCGCAGCTCGCGCGCTTGGAGCTCCAGGTTGCGCTTGAAGGCATGACCGCGCGCTTCCCGAATCTGCGTTTCGCCGTGCCCACCGAGGAACTGCCGTGGCGTACGGGGATGCTCGTCCGGGGACTTGAAGCGCTCCCAGTGAGCTGGTGACGGTAGGAATGTGTCATGAGTGATAGTTGGTTGGTCAGTGTCGACCAGAACTGCATCGGCTCCGGCATGTGCGCTGGCGCGGCCCCGGACCACTTCGAACTGATGGAGGGCTACGCGCGCGCCATCAAGGACGAGGTCGACCCCGACGAGGCCGTCATCGACGCGGCCGAGTCGTGCCCCGTCGAGGCGATCCTGGTCAAGCTCGCCTCCACCGGAGCGGTGGTCGCCCCCACCGACTGAACGCCGCACTCCGGCGTAAGCCCTGAACGGGTCGTTTGGTGCGTTGAACGCACTGAACGACCCGTTCAGCGCGTTCAACGCACCAAACAAGGCGTTGATCTTGGGGTCCCGAGCGAGTGACCGTGCTCATCACCGTCGCCTCTGGGCGCCCCGTAGGCTTTCCTGCCATGGCCAAGCGCCGAATCGGAGTAATGGGCGGCACGTTCGACCCGGTGCACAACGGGCACCTCGTCGCCGCGAGCGAGGTGCAGGTGCGCTTCGAGCTCGACGAGGTCATCTTCGTGCCGACGGGCAACCCGTGGCAGAAGTGCCACAGCGTGGTCAGCCCGGCCGAGGACCGCTACCTGATGACCGTCGTCGCCACGGCGTCGAACCCCCGGTTCTCGGTGAGCAGGGTCGACATCGACCGCACCGGCACCACCTACACCATCGATACTCTCGGTGACCTGCGCACGCAGTACCCTGATGACGAACTGTTCTTCATCACGGGGGCGGACGCGCTGGAACAGATCCTGTCCTGGCACCGCGCCGACGAGCTGTTCCGGCTCGCGCACTTCATCGGGGTGACGCGGCCGGGCTACCGCCTCGTCGACGACCACCTGCCCCGGGGCGCGGTCAGCCTGGTGGAGGTGCCCGCCATGGCGATCTCCTCCACGAACTGCCGCGACCGGGTCCGCGACGGGCTCCCGGTCTGGTACCTCGTGCCCGACGGTGTGGTGCAGTACATCAGCAAACGCGAGCTCTACACCGCGCCTGAACGGGCGTAGGAAAGGAACTACTCAGGTGGCAGCCACCGACCAGGCACGCGACCTCGCGCTGGTCGCCGCACAAGCAGCGGCTGACAAGAAGGCGCACGACGTCGTCGTGCTCGACGTGTCCGACCAGTTGGTGATCACCGACTGCTTCGTGATCGCCTCGGCGCCCAACGAGCGCCAGGTCGACGCGATCGTGGAGAACGTCGAGGACCGGATGCGCGAGGCCGGGAGCAAGCCGGTGCGCCGCGAGGGCGCGCGCGAGGGCCGCTGGGTCCTGCTCGACTTCGTCGACGTCGTCGTGCACGTGCAGCACGCGGAGGAGCGCACCTTCTACGCGCTGGAGAAGCTCTGGAAGGACTGCCCGCGCATCGCCTTCGAGGACGGACCGGCCACCGAGGAATCCGCCGAGTGACGCTCCAGCGGCTCGTGCTGTGGCGGCACGGCGAGACCGGCCACAACGCCACCGGGCGCATCCAGGGCCACCTGGACGCGCTGCTCAACGACACGGGCATCGCGCAGGCGCGCGCGGCCGCACCCGCGGTCGCGCGCTTCGAGCCCGACATCGCGCTCAGCTCCGACCTGCGCAGGGCCATGGACACCGCCGCCGAGTTCACCAGGGCGACCGGGCGCGAGGTGCGCATCGACAAGCGGCTGCGCGAGACCCACGTCGGTGAGTGGCAGGGCCTGTCCCACACCGAGGTCGAGCAGGGCTGGCCGGGCGCGCTCCTGCAGTGGCGCAAGGACCCCGAGTGGGCCCCGCCCGGCGGCGAGAGCCGGGTCGAGGTCGCCGCACGGGCCGCTGAGGTGGTCGCCGAGCTGGACGCCGACCACGACGGGACCGCGCTGCTGTGCGCCCACGGCGGGCTGATCACGGGGCTGACGGCGTCGCTGGTCGGCCTGCCCGTCGCGTGCTGGCCGTCCATCGGCGGGCTGAGCAACTGCCACTGGGCGGTGCTGGCGCGGCGCGGGGACAGCCTGGACTGGCGGCTCGTCGCGTACAACGCCGGCGTGACCGGCTGAGCGGTGCGGCTGCTGGCACTGGCCGACTCGCTGGCCTTCCACGGGCCGCGCGAGGCGATGCCCGCCGACGACCCCAGGCTGTGGCCGAACGTGGCCGCGTGCCTGCTCGGCGGGTCCTCGGAGATCGTCGCGGGGTTCGGCTGGACCGCCCGTGACGCGTGGTGGGCGATCACCCGCGACCCGCGCGTCTGGGCGTTGATGCCGCGGATCGACGCGCTCGTGCTCGGCGTCGGCAGCATGGACACGTTGCCGTCGCCGCTGCCCACCTACCTCCGCGAAGGCCTGCGCTACCTGCGGCCGGAGGGACTGCGGCGGCGGGCCCGCGAGACCTACCTCGCGGCCCAGCCGCACCTCGCCCGGTTGCTCGGCGGGCGCCCGGTGGCTCTCCCGGCCGGCCTCAGCGTCGCCTACCTGGACAAGTGCCTTCGCGGAGTGCGCTCGCTGCGTCCCGATCTGCCCGTCATCGCCGTGCTGCCGTCGGTGCACCGCTGCGCCGCCTACGGCTACGTGCACACCGGCAGGGCGCCCGCTGCCTCGGCGATCAGCGCTTGGGCGTCCACTGTGGACGTTCCGTTGCTCGATCTCGCGGCCCTGGTGCGGGCGGACGTGGCGGCCGGGCGCGGCAATCCGGACGGCGTGCACTGGGGCTGGGCGACCCACGAGGCGGTCGGCGCGGCGTTGGCGGGGGAGCTCCGGCACGCCACGTAGGCTGCTCGCTCGTGGCCGTAGCCGTCGTGACCGATTCCACCGCGTACCTGCCTGAGGGCTTCGCGGACCGGCGCGGCATCTCCGTGGTCCCGTTGCACGTCACCGTGGACGACAGCACCGGCCTCGACGGTGTCGACATCACCTCGGCCAGCCTCGCCACCGCCCTGTCCGAGCGCCGCGCCGTCAGCACCTCCAGGCCGTCTCCGGAGGACATCGCCGAGGTCTACCGGCGCGTGCTCGACAACGGCGCCGACTCGATCGTCTCCGTGCACCTGTCGCGCGAGCTGTCGGGCACGTGGGACGCGGCCCGGATCGCCGCTGACCAGGTCGGCGGCGTGCGCGTGGTCGATTCCCGCTCCACCGCGATGGGTCTGGGGTTCGCGGTGCTCGCGGCCGTGAAAGCGGCCAGTTCCGGCGCGTCCGGCTCCGACGTCGAAGCCGCCGCCGTGCGCACCGCGGCGCGCACGCGCACGTTCTTCTGCTTGGAGACGTTGGAGCACCTGCGCCGTGGTGGCCGCATCGGTCCCGCCGCCGCGCTTCTGGGCACGGCGCTCGCGGTGCGGCCGCTGCTGCACGTGC
>NZ_MUMH01000101.1 GCF_002155965.1 Allokutzneria sp. NRRL B-24872
CGGACTCATCCGCTGCGCACAACTCCTGTCGAAGCAAGACTGAAATTTCTTGTCAGGGCCCGCCGTCCCGTAGTAGGGGCGGCGGGCCCTTTTTGTGCCGTTACGCTGGGACTTTGCGGCATTTGGCACATTGACCGGCGTCCGTTTCCCCGGAATGCTCACCACTGCGGAGCGCTCTCACGAGCGGGCCGCGTCGGGGATGCCGGTGCTCGCTCCAGAGCCCGGAATCGGCATGGGGGAAACACACAAATGACGCCCAGTAACACGGGCGCGCGTTTCCGCGCGCTCTCGGTAGCGGCCACCGTCGCTTCGACGCTGGTCCTCTCCGGTGCGGCACAGGCCGCGCCCGCGCCCGCACCTTCGCCCAAGGCTCCGCAGCAGGAGCTGACCTGCAGCAGCACGATCCGCACGCTCGGCGTGGACCCGAACGGCGGCCTCTGGCTGAACAACCACCTCGACCCCGCCAACGGCGAGGCGCGGTGGGGCGAGAACAGGCTCCTCGGTGGTGGCTGGACGGGCCGCACCATCGCGGGCCCGGACGGCTCGGTCTACGCCTTCATCAAGGAGGGCGAGATCCACCGCTGGCGCTGGAACGGCAACGGCTGGGACGCGCCGCCGCCCGGACAGGCCTTCGACGTCATCGCCCGCGGCGAGTGGGTCAAGAAGTTCCTGAACCCGGAGTTCCGCAACCGCGTGGCCTTCGACGGCTTCAACCACATGTACACCGTGGAGCCCAACGGTGAGCTGTGGGTCAACCCGTACAACGCGCAGACCCGCGTCTGGGGCCCGGCGCGCATGCTCGCCAAGGGCTGGGACCGCTACAACGCGATCTTCACGACCTTCGACGGCGTGATCTACGGCCGCGACAACGCGGGCAAGCTGTTCCGCCACCACTACAACGCCATCACGCAGCGCTGGATCGACGAGGCGGGCGTGGAGATCGGCAACGGTGGTTGGCAGGAGTTCACCCGGCTGTTCTCCCCCGGCGGCGACATCGTCTACGGCATGACCAAGAACGGTGAGCTCAAGTGGCACCGGGTCACCAACAACAAGCTGGACCCGCGCTCTGGCAAGGTCCTCATCTCGAACTGGACGGCGGAGGCGGACATCACCGCGTTCACCAACCAGTGCCCGCCGTCGCCGCCGCTGCTGCCCGGGCGCCCCGACGTGTGGCGCAAGGAGCACGGCCGCACCACGCTCTCGGTCACCCCTGACGGGCGCATCCACCACAGCTTCGTGTCCAACGACCGTCTGGTGGCCGACGCGATCCAGCAGGCTCCCGGCAACCTGGAGCTGGAGGTGCACCTCGCGCGCGGGCACGACGGCGCCAACGGCGCTCCCGTCTTCGGGCAGTCCGCCGACGGCACGCAGCACCTGGTGACGCACAACGTCGACTCCGACATGCAGCGCAGCACCTTCGGCACCACCTGGCAGCCCGGTGACGCGCTCAACGGCCGCATGGCCGGCGAGCCCGCGCTGATCCGCAACAACCGCAACGAGTTGTCGATCTACGCCTTCGACGGCGGCGGGTGGCTGTGGCAGCGCACGCAGGTCGGCCAGAACGGCGCGTTCGGCCCGTGGCGCAAGCTTTCCGTGTACCCGGAGACCACGAACTTCGTCGCCGACGCGCCCGCAGTGCTGCGCGCGGGTGAGTACAACCGGGTCTTCGGGCTCGACAAGTGGGGCGGCATTCAGTACGTCGACCTCGCGGCGGACCACGTGCCCAGCACCGGCACCGTCTGGCGCAAGCTCGCCTCCGACGTGACGTTCGCGAGCCGTCCGACCGTGACCGAGCTGCCGGGTGGCGGCCAGGCCGTTGTCGCGCGCGGGACCGACGGCAAGGTCCGCGTGATCACGGGCTCCAACAAGTGGGACGGCTTCAAGGACGCCACCTGGAAGGTCGTGGGCGACCGCACCTTCGCCGGTGAGCCGCAGGTCGTCGCGAGCCCGAACGGGGTTCCCGCGATCAGCGCCAAGGGTGCCGACGGCGCCCTGTACTTCACCGAGCAGGGCGGCGACGGCAGCTTCCTGCCGTGGGAGCTGGTGAGCGACGCGGGCATGTCCGCGACCGAGCTGAGCCTGGTCCGCTACGGCGCCAACTCGGTGGTCATGAGCTTCCGCGACGCTCAGGACCAGATCTACATCGGAACCCTGGAGTGGAACCAGAAGCAGGCGCCCGGCACCACCGCCAAGCGCTCCGCCAAGGTCAGCTTCGCCAAGGCCAAGAAGGTGATGGTCAAGTGAGGATCACCGCTCTCGCGGCAGTCGCCGCGCTGGGCTCGACGCTGCTCTTCGGCGGCGGCGCCGCCACGGCAGCTCCGAAGGCCAAGGCCGCCGAGCTGCTGTGCAACCCGCCCGTGCAGACGCTCGGCGTCGACCCCAACGGCGGGCTCTGGCTCAACAAGCACGAGGACCCGGTCGGCGGCGAGGCCCGCTGGGGCCAGGCCCGGCTGCTCAGCGGCGGCTGGACCGGCCGCACCATCGCCGGTCACGACGGCAGCGTCTTCGCGCTGATCAAGGAAGGCGAGATCCACCGCTGGCGCTGGAACGGCAACGGCTGGGACGCCCCGCCGCCCGGACAGGCCTTCGACGTCATCGCCCGAGGTGACTGGGTCAAGAAGTTCCTGACGCCGGAGTTCCGCAACCGGATCTCCTTCGACAACACCGGCGCGATGGTCACCATCGAGCCGGGTGGCGAGCTGTGGCGCAACCCGTACAACCCGCAGACCCACGCGTGGGGCCCGGCGCGGCTGCTCGCGACCGGCTGGGACAAGTACAACGCGGTCGTCACCTCGTGGGACGGCGCGATCTTCGGCCGTGACGCCCAGGGCAGGCTGTTCCGCCACCACCACAACGCCGCGTCCGACCGCTGGATCGACGAGGTCGGCGTGGAGATCGGCAACGGCGGCTGGCAGAACTTCACCCGCCTGTTCTCCCCCGGCGGCGGCCTGATCTACGGCATGACCACCTCGGGGCAGCTGAAGTGGCACCGGGTCACCGACGGCAAGCTGGACCCGCGCTCCGGCAAGGTGCTCGTCTCGGGCTGGACGGCGGACGCGGACATCACCGCGTTCACCAACCAGTGCTTCGAGAACACCCTCAGCACGCCGGAGGCGCCGCAGATCGGGGCGAAGCCGAACTCGCGCACGAACCTCTTCGCCAGGCGCGACGGCCGGGTCGAGCACGTGTTCGTCGACCACCAGCGCACGATGTTCCACCTCTCGCAGGCGAACCCGTCCGACGAGGGCGTGTGGCGGGTCGTCGAGGGCTACGACAACTTCGTCGGAACGCCGTCGCTCACCGAGAACTACAACGGCTCGCTCCAGCTGGCCGCGCAGGGCGCCGACAGCGGCGTGCGCGACAGCAGGCTGGACAGCCAGTGGTCCCCGGTCGGCGAGGGCACCGGCAGGATGTCCAGCCCGACCACGCTGGTGACCCCGCAGCCCGGCCAGGCCGTGGCCGTCGCGATCGACGCCGACGGCAAGCTCTGGGGCAGGGTGCAGAACCGCCAGAACGGCGTTTTCCCGTCGTGGAAGCGGATTCGGGTTCCGGCCGAGGGCGCTCCGGTGCTCAGCTCCACCGCGCCGACCGTGCAGAGCGTGCACTACTCGACGAAGCCGGACTCCATCCGGATCATCGCGGCCGACCGCACTGGCAAGCTGTTCGCCACCGAGGTCTCCACCGACCTGGTTCCGTTGGGGGACAACGGTTCCCGCTGGACCCAGCTCGGCACCGAGAGCGGCATCACCGGCCAGGTCTCGGCGATCACCAAGGGCGACAACCGATCCGACCTCGCCGTGCGCGGGGCGGACGGCCAGGTCTACGCGATGGCCGAGGACAACAACGGCTTCGTCGGCCAGAAGTGGCAGGCCGTCCCGGGACTGACCGCCGTGGGTGAGCCGCAGGCCGTGCACACGCCGACCGGCTCGCTCGGCATCGCCGCGCGGGACGCGGCGGGCGCGCTGCACTTCACCGAGCGCAAGGCGGACGGCACGTTCCACCCGTGGGAGCGGCTGGCGGCCAACGCCCCCGCTTCGGCGACCGACCCGAGCGTCGCGCGCTACCGCGACTCCCAGGTCGTGCTGTCCTTCCGGGACGCGCAGGACGAGCTCTGGATCACCTCGCTGAACTGGGGCGCTCAGGCTCCCCGCTCCGGCGAGAAGAAGGCCGACATCGCGAAGGCGACCTTCACCAAGATCAAGAAGAAGCGCTGACGTCCTGACGTCCTGCGCCGAAGGGCCGTTCACCTCTCCGGGTGGACGGCCCTTCGTTGTGGGACAACAAGGTGAACATGATCGGCATTCCACCGTCCACGCGCGACAATCGCGTCATGGAGAAGTGGGTGTGGTTCGGCTGCGGCGGCGCGTGCCTGCTGGCCGCGCTCGCGTTCTTCGTCGTGCACCGGCGGCGCAGGGAGACCAACCCGGCCAGGTACGCGCCGATGCTCACCACCACGATCTTCGGCGCGGCGGCCGCGATGTGCGTCGTCGTCGGCTGGCTGATCGCCACCGACCCCTACGTCAACCGCACCGAGGCGCTCAAGACCGGCGGCCTCGCGTCCGGTTCGATCGTGGCCCTGTACGCGTTGTGGCTCAACGACCGCAGGCGCCGCACCGACGAGTCGCGGCAGGTCGTCGAGGAGGATCGGCAGAAGCTGGAGCACGAGCGGCAGGAGCTGGAGCGGCTGCGCACCGAGCACGAGCGCGAGAAGACCGCCGACGAGCGCTTCGCCCGCGGCATCGAACTGCTCGGGCACGAGGCCGACCAGGTCCGCGTCGGCGCGCTGCACGCGCTGGCCGGGCTCGCCCGCAGCCACCCGCACCGCACGCAGACCGTCGTGGACATCCTGTGCTCGTACCTGCGGCGGCCCTTCGACCACCCGCGCTACCGGGACCTGCGGCACCGCTACCGCTCGGAGACCGAGGTCCCCACCGACTACGAGCCCGATGACAGCGAGTTCAGCAGCGACCCCGGCGTGGACCGCGAGCGCCAGGTCCGCATGGCCGCGCAGCGCCTGATCGGCGACGCCCTGCACAACCAGCCCGGCTGCACCCTCGACCTGACCGGCGCCGTGCTCGACCACCTGGCGCTGCCCAACGCGAAGCTCGGGACGCTGACCCTGCGCGGCGCCCAGATCTACGGCGACACCACCTTCGACGGCTGCCAGTTCTCCGGCGACGTCGACCTCGGCCGCGGCCACGTGTGGGGGCCGATCAGTTTCAGCGGCACCAAGTTCTTCGGCGAGCTGCGCGCGGTCGAGGCGGAGTTCTGGGACACCCCGGTCTTCTTCGGCATCTCCGCCGCCAAGTACGTCGACATGCAGCGGTCGCACTTCCACCACGGCGTGCTCTTCGACGAGTCCACCATCGCCACGCTCGTGCTCGCCGACGCCACCATCGGCGACGAGCTCATCGGCCTGCAGGACGTCGAGCTGACCAACCGCGACAACCGCGTGCAGCTCCCGTGGGGGTGGAACGCCGTCGTCGACCACAACGGCAAGGTCACCCGCGTCGACCCGCCAACCGACGAGGACCCCGACGACTCCCTCATCCCCTTCGGCTAGGCCCTACTCCGCTTCGCTTACGTGCTGAATGACTCGTTGAGGTGGTTGACCGCCCTCAATGACTCGTTCAGCACGTTCAACCACACCAATGACTCGTTCATGTGGTTGACGAGTCGGCCCGCAGCGAGGTCGGGCATGGTCAACAGGGGGTTTGCTGGTCTTGAAGACACCCCAACCCGGCCGCTTACGTGCTGAATGAGTCATTCAGGTGCTTCGGCTCGACGGCCCCCAACGGCCCATTTGGTGCGTTGAACGCACTGAACGGGTCGTTCAGTGCGTTGAGCGCACCAAACGACCCGTTCAGGGACAACGGCTCCGGCCGAGGCGGAGTGCGAGGTGGAGGGTCAGGGGCCGTACCACTGGTCGACGGGCTTGGGGGCGGCGGCGGTGGTGCCGATGACCAGCTCGGTGTCGAGGGTGACGGTGCGCGGGCGGCCGTGGTCGGCGTTGTCCATCAGCAGCCGTCCGGCGGCGCGGCCCTTCTCCAGCACGGGCTGGCGAACCGTGGTCAGCCCGGCGCGCTCGGCCTCGGTGATGCCGTCGAAGCCGGTCACGGTCAGGTCCTGGGGCACGCGCAAACCGCGCCGGTGCGCCTCGTTGAGCGCGCCTAGGGCCTGTCCTCAAA
>NZ_MUMH01000102.1 GCF_002155965.1 Allokutzneria sp. NRRL B-24872
GCAGCGGCGGCGTGGGGCGGAGCGGCGATCGGCTTGGCGCCGCTGCTGGTCGGAGTGCTCGTCGTCGGACTGCTGGCACTGGCCACGCGAGGCATGCACGTGGACGGGCTGGGCGATGTCGCGGACGGCTTGGGGTGCTACGGGCCGCCGGAGAAAGCGCTCAAGGTCATGCACGACCCGGCCGCCGGACCGTTCGCGGTGGTCGCGCTGATCGTGAACCTGGGCGCGCAGGCCGCCGCGATCAGCGCCCTCGTCGGCCAGAACCGTTGGGCCGCAATCGTGATCGCCGCCGTGGCGGGACGCGTGGCCTTCGGCTGGGGTTGCCGTCGCGGAGTGCCGCCCGCGCAGGAGAAGGGTCTCGGAGCGCTCGTCGCGGGCACGCAACACATAAGTGTCCCGATCGCCTGGACGGCGGCCCTCGCGGCAGCCTCAACACTCGCGCACCCGTGGTTGGGACCGCTCGCGGTGCTCGGCGCGACGGGCGCTGTGCTCGGCCTGCTGAAGCACACGACCAGGCGCTTCGGCGGCGTGAACGGTGACGTTCTCGGAGCCTGCTGCGAGGTCGCGACGACGGTGGTTCTCGTTGTCCTGTCGGTGAAACTGGATTTTTGAAGCACCGGCGCCATCGGTTATGAGTGATCAATGACCAAGCCGCTCATCGTGATCACCGGGGCAAGCTCCGGGATCGGCGCAGCGACGGCGCGGGCCTTCTCGGAGCTGGGCCACCCCCTGCTCCTGCTGGCCCGCCGCCTGGACCGCCTTGAAGACCTCAAGCTGCCCAACACCCTCTGCCGCGCCGTGGACGTGACCGACGCCCGAGCCGTCGCCGACGCGGTCACCGAGGCCGAGGACCAGCACGGACCCGTCGACGCCATCGTGAACAACGCGGGCGTCATGCTGCTCGGCCGCTTCGGCGACCAGCCGACCGACGAGTGGCGGACGATGTTCGACGTCAACGTGCACGGCCTGCTCAACGGCGTGCACGCGGTGCTCGCGGGCATGGTCGAGCGCGGCAGGGGCACGGTGATCAACGTCAGCTCGGTCGCGGGCCGCAAGGGGTTCCCGAACCACACGGTCTACTGCGGCACGAAGTTCGCGGTGCACGCGATGTCGGAGAACCTGCGCGAAGAGGTCGCCGCCAAGGGCGTGCGCGTCACCACGATCGCGCCCGGCGCGGTGGAGACCGAACTGCTCTCGCACACCAGTGACGAGGGCATCAAGGCCGACTACCAGGCGTGGAAGGAGGCCAACGACGTTCTGACCGCCGAGGACGTCGCCGCCGCCATCCGCTTCGCCTACGACCAGCCGCAGCGGGTGTGCGTCCGCGAGATCGTCGTGGCCGCCACCGGACAGCAGGCGTAACCAAAAACAGGGGCTCCGCCGACACCTCGGCGGAGCCCCTGTCCCGCAAACAGATCAGCCCAGGCGGGTCATCCACCGGTGGCCGTCCTCGAGCGCGCCGCGCTGGAGGTCGGTCAACCGCTTGCGCAGCTTCATGGTCAGCTCGCCGGAGCCGCCCTCGCCGATGGTGAACTCGCCGCCCGCGTGCTTGACCCGGCCGACCGGGGTGATCACCGCGGCGGTGCCGCAGGCGAAGACCTCGGTGATCTCACCGGAGGCCACGCCCTTCTCCCACTCGTCGGTGGAGATGCGGCGCTCCTCGACGGACAGGCCGAGGTCGGCGGCCAGCGCCAGCAGCGAGGCCCTGGTGATGCCGGGCAGCAGCGTGCCGGTCAGCTCGGGGGTGACCACGCGCGCGTCGGAGCCGGAGCCGAAGACGAAGCAGAGGTTCATCCCGCCCATCTCCTCCACCCAGCGCCGCTCCACCGCGTCGAGCCACACGACCTGGTCGCAGCCCTGCTCGGCGGCCTGGGCCTGGGCCAGCAGCGAGGCCGCGTAGTTGCCGGCGAACTTCGCCGCGCCGGTGCCGCCGGGGGCCGCGCGGACGTACTCGGTGCTCAGCCAGACGCTGACCGGCTTGATGCCACCGGCGAAGTACGCGCCAGCGGGCGAGGCGATCAGCAGGTAGCGGTACTGCGACGCCGGGCGCACGCCGAGCCCGGCCTCCGTGGAGATCATGAAGGGCCGCAGGTACAGCGACTCCTCACCACCGGCGGCGGGCACCCAGTCGCGGTCGATGTCGACCAGCTCGCGCAGCGACCCCAGGAACAGCTCGTCCGGCAGCTCCGGCATGGCCAGCCTGCGGGCCGACGCGCGGAAGCGCTCCGCGTTGGCGTCGGGCCGGAACGAGGCGATGGAGCCGTCCGGCTGCCGGTAGGCCTTCAGCCCCTCGAAGATCGCCTGGCCGTAGTGCAGCACCATCGCGGCCGGGTCGAGCGGGAAGCTGCCGTAGGGCACAACGGCCGCGTCGTGCCAGCCGCGCTCGCGGTCCCAGTCGACGGTGACCATGTGGTCGGTGAAGTACTGCCCGAAGCCGGGCTTGGCGAGTACCTGCGCCCGACGCTCCGCCGAAAGGGGGTTCGGGTTGGAGGTCCGGGAGAAGGGCGCTGTCGTCATGGCAGCACGATAAACCTTCGCGACCGCATCCGAACATCGTGATCCCGAACATCGGACGCCCGACTATTTCGCAGACCTGGATTCGGCCGCGTCGTGCATGCTCACCAGGCGTTGTGGAGCGGTGCGCCGCCACGCCTCGCGGACCAGTTCACCGATTTCCTTCGGATCGGCCAGGCGGAGATCGACGCTCACCCAGCCGTAGCGCCCGACGTAGTCAGCGGCCGCGTAGACCTCGGGCGCCGAGGTGACGAGCGCCTGCTGCTCCTCCGGCGTCGTCTTGACGGTGGCGCGGTGCCCGTCGCCGTCCATCGCGGCGAACATCTTGTCGCGGACGCGGAACGTCGGGTGCCCCCAGGTCTCCACCTCCTCGGCCTCCAGCAGGTTCAGTGCCACGTCTCGGAAGTCCTCGGCGGAGAGCACGTCAGCGTTCCTCCATCACCTCGTCGGGCAGCGTCGGCAGCGGCCAGCCGGGCTCCGGCCGGAACTCGCACCAGCTCCCATCGAAAGGGAAAAGTCCGGATTCGGCCAGACCGATCATCCGTTCGCCCTCCGCGCGCAGCCGGTCAAGCTGCTCCTGGGTGATCTTCCCTGCGGCCAGCGCCTCGACCGCCTCGTCCTCGTCCTTCCACGACCAGCTGCGGTCCGGTAGAACCTCGACGTCCAGCACGCCGTCCACCCGGCAGACCGAGGTGTCCGTGCGCCCCAGCGGGATCTCCAGGTTGACGTACCAGTTCAGGAACGTGCCGTCGGGCAGGAAGAACCACCAGACGCTGGACCACTCGTGCTCGAAGACCACCCGCACGGTGGACGAGCCGATCCAGGCCGAGCGCACGGGCACCCGGCCGAGCCGGAACCGCTGATCCAGCGGCACGTCGCGCGCGTGCACACCGCTCGGGGTCCTGGTGGCGCGCACGGGCGTGCCGTCAGGGACCCAGCAGACCAGCTGGTCCCCGTCGTCGGAGAGCACGCGGGCCGGGGCCACCGAGCCGAGGCTGCCGTCGATGCGCCGGAACGCGTAGAGGACCTCCTCGCCCGGCGCCCAGAGCCGTCCCGCCACTACTTGACGTTGGTCTGCACGAACGGCGGCTTCACGACCTCGCAGCGCAGCGAGCGACCGCGCACGTCGAGGGTGACCTCGTCGCCGATCTTCACCCCGGCCGAGGTGTCCAGCAGCGCCAGCGCGACACCGATCTTCAGCGTCGGCGAGAAGGTGCCGGAGGTGGACTCGC
This sequence comes from Allokutzneria sp. NRRL B-24872, assembly GCF_002155965.1. Taxonomy (GTDB): domain Bacteria; phylum Actinomycetota; class Actinomycetes; order Mycobacteriales; family Pseudonocardiaceae; genus Allokutzneria. The sequence continues at coordinate 3,747 of NZ_MUMH01000102.1, forward strand.
CGACCTTCTCTCCCGCCGCGTTCAGCACGTTCATGTGCGAGCGGGGCACACCGCGCTCCAGCGCGCGCAGGCCGAAGAGCTTGCGGGCCGGGCCGTTGGCCTTCTCCGCGCGCAGGGCCTCGTGGCCCCAGAAGGAGTCCTTCTTCCAGCCGACCGCCCAGCCGGAGCCCGCCTGGACCGGGCTGATCTCCAGCGACAGGTCCTGGCCGTGCAGCGGGTAGCCCATCTCGGTGCGCAGCGTGTCGCGCGCGCCGAGGCCGCAGGCGCGGCCGCCCAGCGGCTGCGCGGCGGTGAGCAGCGCCGACCACAGCGCGGGCGCGTCGTCCCACTTCGGCAGCAGCTCGAAGCCGTGCTCGCCGGTGTAGCCGGTGCGGCAGACCCGGACCGTGCGGCCCTCCCACTCCGCGTCGGCGAAGGCCATGTAGTCCAGCTTCGTCGGCAGGCCGAGCGCTTCCAGCAGCTCAGAGGCCTTCGGGCCCTGGACCGCCAGCACGCCGTAGTCCGCGTGCTGCTCGGTCACGGTGATGCCCTCGGGCGCGGCGGCGGCGAGCATCCGGCAGACCTCGGCCGTGTTGGACGCGTTGGGCACCAGGAAGACCTCGTCATCGCTGACCAGGTAGGCGATCAGGTCGTCGACCACGCCGCCGGACTCCACGCAGCACAGCGTGTACTGCGCCTGGCCCGCGCCGATCTTGCGCAGGTCGTTGGTCAGGCAGGAGTTGACGAACTCGGCCGCGCCCGGGCCCGCGACGAGGGCCTTGCCCAGGTGCGAGACGTCGAAGACGCCGACCGCCTCGCGGACCGCGGTGTGCTCCGCGACGACTCCGCCGCCGGTGTACTGGATCGGCATCTCCCACCCGCCGAACGGGGCGAACGTGGCGCCGAGCTCGGCGTGGGCAGCGGCAAGGGGGCTGGTGCGCAGCGTCTCCGTCACAACGCGAGAAACTACCGCCAACGGTGGGAAATCAAAGCCCCCGCGCACGAACCCGCAGCGAGCACGCCGAGCGTGGTGAGCAAGGTCATCGGCGGCAGGCTCATCGCGAGCATCACCGAGATCCCCAACCCGAAGCACGCCGTGCGCATCGGCCAGGTCCGCTCCTGCTCGACCAGCTCCACGCGGGTCGCCGCGTTCGCGAAGGCGTAGTGCACCAGCACGCAGCACGCCGCGAGGTGGACGGCGTCCGTCGTGGTTCCCAGCAGCGGCAGGGCGAGCGCGACGAACCCGCCGACGACCAGGTCGACCGGCCAGGTCCGGCCCGCGCGGGCGATCGTGGCCAGCGACGTCGCGACCTCACGCTCGATCGCCGCCTCCACCACCATCCGGCGCATCGCCGCGAGCACGAGCACCAGGCAGGACGCCAGCCCCACCCCGGCGCCGAACTCGACGAAGGGCACCATCACCGCCCCGTCAGCGGCGATCACCGCATCTCGGAGAGGCGTCGGGGAGAGCGCGAGCCGGGCCGGGCCGAGCTGGTGCAGCAGGGCGATCGCGAGCGCCCCGTAGAGCACCGTGGCGCTCGCGACGATCACCGGGATGGAGCGGCGCGTGGTGCGCCAGCCGTGCTGCGGCTCGTCCTTCGCGGGCGCGGTGACCCGCTCGAACCCGGCGAAGCCCAAGAACAGGATCGCAGCCGCCGTCATCAGGCTGCGCGGATCACTCGACGAAGGCAGCGCTGACGGTGCGGGTGGGGGCGGGACGGCCAGGCAGGCGGCGATCACGAGGACGAGCACAACCAGCACGACTCCGCCGATCAGCCACGCCAACCCGGTGCGCCACCGCAGCACTCCGCTCGCGTTTCCGATGACTGCCACGGCGAGCACCGCGAACGCGGCGACGCGCGGCTGCTCGGGCGCGACGTACTGGCCGAAGGTCGCCGCGAGCACGACCGCGAGGCAGCCCAGCGCGACGAACCGACCGGTGCCCGCGACACGCCCGGGCCAGCGGCCCATGTGCTCGCGGATCGAGGAGCGCTCAGACGTGGAGTACATCGCGCAGAGCGCGGCGAGAGCGGCGATCGGCAGTCCTGCCAGCAGCCACATGCCCGCACCGGCCGCCGCGGGGGCGAGGAGCAGGAAGGGGCCGAGGCCGATCATGGCGCCCAGCCCGAGCACGACGACGCCGGGCAACCGCGTCTTGGTGTTGGCGTGTTGGCGCGGCTCTAACACGCGCACAACCGTATGCCCCGCATCACGGTCACGCGCAGCCACCTGACAGCCGCGCGGGCATTGTTCGCGTTTACCATCCGGTAGCGAACACGGCCCTTCCAGTGATCGACTCGAAGCACCGACCAGGCTCGGCACCGGCGCCGGGCCACGACGAGGAGCAAGCGTGACCGTCCCCAAGCTAGCGCTGACCGACAGTGACCCCACCACCGCCGCGACCGACACCGTCGTCATCGGCACCGTGCAGGGGCCGGACGGCCTGGCGCTCGCCGACGGCGCGGCCGCGGTGGACGCCGCGTTCGACGGCAAGCTCGTCGAGCTGCTGGAGACCCTGGGCGCCACCGGCAAGGCCGAGGAGGTCGTGAAGCTGCCCTCGCTCGGCAAGCTCTCCGCCTCCCTCGTCGTCGCCGTCGGCCTCGGCGCCGCCAACGACGAGGGCGCGGTCACCGCCGAGCAGGTCCGCCGGGCCGCCGGCGCCGTCGCGCGCTCGCTCAACGGCACCGCTCGCGTGCTCAACACCCTCGGTTCGCTGGACCTGACCGCCGCGGTCGAGGGCCACGTTCTCGGCGGCTACACCTTCACCGAGTACAAGTCCGAGAAGTCCGAGGACAAGGCCGCCAAGGTCGAGTTCACCGCGGCCGCCGGTTCGAAGGACAAGGGCGCCAAGGCGAAGCTCAAGGCCGCGACCGCGATCGCCGAGGCCGTGATCACCGCGCGCGACTTCGTCAACACCCCGCCCAACGACCTGTTCCCCGAGTCCTTCGCCGAGCGCGCGAAGAAGCTCGGCGAGGCCGCAGGCCTGACCGTCGAGGTGCTCGACGAGAAGGCGCTGCGCAAGGGCGGCTACGGCGGCATCCTCGGCGTCGGCGGCGGTTCCTCCCGCAAGCCGCGCCTGGTCCGGCTCAGCTACAAGGGCCCGAAGGCGCGCAAGAAGGTCGCTCTCGTCGGCAAGGGCATCACCTTCGACACCGGCGGCATCTCCATCAAGCCCGCCGCCGAGATGCACCACATGACCAGCGACATGGCCGGCGCCGCCGCCGTCGTCGCGACCGTGGTCCTCGCCGCGAAGCTGAAGTACCCGCTGGAGGTCATCGCGACCGTGCCGATGGCCGAGAACATGCCCGGCGGCGAGTCCTACCGCCCCGGTGACGTGCTCACCTTCCTCGGCGGCAAGACCTGCGAGGTGCAGAACACCGACGCCGAGGGCCGCCTCATCCTCGCCGACGCCATGGTCCGCGCCTGCCAGGACGGCCCCGACTACCTCGTCGACACCGCCACCCTGACCGGCGCCCAGGTCGTCGCGCTCGGCAAGCGCACCGCAGGCGTCATGGGCACCGACGAGTTCCGCGACCGCGTCGCGTCGCTGGGCCGCAACGTCGGCGAGCACGCGTGGGCCATGCCGCTGCCCGAGGAGCTGCGCGCCGACCTCAACTCCAACGTCGCCGACCTCGCCAACATCACCGGCCACCGCTGGGGCGGCATGCTCTCCGCAGGCATCTTCCTGCGCGAGTTCGTCGCCGAGGGCGTCCAGTGGGCGCACGTCGACGTCGCCGGCCCCGCCTTCAACACCGGCGGCGCGTGGGGCTACACCACCAAGGGCGGCACCGGCACCCCCGTCCGCACCCTCGCCGCCGTCCTCGCCGACATCGCCGAGAACGGCTGATCACCCCACCACCTCAATGACTCGTTCATGTGGTTGAACGTGCTGAACGAGTCATTGAGTGCGTTCGTCTTGGCGAACGAGTCATTCAGGCTTCTCAACGTGCTGAACGGGTCATTCGGGTGCTTGCCTCCCGAACGACCCGTTCAGTGCTTTCGGCGTCCCGCGAACGCCTCGTTCGGTCCGCTCAACTCCCTCGCGAACGCCTCGTCCAGTGCGTTCAACCCCCTCAACGGCCCGTTCAGTGCATTCGCCGCCCCCGCCAACGCCTCGTTTGGTGCGCCCAACTCCCCGAACGACCCCTTCGGGTACCTCAACTCCCCCAACGACCCGTTCAGGTCCTCGGAGCGCCCCGAACCGCCCGTTCAGTGCGCTCGACGCCCGCCATGAACGCCTCGTTTGGTGCGCTCTCCGCACCCACCCAATGCCCCGTTGACGCACTCCGCCACCGCGCTCACCCCTGTAAACGCGCTCCCCGCTTGCCGCGAAAGCCCCGTTTGGTGCGCTCAACTCCCTGAATGACCCCTTCAGGTCCTCGGCGCGCACCAAATGGGTCGTTCAGTGCGTCTCAAGGACCCGAATGACCCGTTCAGTGCGTTGAAGTACCTGAATGACTCATTCAGCACGGTGAACCACATGAATGAGTCATTCAGGGGGTTCAACGGACCAAACGAGGCACTCGCGAGGCGGGCGGAGCACGGCGTGGGCCGGACAGCGACGCGGGCCGGGCCGCCACGCCGGAGTGCCAGGCCGAAGCGGCCGGAGCCGGAGTGCGGGGGGTCAGGTGAGGTCGTCGCGCTGGGCGCGCTTGCGCAGGGCGCGCTGCCGTTCGGTGTAGTCGCGCATCCGCTTGGGGTAGCCGACGAGCGCCACGTCGTAGACGGGGATGCCGAGCTTCTTGCCGAGCTTGCGCGCGCCCTCGGGGCCGTCGACGCGCCTGCGGGTCCACTCGCCGTCATGGGCGATGAGCACCACAGTGGTTTCCGTCACCGTGGTCTTGGGCTCGACGTAGGCCTCGACGCCGCGGCGCTGCTTGGCCCACGCGACGAGGTGCCCGGTGTCGTCGTTGGACGATCCCCGCAGCGTCCCCGGCTTCTGCCGCTTCCGGAACCGGTCGAAAAGACCCATCGCGACCCCTCCTTCACCTGGTCGTCAGATCTTGCCAGCAGGCGTGTGGGGCCGCCGTTGCGATCCATCGGTTGTCATCCGGAGGACGGCGAGGGGACTCGCTGACGGGCCGCGTCGCCAACAGAGCCGAACAGGTGACAAGATGGCGCTTGCCCACGCGCCGCAAACGCGCGCGCACGGGCGCACAGACCTTGAACACCGTGACTGAAACCGTTGCCTCCTCAGAGGAGATGCTGTGACCGACACCTCCGCCGACCTCGTGATCCTCGGCGGCGGCTCGGGCGGGTACGCCTGCGCGTTCCGCGCGGCCGAGCTCGGCCTGTCCGTCGTCCTGGTGGAGAAGGACAAGCTCGGGGGGACCTGCCTGCACCGAGGCTGCATCCCGACGAAGGCCCTTCTGCACGCGGCCGAGGTGGCCGACAACGCCCGCGAGGGTGACCAGTTCGGCGTGAAGAGCTCGCTCGCGGGCATCGACATGGCCGGGGTCAACTCGTACAAGGACGGCATCGTCGGCGGCCTGTACAAGGGACTGCAGGGCCTGGCCAAGGCCAACAAGGTCACCCTCGTCGAGGGCGCGGGCACCTTCGTCGGCCCGAACACCGTCGAGGTGAACGGCCAGCGCTACACCGGCAAGAACGTGGTGCTCGCGACCGGCTCCTACGCGAAGAGCCTGCCCGGCCTGGAGATCGGCGGCCGGATCATCACCAGTGACCAGGCGCTCAACCTCGACTACGTGCCGCAGAAGGCGGTCGTGCTCGGCGGCGGCGTGATCGGCGTGGAGTTCGCCAGCGTCTGGCGCTCCTTCGGCGCCGAGGTCACCATCATCGAGGCGCTGCCCCGCCTGGTCCCGTCCGAGGACGAGTGGGCCTCCAAGCAGCTGGAGCGCGCCTTCCGCAAGCGCGGCATCACCTTCAAGACCGGCGTGCGCTTCAGCGGCGCCACCCAGACCGACACCGGGGTCCAGGTCAGCCTGGAGTCCGGCGAGTCCCTCGAAGCCGACGTGCTGCTGGTCGCGGTCGGCCGCGGCCCCAACAGCGCGGGCCACGGCTACGAGGAGGCGGGCGTGCAGATGGAGCGCGGCTTCGTCCTCACCGACGAGCGCCTGCGCACCAACCTGCCGGGCGTCTACGCCGTCGGCGACCTGGTGCCCGGCCTGCAGCTGGCGCACCGCGGTTTCCAGCAGGGCATCTTCATCGCCGAGGACATCGCGGGCCAGAACCCCCGGGTCATCGACGAGGCGGGCATCCCGCGGGTGACCTACTGCAAGCCCGAGGTCGCCTCGGTCGGCCTCTCCGAGGCCCAGGCCAAGGAGAAGTACGGCGCCGGGGTGGAGACCTACCTCTACAACCTGGCGGGCAACGGCAAGAGCCAGATCCTCAAGACCGCGGGCGGCGTCAAGCTGGTCAAGGCCCCCGAGGGTCCCGTCGTCGGTATCACCCTGGTCGGCGAGCGCGTGGGCGAGCTCATCGGTGAGGCTCAGCTGATCTACAGCTGGGAGGCGTTCCCCGAGGACGTCGCCCCGCTCATCCACGCCCACCCGACCCAGAACGAAGCCCTTGGCGAGGCGTTCCTCGCCCTGGCCGGCAAGCCGCTGCACGTGCACGGCTGACGTCGGCACGAAGCGAAGTCAGCCACACGAGCCACGAAAGCGCGAGGAGTCAGCGAGAGATGGCCTTCTCAGTCCAGATGCCTGCCCTGGGGGAAAGTGTCACCGAAGGCACCGTCACCCGGTGGTTGAAGCAGGAGGGCGACCGGGTTGAGGTGGACGAGCCGTTGCTCGAAGTGTCCACCGACAAGGTCGACACCGAGATCCCCTCGCCAGCGGCGGGTGTGCTCCAGCGCATCGTCGTCGCCGAGGACGAGACCGTCGACGTGGGCGCCGAGCTCGCGGTGATCGGGGACGGCGACGGCGGGTCCGCCGAGTCCGCCCCGGAGCCGCAGGCGGCCTCCGCCCCGGAGCCCGAGTCCCAGCCTGAGCCGGAGCCCGCTCCCGCTCAGCAGGAGTCCGCCCCGGCCCCCGCCGCCCAGTCGGGCGGTTCGGCCGAGGGCACCGACGTGACCATGCCCGCGCTCGGTGAGAGCGTCACCGAGGGCACCGTCACCCGGTGGCTCAAGCAGGTCGGCGACACCGTCGCGGCCGACGAGCCGCTGCTGGAGGTCTCCACCGACAAGGTCGACACCGAGATCCCCTCGCCCGCCGCGGGGACCCTGCTGGAGATCGTCGTCGGCGAGGACGAGACCGTCGACGTGGGCGCGAAGCTCGCGGTGATCGGCAGCGCGGACGCCAAGCCTGCGGCCAAGGCCGAGGCCCCGGCGCCCACCCCGGCACCGGCCGCCCCGGAACCGGCCCCCAAGGCCGACGAGCCCAAGCCCGCTCCGGCGGCTCCGGCCCAGGCCCCCGCGCCTGCCGCCGCGCCCGCGCAGCAGGAGCAGGCCAGCACCAACGGTGACGGCGGCGGTTCGCCGTACGTCACGCCGCTGGTGCGCAAGCTGGCCGCGGAGCACCAGATCGACCTCAACGCCCTGAAGGGCACCGGGGTCGGCGGCCGCATCCGCAAGCAGGACGTGCTCGCGGCGGTCGAGGAGGCCAAGGCGGCGAAGGCGGCTCCGGCCCCCGCGCCCGCCGCGGCGGCCCCGAAGTCCGCTCCGGCGGCTGCCCAGCCGTCGGCGCAGGCGCAGGCCCTGCGCGGCAAGACGGAGAAGCTGTCCCGCCCGCGCCAGGTCATCGCGCGCCGGATGCGGGAGTCGCTGCAGGCGACCGCGCAGCTGACCACCGTGGTCGAGGTGGACGTCACCAAGATCGCGCGGCTGCGCCAGCGGGCGAAGGCCCAGTTCGAGGCCCGCGAGGGCGTCAAGCTGTCCTTCCTGCCGTTCTTCGCCAAGGCGGCCGTCGAGGCGCTGAAGCAGCACCCGGTGCTCAACGCCGAGATCAACGAAGAGGCGAAGGAGGTCACCTACCACGCGGAGGAGAACCTCGTCATCGCCGTGGACACCGAGAAGGGCCTGATGGTCCCGGTGATCCACAACGCCGGTGATCTGAACATCGCGGGTCTGGCCCGCAAGATCGCCGACGTCGCCGAGCGCACCCGGACCAACAAGATCGGCCCGGACGAGCTCAGCGGTGGCACCTTCACCCTCACCAACACCGGCAGCCGCGGCGCGTTGTTCGACACGCCGATCTTCATGCCGCCGCAGGTGGGCATCCTGGGCACCGGCGCGGTCGTCAAGCGCGCGGTCGTGGTGACCGACGAGTCGGGCGGCGACACCATCGCCATCCGCTCCATGGTCTACCTGGCCCTGTCCTACGACCACCGCCTGGTCGACGGTGCGGACGCCGCGCGCTTCCTCACCACGATCAAGCAGCGTCTCGAGGACGGTTCCTTCGAGGCCGACCTCGGCCTCTGATCACCCAGCACGACCGGAACGGCCCTCGGAGCACCAGCTCCGGGGGCCGTTCCCGTTCCTCCGTGGCGAGCTATCCGGCGACCAGCTCCAGGGGTGCGCTGCTGGTGATCGGGATGTCCTCCAGCACCTGCGCGGGCACGTCGAAGCCCTCGATCAGCGTGGTCATCCGCGGCGCGAGGTCCTCGAGCAGGGAGTTGACCGTCTCGTGCAGGCTGCCGACGAGCTCGGCGGTGATGTGGCCCTCCACCAGCAGTGCGCCGGTGTGCGCCCCCAGGTAGTCCAGTGCGAAGAGCGTGCAGAGCAGGCGCAGCAGGGTCCTGGCGGTCGGGTCTCCCACCTCGTCGGCGGCGGCGAGGAACGCGTCGGTGGCCAGCAGCCTGGCGTAGGCCTCCGTCGCCTCGGTGGCCGGGCCGACCGCTCCGTTCCACCGCCGCAACGAGTCACCGCGCCGTTCCCGCCGCAGCGCGGTGTGCGCGCGGGCGTGCCAGATCCGGCTGACCGCGGCGACCAGGTCGCGCAGGAACTCCGGGTCGGTCCACTCACCGGCGCCGGAGCGCTCGTGCTGGGCCGCCACCGTCGTGCGGTCGAACTCGAACATCATCTCGGCACTGGCCTTGACCCAGATGACGAGGTTGTCACCCTCTGCGGTGATGGCACCCTCCAGGTCGTTGGCGAGCTCGCCGAGCCGGTTGGCCAGGAACAGCCCCTGCGCACCACAGCGCTCACGGCACTGGTCGAGGATGGCGCGCGACTGCCAGGTGATCCAGCCCTTGGAGATCGCCGCGAGGCGTTCGGCCTCGGCCACCGACGCCGGGTCGCGCTCGGCCCAGCGGGTCTCGACCCACCGGTGCAGGAAGGTCATCGCGTACGCGGTGGCGACGCCCTTGAGGAGCGGGGCGTGGTGGCTGCGGATGTCCGCGAGCGGCACCCTGCTGCCGGTCTTCGACCCGGCGATGGTCCGCAGGGTGGCGTAGCGGACCGCGATCACCAGCCCGGCCCTGGTGCCGCCGAGCGCGCTGGCGGTGAGGCACAGCTTTCCGACGGTGACGCGGGAGATGCTGCGCAGCACCCGCTTGCGGAGGCTGCCGTGGTCGCTGTCGAAGGAACCGTCGTCGTCGATGCGGCCGTGCTCGCTCTCCAGCAGCGCCTCCCTCGGCAGGCGCACGTGCCCGAAGGAGGTCAGGCAGTGGTCGATCGGGCTGCCGACGCGCTCGGGCAGCGGCTGGACGTGCACCCCCGGCAGGAATCCGCGCTCGTCCGACAACGGCACCAGGAACAGGAAGACGCCGTGGTCCTGGTCGTCGATGATCAGCCGGGCCGCGACCACCGCGCTCTTGGGGCCGCCGATGAGGCTGGTGTTGGGCATGAACTTCCGCGCGCCTGGCGACGGCGTGTGCAGGACGAATTCCGCGGTGGTGCGGTCGTACTCGGCCGTGGTCTCCAGCGCGATCACGTCGTTGCCGTGCGCGACTTCGGTGCACAGGAAGGTGCCGGTCCGCCGCAGGCTGGTGAAGTCGGCGAGTTCGCGCTTCGGGTTCGTGTCGTGGTCGAGCAGGCTGCCGAGGAAGAGGTTGTAGTGGATACCGGCGATGGTGGAGGTCGCCGGGTCGACCACGGCGGTCCACTCGTGCATGCTCGCCAGCTGGCGCGGGTCCGCTGCCAGCTCGGCGCCGTGTCCGACGGACTCCTGCAACGCCCGCAACCGCTCGTAGGAGCGCGCGACGCGCTGGTCCGGGTCGAGGCCCTCCGCTCGACGGAACACCTCCGTGGTGATGATCCGCCGCCACGGCAGGTGGACGGTGTCCCGATCCGGACCGAACAGGGCTTCCGCGAGTGCGGAGGCGGTCGGATCGAGCGGGCTGTCGTTCACAGTTCTCCTTGGTGGGCACGAGGGCGGACAGGGGCGCGCCTGCGCATGCGAACGCGGCCGCCCTTCGCGGGCACGATGGTCACGGACATCAACCGCGCTCCTTCCAGCGGTCCCACCGGTTCCGGCACGGCGACCCGGAGGACCTTCCTGAGCACGGTCTCGATCTCCAGTTGGGCCATGGCGGTGCCGATGCAGCGCCGCACGCCGCCGCCGAACGGGGTGAGCGAGTAGGGCTGGGCGGTCGTGTCCAGGTGGCGTTGCGGGTGGAAGGACCCCGGATCGGGCCAGAGCTCGGGGTCGAGATGGGTGACGGAGAACAACGAGGCGACGAAGGCGTCCTTGGGCACCGGCCGCCCGCCCAGCTCGGTGTCCCGAGCGGCGGTGCGGATGGAGCTGTAGACCGCGGGCCGCAACCGCAGCGCCTCGGTGATGGTCGCCTTGAGCAGGGTGTCCGAGCCCGCGTCCAGATCGTCGATCAGGGCATCGCGCGCGACCGGGTTGTGCGCGAGGAAGTGGATCACCCAGGCGATCGTGGTCGCGGTGGTCTCGTACCCGGCCATCACCAGCCCGGCGAGCTCGTCCCTGACCTCCTCGTCGGTCAGCCCGACGCCGTGCTCGTCCCGTGCCTCCAGCAGCAGGGACAGCACGTCCTCCGCTCCGGGGTCGGCGCGGCGGGCGCTGATCTCGGCCAGCAGCAGCGCGTGCACCGCGGCCCGGAGCCGGACGAAGCGCCCGCCCGGCGAGTACCGGCCGAGGTCGCGCTGGAGAGGTTTCGGCAGAGACAGAACGGTGAGATTCCCCATTCCGACGAACTCGTTCAAAGTGGCGGTGAACACCGCGAGCCGCACCGGGTCGCTCACGCCGAAGACAACGCGCAGGATGACCTCGATGGTCAACCTCTGCGCCCACGGGCGCACGGGGCCGCCACCCTCACCGAGCAGTTCTGGCAATTCGGTCTCGACCGAAGTCTCAATTCGTTCCGACCACCGGGCTATGCGCTTGCCGTGAAAGGGCGGCAGCAGCAGCTTGCGGTTGCGCAGGTGCCGGGGCGGCGGGGTGCAGATCAGCGAGCCCGCGCCGACGGCCGGAGCGAGGAACGAGGCCGCATCACCGCCGACGAAACGGTCCTGATCAGTCAAAACGGCCTTGCTGCTCACCGGGTCGGTCGCGCACACCAGCGCGGCGCGGTAGGGGAACATGCGCAGCGAGAAAACCGGGCCGAGGCGTCGGCGCAACGAAAGTCCATATCCCTGCGGATTCGTCAGCATCCGCACCGTCTGAACAACACGTGGCGCACCGGCAGCCGGTGGAAAAATTTTCGGGTTCCATCTCGGCTCAAGCGCGAAAGCATCACTCATTCGTTCACCTTCTTCCAGCAACCCTGCCCCCCGGAATGCGCACAACGTAACCCTCTGACTCCCATTTCCGACACCAGGGAGGGGAAAATGCTTCACGTCATAAACGCCGTTCACACAATTCCCAGGCAACCGTGGTAGGACGGCTGGGCCGCCGGGCTCGCCGTGGCGGGTGCCGAGCCGGACATTCGATCTTGTGGGGTCGAGGTGTGCAAGGTGGTGGGTTGTTGGGGAACATCGGGGTATGCGCGTTGTGATCGCCGGTTCGTCCGGCCTGATCGGCTCGGCCCTGATCCCGGTGCTGCGGCAGGCCGGGCACGAGGTGCTGCGCCTGGTTCGCCGCAAGCCCACCGCCCCTGACGAGCGGGGGTGGGACCCCTACGCGGGCAAGCTGGACGAGGGCGCACTGGACGGCGTGGACGCGGTCGTGAACCTCTGCGGGGCAGGCATCGGCGAGCGGCGGTGGACCGAGGAGCGCAAGAAGGCGCTGCTCAGCAGTCGTGTCGAGCCGACCCGCCTGCTGGCCGAGGCCGTTGCTGAGCGCAAGGTGCCGGTGCTGGTGAACGGCTCGGCGGTGGGCTTCTACGGCGACACCGGCTCCCGCGTGGTCGACGAGACCGCGACCGCCGGTGAGGGCTTCCTCGCCGATCTGTGCGAGCAGTGGGAGCACACGGCGGAGCGCGCGCAGATCGGCGGCGCACGGGTGGCGATGGTGCGCACGGGCCTGGTGCTCTCGCCCTCCGGCGGACTGCTCGGCCAGCTGAAGCCGCTGTTCTCGATGATGCTCGGCGGTCGGCTGGGCAGCGGTCAGCAGTACATGCCGTGGATCTCGCTGGACGACGAGGTCGGCGCGATCCGCTTCGTGCTGGAGAACGAGTCGGTCAGCGGGCCGGTGAACCTCACGGGGCCGCTCCCGGTGACCAACGCGGAGTTCACCGCCGCGTTCGGCAAGGCGCTCGGTCGGCCCGCGCCGTGGGTGGTGCCCGGGTTCGCGCTGCGCCTGGCGCTGGGCGGTTTCGCCGACGAGGGCGCGTTGATCGGCCAGCGCGCCGTGCCCTCGGCGCTGGAGCGCGCGGGCTACGAGTTCCAGCACCCGACGCTCGACGCGGCCCTCGACGCAGCGGTGGACCGTTGACGGCTCCGTCCCGGCCCCTGCTCGCGACGGTCGGCGGAGTGCTCTTCGCCGCCTGCGTCGTCCTGGGCAGCCTGGTCGACACGCACCCGCCCAGCATCGACGTCTGGTTCGTCGAGGCGTTCCGCGGTGAGCACGACGAGCTGCTCGGCCGGATCATCAAGCCGGTCACCGACGTCTTCGGCCCCGCGCTCGCGTTGACGTTGATGGTCACGCTCGTCTTCGGCTTCGGCTACTACACGGGGGTCGGCGACCGCGCCCGCGCCGGAGTGGTCGTGCGCGCGGCGCTCGTGCTCGGGCTGTCGTGGGCGGTCGTGCAGCTCAAGGCCGTGTTCACGCGCACCCGGCCACGCGTCTTCCCGGGCGAGAGCTTCCCCAGCGGACACGTCACCGCCGTCACCGCCGTCGCAGTCACGGTCGTGGTGTTGATCGTGTGGAGCGGCCGCGAACTGGCGCGGTGGCTGCCCGGAGCACTGGCGTTCGTGGTGCTGCTGGCGGCCTCGTGCCGGGTGATGCTCGGCGTGCACTACCTGACCGACGTGATCGGCGCGTTCATGGGCGCGCTGGGCGTCGGGTTGCTCGTCTCAGCGGCCGTTTGGCCTCCTGGCAAGGGAGTACTGTCGAGGAGTGAGTCGTCCTGACATCTCCTGCCGCGCCACGAGCGCTCCCGTCGAGGTCCGCCACCTCGGGTTGATCGACTACGTCGAGGCGTGGGACCTGCAACGCGAACTCGCCGAGGCGCGCGCCAACGACGAGGGTCCGGACCAGCTGCTGCTGCTGGAGCACCACTCCGTCTACACGGCGGGCAAGCGCACGCAGCCGGAGGACCGCCCGGACGACGGCACCCCGGTCGTCGAGGTGGACCGCGGCGGCAAGATCACCTGGCACGGGCCGGGGCAGCTGGTCGGCTACCCGCTGATCCGGCTGACCGACCCCGTCGACGTCGTGAACTACGTGCGGCGGCTGGAGCAGGCGCTCATCGTGGTGTGCCGCGAGTCCTTCGGCCTCGACGTCGGCCGCGTCGAGGGGCGCAGCGGCGTCTGGCTGGCCGGGGACGCCACCCGTCAAGAGCGCAAGATCGCCGCGATCGGCATCCGGGTGCAGCGCGGCGTCACCATGCACGGCTTCTCGCTCAACTGCGAGCCCGACACCAAGGCCTTCGACCGGATCGTGCCGTGCGGCCTGACCGGCGTCGGCGTGACCTCGCTGTCGGAGGAGGTCGGCCGCCAGGTCACCGTCGCCGAGGCGCTGCCGCTGGCCGAGCGCGCCGTGCTGGCCGCCCTGGAAGGCGAGATCCAGGTCAGCGAGCTCAACATCGGCCGCACCGAGCCGACCGCTCCCGGCATCACCTTCGCGCTGCAGAACTAGACGCTGAGACACTCCCTCTCTACTATTCCGGAATTACGGAACAGTAGAGGGGGAGTTCGGCATGCTCAGCAGAAGACACCTGCTCGGCGCGGCGGCACTGGCCGTGCCCACGGCGCTCGTCCTGCCCGACCTCGCGCAGGCGGCACCGGGAGCGCCCGCAACGCCGGAAGCCTGGCTGGAGTGGTTGCGCGGCAACAGGACCAAGGTCGGCGCGCACCTCGACGACGGCAAGGGCGGCGTGGTCCGGCACCGCCAGGACGCAGCGCAGCCGCTGGCGTCGGCGATGAAGGTCGTGCACCTGGCCGCCTACGCCACCGCCGTCGCGGAGCGACGCCAGGACCCGAAGCGCTGCGTGCGGATCGCGGACTGGGAGTCCTACTACCTACCGAACATGGACGGCGGAGCGCATCCCGCCGCGCTGAAGCACCTGAAGATCCCACTGGACCCGAGCGGCCTCTACGCCGCCGACCCGCAGCGCGTGGTCAGCCTCGACGACCTCGCGCTCGCGATGATCACCTTCAGCGACAACGCCGCGACCGACTACCTGGCGGTGCTGCTCGGCGAGCCGGAGCTGCGCCGCGCCGCCGCCGTGGCGGGCTGGGCGCGCGCGGACATCCGCATGATCAGCGGCGAGATGCTGATCGCCTTGCACGGCAAGGACTCCGGCCCGCCCGAAGCCCCGCTCGCGGGGGCGAGCATGGACCCCGAGGCCCGCAAGGAGACCGGCAGCAAGCTCGCGCGGCGCTACGCAGGCGACCCGAAGTACCGCGAGTGGGTCATCACCGAGCTCTACCCGAAGATGCCGGGCTTCGAAGGGCTCGCGCCGTGGGCGGACCGCAGCTGGGCCGCTCCGGCGCGGGACCTGGCGAAGCTGCACCGCGCGCTGGCCACCGGGAACTACCGCCCCGCCCCGGCCGCGCCGCTGGCGAGGACCCACCTGGAGCGCTCGTTCGGCCCGAACCCCCGGCCCGGTTTCGAAGCGCTGGGCTTCAAGGGCGGATCGCTCTCCGGCGGCATCCTGACCTTCGGTTTCGGCGCCCGGCGCACCGATGGCACGGTCAGCTCGGGCGCGATCCTGTTCCGAGGACTCACGCTGGCGGAGTTCTCCCAGCAGCGCCCGCTGATCGACCTCGTGCTCAACGCGGCCTTCGACCCGGCGTGGCAGCGGAGGGTGGCCGAAGCGCTCGGGACGCGACCAGGCATTCTCGGGGGATGACCGAGACAACGCCGGGCGACGGCGACCTGGCCGCCCGGGTCGCCGAGCTGGAGCTCCGGGTCGCCGCGCTGGAGGGGCGCGCGGCGACGCCGGAGCCCGCTCGGGAGGACGGCGGCGGGGTGCTGGCCTACGAGGGCGCGGTGACGCTGCACCACGAGCTGGCCTGGAAGATCCGCGTCCAGCCGGAGCCGCTGCTCGGTCTGCCCGACGGCCCGCGCACCGAGGTCATCGCGGCGCTGGGCAATCCGGTGCGCGTCGCGGTGGTCCGGCTGCTCGCCTCGGCAGGCCCCCAGCCCGCGGCGGCGTTGCAGGCGGCTGCGGGGCTCGGCTCGACCGGTCAGCTCTACCACCACTTGAAGGCGCTCACCGGCGCCAGGATCGTGGAGCAGGATGGGCGCGGCAGCTACCGGCTCCGCCCACAGGCCACGGTCCCCGTCCTGATCGTGCTGGCCGCCGCGTCCGACATCGCTGGCCAGCTGCACTGACCCGCGCGGAACCATGGAGAGCTCGGATATGCGCCGCCTGACCTGGTCCATCCACAACCACAGCGAGTCACCGATGACGCTGGTGCTCGCGCGTTTGCCCGACACGCCAAGGCAAACCGTCGCGTCGTGCACCGTGGAGCCCGCTCCGCACGGCAGCACCGGCGACGCGTGGCTGGTGACCGTCCCACCCGGCAGCCGGGCAAGCATGCGCGCGGAAGTCCATGTGCACCAAGCAGATCCGGCGCGCGCGACGCCCGAACTGACCGAGGAGGAGCGCACCAGGTACACAGCGTCGACCGCGCTCGTCCCGCTGTCGGAGCCCATCCGTGCGGAGGCGCTGCGGCTCGCCGAGGACCGCGCCGACCCGGAGGAGATCGCGCGGGCGTTCTTCCACGAGCTGGTCAGCGACCGCTACAGCTACCGCTGGCCGACCGGTGACTTCGGCGCCGAGGCGATGCTGTGGGACAAGACCGGGGACTGCGGCGCGTTCGCGTTCCTCTTCGTCGCGTGGTGCCGCTCGCTGGGCATTCCGGCTCGCACGGTCTTCGGCACCTGGGCGAACGGGCGGCTCCAGGCGCACGCGTGGGCGGAGTTCCACGTGGCGGGCACGGGCTGGGTCCCGGTCGATCCGAGCTTCGCGTGGCTGAACGCGCACCAGCGCTGGCCCGCGAAGAGCCGCGAGGCGGTGGAGGACAACTTCGGCGACCTGCCCGGCGAGCGCATCGTCTTCAGCCACGACGCGGAGTTCCCGCTGCCCGACGGCATCGACCTGCCCGAGGCCGAGCTGGACGTGGACGGCGGGCGCAACAGCAAGCTGCGGTGGGACGGCACGATGCGCATGGCCGGGCGTCGCGTGCACTGGGGCGCGGAGTCGTTGGCGGGCAAGGTTCCCTACCTCCAGCCCGCGTACCCGCTCTACGCCGACGGCAACGCCGACCCGCGCGTCACGCTGGGCAGCTGGATGGTCGAGACGCCGCGCACGCGCCTGCTGGCCAAGACGGGGTACGTGCTGTGCGCGCTGGCCGTGCTGCTGTTGCCGTTCCTGGCCAAGGACACGGGCAAGCCGGCCGCGACGGTGCTCGCGGTCGGCGCGGTCGTGCTCTTCGAGGTCTGGCTGATCGCGTCGCGGCGGAGCCTGCTCCTCTCCGCCGCGACACTGGTCGGCCTGCTGGGCTTCATGACCCAGAGTCTCCTGACCTAGAACTGCGGGAAGACCTCGGTGGCGATCAGCTCGATCTGGTCCAGGTCATCGAGGTCCATCATCTGGAAGTAGACGCGGGTGATCCCGGTCTTGTCCTTCCACTGCCCGAGCCGGTCGACGACCTCGGCGGGCGATCCGGCGAGGCCGTTGCGCCGCAGCTCCTCGACCTCGCGGCCGATCGCCGCCGCGCGCTCGGCGAGCCTCGCCCCGTCCTTGGCGACGCAGCCGACGAGCGCGGCCGAGCGGACCACCGAGCGCGGGTCGCGGCCCTTCTCCGCGCAGGCCGCCGCGACGCGCTCGAACTGCGCGACGGCGGTGTCCATGTCGACGAAGGGCACGTTGAACTCGTCGGCGTAGCGCGCGGCCAGCTTCGGCGTGCGCTTGGCCCCGAGCCCGCCGATCAGCACGGGCGGGTGCGGGCGCTGCGCGGGTTTGGGCAGTGCGGGCGAGTCGGTGAGCTGGTAGTGCTCGCCCGCGTAGGAGAAGGTCTCGCCCTCCGGGGCCTGCCACAGCCCGGTGATCACCGCGAGCTGTTCGGCGTAGCGGTCGAAGCGCTCGCGCACGTCGGGGAACGGGATGCCGTAGGCGGTGTGCTCCTCGGCGTACCAGCCGGAGCCGATGCCGAACTCCACGCGCCCGCCGGACATGTGGTCGACCTGCGCGACGGAGATCGCCAGCGGCCCGGGGTGGCGGAAGGTGCCCGCCGTCATCAGGGTGCCGAGCCGGATGCGCGAGGTCTCCCGCGCCAGCCCGGCCAGCGTGATCCACGCGTCGGTCGGTCCGGGCAGCCCCGTGACCCCGCCCATCTTCAGGTAGTGGTCGGAGCGGAAGAACGCGTCGTACCCCGCGTCCTCCGCACAGCGAGCCACGCGCAACAGGTCGTCGTAGGTGGCCCCTTGCTGGGGCTCGGTGAAGATCCGGAAGTCCACGGACACCGAACCTAGTGGCGCACGCCACTCACTGCCCAGTGGTGGACCCGCCGCCAGCACCAACGGAGCAGTCCGTCCACCCGGTCTCCTTGAGCGCGCGCAGCCCGGTCACCACGCTCTCGATGCAGCGGCCGATCTCCTCGCTGGCCTTCTTCTGGTCCTCGGCCGCGACGATCATGGTCGCGCCGCCCGCGAGCGCGCCGAAGAGCAGCCGGGCCATCGGCTCCTCCGGCACCTCGCCGATCAGCCCGGAGTCGATCAGCCCGCTGACCGCGGTGCGCACCAGGCCGAAGCTGAAGCGCTCCTCGGCCTGCTTCCACGCCTCGTAGCCCATCACCACCGGGCCCTCGTGCAGCACGATCCGCTGGTAGGCCGGTTCGAGGCAGACCTGGAGGTAGGCGCGCAGGCCCTCCAGCGAGGTCTGCCACACGTCGCCGGGCTGCGCGACGATCTCCGCGAGCCGTCCGAGCATGTCCTGCTCCACCGCGTCGAACGCGGCCTCGAACAGGCCCTGCTTGCCGCTGAAGTGGTGGTAGAGCGCGCCCTTGGTGACCCGCGCCCGCTTGCACACCTCATCGAGGGAGGTGCCCGCGTAGCCGCGCTCGGTGAACAGCACCACGGCCCCGTTCACCAGGGCTTTCCTCGTAGATTCCGAGTAGTCCACCCGTCGCGGCCGCGCTGTCGCCATGCTCACAACACTACGACATACCGAGAGTACGTACCGATGGTATGGTGACCGTGTCGGCCATACCGACGGTATGGCGCAAACCGGGAGTATGACCGCGATCACGACTGGGAGGCAGGCCATGAGCTGGGACGACTTCTACCGTCGCCGCGACGCGCTGGACGCGGCAGTGACCACCGCCTGCGCCCGCCCGGACACCCGGCTGCCGATGGTCACCGAGGTCGACGACGTGCCCGCCGCGCTGCACTACCGCTGGACGCTGCTGCTGACCTCGCGCGTGGACCTCGCGCTGCTGGAGGCCGAGCGCACCGGCGGCGACCTCGTCGAGGCCGTCACCGCCGCGTGGCACCGCACCGCCGAGACCGAGCCCGCGCTGCGCCGGGTCCTCGACGCCAACCCCGCCCCGGCCGCCTCGCTCGCGCGGGAGCACCGCGTGCTCGCGCTCGCCGCCGGGCTGGCCGACGCGGGCGATTCGACCGAGGACATCGAGCGGATCGGCTCGGCCTTCCTCAGTCTCGTCCGCAGCGCGCCGAAGCCCGTCGCGCGCCGCTCCCCGCTCAGCGGACTGCTCCGCAAGCTCGCGCTGAGTGCCTGACCCCTGACAATCCGCACTGGCCGGACTGGCTACTCACAGGTAGGCATGAGACATGTCGAAGTGGACCGCCGCTGAGATCCCCGACCAGTCGGGCAGAACGATCCTGGTCACCGGGGCGAACTCGGGCCTGGGTCTGGCCAGCGCGACCGCGTTGGCGGCGCGGGGCGCGCGGGTGCTGCTCGCCTGCCGCTCCCCTGAACGAGGGACCTCGGCGCTCGCCCAGGTCAGCGAGGTGGCGACCGGTGAGCGCCCCGAACTCCTCCAGCTCGACCTCGCCGACCTCTCCTCCGTGCGCAAGGCCAGCGAGGCGATCCGCGAGCTGACCGGCGACCAGCTGCACGTGCTGATGAACAACGCGGGCGTGATGGGCCCGCCGCTGCGCAGGACCGCGGACGGCTTCGAGTCCCAGATCGGCACCAACCACCTCGGGCACGCGGCCCTGACCTGGCTGTTGATGCCCGCGATCACCGAGCGCGTCGTCACGGTGTCCTCGCTGGCGCACCGCAGGGGCGGGCTGCGCGTGGAGGACCTCAACTTCGAGCGCCGCCGCTACGACCCGATCACCGGCTACGGCCAGGCCAAGCTCGCCAACCTGCTGTTCGCCTTCGACCTCGACCGCAGGCTGACGAAGGCGGGTTCGACGGTGCTCAGCGTCGCGGCGCACCCCGGCTTCACCAAGAGCGAGCTGTCCACCAACATGGCCCGCACGCGCGGCAGCAAGGTCGTCCAGTTCGGCTCGGAGCTGGTCAACCGGGTGATCTCGCAGGAGACCGCCGTCGGCGCCCTGCCGCAGCTGTACGCGGCGACCATGCCCGACGTGCGCGGCGGCGAGTACTTCGGGCCGGGCGGGGCGTTCGAGCTGTTCGGCTCCCCCGCCCGCGCGCGCACCTCGACGGCCGCCCGCGACGAGGTGCTGGCCCGCAGGTTGTGGGTGGTGACGGCCGAGCTGACCGGAGTCACACCCGACCCCTCCTGATTTCCGGACGAACGGGCGTAGGCTGGGCACGTGACCGTGGTTCCTGAGGGCCGCAAGCTGCTGCGGCTGGAAGTTCGCAACAGCGAGACTCCCATCGAGAGAAAGCCCTCGTGGATCAAGACGAAGGCGAAGATGGGCCCGGAGTACTCCGAGCTCAAGAGCCTGGTCAAACGCGAGGGCCTGCACACGGTGTGCGAGGAGGCCGGCTGCCCCAACATCTACGAGTGCTGGGAAGACCGCGAGGCCACCTTCCTCATCGGTGGTGAGCAGTGCACCCGCCGCTGCGACTTCTGCCAGATCGACACGGGCAAGCCCGCCGCGCTCGACCGCGACGAGCCCCGCCGGGTCGCCGAGTCCGTCCAGGCCATGGGCCTGCGCTACTCGACGGTGACCGGGGTGGCCCGCGACGACCTCGAGGACGGCGGCGCCTGGCTCTACGCGGAGACCGTTCGCCAGATCCACGAGCTGAACCCCGGGACCGGCGTCGAGCTGCTGATCCCGGACTTCAACGCCGACCCCGAGCAGCTGGCCGAGGTCTTCGGCTCGCGCCCGGAGGTGCTGGCGC
The DNA here is from genome assembly GCF_002155965.1 of Allokutzneria sp. NRRL B-24872. Classification (GTDB taxonomy): domain Bacteria; phylum Actinomycetota; class Actinomycetes; order Mycobacteriales; family Pseudonocardiaceae; genus Allokutzneria. The sequence goes on from NZ_MUMH01000102.1 coordinate 24,480, forward strand.
ACAACCTGGAGACGGTGCCGCGCATCTTCAAGCGCATCCGCCCCGCCTTCCGCTACGAGCGCTCCCTCGAAGTGATCACCAGGGCCCGCGAGGCCGGACTGGTCACCAAGTCCAACCTGATCCTGGGCATGGGCGAGGAGCCGGAGGAGGTCACGGCCGCGCTGCACGACCTGCACGAGGCGGGCTGCGACATCATCACCATCACCCAGTACCTGCGGCCCAGCCCGAGGCACCACCCGGTGTCGCGCTGGGTGAAGCCGCAGGAGTTCGTGGACCACTCGAAGAAGGCCGAGGAGATCGGCTTCGCGGGTGTGATGGCCGGGCCGCTCGTGCGCTCCTCCTACCGCGCCGGGCGCCTGTTCACCCAGGCCGTCAAGCACCGCGGCGAGGAGGTCCCGGAGAACCTGCGCCACCTGAGCGAGCAGGGCACCGCGGCCCAGGAGGCCAGCGCCGTCCTCGCCCGCCAGTAGTACTCGTCCCGGAGGAAGGGGCCGCACCCGCTGGTGCGGCCCCTTTCGCTATCCGCAGGCGGTGACGCGCGCGGCGGCCAGGCGCAGTCCGCTGCGCCCGCCGTGCCGGTGCACCGCGTCGACCGCGAAGGCGCTGCACGAGACCGGCTGCGGGCACGCGATCGTGAACCGCGAGAGCAACGCCTGGTAGCCGCGCAGCGCGCCGAGGGCGAACCGCCTCGACACGGCACCGTCGCCGACCATGCGCGAAGCCGCCATCAGCAGCGCGGACGGCCTGGGCAGCAGCGTGAAGTTGCCGCCGCCACCACCGCCTCCGCCGTCACCGCCTCCCCCACCGCCGTCGCTACCGCCGCCCCCGTCCGCTCCGGAGGAGTTGCAGCCGCCTCCGCTGCCGTTGTTCGAGGAAGCGGCCCCGCTCCACCCGCCGTTGCCTTTGCGTCGTGCCATCGCGGACCCCTAACGATGCTTGAGTTGGCGCATCGGACAGTGTCGTGTTCCAGCTTTCATGTTCCCGGCTTCCGGAGGCTCACGCCAGGAACTCGTCAGCCCGGCGCAACTCCCCTCGGGAGCGGCCGTATCCTGGGGGCATGGCCCCCAAGCTGGACAAGGCAGCCGCCAAGGAAGCGAAGCTCGCACGCCGCAAGGCGTCCCGTGAGCGTCGCAAGCAGATCTTCGAGGCGTTCAAGATGCAGCGCCGCGAGGACCGCGGCCTGATCCCGTGGATGGTCGGCGCCTTCCTGGTGGTGGCGGGCGGCATCTTCGCCCTCGGCCTGATCTGGGGCATGCACTGGATCTTCCTCGCGCCCGGCATCGCCTTCGGCGTGCTCGCCGCCGTGGTCATCTTCGGCCGCCGCGTGCAGCGCAACGTCTTCACCAAGGCCGACGGCCAGCCCGGCGCGGCCGCGTGGGCGCTGGACAACATGCGTGGCAACTGGCGGGTCACCAAGGCCGTCGCGGGCACCACCCAGCTCGACGCCGTGCACCGCGTCGTCGGCCGCTGCGGTGTCGTGCTCGTCGGCGAGGGCGCTCCGCACCGGGTGAAGCCGTTGCTGGGCCAGGAGAAGAAGCGCATCGCCAGGGTGATCGGCCAGACCCCGATCTACGACCTGATCGTCGGCAACGAGGACGAGCAGGTCAAGCTCAAGGACCTCCAGCGGCACATGACCAAGCTGCCCCGCAACATCACCAAGGCGCAGGTCGACGTGATCGAGACCCGGCTCTCGGCGCTGGCCGCGCGCGGTGCCGCCATGCCGAAGGGCCCGCTGCCGCAGGGCGCGAAGATGCGCAACGTCCAGCGCGCAATGCGCCGCCGCTGACGCGGTCGCTGTCCCTCTTTCCGGGTGCGAGCTTTCACAGGGTTCACCCACTGTTTCCTGGCGTTTTCGCTGATCAGCAGTGTTTAAACCGTTTCAGCGGGGCACGGGCGCCGCTATACGTTCCGCCGGTGACGAACGCTAGCCCGCTGAACGAGGAAGAGATCCGGGACAAGGTCCGTGCCGCGATGCTCCTCGGCAAGCAACGCAAGGCCGAACTGAGGAACACGGCGCCCGCCCCGGTGGTGGAGTCCACCCCGGAGACGGTTCTGCTTCCCGTCCTGCGCAGCACTTCCCGCCACGTGCCGTTGCTGGACATGCCGTCCTTCTCGGTGATCCCCGGCGCGCTGAGCGCCACCCTCGCCGAGGTGTGGTGGACGCCGGAGAAGCGCATCAGGATGCGGCACATCACGCGCGCGATGCTCGGCGGCCGCGACTTCGACGCCTTGGCGGGCGAGGCCGTCCACAACCTGATGGACGCCGTCGGAGTCCGCGTCTCCGAGGACCCCGACCCCGACCCCGACAAGGTCATCAGCCTGGAACGCGCCGGGCTCGCCGCCTCCGCCGTGGCCGCCCCGTCCCTGCGCGGCTTCCTGACGACGACGCTCAAGTCGCAGGACGTCCTGATCGCGCTGCCCTGCCCGGACAAGTTCTTCGCCGCCCGTGCCGACTCGCGCTGGGCGGAGAGCATGCGGGAGATGGTGGTCGAGTCCGGTTACGAGCCGGACCCGCTGGTCCCGTCCCTGATCCGGATGGACGGCTCGGGAATGCGGGTGATCGCCCAGCGCCCCGGCGGCTAGCGGGTGGTGAGAACGGCGGTGCTGACGACCTTGTCGTGCAGCCCGCGCCCGTCGTCGTCGCTGACGACGGCGGGAACCACCAGGCACAGCAGCAGGGTCCGCACCAGCACGCGGCCCGGGTCGGGGCGGAGCCCGTCGATCTTCACCAGGCGCAGCCCCGCGACCGCGTAGCCCAGCGTCCTGCCGAACAGCGAGTGCGAGATGACCGTCACCGCCGCGAAGATCACGATCGCCGACAGCGAGGGGTTCGTGGTGAGGAAGTAGCCGACCGCCGCGGCGGGCAGCCAGTCCACGACCAGCGCGAGGACCCTGCGGCCGAAGCCCGACAGCGAGCCGGGGCCGTGCGCGGGGAAGCCGAACCGCGCTCCGGGGTGGGTGACGGACTCCGGTTCGGTGCTCACGCTGTCAAGGGTAAGACCGGGTGGACGCGCACCCCCGACCAGGTGGGTCAAGGCACCGGTCCGGGGTGCCGTTAACACTGAGGAAACACTGGGGTAGCGGTCGAGCAACACCGCGGTCCTAGCGTCAGGGTCGTGTCAGCGGCAATCCCGTGGCTGACGGACAAGCTCACGTGCGTGAAGGAGCCAACGAGGGTGTTCACCAATCCCGACGAGGTCCTGCGCTTCATTTCCGAAGAGGACGTGAAGTTCGTCGACGTCCGGTTCAGCGACTTGCCGGGCATCATGCAGCACTTCAACGTGCCCGCCAAGGCGTTCACCGCGGACGCGATCGCGGAAGGCATGGCCTTCGACGGCTCGTCGGTCCGTGGCTTCCAGCAGATCCACGAGTCCGACATGCTGCTGCTGCCCGACCTGGCGACCGCCCGCCTGGACCCGTTCCGCGCCGAGAAGACGCTGATCGTCAACTTCTTCGTGCACGACCCGCTGACCCGCGAGCCCTACAGCCGCGACCCGCGCAACATCGCCCGCAAGGCCGAGCAGTTCATCGCGGAGTCCGGCGTCGCCGACATCGCGTACTTCGCGCCCGAGGCCGAGTTCTACCTGTTCGACTCGATCCGCTTCTCCAACACCCAGAACTCGTCGTTCCACGAGATCGACTCCGAGTCGGGCTGGTGGAACACCGGGCGCGAGGAGGAGGGCGGTAACAAGGGCTACAAGGTCCGGTACAAGGGCGGCTACTTCCCCGTCTCCCCGACCGACCACTACGCCGACCTGCGCGACCAGATCTCGCTGAAGCTCGCCGACTCCGGCTTCGAGGTCGAGCGCGCGCACCACGAGGTCGGCACCGCCGGTCAGACCGAGATCAACTACAGGTTCAACACGCTGCTGCACGCCGCGGACGACCTGCAGCTGTTCAAGTACATCGTGAAGAACACCGCTTGGGCCGCTGGCAAGACCGCGACCTTCATGCCCAAGCCGCTCTTCGGTGACAACGGCTCCGGCATGCACTGCCACCAGTCGCTGTGGAAAGACGGCGCGCCGCTGTTCTACGACGAGTCCGGCTACGCCGGCCTGTCCGACACCGCGCGGCACTACATCGGCGGCATCCTGCACCACGCCCCGAGCCTGCTCGCCTTCACCAACCCGACGGTGAACTCCTACCACCGCCTGGTGCCCGGCTACGAGGCCCCCGTCAGCCTGGTGTACTCGCAGCGCAACCGCTCCGCGTGCGTGCGCATCCCGATCACCGGCAACAACCCCAAGGCCAAGCGCGTCGAGTTCCGCTGCCCCGACTCCTCGGGCAACCCGTACCTCGCCTTCGCCGCCATGCTGATGGCCGGTCTCGACGGCATCAAGAACAAGATCGAGCCGCCCGCGCCGATCGACAAGGACCTCTACGAGCTTCCCCCCGAGGAGGCCAAGGACGTCCAGCAGGTGCCCACCTCGCTGGAGGCGGCCCTGGACAACCTGGAGAAGGACCACGAGTTCCTGTTGGAGGGCGGCGTCTTCACCGAGGACGTGATCGAGACCTGGATCGCGCTCAAGCGCGAGCAGGAGATCGACCCGATCCGCCTCCGCCCGCACCCCTACGAGTTCGAGCTCTACTTCGACGTGTGACGCGTCAGCACGAAGGCCGAGGGCCGGGTGACCACACGGTCGCCCGGCCCTCGGCGTTTCAGCGTTCACGCACATAACACAAGTTCACCCGCCCTTCTCAAGAACATGCCAAGTCACCACGAAAGCGTGATAAAGAAGCCAGCACCCGGCATTCGCTTTCGCAATCGAGAAATCTCGCCTAACCTTCTCCCTGTCAGTTGAACCAGGGAGGGATTCACATGACAACGATCGGAAGATTCATGTCGTGGATTCGCGGCGAGAAGCTTGTCGCGCTGCGCGCCTATTCCACCCAGTACGGGGGAACCTGATCCAGCGAGGTGGGGCGCCAACATCGGTGGGCGCCCCACCTCTTGACATTTTCTTCGGGGAGGAAACTTGCTTTCTCGGCACCCTTCACTCTGGTCGTACATCGTCGAGTGGGATGCCTTGGCGACAGCTGGCAAGAAGTGGACGTGGCTCAACGAAAAGGAAGTTGTTCTACTCGACCCCGCTCTCGTCCTCGCCGTTCTCCACGACAGGGAGCAGAACTACGAGGATCAATCCGCCTTCTTTAGAACTTCCGCTCACTCCCCGCTGAGCCCACAACTACGCCGACAGATGTCCGGCGCCCTCATTCGCGTACTCACAGCGAGAGAGCATTGCCCGAGGAGGGTTCTCCCGAAGCTCCTTGGGACATCGCACCGAGTTCCAGGGCTGGGCGTTCGGCTGATCGCCACGATTTTCGCCGAGGAACTCGGGCTCCGCTTGAGCACCGCCGCCGAGGTCGTCGAGGAGTATCTTTCCAGGATCATCATCGAGCATGACCTCCGAGGTAGCCGACTAGTCCCGGTCACAAGCGTGTTCACCAGGCTGATCGCACGCTTGGCTGACTGGCTGGAGTTCGAGTACCGCCCGCAAAACCCACCGAGGAACGTCTTCGACATCGCTCTCTCCGGGCGCCCCGAGCTCAATTTCACCGAGGTCGCGGAGCTCTCTCTTCGCCTCGTCCTCTCCGTCACCGGCTTCACCGGAATCGCGCTCGAGTGGGCGCTCGTTCTGGGTGCGCGGGGGAACACGCTGCCCCGGCGCGGGGCGGACCACTTGCTCAAGGAGACACAGCGCCTGTTCCCGACAGCCTGGCGACTAGGTCGCCGAGCGCGCCTGGATCACACGCTCGGCGAACTGAAGATTCTAGCCGGAACCACCGTCATCCTTTCCACGGCAACCGGACAGCGCAGCGAGAACGAGTGGCATGACGCAAAGACCCTCTTCCCTCAGCGCTGGGACACGCCTACACGGGAGAGCTTCTACGCCCCCTTCGGCCAGGGAATGAACTCTTGCCCCGCAAAGGCCCTGGCACCTCGAATGCTCGGTCACATAATTGCCGCGACAACAGACAAGATGACTGTTTCGTACACACCACATCTGATCGGAAAAAAGCCCACGGTGGGCTCATTGCTCGGTCTTCCCAGAGGTAGGCTTACTTTCCATGTCCGTGCCACACACGCAGAGCGCTGACAATGAGCCAGGCACGTCACTGAAAGGACACCGGGACTTCCGGCGCCTGTGGGCCGCTGACGCGGTGAGCCAGACCGGGGCGCAGCTCGCGGACTTCGCGATTCCGGTTCTGGCGGTCGTCTCGCTCGGCGCGACGCCGTTTCAGGTCGGGCTGCTCGACGCGAGCCACACGATCGCCTTTCTGCTGATCAGCCTTCCGGCGGGCGCCTACCTGGACCGCATGCGCAAGCGACCGGTCATGCAGGCGGCGAACCTGATGCGCGCGCTGGCTCTGTTGCTCATTCCCATCGCCCACTTCGCCGGGTGCCTGTCCTTCGGCGTGCTTCTCGCATCAGCAACGGTCGTCGGGCTCACCTCGGTGCTGTTCGACACGAGCTACGCCGGATACCTGCTCCCGCTGGTCGGCTCGGAACGACTCACGGCCGCGAGTTCCCGTTTGCAGGCAACCAACTCGGTCGCCCAGATCGGTGGCCCGGCGATCGCGGCGCACTTGGTCAGGATCGTGGCGACACCGGTGATCCTCCTGTTCACCGCACTGTCCTTTGTGGTCTCAACGCTCTTCCTGTCTCGGATCGCGATGGTGGAGACGGTCAATCCGCCGAAGGACAAACAGAAGCTCTGGCCGGACATCGTCGCCGGGCTGAGCCTCATCAGGAAACAGCCGGTCATCAGGTCGATCACCGCGAGCACGTTCGTACTCAACGCGGTCATGGGTGCGGAGAGCGCGGTGCTGGCCATCTACGTCCTGCGCGATCTCGCGCTCGGCACCACCGCGCTCGGCGTGTTCCTCTCAGCGGGCGCGATCGGCGGTCTTCTCGGCGCGGCTTTCGCCAACCGCATCAGCGAAAAGGTCGGCTCCGCGCGGGTGGTCACGGCGTCCGCGCTCCTGTTCTCCCCCGCGTTCCTCCTGCTCGCGTTCGGCGGCAATACGGGTGGACTCGCCGTGGTTCTCGTTGGCGCGTCGCTGTTTGTGCGGAGCTTCGCCGTCGTGCTCTTCAACATCTGTTCGGGCGCGTTGCGTCAGCGCACGACGCCGAAAGACATGCTCAGTCGGGTCGCGGCGTCGAACCGGTTCATCACGTGGGGAATCATTCCGGTCGGGAGCCTCGTCGGCGGCGCGCTCGGCGAGAGTCTGGGCGCGCACGGCGTGCTGTGGGTCGCCGCTCTCGTCTCGGTGCTGATCCCGCTACCGATCCTCTTGTCCCCACTGCGAAAACTGCGGGTCTTCCCCAAGGAATGGGACGTCCACGCGAGCTAAGCCTCTTCGGGGTCGTGGCCGAGCACGGAGCGGCCGCCGTCGACGGGCAGCACGGAGCCGTTGACGAAACTGGCCGAATCGGAGAGCAAGTACGCGACGGCGGCGGCCACCTCGTCGGGTTGGCCGACGCGTCCCAGGGCATGCAAGCGCGCCATGTCGGCTTCGACGGATGCGGCGGCGGATGGCGTCTGCTCAGCCAAAAATGCGGTGTACCGCGCGGTCGCGATGGAGCCGAGCGAAACTGCGTTGGCGCGGATGCCGCGAGGCCCGTACTCAACGGCCAGAGCCCGAGTCAATCCTTCAACTGCGGATTTGGCTGTGGCATAAGGAAAAGCGCCACGCACAGGACGTTGAGCCTGATGCGACGACACGTTCACCAGGGCGCCCGAAACAGAATCGTCGAGCCAGCGGCGAATCGCGACTGCGGAACCGACAACGGCGGGCTCGAAGTTGAGCGCGATCAGGTCGAGCACTTCGCGAACAGGCGCGGAGTGCAACGCGGCATCGCGGAACACGGCGGCGTTGTTGACCCAACCGGAGAAGCGACCCATGTCCTGAGCGCGATCGGCAGCTTGCTCCGCGACGGACTCGTCAGCAGCACTGCCAACGACGAAGGCGACTTGCGGATGCGTCAGCGCAGAAGGAGAAAGGTCAAGCACGACAACGGAATGACCGTCACCGAGGAGCCGTTCGACGATCGCGTGCCCGACACCTCGGCCGCCACCGGTCACCACGTACGAACGCCTCACAACGACCTCCAGTTCGGGCGTGGCCCCCGCCCCCTCAACGGGGGCCACGTCGACTCAGCGCTGGCGCACTTCGACCACGCGAAGGCCGGGCGACGCCATGATGTCCTTCTCGCAGAACCGCTCGGTTACCCACTGCTTGCGCGAATACAGCTTGGTCTGGTCGCTGTAGTGCGGTGAAGCGGGGTTCATCGACTGCGAGTACGCCATCAACGTCGAACTGTCCGGGCAGGCGCTGTTGTTGAACGACAAGGCGTGCAGGTACGTGGCACCGTGCTGCATCTCGGAATAGCCCTTGGCCGGGTCCCACGGGCCGGAAACCGCGTTGAACACGCCCAAGTTGCCCGCCGCGCCACCGATCGGAATGCGCTCACCGTTGCGGACCACGTAGCTGTAGTCACCCCAAGGAGCATTGATCGGGATCTTCGCGGCACGAAGTTCGGCGACGGCGTCGGTCAGCGCCTTCGCAACGCCGGGCTGATCGGTGTTCAACGTGTTGGGCGTGGCAACGGGATTGGCCGCGTCGAACGGCACCTTCCACTGCGAAGCGCTGGGCACCGCAGTGCGCAACTTCGCCCAGAAGCGGTCGAAAAGGAGCGCGCCGCGGCTCCCGACGTCGTGCTTCTTGTCCCAAGTGGACAGCGTGTCGCACGCTTCCTTCACGTCGGCGGGCATTGTGCGGCACAGCCGGACGAGGTCGTCGACCGCAAGCTCCGCGAGGTGGTTGCGGTTGGCGAACATCAAGTCCTGCACCGCTTCCCTGGTGAACTTGCCCTTCGCCAGCTGCTCCTCAATGGCGGTCAAAGCGCTTCGAGTGCGCGGACTCCGCGAGGCGTTCGCAGTGCCGAAAATCCGAGAGAAGCCGGTGATCGGCTGGTGCGGATTGGTCAGCCAGTAGCTGTCGTTGGAGTTCTCGACGTAGTCAGGGCGGCTCAGTACGGGAAGGCTGTCCGGGCCGAAAGTGCCGGGCTGCACGGCATCGCGGTCCTGCCCCCAACCGCAGTTCGAACGCGAACCGTCGAACACGGCGATTCCACGGTCTGCGTAGGAACGCTTGCCCAGTTCGGTATTGCACTCAGCAGCTCGGGCGTCGGTCACGTTCGGCACGACGTGCAGTTGCCGATACGACGCGTCCCCACGCGAATCGGTCGCGAAGACGTTCATCCACGCCAGCCCTTGGGTTTCCTTGAGACCGCGCATGGCCTCGTCGGAAGTACGGGCCTGCATCAGCCGCAGCGTCGAGTTCCCCATCCGGATGTTCTGCGCGTTGGCGTCGGCGAAAGCGAACGCGGTCTCCGCGGTCCACGGCAGGGCCTGCTCGCCGACCTTCTGGACGATCGGGCCGTAGCGCGTCCACCACTGCGGCTTGGTCACCTTTTCCGTGCCACCACCGGGTTTCGCGACGGTGACCGTGATGTCCCGTCGCGTCATGGCTTCGGGTGTGCCGTCCACCAAGTACTTCGTCGGCGACCCCGGAACGAGCTTCAGCTCGAACAGCGTGAACGTCCTGGTGGTGTCAGCCGCCGTGCCGCCCCACGCCATCGACGCCGTGTGACCGAGCCACAACAGGGGCAGACCCACGATTGCCGCACCGCTGGCGTTCAGCTTCCCGGGAATCGTCAGGTGCGACTGCCACAACCGAAGATCCGGCGCATGCCAAGGAAGGTGTGGATTGGCGAGCGAGATCCCCTTGCCGGTCGCGGTCGCCGAGCTGCCGAAGGCGATCGCATTGCTGCCGAGGTCGAGGTCCACAGTGGACGCCGGAGCCGATGCGTTCACAATGCCCGCCGCAGCGGCGCCTTGCCCGAACGCCATTCCCGAGGCGTACATGTGCCGGTACACGTCGAGCTCGGTCATCGGCCGGAGCCAGGCCGCGCCCTTGCACCCCGGATCGGTGATCCGGTTCTCGCGGAGGAACTGAGTCACGCCCGCCGCGTAGCCGGCCACCGCGTCGCGGACCTCCGGCGCCGGGCCGAGCTTTCCCTGTTGTGCCACAAGGCGTTCGACGATGCCGGAGTCATTGATCCCCTGGTAGTACAGATCGCTCGCGAGGTTCGTCGGAGTCTGCGCGAGGATGCCCTTCGGCGCGGTCTCCCCACCCAAGTACTTCGAGCGGGTCGCCGAGGTCGTGAGCATGGTGTCGGCGAGCGCGCACACGTTGTCGGTCGCCGCCGCATAGCCCTGGCCGAAGCCGAGGTCGCGGTGGGAGTTCGCGACGATGTGCGGAATGCCGAACTCGGTGTAGCGAATGGTGGCCGAGAGGCCGCGCCCCTGGGGCTGGTCGGCGATCGCCACCGCGCCGCTCGTGGCGACGAGCCCCAGCGCGACCGAGATCGCCGCGAGTTTGCGTCTGGCTAACACGGATGTTCTCCTTCTCGGGGAGTTGCGTACTCGATAAGGCACGCCCATCGGGCGCGTTGTGCGTTTCTTCCGTCCGTGCCGCCGAGTGGCCGCTCGGCGGCACGGGTCCTTCACTTCCCGTCAGGATCGGGAAAGGCGATGAAGCGCACGAGTACCGCCCTGGCTTCGGGCGGCATGTCTTCCTGCGCGCGCCAGTAGCGCTTCAGGAGCGCCTTGTACTCGTCGAAGAACTGCGTGAACTCGGCTCGCGTGAGCCCCAACGTGCCCCGCGTGAACGCGACGGTGTCCGCCCACTCCGAGTCGCCGAACCGCTCCTCCTGGTCGTAGCGGTGCCACGAGGCGAGGTCTTCGGCGATCTCGGTGTTCCTGAGATCACCGAGCAGCTTCAGCGCTTCCGGGCTCAGCTCCCGCGCCGGCGGCACCCGCAGGTTCCGCGCGCGCCTGCGCCACCACCGCTCCTTTCCCTTGCCGAGCGCCGGGTCCTCCTCGACGAACCCGTGCCGCTCCAGCTCGCGCAGGTGGTAGCTCGTCACGCCGGTGTTGCGCTCCAACGCCGCCGCGAGCGTGGTCGCCGAGGCCGGACCGCGCCGGAGCTCGGCCAGGATGCGCCTTCGGAGCGGGTGCACGAGCGCCTTCAGCATGGCCGGATCGGCCATGTCCTCCGGCTGCGGCGGTGTGGTCACGAGGTGAGGCTAGCGTGCACAGAAACTTGTGCACAGACTTCTGTGCACAGTTCCGGGTTTCCCCTGAGGCCGGTCAGCCCAGCTCACGGGGTCGCCGCGAACCAGAAACGCTATCGTTCACAGGGTGTACGAGCTGCTCAGCGGGCTCACCGGCTTCGAACCGGCGCCACGCACCGACCTCAAGGCGCTCCGGGCCGCCTGCCACGACGCCGCGCGGAACACGGGCGGCCAGGTCGCCGACTTCACCGAGGCCCGGATCGCGATGAGCTACCACGTCGCCCTCATCGCCTACCGCGACGACACCGTGGCCGTGCTCGCGAACGCGTTCCACCCGCTCCTCGCCATCGCCGAGCCACCGCGCCCGCACGAGTTCCGCCCGCCGTTCCGCGAAGCCCCCGAACTCGTCACCGCCCTCGCGGCACACGAGCCGTTCCGCGTCCTGTCCACTTCGGACCTCGACCGCCCGCTGTCCACTGTGGACACGAGCCGCCTAACCAAGGCCGAACACCGCGAACTCCGCACCTGGAAGGCGAGCACCATCGGCGACGTCGTCTTCAACCACTGGGACTAACGGGGTAGGACAAGCGAATGCTTGCCCTCTGGAGGGTCTACGAGACCCGCCAGCCTGGCGGCTTCGCGGGCCAACTCCCGGCAGAATCTGGCGAACGCCGCTCCACCTCCCGGAAAGGGCGGCGAGGACAGCGAGATGTTCCCCGGATCGAGGTAGAGGAACAACGCGTACTGCCCGGTCCCCGGCTTCCGCCTCACCACGGGTCCCGAGGCAGGCCCAGGCGCGCACCACAGGTTGAAGCTCATCGCACGTCCCCTCTCGTCCGACGCAAGCTTACCCGTTTAAGGCTATATCCCTTAAACTGTCACCCGGGCGGCGGACATCAGAGGATCTGCTGCCGGTAGCGCAGCAGGCAGAGGTGACTGCCCTTCACCAGCACTGACACCTCGACCGGTCGCTGGTTCTCGGCGTGGACAACGCGGAACTGGCAGACCACCGGAACACCCGCCGGAAGGTCAAGTTCGATCATTTCCTCGCTGGTCGGCACGCGCACCGACACCTCGTCGACGAACTCGCGCTGCGGCAGGCCCAGTTCCTCCAGCACTCGTGGCGCACCACCTTTGATCTTGCGAGCACTCGCCAGCGCGGTTCCCCGAGCAAGATCAGCCGGGTAGTACGACCGCGACAGCTCAACCGGTTCGCCGTCGTGAAACAACACCCGACGACGCACGAACGCGGTATCCGAGGGCTCCAGGTCAAGCGCCTCAACAACGTTGGCAGGCGGGCGAAGCTCCTCAACGTCGGGCGCGCCGTAGGAATAGCCGTGTGGTGACGGGGAGAAGTACGCGCCGACATCGACGACGAGCGGCTCGCGTTCGCGCACGAAGACACCCTTGCCCCGGTGACCAACGAGAAAGCCCTCTTCCTTGAGAGCCGTCAGCGCCTGCTGGATCGTCGTCCCAGCGACGTCGAAGCGCGAAGCCAGCTCCTGCGTGATCGGGAGTTGTTGTCCGGGCGCGAGATCACCCGACATGATCTGAGCACGCAGCTCGGCAGCGATCTGGTGGTGCCGAGGCCGACCGTCTCCTCGCTTGACCACGAACTCCTCCTCAGACGGACAACTGATAGCGAAGGCGGCGTCCCACCGCGGTCATTCGCATGACGCTCACCTCGAATGCCTTTCCCGCGCACAGCGAACGGCGAACCAACTGGAGCACGGGCCCGCCATGCAGATCGAGCCGCTCACGTTCCTCGTCTGTCGGGTTGTGCGCGGAGACGTCCTCGATCACCTGCTCGACGCGATATCCCAGCTCGGCGAGCAGGGTCACCGCGCCGCCGCTAATCCTGCGCCGCTCGGCCAAGCCAGTGCCACGAGCCAGCGAGGCCGGGTAGAAGGAATCCGTCAGCTCAACGGGACGCTCGTCCAAGAGCATGACGCGGCGGCGGACCACCACTGGTGAACCGGACGGAATCTCAAGCGCCGCAGCGATATCGGAGTCCGCGGACAGCTCAACGACATCGACGAGGCGTTGCTTGCCCACAGCACCGTGCCGAGCGGCCTCGTCGGCCCACGGATCACCGTGTGGCCTCAGGTAGGGCGTCGAGACGCTGAGCCAGTCACCAGTCATGCTCCGCCCCCACCTTGTGCGGTTGTGCCACAAACCAGCCTACGGCTTGTAGCCTTCTCGCCGTGGGAATGGACGGCAATTACCTCCGGGTCACGCAGGAGGAGCTGGAGCGGGCGCTCGAGGACCCGAACGGCTTCCACGACGACACCCAGGACGTGCTCGACGAACTGGCGGACGCCGATCTCCCGCCGGAGCAGGCCCGCTACCTGACCACGCACAAGGCGTGGCACGCGATCGCCTTCCTCCTCGGCCGCGCGGAGTTCCACGTGGACGTCGTGCACGGCGAGGGCGAGATCGCCGAGGAGGAGGACTGGGGCTACGGCCCGCCCCGCTACCTCAGCGCGGACCAGGTCGAGTCGGCGGCGGAGGCGTTGGCGGTGCTCGACTTCGACGAACTGCTCGAGAGCACGGACCCGAACGACCTGACGGAGGCGGACGTCTACCCGCTCACGTGGGACGAGGAGGACGCGCTGGAGTGGGTCGGCCATTGGTTCAAGCCGCTCCCGGCGTTCTTTTCGGCGGCGGCCGAAAAGGGCGACTCGATGATCCTCTGGATCGCTTGAGCAGCGGTTATAACGCCGTGATCTGATGCGTCACGTTTCCGGGCTACGCATCATATGACCTACCTCTCCACGCGAGAGTTTTGCCCGAACTCGTCCCCCGAGTATCTTTCGCATGTCATGCGGGGAAACAATGCGGAAAGAGGACGAGTTGTACACCGGTGCCGTTGAGACGGACGTCACGAAACATTCCCTGGTCGGCGAACGACTCACCCTCGCCGCCTTCGACCAGCTCTCCGGGACGCTCTCCGGCTACCGCTTCGTCAAGCTGCTGGTGGACCGCGAACTGGGACTCATCCACTTCATCAACAACGGTGAGCACCAGTTCCACGCCGAGTACATCGCAGAGTGCATTCTGACAATCCCGTACGCCGAAATGCTCGGGACCATCGACGAGTACAACCAGACCTTTTACCACGAGCCGGACCGGCGCTTCTGCCTCGGACTTCTCTCGTTGCACGACCGCGACGGCGGGCGTTTCCTCGCACTGGAGACCGTCGAGGTCGACACCATGCCGGCGGAAATGATCAAGTTCTTCTTCGAGTTCGTCCGCGACAACGTGGACGCGGCGCTGCCGCTGGTCTTCAAGCCCGCCTCGCACCTCCAAGAGCGCCACCTGCTCGACATTCCCGCCGGTGAACTCCCCCGAATCCAGGCGCACGAGCTCTTCGCGAACAGCCGCTACGTGCCGCTGAACACCGGGACCACCCGGGGACGGCTCCGCGCGTTCCGCACGCAGGTCGAGTACCGCGCCGCCGCGGAGTCGCTGGAGTGGTTCGACATCATCGCGATGGACCGGGTCCCGGACGACATCCCCCGCCTGGCCGGAGTGATCAACAGCGAGCCGACCACGCCGCTGTCGCACACCAACGTCCTCGCATCGGGGTGGGGCATCCCCAACGCCGTGCAGCTCGGCGCGCTCGCGCTGATCGACGAGCGCGGCCTGGACGGCGAGTGGGTGGAGTACGGCGTCGACGCGAGCTCGACCGAGATCGTGCTCCAGCGCGCGGCAAAGCCGGCCGACATGCCGGAGCCCGCGTGGCGCAGCGCCCGGATCACGTTGGAGGAGCCGGAAACCGACGCGACGCCGATCGTCTCGCTGGACCGGCTGCGCATGCGCGACGGGCACCGCTACGGCACCAAGGCCGCCAACCTCGGCGAGCTGGGCCACGTCCTGGCGCACGGCTCGGAGCGGCTGCTCGGCTTCTACCAGGTCCCGCGCCCGCCAAGGGCGAACCTGCTGATGTACCCGGCGAAACTGCTCGGCGTCCCGGAGAGCGCGAACCTCAACCAGGCGGCGTGGCGGCTGCTCTCCGAGCACGTGAGCATCCCCAGGGGAATCGCCGTGCCGTTCTCGGTGCAGCGCCGGTTCCTGGAGTCCTCGCCGCGCATCCAGCAGGCCATCGGCAAGCTCAAGATGGCCTTGGAGCTGGGCGCCCGCGAGATCGACCCGCTGTGCATCGAGCTCCAGCGGCTGGTCAAGGCGACGAGGATGCCCGAGGACCTCCGCCAGGAGATCGACAGCGCGATCTTCGCCCACCTCGGCGGGGTGCGGCGCTTCGTGATCCGCAGCTCCTCCAACGCCGAGGACCTGGCCGGGTTCTCCGCGGCGGGCATCTACGAGTCGGTCAACCACGTCGTCACCGCCGACGAGATCTTCACCAGCGTGAAGCGGGTGTGGGCGTCGCTGTTCTCCTCGCGCAGCGTCCGGTTGCGGCAGCAGGCGGGCATCTCGCAGGACGACTCCTACATGGGCGTGATCGTGCAGGAGGAGGTCCAGGCCCCCATGGGCGGAGTTCTCGTCACCTGCAACCCGATGAGCCGCGCGGACTTCCGCAACGTCTACCTCAACGTGTCCCGGCAGTCGGTGGCCGACGTGGTCTCCGGCGACTCGGTGCCGTTGCAGTACCTCTACAACACGATCGAGGGCGGCGGCCGGACGGTCTCGCTGGGCGACGCGGCCGAGGACCTGGACGAGCGGAGCCGGAACCTGTTGCAGCACTTGGCGCTCGCGGGCCGGTTCCTGCAGTCGCACTTCTCGCCGGACTACACCTTCGCCACGCCGATGGACATCGAGTGGGTCGCTGACTCCGAGCGCGTGCACATCGTGCAGCTGCGCCCCTACGCGAACTGAGGTACGTGATGCCAAAGTCGCCGAAGATCCGCTTGCGGGATCGAGCATCGTCACAGCCGGTCATCCGGCTCATGATCGGGTTCCAGCTGTTCTTCGGGCTGCTGCTGTGGACCCCGATCTTCTTCGAGTACCAGCGCCAGCTGGGCATCTCCGTGGCCGACATCCTGGCCATCCAGAGCATCTACTACGTGGCGTTCTGCCTGCTGGAGATCCCGACCGGGATGATCGCCGACCGGATCGGCTACCGCCGCTGCATGCTCGCGGGCGGCGCGGTCCTGGTGGTGTCCAACGTGATGCCGGTGTCGGTGCCCTCGTACTGGGGCTTCCTGGTGCACTTCCTGCTGATCGCGCTCGCCCGCTCGCTGGTCTCGGGTGCCTCCAGCGCCTACCTGTACGAGTTCATGGCGGCCAACGGTGAGCGCGAGCAGTACAAGCAGGCCGAGGGCAGCGCGCGCTCCTACAGCCTGGTCGGCAAGGTCGTGGGCTGGCCGCTGGTCGGCTTGGCCATGCAGTGGGAGATGACGCTGCCGTACTGGCTCACCGCCGTGAGCGCGGTCCTGGCCGTGGTCATGGCCTACCGCCTGCCGCCGCTGCCGGACAGCGTCCGCAAGCCGACCGAAGATCCGCTTGCGGGATCGAGCATCAGCAGGGCTCCGGTGATCACCTCGGTGCGCGAGTCGCTGGGGCTGTTGCGCCGCACGCCGATGCTGCTGCTGTTCATGGCGCAGGGCGTCGCGGTCTTCACGCTCGGGCGGATCTGCCAGGTGAACCTCTTCCAGCCGATCCTCACCGCCGACAGCGTCCCGCTGGTCGCGCACGGCATGGTGATGTCGGCCATGAGCGTCTTCGAGGCGCTGGGCTCGGCGCGCCCCGGCATCATCCGCCGCTTCCTGACCGACTCCCGCGCGGTGTTCGTGCTGACGGTCGTCATGGCGGGCACCCTGGCGCTGACCGTGCCGGGCAACGGGGTCGCCACCATCGCGGCGCTGTGCGTGTTCGCGCTGGCCATGGGCCTGTCGTTCCCGATCCAGCGACAGCTGATCAACGACGCCATCCCGCCGACGCCCTACCGCGCCACGCTGCTGTCCATCGAGTCGATCATCGACCGCGGCGTGTGCGCCCTGGTCGCGCTGGCACTGGGCAGCTACCTCGCCGAGGGCGCGCTGGCCGAGTTCCTGTTGCTGTCGGCGGGCGCCTCGGTCGCGCTGATGGCGGTCCTGCTGGCCGTGCTGCCGCTGGTGCGGCGGCGGGTCACACGCGGTGGAGAAGCGGCCCAGGAGGTACTGTCCGCCCCGTGACCGAGGTCTACGAGGAACCCACCAGGATCGTCACCCACTACTTCGACAACCTGGCCGACGCCGTCGAGGCGCTGGAGGCCACCGAGCGGCTCAGCCTCGGGGTGCGGCTGCACAACCGCACCACGCCCGAGACCGAGCCGGACGGCACCGAGGTGCTCGCCGAGGAGTGGGTGGTCGAGGTCTACGACGCCCCGCCGATCGAGAGCGAGGACGACTCCGAGGACGACGAGGAGTCCTCGGACGACGAATGACGCGCGACGACTGAGCGAAGGGGCCGGGAACGGCCCCTTCTTCACGCGTAGAACAACTTCTCGACCGCTACCCTGGCGCGTCGCGTCGTCCGCCGGTAGGTGTCGGCGAACTCGCCAGGGTCCATCGAGGCCGGATACCCCAGCGCCCGCACGGTCGCGGCCAGCTCCCGGCCCTGCGCGGGAACCTGATCGGTCGGCTTGCCGCGAACCAGGGTCACGGCGTTGCGCGTGCGCGTGGCGAGTTTCCACGCCGCGTCAAGCACTTCGACGTCCTCCGGCCCGATGAGCCCCGCCGCCCCTGCGGCCGCCAGACCGTCCACAGTGGACGTCGTGCGCAGCTCGGGAACGCGGTGCGCGTGCTGGAGCTGGAGCAGCTGCAACGTCCACTCCACATCGGAGAGTCCGCCGCGGCCGAGCTTGGCGTTCATCTTCGGATCGGTCCCCTTGGGCATCCGCTCCGCCTCGACCCTGGCCTTGATCCGCCGGATCTTCACCACCTCGGCGTTGTCCAGGCCGCCATCGGGATAGCGCACCGGGTCGATCATCTCCCGGAACCGCTCGCCCAGCTCGGCATCGCCCGCGACGGGGCGCGCCCGCAGCAGTGCCTGGAACTCCCACGTTTCGCCCCACTGCGCGTAGTACGACCGGTAGGACTCCAAGGTCCTCGCCAGCGGCCCGTTCCGTCCCTCCGGCCGGAGGTCCGCGTCCACGTGCAGCGCCGGGTCCTGGCTCGGCGCGCTCAGCAGCTTCCGCACCTGCTCCGCGACGGCCGAGGCGTACTTCACCGCGGCGCTGTCGTCGAAGCCGTCCAACCGCTCGCACACGAAGAGCACGTCCGCGTCCGAGCCGTAGCCCAGCTCGTTCCCGCCGAGGCGCCCCATCCCGATCACCGCGAGCCGGGCAGCGCGCTCACCGCGCTCAGCGCACACCGCGCGCTCCGCCGCGTCGACGGCCGCGCCCAGCACCGCCGACCACACGCTGCTCAACGCCTGGCACACGACGGGAAGTTCAACCAGGCCAAGCAGA
Organism: Allokutzneria sp. NRRL B-24872; assembly: GCF_002155965.1. GTDB lineage: Bacteria > Actinomycetota > Actinomycetes > Mycobacteriales > Pseudonocardiaceae > Allokutzneria. The sequence goes on from NZ_MUMH01000102.1 coordinate 43,034, forward strand.
TCCGCGCACGCGACGCGCAGCAGCTCGTGCCGCCGGAACGACCGCGCCGCGATCACCGCCTGGGCCGGGTCGGAGTGCCTGGCGACCGCGCTGCGCAAGGACTGCGCGACCTCGGCCGGATCGCGCTGGGCCAGCTCCTTGGTGTCGGCGAGCAGCCGCAGCACCTCGGGCGCGCGCACTAACAGGTCCGGGATGACCTTCGCCGTGCCGAGCAACGTGGCCAGCCGCTGCGCGACCGCGCCCTCGTCCCGCAGCAACCGCAGGTACCACGGCGTGTTCGCCAACGCCTCCGACACGCGCCGATACGCGAGCAGCCCACCGTCCGGATCTGGTGTGCTGGCAAGGAGATCCAGCAGCACCGGCAGCAGCGCGCCCTGGATCGCCGCGCGCCGGGTCATGCCCTCGGTGAGCGCCTGGATGTGCCGCAGCGCCCCCTCCGGCGAGGTGTAGCCGAGCGCCGCGAGCCGCTGACCGGCCGCCTTCGGCGTCAGCCGCAGCTCCTGCGTCGGCACCCGCGCCACGGCTTCGAGCAGCGGCCGGTAGAACAGCTTCTCGTGCAGCCGCCGAACCCTGTTGGCGTGCCTGCGGAACTCGGCGACGAGCACTTCGCCGCTGCTCCGCTTGCCATCCGCCCGGATACCGGAAGCCCTTGCCAGCCAACGCAACGCGGCGCGGTCGTCGTCGGCGGGGAACAGGTGGGTCCTGCGCAGCCGCTGGAGCTGCAAGCGGTGTTCGAGCAGCCGCAGGAACCGGTAGGAATCGCTCAGCTCCGCCACGTCGGCGCGCCCCACGTACCCGCCAGCGCCCAGCGCCGCCAACGCGTCCACAGTGGACTGTTCGCGCAGGTCCTCGTCCGTGCGACCGTGCACCATCTGGAGCAGCTGCACCGCGAACTCGACATCGCGCAGCCCGCCGCGGCCGAGCTTCAGCTCGCGCTCGCCGAGCCCGACCGGCACGTGCTCCTCGACCCGCCGCCGCATCGCCTGCACGTCGGCGACGAAGTCGTCGCGGTCGGCCGCCGTCCACACCATCGGCCGGACCGCGTCGACGTGCCGCTGGCCGAGCACAAGGTCCCCGGCGACCGGGCGCGCCTTCAGCAGCGCCTGGAACTCCCACGTCCTGGCCCACCGCTTGTAGTACGCGAGGTGGCCCTCCAACGTCCTGACGAGCGCGCCCGCTTTGCCCTCCGGCCGCAGCGCCGCGTCGACCTCGAAGCACGCGGCACCGGCGATCCGCATCATCGCGCTCGCGAGCCGGGTGGCCGGACCGAGTTCCGAATCGGGTTCAGCAACAAAAACAACATCAACATCACTGACGTAATTGAGCTCACGCGCGCCGCACTTGCCCATGGCGATCACCGCCAGCCCGCACCGCAGCGGACCGACCTCAGCGGCTCCGATCGCGAGCGCTGCTTGCAAAGCGGCCACCGCGAGGTCCGACAGACACGCGGTGACGGCCTCGTATTCGGGAATCGGAAGCGAGGTCTCCACGACGTGCGCCAAGTCGGCGGCGGCGATGCGCAGCAACCACACGCGGTAACGCGACTTGAGCACGCGAACCGCCTCAGCACTGGGCAAAGTCGCCACGGTGCCCTCAGGGGTCCCCGGGTTCCCCACCGCCGGATCGGCGCCGACCGCTGTGAGCAGATCCGCGATCAGGTCGTCCTGGCCCGGCAGCTCCGTGGGCATCCGCCCGTCCAGCTCCCGCCACAGGTCCGGGTTGGCAGCGAGGAAGTCGGTGAGCGCCGTCGAGGCCCCCAGCACTCCGAGCAATCGCCCGCGCAGCCCGGCCTCCGTCGTGACCGCCCGCTCCAACTCGGCCCAGTCCGCGCCGAGCGCGTCGTGCAGCCGGTCGAGCCCGCGCAGCGCCAGGTCCGGGTCAGGACTGCGCGACAGCGCTCCGAGCAGGTCGGCCGCGTGCTCGGCGGGTCCGCCCGCCAGCCACCAGCCGAACCCGCGGAGCAGTTCCTCGGCTCGCTGCTCGGTCAGTCCGAACCGCGCCGGCGACGTCGCCGCGTGTGCTCGATTGCTCATCGAGCACAACGGTAACGGTCACTACCCCAGGACGATGACGTACAGGCCGTAGAGCACGACCGCGACGCAGCCCGCGAACGCGAACGCCGCCGCGGTGGTGCCCCCGGCACCCGAGCCGCCCTTCGCCTTGGCCTCGCCCCTGCTGACCACGCCGCGGATGCCCGCGACGTAGAGCACCACGAGCACGAGCACCGCGGCCAGGCTGGCCACGAAGACCTCGGCCAGTCCGGCCCAGTTGATGTTCACGGTTCTCCCCGTCCTGCTGGGCGGATCAGGCGGCCGCGCGAGCGGCGTGCGGACCGGTCTCGCCGGCGATCTCGTCGACGACGTGCTCCGGGTGGATGGGCTTGCGGCGCGCGGCGAGGTACAGGCCGATGGAGACGCCGATCCCGGCCAGCGCCACGATGATCACGCCGACGGTGCCGAAGGAGGCGATCTCCCCGGCCAGCGCGCCGACCACCCCGGCGGCGGGCAGCGTGAGCAGCCACCCGGCGGCCATCCGGCCCGCGACGCCCCAGCGGATCTTGGCGCCCTTGCGGCCGAGGCCGGAGCCCATCACGCCGCCCGAGGCCACGTGCGTGGTCGACAGGGCGAACCCGACGTGCGAGGACGCGAGGATCACCGTGGCGGCGCTGGTCTGGGCGGCGAAGCCCTGCGGCGACTCGATCGTCGTCAGCCCCTTGCCCAGGGTCTGGGTGATCCGGCCGCCGCCGAGGTAGGTGCCCAGCGCGATCGCCACACCGGCGCTGACGATCACCCAGACCGGCGGGCCGGAACCGGCGGGCAGCGATCCCGCGGTGATCAGGGTCAGCGTGATGATGCCCATCGTCTTCTGGGCGTCGTTGGTGCCGTGCGCGAGCGAGACCAGCGAGGCCGAGATGACCTGGCCGATCTTGAACCCGGTGCCGACCACCTCGGGGGAGGTGGTGTTCCTGGTGAGCCGGTAGGTCAGGAACGTCGCCAGCCCGGCGATGATCCCCGCGACCAGCGGCGCGGCCACGGCGGGCACCAGCACCTTCTCGGCGACCTTGGCGAAGTGCACCGCGTCCATCCCCGACGCGACCCAGGTGGCGCCGATCAGCCCGCCGAACAGCGCGTGCGAGGAACTCGACGGCAGCCCGAAGTACCAGGTCACCAGGTTCCACATGATCGCGCCTATGAGGCCGCCGAAGATGATGGCCGGATCGATCAGCGCCTCGTCGACGATCCCGCCGGAGATGGTCTTGGCCACCTCGACCGAGAGGAACGCCCCGACCAGGTTCAGCACCGCCGACAGGGCGACCGCGGTCCGCGGTCGCAGCGCGCCGGTCGCGATGGAGGTCGCCATCGCGTTGGCGGTGTCGTGGAAGCCGTTGGTGAAGTCGAAGGCGAGCGCCGTGAGGACGACAACGATTACGAGTAGAGAGGCATCCACACTGATCCTCCGGCAGTGCTGACATCGTCGGACAAGACGCTACCGGGCCGAGGTGGGCGCGTTCGCGCCCACTCGGGTGTCACCTGCGCCTGGCTATGGACAACGGACACAAATCACACCAAAGGAAGGGTGCGGCCCAGACTTCCGGCGGGACGCGGGCCTTCCTGGGCCAGTCGAACGAACCGTTGCGCGAAGGGCTCCCACGTTTCCACCAGGTCCTGGTGGAGCTGGTCGAGCCCTTCCCTGGTGAAACCGCCGCGCGGGGCCAGCCGGGCAGCGTCCGGATCGGCCGCCGCCCAGTCCAGCACCATCTCGGTGGTGGTCTCGATGTGGAACTGCACGCCGTAGCCGCAGCTGCCCACCAGGAAGGCCTGGTTCTGGCAGCGCGGCGAGGACGCGAGCAGCTGCGCCCCCGCGGGGAGGCTGCTGATCTCGTCGTTGTGGAACTGCAGGACGTCCGGCGTCCACGGCAGATCCGCGAAGAGCGGGTCGGTGCCGACCGAGTCGCGCTTGGCGACCAGCCTGCCGCCGACCTCGGGCCCGTCCTCCATCGGCCGCACGATCCCGCCGGTGGCCATGGCCAGCAGCTGCGCGCCGAGGCAGATCGCCAGGGTCGGCAGGTTCCGCGTGACCGCGTCGGCCAGGAGCTTGCGCACCGAGGCCAGCCACGGGTGGCGCAGCTCGTCCAGCGCGCTCGCGTCGCCGCCGAGGCAGACCACGCCCTGGTAACCGTCGAGCGTGGCGGGCAGCGGCTGCTCCGGCGCCAGGACGACGTCGAGCTCCGCGCCGGCGCCGAGGAGCCAGTCGGCGAGCGTGCCGGGTGGGTTCGTCCGGCACAGCTGCACGACCAGGAGTCTGGTCGAGCGCGCCGGTTCGGGCGCTCCGCTGGCGGGATCGGGCGTGGACATGCCTAGAGCCTAGTTCCCTTGTCCCAAAAGGACATTCGCGGTGTCGTGCACGGGTTGATAACCAATGCGCTGGTAGATGGCGTTGGACACAGGATTGTCGATGACAGTGAAAAGAACCACACAGTCGGCCCCCGCCTCGCCCGCCCAGCGCGACATCGCCGCCGTGACAGCGGAGCCGTAGCCGTTGCCGCGCTGCTCGGGGGGTGTGTAGACGAAGCTCACCCTGCTCATCCCGCTCACCACCCCGCTGGCCTGGGCGCAGGACACGGGCTTCCCGTCGACCTCCCAGAGCAGGACCGTGGTTCCCATCTCAAGGGCCTGCCTGAGTCCGGCTTCAGCGGCGTCGATGTCCAGCTCAACGCCCAGCACACGTGAGAAATCCTTGCGCCACAACGAAACCAGCTCAACATCGGCTTCCGTCAGCACCCTGGCCGTGCCTCGCACGTCCGGCGGCACCAGCGTGGCCAGCCGATAGAGCCTTTCGCCCCGCTCCAGCCGCCACGGCCGCCCCGTCAGCTCCTGCCAGGCGTTCGCGAACGCTTCAGCGACCTCGACGGGGCCGTTGATCGTGTCCAGGTCCGGCGCCAGCGCGAGCACCTCGGCGGCAACAGCCCTCATCGCGGACGTGCGCAGGCCGCTCAGCCCGCTCAGTCCGAGCGGATAGGGCGGGGTGCGGAACACAGCTCCGGTGAGGACACCGTCCTCGTGAACGGTGATCAGCGGACCGACATCGTCCTGGTACGGAGTCCCCAGCCTCGGCACGACGGCCGCGAGCGGGATGGTGTGAGCGGCCGGGTCCGCGAGGTACAGCGACTGGGCGACGTCCCAGAACCCGGCGAGGTCGGTGTGCGTGCGCAGCTCCATGCGCATTTCCTACCCCAGACATGCCGATGGGGGAGACCGAATAAATCGGTCTCCCCCATCGGAAAGATTGTTCGGCGGCGTCCTACTCTCCCACACCCTCACGAGTGCAGTACCATCGGCGCTGGAGGGCTTAGCTTCCGGGTTCGGAATGGGACCGGGCGTTTCCCCTCCGCCATAACCACCGAAACACTATGGAATTCACAACCACACCGAACCAAGCCTCACCCTCATCGAGACCACCAGCCATACCGGCCTTCGGTCCCCACAAGAAGAGTGTCTTGGTTCCGGGGTTGTTCTCCCAGAACCG
>NZ_MUMH01000103.1 GCF_002155965.1 Allokutzneria sp. NRRL B-24872
TCGATCGCCTTGGTGCGCGCGACGGTTCGGGCCAGCCCGCCGACACCCCTGGCGACCAGTCCCCAGCCCGCGCGCACCAAGGAGATCGACTCCGCCCACCACCGCGACACGGTCGGCCTGTTGCTCATCGCGGTCGCGGTGATCTCCGCCGCCGGGGTCTGGTGGCAGGCGGGCGGTCCGGTCGGTGAGGGTCTGAACTGGGCCGTTCGCAGCGTGATCGGCGCGGGCGCCGTGGTGCTCCCGTTGCTGATGCTCGGCATCGGCATCACCGTGATGGTCCGCGAGAGCACTCCCGAAGCCCGGCTGCGCACCGTTCTCGGCTCGATCCTGGTCACCCTGGCCGTGCTCGGGCTGCTGCACATCTTCACCGCGCGCCCGCAGAGCTCCGACGGCTGGATGACCGGCGGCGGCGCGATCGGCTACGCGATCGGCGATCCGCTCTCCCAGGGGCTGACCACCTGGGTCACCGTCCCGCTGCTGCTGCTCCTGGTGATCCGCGGCGGCCTGCTGATCTCCGGCACGCCGATCCGCGAGCTCCCCGGGCGGCTGCGCGCGCTCACCCAGGGCGAGCCCTACGACGACGGCTCGGAGGAGGTCGACGCCGAGGACCTCTTCGACGACGTCGACCCGGCCTCGGTGCGGCTGCGCAAGCCCTCCCGGCGCCGCCAGGCCACCGCGCCGGAGGAGGACGACCAGCTCAGCCTGGACGACGTGCCGCGTGAGCCGGCCAAGCCCGCGCGCCCGGTCAAGGAGACCCCGCAGGTCGTCGACAAGGCGCCGGCCAAGCTGGCGATGCGCCCCGTCGAGGGCGACTACAAGCTGCCGCCGATGACGCTGCTGACCACGGGCGAGGCGCCCAAGGCCCGCAGCCGCGCCAACGACGCGATGATCGAGGCGATCACCGGCGTGCTCGACCAGTTCTCGATCGACGCGCAGGTCACCGGCTTCACCAGGGGCCCGACCGTGACCCGCTACGAGGTCGAGCTCGGCCCCGGCGTGAAGGTCGAGAAGATCACCGCGCTGACCAAGAACATCGCCTACGCGGTGGCCACCGACAACGTGCGGTTGCTGGCCCCGATCCCGGGCAAGTCGGCCGTGGGCATCGAGGTGCCCAACAGCGACCGCGAGATGGTCCGCCTCGGCGATGTGCTCAAGTCCGGGACCGCGGCCAAGGACCACCACCCGCTGGTGATCGGCCTCGGCAAGGACATCGAGGGCCACATGGTCACCGCGAACCTGGCCAAGATGCCGCACCTGCTGGTCGCGGGCTCCACCGGCTCCGGAAAGTCCAGCTTCGTCAACTCCATGCTGGTCTCGCTGCTGTCCAGGGCCACCCCGGAGGAGGTCAGGATGATCCTGATCGACCCGAAGATGGTCGAGCTGACGCCCTACGAGGGCATCCCGCACCTGATCACGCCCATCATCACCCAGCCGAAGAAGGCCGCCGCCGCGCTGGCCTGGCTGGTCGAGGAGATGGAGCAGCGCTACCAGGACATGCAGGTCAACCGCGTCCGGCACATCGACGACTACAACCGGAAGGTGAAGTCGGGGGAGATCACCGCGCCGCCCGGCTCGGAGCGGGAGTACCGCCCGTACCCCTACATCCTGGCCATCGTCGACGAGCTGGCCGACCTGATGATGACCGCGCCCCGCGACGTCGAGGACGCGATCGTCCGGATCACCCAGAAGGCCCGTGCGGCGGGCATTCACCTGGTGCTGGCCACGCAGCGGCCCTCGGTCGACGTGGTCACCGGCCTGATCAAGACCAACGTGCCGTCCCGGCTGGCCTTCGCCACGTCCTCGCTGACCGACTCGCGGGTCATCCTCGACCAGCCCGGCGCGGAGAAGCTGATCGGCATGGGCGACGCGCTCTACCTGCCGATGGGCGCCTCCCGCCCGGTGCGCGTGCAGGGCGCCTACATCGGCGACGACGAGATCAACTCGGTGGTCGCCTTCACCAAGGAGCAGGCGGAGCCGGAGTACACCGACGGCGTCACCTCGGCCAAGGCGGGCGAGAAGAAGGAGATCGACCCGGACATCGGCGACGACCTCGACGTGCTGGTGCAAGCCGTCGAACTCGTCGTGACCAGCCAGTTCGGCTCCACGTCGATGCTCCAGCGGAAGCTTCGCGTCGGCTTCGCCAAGGCGGGCAGGCTGATGGACCTGATGGAGAACCGCGGCGTCGTCGGCCCCTCGGAGGGCTCCAAGGCCCGCGAGGTGCTCGTCAAGCCCGACGAGCTCGACTCCGTCCTCTACTCCATCCGCGGCGGCGGCCCCGCAGACGACGACTAACCCCCGCCCACGCCAAAACCCGTTTCGTACTCCACTCGGGAAAGAGAGCGCTCCCAAATCCCGCTACCGGTACGAAACGGGAAGGGTCTGGACCACTTCCGCGCGCGTTGGGGCATGAAGAAGGCCCACCCGAGCAGGGAGCGGGTGGGCCTTCCGGTGTGCGGTGGGATCAGGTGCCCCACTTGCGGACGGCGGCGTAGTAGAGGTCCGCGATCCGCTTGCAGGCCCAGTTGGACCCGCAGATGCCGTAGAGGTCGCTCTTGAACTTGTTGTCGACCCGCAGCTTGGCGTCGGAGTTCCACCGCTGCTGCTTCTTGTAGTTGCGGTAGCCGAAGTCGTGCCGGTGGCACGCGGGCTTGAAGTTGAAGCCGACCGGCTTGTCCGGCGACCACGAGCAGGCGTCGGAGGACCAGTCCAGCTGCCCGTCGTAGGGCTTCTGGTTCCTGGTGTTCTCGAACTGGCTCAGCGAGTGGCTGAACAGGTACTGGTCGGTGACCGCCCGAATGTCGACAGCCTGTGCGGTGCCCGCGCCCATGGTGACGCCCATGGCCAGTGCCGTGGCCACGAGCGTGCCCCGGGCGGCGGAGCGGATGGAACCGGTCATGAAGTCTCTCCTCGCAGGGTGAGGTAGATAACACCGGGATTCCTACCTGGCCGGGCCGCCGATCGGTAGCGCGCTCTAAAAAATCCTGAACAGGATTCGACAAAAGGGATGGTGATCAATTCTCGGTGGGCCGAAAGTCGTGAGCCGTTCGCTGCTGGTCCGTTTGTACGACCATGCGGCCACGGGCACCCCGCGCTAGGCCGTTGGGGTGAGTCATCGATCACACTGTTGGCCTATTGTCGCTGCACAGGGCGTGTTCGGGGCGTTCTGGCAGCCCCAAGTGACCGATGTGTGCGGGATGCCAAAACGTGACCCTGACTAACGTGTCGCCGCCGCCCTCGCGGCTGCCTTCACGTCACTTCGGTTGAGCGCGTCGGCCGTGCTGCCGCTGCCGCCGAAAGCGCGCACCGCGTAGTAGTAGATGTCGGCCACCCGACGGCAGCCCCAGTTCCCGCCGCAGATCAGGTACATGTCGTCGCGGAACTTGTTGTCGATCCGCAGCCGGTTCGCCGAGTCGAATCGCCCCTGCCACGTGAAGTTGCCGTAGCCGAAGTCGTGCCGGTGGCAGGCGGGCAGCACCTGGAAGCCGAAGGGCCGGTCCGGGGCCAGGGTGCAGCCGTCGGTCGACCAGTCCAGCTCGCCGTCGTACGGGCGCGCCAGGCGGATCTGGCCGAACTCGGCGAGGGACTTGGAGAACATGTAGTCGTCGGTGACCGCGCGGACGTCGATCGCCTGGGCGGTGCCCGCGCCCATGGCGAGGGACAGCGCCAGCGCGACGATCGCGGTGACACCGGCTCTCACCCGGGGCGCCAGTCGCTGGAAGCCTCGTGAAGTCCTCATCGTGGTCTCCCTCCGTGCTCGGGCGCACAGATGCGCACACCCATCTAGTTACGGCACGGATGAGCTGGGAGAACAGCTCCGAATGGGGAATGCTTCCTAACGATCGCGCACGCGGTCGGCCAGCATCAGCAGCATCCGGGAGTTACCGAGCGTGTTCGGCTTGACGTAGGGCAGGTCGAGGAACTCCGCGACACCGACGTCGGGGGAGCGGCGGATCTCCTCGTAGACCTCCGGGGTGACCGGCGTGCCGTCGATCTCCACGAAGCCGTGCGAGCCGAAGAAGCCCGTCTCGAAGGTCAGCACGAAGATCCGGCTCAGCCCCAGCTCGTCGGCGACGTCGAGCAGCTTGCTCACGATCCGGTGGCCGATGCGCTTGCCCTTGGCGGCCGGTTCGACCGCGATGGTGCGGATCTCCGCCAGGTCCTCCCACAGCACGTGCAGCGCGCCGCAGCCGAGGAACCCGCTGGCGTCGGTGGCGACCCAGAACTCCTGCACGTCCTCGTAGAGGGTGACGAGGTCCTTGTCCAGCAGCACGCCCTCGTACTTGTCCGCGAGCGCCTTGATCGCGGGAACGTCACTCGTCCTGGCTCGGCGGACGGTGACCCCGGAGATCTCCGGATCGATCGACACGCGAGCAGCCTACGCCTGCCGCCGATCATCATTCGCCCAGCAACGCGCGCGTGGGAGTGGTGTGGTCGGAGGGAGTCGGTGCGGGCGGTTACCCTGACCCGCGTGTCTGCGCCCCCCTCTTCCCGCCGTGTCGCTCTGCTGACCCTCGGCTGCGCCCGCAACGAGGTCGACTCCGAGGAGCTGGCCGGTCGGCTCGGAGCGGGCGGGTGGGAGCTGGTCGACCCGGACGCCGAGGCCGACGTGGTGGTGGTCAACACCTGCGGCTTCGTCGAGTCGGCGAAGAAGGACTCGGTCGACACGCTGCTCGCGGCCTCCGACACGGGCGCGAAGGTCGTCGCCGTCGGCTGCCTCGCCGAGCGCTACGGCAAGGAGCTGGCCGACAACCTCACCGAGGCCGACGCGGTGCTCGGCTTCGACCACTACCCGAACCTGGCCGAGCGGCTGGACGACGTGGTCGCGGGCCGCGAGGTCACCTCGCACGTGCCGGTCGACCGCCGCACCCTGCTGCCGATCAGCCCGGTGGAGCGCCCCAAGGCCACCTCCGACGTCTCCGTCCCCGGCCACGGCTGGGTGCCCGGCGTGGTCAGCGCCAACCGCAAGCGCCTCGACGACTCCCCGGTCGCGCCGCTGAAGATCGCTTCCGGCTGCGACCGCCGCTGCTCCTTCTGCGCCATCCCGTCCTTCCGCGGCTCCTTCGTCTCGCGCACCGCCGACGAGCTGGTCGCCGAGACCACCTGGCTGGCCTCCCAGGGCGTCCGCGAGGTCTTCCTGGTCAGCGAGAACTCCACCTCCTACGGCAAGGACCTCGGTGACCTGCGGGCGCTGGAGAAGCTGCTGCCGCGCCTGGCCGCCGTGCCCGGCATCGACCGCGTGCGCGTCTCCTACCTCCAGCCCGCCGAGACCCGCCCCGGCCTGGTGACCGCGATCGCGAGCACCCCCGGTGTCGCCGCGTACTTCGACCTCTCCTTCCAGCACTCCAGCGAGCGCGTGCTCCGCCGGATGCGCCGCTTCGGCTCCACCGACTCGTTCCTGGCGCTGCTGGAGCAGATCCGCGAGCAGGCGCCGTCCGCGGGCGCGCGCACCAACGTCATCGTCGGCTTCCCCGGCGAGACCGAGGAGGACCTCGCGGAGCTGGAGCGCTTCCTGACCGGAGCGCGGCTGGACGCCATCGGCGTGTTCGGCTACTCCGACGAGGACGGCACCGAGGCGCTGGAGCTGGACGGCAAGCTCTCCGAGGACGTCGTCAACGAGCGCGTCGCCCGGATCTCCGCGCTGGCCGAGCAGCTGACCACGCAGCGCGCCGAGGAGCGCGTCGGCGAGGAGGTGCTGGTGCTCGTCGAGCAGCTGGCCTCCGAGGAGTCCGACTGCACCGGCCGCGCCGAGCACCAGGCGCCGGAAGTCGACGGCGAGTGCGTCTTCGCCGACTCGGACGAGTTGGCCGTCGAGGACCTGGAAGTCGGAATGCTGGTGCGCGCCAAGGTGATCGCTGCCGAAGGCGTTGACCTCGTCGTCGAGCCCCTGGAGATCGTGCCGGGGATCTCGGCGTGAGCGGCGGGGGTGAGCCCGCCGCGGCCACACCCGTGCCGCTGCTGAACATCGCCAACCTGCTGACCATGCTGCGGCTGGCGCTGGTGCCGGTCTTCCTGGTCACCCTGTTCGTCGGCGACGGCCACGACCAGTACTGGCGCTGGATGACCTTCGGCGTGTTCGCGCTCGCCTCCATCACCGACCGCATCGACGGCAGCGTCGCCCGGCGCTACGGCCTGGTCACCGACTTCGGCAAGATCGCCGACCCGATCGCGGACAAGGCGCTGACCGGCGCCGCGCTCGTCGGGCTGAGCCTGCTCGGCGACCTGCCGTGGTGGGTGACCATCGCGATCCTGGCCAGGGAGCTGGGCATCACGCTGCTGCGGTTCTGGGTGATCAGGATCGGCGTGATCCCGGCCAGCCGCGGCGGCAAGGTCAAGACGCTGCTGCAGATCCTGGCGATCGGGCTCTACCTGCCGATGCTGCCCAGCGGCTTCGACCCGCTGCTGTGGACGATGATGGGCGCCGCCGTGGTGGTCACCGTCGTCACCGGCTTCGACTACATCGTCCAGGCGCTTCGACTGAGGGCCGGTGCCCGTGAGCGTGAGTCCCACTGAGTTGATCACCGCTCTGCGTGCGCGAGGGGAGACCGTCGCCACCGCGGAGTCGCTGACGGCCGGTCTGGTCTGCGCCGCGCTGACCGATGTCCCCGGTTCCAGTGCCGTGGTGCGCGGCGGGCTGATCGTCTACGCCACCGAGTTGAAGGCCTCGCTCGCCGGGGTGGACGCGGACCTGCTCGCCGAGCACGGCGCGGTGCACCCGGAGGTCGCCGCCCAGCTCGCGGAGGGTGCGCGGCTGCGCTGCGGCGCGACGTGGGGGCTCGGGCTGACCGGCGTGGCCGGGCCCGATCCGCAGGACGGCGTCGCACCGGGCACGGTGCACATCGGCCTCGCGCACGCGGACCGGGAACCAAGCGTCGTCACCCTGCGTTGTGCAGGTGACAGGCACGCGGTGCGTGCGGCGTCTCGCGATGCCGCACTGACAGTGCTCGCGAGCCACGTCATGACCTGATCGGGGTAACTCCGTTCGGAACATCAGGGGAATGGATAACGTTCGCCCTTGGCGGACGAGCACCATTGCGCACTTCCGGTGTCGGAGACGCTGGGTACCGTGTTCGGCACGGCCGTGAGGCTCGGGCTTGCTGAAGGCTTGAAGGGAGGCACGCGATGACCGTGCTGCTGAGGGAGGCGCTGGGGGACCGGCTGCGCCGTGCCCGCACCGACCAACGCCGTACTCTTCGCGAGGTTTCGCGGACCGCCCGGGTGAGCCTGGGATACCTCTCGGAGGTCGAACGCGGCCGCAAGGAGGCTTCCAGCGAACTGCTGGCCGCCATCTGCGGAGCGCTGGACCTGCCGCTGTCGGAGCTGCTCGGCGAGGTCGCCGCGGACATCCGCGCGGGCGAGCCGGTCACCATCCCGGCGCCGTCGCAGGTCAGGCCGGAGCGGCGGGTCCCGGCCGAGGCGAGCGCGGAGCGCGGGGGCATCGACGCGGGCTCGCTGGTGCCCGCGATCGTCGGCAACGACCTCTCCGACCTCCGGCTCCAGCCCGTTCTGCGGACCCAGCTGACCCAGAAGATCACCAACTCCGTTTCCCGTGGTGTTGTCGTAGCGGCCTGATCAGGTCACAGGTGGGAAAACCCCCGAACCGCCCCGGTGTGTTCGCCCCTAGGGTGAGAATGGGTGGTCGGGGGTTGTTCCCTGAATCGTGTCGGGCTCGACCCTGATATCCGTGGGGGCCGGTGGAAGCCGGGACGAGCACCTGACACGATGGATGTCAGCACCGGGTGAACGCCTGGTCATGGGGCGTAGTCACGGGGCTGGGCCGCGGCAGGGTCGCACGAAGAAGGCAGGCGGAGGAGATGGCCAATCCGTTCGTGAAGTTCTGGAAGTACCTGATGGCGGCGTTCTCGTCGAAGATCGACGAGCACGCCGACCCGAAGGTGCAGATTCAGCAGGCCATCGAGGAGGCTCAGCGCCAGCACCAGGCTCTCTCGCAGCAGGCGGCGGCCGTGATCGGCAACCAGCGCCAGCTGGAGATGAAGCTCAACCGCCAGCTCGGCGAGGTCGAGAAGCTCCAGGCCTCCGCCCGCCAGGCGCTGGTGCTCGCCGACCAGGCGCGCGCCTCCGGTGACGAGGAGAAGGCGCGGCAGTACGAGGACACCGCGACCGCCTTCGCCACCCAGCTGGTGACCGCCGAGCAGTCGGTGGAGGACCTGAAGAGCCTGCACGACTCGGCGATCCAGGCCGCGGGGCAGGCGAAGCAGGCCGTCGAGCGCAACGCCATGGTGCTGCAGCAGAAGCTGGCCGAGCGCACGAAGCTGCTCAGCCAGCTGGAGCAGGCCAAGATGCAGGAGCAGGTCTCCAGCTCGCTGCGGCAGATGAGCGAGCTCGCCGCGCCCGGCAACACCCCCTCGCTGGAGGAGGTGCGGGAGAAGATCGAGCGCCGCTACTCCACCGCGCTCGGCCAGACCGAGCTCGCCAAGGACTCGGTGCAGGGCCGGATGCTGGAGGTCCAGCAGTCCACCGCGGACTTCGCCGGTGCCTCCAGGCTGGAGCAGATCCGCGCCTCCATGCGCGGTGGCTCGGCCACCCCGCAGGTCACCGGTGGGCAGGCGGCCGCTCCGGCGCCCGCGCCCAGCCAGGCCACCACCCAGCTGCCGCAGAACCCGCAGCAGGGCTGAGGCCGCGGTGGCGCCGGGACGGGACGAGCTCAACAAGCTGGGTGAGCTCGTGGTGAAGCAGCTGCGCAACAGCGGCGAGCTGACCAAGCACCTGCGCGGTGCCGCCGACGCGGTCGACGGCGTCCAGCGCAAGCTCTCGGCCTGGCGCGATCCGCGCGCCAAGATGATCCGCCAGCGCAAGCGCTCGGTGCGCCGGGTCTGGTTCCGCACGACGCTCGCGGCAGCCGCGGGCGTGGTGGCGTTCTTCGTCGGGGGCGACCCCGGCAGCCTGGAGTTGTCCGAGGCGGCGCTCGGCACGGTCTCCGTGCTCAGCGCCGCCGCGGCGACCTCGGCGGGGGTGCGCTCCTACAAGCTGCACAAGACCCCGCTCCCGGAGCCCGCGGCGCCGCCGCCCACGCTCCCGCCCTCCTCCTCCGCCGCTCGCGGTCCGATGCGCGAGCTCGCCGAGGCCGAGGCCCTGCTCTCCGACCTGCTCACCCAGCTCGCCACGCCGCGCAACGGGGTTCCCCCGGTTCCGCTGGAGTCCGTCGGCGAGTCCAGGGCGATCGCCGCCGAGGCCGCCATCGCGATCCGCGAGGTCGCCGCCCAGCTGCGCGCGGTCGAGCAGGCCCGCGACGTCGCGCCCGAGCACGAGCGCGCCGGGCTGGACGCCGCCGTCGCCCGCCTGCTGCACGAACTCGTCGAAGGCGTCGAGGGCTACCGCGGTCTCGTCGCCGCCGCGGGACGTGCCGTGGCCGAGAGCTCGACGATGCGACCCATGCACGCGCTGGAGGACGCCACCGACCGGCTCGCCGGTCTCGCCTCGGCGCTGCGTGAACTCGCCTCGGGCAACGGCAAGTTCTAAAAAACCCCGTCTGAGCTGGAAAAACCGCGTCAGTTCGACGAATCGCGCCCCTATCTCGATTTGATTACATACGGTGCTAACGTTGCTCTTCCGGGTGGGGCGCCGGTGGTTCCCGGCACTCTTCGGCTCCTGCTCAATCCCGCGTTGGAGGGGTCCTTGTGGCGTTGTGGACGGTGCACGGCGACGGCCGCCACCTCGCGGACGGAGACGTGGTCGCGCCGAACGAGCGGCTGACCTGGCCGCGCACCATGAGCTTCGGGCTCCAGCACGCCGTGACCATGTTCGGCGGCACCCTGCTCGTCCCGCTGCTCACCGGCCTGCCCCCGACCACCGCGCTGCTGTTCTCCGGCCTGGGCACCCTGCTGTTCCTGGTGATCACCCGCGGCCGGGTGCCCTGCTACCTCGGCTCCTCGCAGACCTACGTCGCCCCGTTGACCGCCGCCGACACCGCGTCGCTGGGCGGGCGCACCGGCGGGCTGCTGATCTCCGGCGTGCTGATCACCATGGTCGGCGTCGCGGTGAAGGCGCTCGGCGCCCGCCTCGTCGAGTCGATCATGCCGCCGGTGGTGACCGGTGCCGTGGTGATCCTGATCGGCTTCCACCTGGCCCCGGACGCGGTGAAGTCCTTCAACGCCAACCCGGGCCTCGCCGCGCTCACCCTGCTCGCCGTGCTGCTGGCCACCGCGCTGCTGCGCGGGTTCCTCTCCAGGATCGCGGTGCTGATCGGCGTGGTGACCGGCTGGGTCATCGCGGCCGTCTCCGGCAACCTCGACCCCGCGCGGCTGGCCGCCGTGCACACCGCCGACTGGATCGGGATGCCGCCGTTCGTGGCGCCGGAGTTCCAGCCCGAGATCGTGCTCAGCATGCTGCCCGCCGTGATCGTGCTCGTCGCCGAGAACCTGGGCCACGTCAAGGCCGTCGCGGCGATGACCGGCCGCAACCTCGACGGCAGCGCCGGTGACGTGCTCATCGGCAACGGCCTCGCCACCGCGCTGGCCGGCTCCGGCGGCGGCTGCGGCACCACCACCTACGCGGAGAACATCGGCGTGATGGCCGCCAACCGCGTCTTCTCCACCGCCGCCTACATGATCGCCGCGGTGACCGCGCTGCTGCTGGCGTTCTCGCCGAAGTTCGGCGCGCTGGTCAACACCATCCCGGCCGGGGTGCTCGGCGGGGCCTCCATGGTCCTGTTCGGGCTGATCGGCCTGGTGGGCGTGCGCATCTGGATGGAGAACAAGATCGACCTGACCGACCCGGTGAACCTCATGGTCGGCGGGGTCGCCCTGGTCGCGGGCATCGGCAACCTGACCCTGACCGTCTTCGGGGCCACCATCGGCGGCATCGCGTGGGGATCGCTGATGATCATCGTGCTGCACCCGGTGATGCGCGGCCTCAGCAACCTCCGCAAGACCCCCACCCCGCCCGCCGCGGACTAGCTCGCGTCCGTCGCCAATGCCCTGAACGACCCGTTCAGTGCGTTCAACGCGTCAAACGGGCCGTTGGGACAGCTCGCCCCATCCACCGTCCGGCCGTCACCGCGACGTACCCAATGTGGCATTTGTTTCGTCAGACGTAACCAATGCCGCATTGGGTACGCCCCCACCACGGGGCGCACGGGGTTGGCGACCGCGGGGCTTGAGGACTGGGTCACCCGGGTTGGCAGGTGGGGCAGTGGTAGGTGCTGCGCTGCTGGACGCCGGTGCCTTGCACGGTGCGGCGGACGGGGGTGCCGCAGCGGCGGCAGGGGCGGCCTCCGCGTTCGTAGACCCAGTGCTGGCGACCGCGCGCCAGTTCGCCCGTGGTGGACTGCTCGGGGCGGAGTGCGTTGCGCAGCAACAGCTTGCGGGCCAACGCCACCGCGCGTGGAGTGTCCACAGTGGACACGGGGGCGAACGGGGAGACGCCGAGCAGGAAGCAGACCTCGGCCTTGTAGAGGTTGCCTACGCCCGCCAGCACGCGCTGGTCGAGCAGGGCCAGGCCGAGTTCGCGGGAGGGATCGGCGGCGAGCCTGCGTGCGGCCTCGGCCTCGTGCGCGGAGCTCCACGCGGGGTCGAGCAGGTCGGGGCCGAGGTGGCTGACTAGGCGGGATTCCTCAGCTGTGGCAAGGAGTTCCATGTCGTGCAGGCGGAAACCCACTGCGATGCGCCGCTCCGTGGAGAGGATCGCGCGCACCTGGTGGCCAGGCCCGCGCCACCGCTCGCCGGGCGCGTAGAGGTGCCACGAACCGTCCATCCGGAAGTGCGTGTGCAAGCTCCACGCATCGTCGAAGCGGAAGAACAGGTGCTTGCCGACGGGGCGCACTTCGAGCACGACACGTCCCGCGAGGTCCACTGTGGACAGTCGTGGATGACGCAGTTCTCCGCGCTGCAACCGTTGCCCGGCAAGGGCGTCGTTGAGCCGCTTGCCCGCGAGGAAGACCGTGTCCCCTTCCGGCATCGAAGCGTCAGTGGTTCTCGAAGGCCAGCTTCACGCCGAGCCCGACCAGCACGGTCGCGGTGACCCGGTCGAGCCAGCGCCGCACGCGTTCGCGGGCGAGCAGTCGCTTTGCGCGGGTGGCCAGCCACACGACACCGAACAGCCACAGCAGGCCGGAGCCCGCGTGCGTCAGGATCAGCAGCGCGGCCCAGCCGGTGGTGTCACCGGTGGCGGGGAGGAACTGCGGCAGCAGGCTCAGGTAGAACACGCCGACCTTGGGGTTGAGCAGGTTGCTCAGCAGCCCGGCGCGCACCGAACCCCACGCACTCGTCGCAGCACTGGTGACCTCTGCGGAGGAGGCGGCTGCGGGACGGCGGGACTTCCACAGCGCGGACGCGCCGAGCCAGATCAGGTAGCCCGCACCCGCGTAGCGCAGCACGTCGTAGGCGAGCTGGGACGCGGTCAGCAGGGCGGTGATGCCCAGCACGCTCGCCGCTCCCCACGTCAGGCTGCCGAGGGAGACACCGACCGAAGCGGCCATCCCGCCGCGCCGCCCGCCGGTCACCACGTGCCGCAGCACGAGCATCGTGTCCAGCCCCGGCGTGATGATCACGAGCAGCGCCGTTGCCAGGTAGGTGAGGAACGCCGTGGTGCTCACACTTCCGCCTCCAAGTCCTCCAGGTCCTGCTCCTTGCGGCGGCCCCGGGCGGAGCGCAGCACGCGCGCCAGCAGCAGGTTGAACGCCAGCGCCACCTCGCGCGCCCCTGGGGTACCCCACTGGTGGATGGGTGTGCACGCGCCTTGGGCCTGTTGCACCGCGAGGCGGTCGGGCAGCGAGACGGGCATCACCAGCGGGCCGAAGATGTCGCGCAGCTCGTTGATCCGGAACTGGTGCTCGTGCGAGCGCGGGCGCACCCGGTTGACCACCACGCCCAGCGGCTGGAGCTCGGGGTTGCTGTTCGCCCGCTCGTCCTGCACCGCCTCGAAGGCGCGCTGCACCCCGGAGACGGCGAAGATCGTCGGCTCGGTGACCAGCAGCGCGCGGTCGGCCGCGACCAGCGCGGAGCGGGTCAGCCTGCCCAGCGACGGCGGGCAGTCCAGCAGCACCACCTGGTAGGGCAGCTCGTCCTCGGCCAGCACGCCGTTGACCTTGGCCAACGCGTCGGAGAGCCGGTGCAGCTGCTTCACGCCGGGGTCGTGGTCGTTGTGCGCTTCCCCGTCCTCGGTGCCGACGAGGACGTCGATCTCCTCACCCCAGCCGCTCGGCGCGATGGCGGCGCGCAGTGTCGAGCGGGTCGGGTTCTCCAGGACGTCGTAGAGGCTGGCCTCGGTCTCCTCCGGCTCAAGCGCCGATGTGGCGTTGCACTGGGGGTCGAGATCGACCACCAGGGTGCGGACTCCGCGTCGCAGGGCCGCCGAAGCCAGGCCCAGCACCACGGTCGTCTTGCCAACACCACCCTTGAGGCTCAGCACTGCCACCGTATGCACGCGTGAAGCCTACGGCCTGACACAACCGCGCGGAGTGCTCGATTAGGCTTTCCGGTCATGCGACCTGACGCAGTGCACCGCGTGCTGGACGCCGAGCTCCAGGCCGCGCGGCAGCGCAGGGGCGCGGCACCCGAGGTCCTCGACGTCGGCGGGGGCAGCGGTGTCTGGGCCGTTCCGCTGGCCGAGCGGGGCTGCCGGGTGACGGTG
Source organism: Allokutzneria sp. NRRL B-24872 (assembly GCF_002155965.1). Lineage (GTDB taxonomy): Bacteria > Actinomycetota > Actinomycetes > Mycobacteriales > Pseudonocardiaceae > Allokutzneria. The sequence continues at coordinate 13,588 of NZ_MUMH01000103.1, forward strand.
ATCGAGCCGAGCCCGAACGCGCTGGCCACGCTGCACCGCAGGGCCAAGGACGCCGGTGTCGCGGACCTCGTGATCGGGGTCCAGGGCGATACCGAGACCATGGCCACACTGGGCGAGCTGGCCCCGGTGGGCGGCGCTGACGTGGTGCTCGCGCACGGGGTGCTGGAGGTCGTCGACGACGTCCAGCTCGCCGTCGCCGCGATGACCGAGGCCCTGCGCCCCGGCGGCGTGGTGTCGGTCCTGGTCGCCAACCGCTACGCCGCGGTGCTGGGCAGGGCGCTCGCTGGACGGGTGGCCGACGCGCGGCGCCTGCTCGACGATCCCAACGGCAGGGTCGGCGCGGCCGATCCGCTGCTGCGGCGCTTCGACCTCGACGGACTTGAGGAACTGCTCACCGGTGGTGGGCTGAGGGTTGAGGTCTTGCAGGGGCACGGAGTGCTCAGCGACCTGGTGCCGGGCGCGGTCCTGGAGGCCACTCCGGGCGCCACCGAAGCCCTCGCCGAGCTGGAGCTGGCCGCCGCCGCGCGGTCGCCGCTGCGCGATCTGGCCACCCGCCTGCACGCGCTGGCCCGCCGCCCCGCCTGAACCCTCAGCCGAGCCGGAGCGCCTGGAGCGCCACGAACAGCTCGGCGGAGTGCCGGGGATCGCTGAACGAACGGCCGGTCAGCTGCTCGACGCGCTGCATGCGGTAGCGAACGGTGTTGCGGTGGCAGTACAACGCCTTGGCGGTCTCGGTCGTCGAGCCGCCGTGCTCGTACCACCGCCACGCCGTGTCGAGCAGCACCACACGGTCCTGCTCTGGTAGCTCCCGCAGCGGGCCGAGCAGGCGGTCGGCCAGGTCGCGCGCGATGTCGGCGGCGCCCGCTATCAGGGTGGCGACGGGCTGGACACCGTGGTGGCGGACCTCGTCGCGGCCCGCTTCGATGCCCGCGGCGGTCAGCCGGGCCAGGCGCACCGCTGCGAACGTCTCGTCGATTCGTTCATAGCCGGGGCTCACGCCGACCCGGCCGCCGCTGAGCGCCTGGTCGAGGCCGTGCGGGTCGAGCTTCGGCAGCGACAGCACACCGATCCGGTCCTCATCGGTGTGCCGCCAGACGGAGTGCACGCCCAGCTCGCGGAGCCGCCGTTCGGAGCGGTCGAGCTCGTTCTCGGGATCGGCCACCACCACGTGGAAGCGGCCGACGCGGGGCAGCGCCAAGCCCTCCGCGGCGTCGGCCAGGCGCCCGGGGTCGGTGGTCCCGGTGATCAGCACGTGCAGCAGCGCCGCGCGCTCTTGGTCGGAGCGCCGCGCCCGCTCCGCCACTGTGCGGCGGTAGGACTCCTGGAACGCCTCCGAATAGCGGTCCAGACCGAGCCACAGCTCGTCGGCGTGGTCGAGCAGTGCCGCCCGCGCGTGCTCGCCGATGCGGTCGGCCTCCGCGCGCAGCTTCGACCAGATGTACTGCGTGCCGATGCGGTAGCCGTGCAGCACGGCGGGCAACGGGATGCCCTGGAGCGCGCGCTCGCGGCCGTTGTCGGCGGGCACGCTCAGGTCGAGCTGTTCGGCCGTCCCGAGCTGACCCAGGATCTCGGTCAGGTGCACAACGCAGGTGCGCAACAGGTCGGCGCGGGAGAGCGTGACGGCCGCGGAGATCTCCGACTCGGCGGCCCAGACCAGATCGCACAGCTCCTCGGCGAGCTCCGGCACCTTCGGCAGCAGTGACGTGCTGATCCGCGCCAACGTCCGCCGACCTGGCTCACTCATGCGCGCGACCCTAGCCACACCGGTGACGTCCTTCCCTCGACCGGAGGAAAACCGCTGTTGGCGCGCCTGCCCGGGGCTAGCTTCGCCGCTGAGGAGGCGATGACGATGAAGTTGATGGCGAAATCAGTGCTGTGCGCTCTCGTCCTGGTGGCGGCGGGGGTGTCCCCGGCGTCGGCCGAACCGAGGTGCGCCCAGCCCGCCGAGCGCGCGGGCGTGTGCAACCAGGTGTGCGGCAAGGTCTGCAAGCTCCCCGGCGTCTGCGACGCGCTCTGCGCGGTCATGTGCTGATTGTGCACGTGCACAACGAGAGCACCACGAACGTGAGGCCCGGGAACGTGGACACCGGCGGCTCCGCCCGCGAAGACTGAGCGGGTGGCTGCTCAGTTCGGGACCTACCAGTCCGAGATCTACCTCCAGGGCCTCGCGGGCGCGGTGCCCCCGTTCACCACCGACCCGACGGCGTTGGAGGCCAGCGCGCGCGAGGTGCTCGAACCGGGGCCATTCGGCTACGTCGCAGGTGGGGCGGGGGCCGGGGCGACCATGCGGGCCAACCGCGATGCGTTCGACCGCTGGCGGATCGTGCCGAGGATGCTCGCCGACGCCACCGACCGCGATCTGCGCGCGACGGTGCTCGGGACGGAGCTGGCCGCGCCGGTGCTGCTCGCGCCGATCGGCGTGCAGTCGATCGTGCACGAGGACGGTGAGCTGGCCACGGCCGCCGCCGCTGCCGAGCTGGGCATGCCGATCGTGCTCTCGACCGCCTCGTCCTACTCGATCGAAGAGGTCGCCGAGGCCAGTGGGGACGGCGAGCGCTGGTACCAGCTGTACTGGCCCAACGACGACGACGTCACCGTCAGCATCCTGGAGCGCGCCAAGCGCAGCGGCTTCACAGCGCTGGTGGTCACGCTCGACACGTGGACGCTCGCGTGGCGCCCGCAGGACCTCGACCAGTCCTACCTGCCGTTCATCCGGGGCGTCGGCACCGCGATCCCGTTCTCCGACCCCGCGTTCCGCGCGCTGCTCGCGCAGAGCCCCGAGGAGGACCGGAACTCGGCGGTGTTGCGCTGGGTGCAGATGTTCACCGGCGTCGACAAGAGCTGGGACCGGCTCGCGTTCCTGCGCGAGCACTGGGACGGCCCGATCGTGCTGAAGGGCGTGCTGCACCCCGACGACGCGCGGCTGGCCGTCGACGCGGGCATGGACGGGATCGTCGTGTCCAACCACGGCGGGCGGCAGGTCGACGGAGCCGTCGCCGCGCTCGACGCGCTGCCCGCGATCGCGGAGGCCGTCGGCGACCGCGTGGACGTGCTCTTCGACTCCGGGGTGCGCACCGGCGCGGACGTGATCAAGGCGATCTCGTTGGGCGCCAAGGCCGTTCTCCTCGGCCGCCCCTGGGTCTACGGGCTCGCGCACGGTGGTCGCGAGGGCGTGCGGCACGTGCTGCGCAGCGTGCTCGCCGACCTCGACCTGACGCTCGGCCTGTCCGGAAACCGCTCGCTCGCCGATCTCGGTCGGCACACCCTGATGGAGAAGCCGTGAAGGTGCTCGTCGTCCTGCCCCCGCACGTCGGCGGGATCAAGCTCGGAGGCCTGTTCGCGGGTGCGCTCGGGCCGGACTTCGAAGTCACGCCGGTGGAGGACGCGGTGGCCGACGAGGCGGCGCTGCGCGAGGCCGAGGTGGTCGTCACCGCGCTCGCCCCGATCACCGCCGAGCACCTGGCGGTCGCGGAGAAGCTGCGGGTGGTGCAGTGCGCCAGCCACGGTTTCGACTACGTGGACACCGAGGCAGCGGCGGCGCGGGGCGTGCGGGTGTGCAACATCGGCTCGACCTCGGCGGAGGCCCAGGACGTTGCCGAGCAGACGATGACGCTGATGTTGGCGCTGGCCAAGCAGCTGATCCCCGGGCACGAGGCGCTGCGCGAGGGCGACTGGGCGCTGCCGCGGCTCCAGTTCAGCATCACCGAGCTGTTCGGCAAGACGCTGGGCGTCGTCGGCTTCGGCGCCATCGGCAGGCAGCTGGCCAAGCGCGCGCGTGCCTTCGACATGCGGATCGTGGTCAACACCAGGACGCCCGTGCCGGTGGAGGTGCTGCGGGAGTTCGGGGTCGCGGCGCGGATGGAGCTGGACGAGCTGGTGGCGGAGTCGGACTACGTCTCGCTCCACCTGCCGCTGACCGAGGCGAGCCGGAACCTGATCGACGAGCGCCGGCTGGGGCTGATGAAGCCGACGGCGATCCTGGTCAACACCTCGCGCGGGGCGTTGGTGGACCAGGACGCGCTGGCCCGGGCGCTGACCGACGGGCGGCTGGCCGGTGCGGGACTGGACGTCTTCGACCCGGAGCCGCCGCCCGCCGACCTGCCGCTGCTGCGCGCGCCGAACGTGGCGCTGTCCCCGCACGCCGGTGGCGTCACCCGGGAGTCGATGCTGCGGATCGCCCAGGCGGCGCTGGAGAACGTTCGCCGCTACGCCTCCGGCGCGGACCCGGCGGACGTGGTCGCGGGCTGAGCGCGAGCCGGTTCCCTGTGACCGCGAACACTCTCGCGCGAGAGTGGGCTCGCCTGCGGCGCTTGATCTCCGCTTAGTGGGGAATGACAGAACTTTCTATGCAACGGGCTTTCTTTCCTGTTCAGATATTGCCGTTATCCCGTGAGTTCTCATAGATTCTGCTCGCACTTTCCCTAGCCGCCATGTGTGCGACGGCGTTCCCTGGAGAAAACGTGACGCAGAATCATGTTCCAACGGAGCTCGACTACACCTACGACCACGGCTGGATCGCTTACGAGAGCTGGCCGGTGACGGTCGGCATCACCCCGATCGCCACGGCCTTCCTGGGCTGCGTGGAGCGCGTGCAACTGCCTCGCCCCGGCAGCTACGTGACCGCGGGCCTGTCCTGCGGCGAGTTCGAGTCCCGCCAGCTCTCCCGGCCGCTGTACGCGCCGGTCAGCGGGGAGGTCGTCGAGGTCAACACCGATGTCCTGCTCAACCCGTGGCTGGTCGGCCGCGACCCCTACCAGGCCGGCTGGCTGTTCAAGGTCCGGCTGACCGAGTGGCCCGAGCACGCGCTCTCCCCGGCCGAGTACGGCCAGCTCACCGAGGCCGAGCCGGAGTACGACCGCGGGCCGGTTGTCGGACTCCCGCAGTAGTCTCGCTCTCGCCTGGTCAGCCAGGGAGAGAGCGGGTGGGGGATGGGACGCAGCGGTGACCTGCCGAGGGGGTTGCTGGAGCGCTTCCGCGTGCGCGACGGGGCGTGTCCCGATGACACCGGCTGCACCGTGCTGCACGTGGACATGGACGCCTTCTACGCCTCCGTGGAGATCCGTGCCCGCCCTGAGCTGCTAGAACGCCCCGTCGTCGTGGGCGGGGTCGGCGGCAGGGGCGTGGTGTCCTCGGCCAACTACATCGCCCGCGGCTTCGGCGTCCGCTCCGCGATGCCGACCGCCATGGCCCGCAAGCTGTGCCCCCAGGCGGTCTTCCTGCCGCCGAACTTCGCCGCCTACCAGGAGGTCTCGGCGGGGATGATGCGGATCTTCCGCGAGCTGACCCCGCTCGTGGAGCCGCTCAGCCTCGACGAGGCCTTCCTGGACGTGGCGGGCGCGCTGCGCAGGCTGCGCCGCACCCCGGCCCAGCTCGGCGCCGCGATCCGCGAGCGGGTGCAGGCCGAACACGGTGTGACCTGCTCCGTCGGCGTCGCGGCCACCAAGTTCGTCGCGAAGCTGGCCTCCGGGCTGTGCAAGCCGGACGGCATGATGGTCGTCCCGGCCGCCGAGATCATGGACTTCCTCAGCCCGCTGCCGGTCTCGGCGCTGTGGGGCGTCGGCGCCCGCACCGCGGATAAGCTCACCCAACAGGGCCTGACCAGGGTCTCCGACGTGGCGCGCACCCCGTTGCCCCGGCTGCGCCGGATGCTCGGCAACGCCAGCGCGGAGCACCTGTACGCGCTGGCCAACGGCGTCGACGGGCGGCGCGTGGTCGCCGAGGTCGCGGAGAAGTCGATCGGCGCCGAGGAGACCTTCGACGTCGACCAGACCGACCGCGAGGTGCTGCGCCGCGAGCTGCTGCGGCTGAGCGAGCGCACCGCGGCCTCGCTGCGGGCGCGGGACCTGCGGGCCAGGACGGTCTCGATCAAGGTCCGCTTCTCCGACTTCACCACCATCACCAGGTCGAAGACCCTCCAGGTGCCGACCAACCTCAGTCAGGAGGTCTACCGCACCGCGGCCCGGCTGCTGGCCGAGCAGGTGCCGCCGGGGGCCGTGCGGCTCATCGGGGTGCGCGCCGAGCAGCTCGGCGAGGGGGACGCCATGGGGGAGCAGTTGACCTTGGACGCCCCGGAGCGCGGCTGGCGCGAGGCCGACGAGGCCGCGGACCTGGCCCGCACGAAGTTCGGCACCGCCGCGATCCGCCCCGCGTCACTGCTGAAGGGCCGCCCCGAGCGCCAGGGGCGTTAGCTCCGACGCTTTTCTCACACACCCCCGCTAGCATTTGCGAGCGTCGGCCGTGGTTATACAAACGTCCAATAAAACATCCGCCATTTCGCACTCCCAACGGGAATGAAAGCGCTTACCGGCGCCGTTGGGAGTGCGAAACGGGAAGATCATCGACCGCTCTGGAGCGCCTTCCAGGTGTTGGCCCCGACGATGCCGTCCGCGCCGAGACCGCGGGCCGACTGGTACCGCTGCACAGCGGCGGTGGTGTTCGCGCCGAACTGCCCGTCGATGTTGAGCTTCGCCGCGACCGCCGCGTTGAGCGCGCGCTGGACCCGGCTGACCGCGTCGCCGGAGGAGCCGTCCTGCACCTGCGGCGTGCTGCCCGCCGACAGCAGCGCCGTCCACGTCTTCACGTCGACGGTGCCGGTGGCGGTCAGCCCCTTGGCCGTCTGGAACTTCGACACGGCCGCCGTGGTCGCCGCGTCCAACGCGCCGGTCGGATCGCCCTCCCCGGTGCTGAAGCCGTTGGCGCGCAACACGCACTGCGCCGCCTTGACCGCATCGCCGGTCGCGCCGGCGGTCAGGTCCGGGTACGCGGCGAAGTCGATCTTCGCGATGGCGCAGCCCTTGCGGCCCGACACCAGCTCGGTGGCGGCCGCCGTGCCGCGTGAGACCGCGCTGGCGTTGCTCTCGATGGGCGAGGCCTTGATGCCGGGGAAGAGGATGTAGTCCACGACCGCGCCGCTGACGCCGCCGTTCTTCGGGTTGGGGTTGATGCCCAGGAGCTCGGCCAGCCGGTAGGAGCCCTCGCCGATCGCGCTCGTCGGGCCGACGTCACCGACCACCGCGAAGGCGAGCTTGTCCTTGTGCACCACGGCTGCCACGGTGCCGCCGGTGATGTTGGCGCCCTTGTGGTTCCACGTCGAGCTGACCCCGGGCACCACCACGAAGGGCAGCTTGTCCGCGATCAGCGGCTTGCCGTCGGACTGGTTCCACGCGGTCTGCGCCTGGAACCACGGGTCGGTGCTCTTGTTGCACTTCGCGGTCGGTTGGCCGTCGCAGACGATGTCCATGTCGGCCCTCCAGTGCACCGCGTTGCCGGTCGCGCACACCGGGACCGTGCGCGTGCCGCCCGCGTCGTGGCCGAACTTGCCGTTGGAGATCTGCTTCGTGCACTTGGCCACCGCCGCCTTGAGCTGTGCGGCGGTGGGCGCGGCGGCAGCGGCCACCGCGGGGGAGGGCGCTGCGGCGAGCAGCAGGGTCGCGGCCGCGAGCTTCGCGATCGTCAATCGCATGGTCATCACTCCTGGAATGCGCGAGGGGAGTGGAGGGTAACCACGCGATTCCGTCAAAGACCAGGCTCTTGTTAAGTACTTTTACGAACTCCGCCAAAAAGAGTAGCCCCGCAAGGAGTGCTACCCTTGCGGGGCTCTGAGCTGCATCTTTACTGCTTGTTAGGCGGTTCTTGGGTGCTTTCCAGTAATGGCTCAGCCAACCAGTTTCGTCGCCGCGGTGGCCCCGAGCGACTGTGCGGAAGCCTGATTTTCGATCTGGCTGGCCTTCACTCCCGGAAAGAGGACGAAGTCCACGACCGCGCCGCCGACGCCGCCGGTCGACGGGTGCGGGTTGATGCCGAGGAGCTCGGCGAGCCGGTAGGAGCCCTCGCCGATGATCGCGGTCGGGCCGATGTCACCGACGACCGCGTAGGCCAGCTTGTCCTTGTAGACCACGGCCGCGACGGTGCCGCCGGTGATGCCCGCCGCCTTCCAGCTCCACTTGCTGCTGATGCCGGGAACCACGACGAAGGGCAGCGCGGCGGAGTTGAGGTGCTTGCCGTTGGACTGCTGCCACGCGGTTTCCGGCTGGAAGTACGGGTCGGTCTGCTTGTTGCACTTGGTGGTGACCTGGCCGTCGCAGTCGATGTCGAAATCGGCCTTCCAGTGCACCGCGCCCTTGGTCTTGCAGACCGGGATGGTGCTGGAGCCGCCCGCGTCCTGGGCGTACTTGCCGCTGGAGACCTGCGTCGTGCACTTGGCGACAGCGGCCTTGACCTGGGCGGCCGTGGGGCCGGCGAGCGCCGCGGGCTCCGCGCCCGCCTGCGCCGTGGTGAGCGCGGAGGCGGCCGTGAGCGCGAGCGCGGCCACAGCGAACCTGGTGAGCAACTTGTTCATGGCGACCTCGTCCTTGGCAGGGGGAACACCGAGGGCCAGGGGCGAGCCCCGGGCCCTCGTAAGGGTCGTTCACCAGTACGGGCGGTCACTTGTCCTGCGCTGGTCCCGCAGGTGGGCGGGGGCTCCGCGCCCCGACGGCGTGCCTAGCCGACGAGCTTGGCGGCGGACTTCGCGCCCAGCGCCCTCGCGGCGGCGGCGTCCTCGATCTTGCCGACCTTCACCCCGGGGAACAGGACGTAGTCCACGACCGCCCCGCTGACGCCGCCGGTCTTCGGGTCGGGGTTGATGCCCAGCGCCTTGGCCAGCGCGTACGAGCCCTCGCCGATGGCCTTGGTGGGGCCGACGTCGCCGACCACGGCGTAGACGAGCTTGTCCTTGTAGGTCACCGCGGCGACCGTGCCGCCGCCGATCCCGGCGCCCTTGTAACTCCACGTCGAGCTGATTCCCGGCACGACCACGAAGGGCAGCTTCTCGGCGTTGAGCGGCTTTCCGTTGGACTGCACGAATGCGGTCTGGTTCTGCCACCAAGGGTCGGTCGACTTGTTGCACTTCGGCGTTTTCTGGCCGTCGCAGTCGACGTCGAAATCGGCTTTCCAGTGCACGGCGCCCTTGGTCTTGCACACCGCTGTCGTGCGCGAGCCGCCGGCGTCGTGGGCGTACTTGCCGCTCGACAGCTGCTTCGTGCACTTCGCCACGGCCGCCTTGACCTGGGCGGCAGTGGGGCCGGCTTGCTCGGCGCTCGCGGGGGTGGTGGTGAGCGCCACGGCGGAGGCGAGTACGAAGGCGGTCGCGGTGACCTTGCGCGGGGTTGTGTTCACGGTGATCCCACTCTCAGCAGGGAAGAGTTCTTTACTAAAGAATGCCGCAGCTTCGCGAAAATGCAATCAAGGATTTTCTGTGCGTCGCGAAGTGGGCCTTTACTGAATCGCAGGCGAGTCTTGGCGGAACGCTCGTAAAGTCCTTTCGGGCGGTTCCGCTGCCGCAATGGGCCGAGCCATCGTTCACAGCCTTCACGAAGTTGTGAACCAGGTGTAGCTTCGGTCGGCATGGACCCGAACGCGCCCACCACCCTGGACGGACTCCCCCTCGCCCGGCGCTGCCCGCTGGACCCGCCGGAGGAGCTGACCCGAGCGCGCGAGCAGCGCGCGCTCACGCCGATGACCTACCCGGACGGCCACCAGGGCTGGCTGGCCACCGGCAACGCCGCCGCCCGCGCCGTGCTGGCCGATCCTCGCTTCAGCGTGCGCGTCGAGCTCCAGCACTCGCCGATCCCGATCGAGGTGCCCGCGGAGGTGCGCGCGACGCCGCGGCCCGGCATGTTCACGCGGCTGGACGACCCCGAGCACGCGCGCTACCGCAGGCAGCTGACCGGTGCCTTCACCGTGCGCCGGATCAGGACGATGGAGCCGATGATCGAGCGCATCGCTGAGGAACTGCTCGACGCGATGGAGCGGGGCCGCGCCGGCGAGGACGCGGTCGACCTGGTCGCCGAGTACGCGCTGCCGCTGCCGTCACTGGTGATCTGCGAACTGCTCGGCGTCCCGCGCGCGGAACGCGGCAGGTTCAACGAGGACAGCCGGCGACTGCTGGCGTTGGACGCGTCGGTCGAGGAGCGGATGGAGTCCTTCGGCGCGGTGGCCGCGCTGCTCGCCCGGCTGGTCTCGGAGAAACGCGCCGAGCCGGGCGATGACCTGCTCAGCGATCTGATCACGGCGGGCGACCTGACCGACGAGGAACTGGTCAACATCGGCGCGGTGTTGCTGGTCGCCGGGCACGAGACCACCGCCAACCAGATCGGCCTCGGCGTCTACGCGCTGCTGCAGAACCCCGAGCAGCTGCACCGGTTCCAGGGCGAGCAGTCCCTGGCCAACAGCGCGGTCGAGGAGATGCTGCGCTACCTGTCGATCATCCACATCGGACCGATCCGCACCGCGACCGAGGACGTCGAGGTGGCGGGGCAGCTCGTGCGCGAGGGGCAGACCGTGGCCATCTCGGTCCCGGTCGCCAACCGCGACCCCGAGCGCTTCGAGGACCCGGAGCGGATGGACATCGGCCGCTCCGCGACCGGGCACCTGGCCTTCGGGCACGGGGTGCACCAGTGCCTCGGCCAGCAGTTGGCGCGCTCGGAGCTGCGGATCGCCTTCACCGCGCTGTTCCGTCGCTTCCCGCAGCTGCGGCTGGCCGTGCCCGCGGACGCCGTGCCCATGCGCTCGGACATGGCGATCTACGGCGTGCACGAACTCCTAGTCAGCTGGGATCGCTGAGCTGCTTGGCGCGCAACTCATCGCGCACCGCGCGCCAGCGCTCCAGCAGGCTTGGCAGCTCGCCTTGGACGAACTCGAAGAACTCCAGCGTCTCGGTCATCCTGCGGCCGGCGGGGGAGTCGGGGCCCAGCACCTCGATCCCCTCGCGCAGGCTGGTCTCCCACCGGGTGAGGGCGCGGTCCTTGCGCACGGCGGCCTCGTACCAGACGTCATCGCGCACCTGGTAGACGTCGCGGCGGGAGCCCGGCTCGCGCTCCCGGCTGATCAGGCCGACCTGGCCCAGGTAGCGGACCGCCCCGGAGATCGCCGCCGGGCTGACCCGCAGCGCCTCGGCGAGCTCGGCCGCGGTGAGCCTGCCGGAGTCCACCGCGAGCAGGCAGACGAACACGCGCGCGGGCATCCTCGGCCAACCGCCGTCGGCCAGCACCGAGGCGAAGCGCTCCACGAAGCGCAGGAACGCCTCCGCGTCGCGGCCCTCGATCCGGCCTTCGGTCGTCTCGGTGCTCACTGATGCCTCCTCACGCTCGCCCGGTCAGGGTAGCCGCAGCCGGGTGTGACCGAAGCACCGCGAAGAACTTCGGAAGCGACTCAACCCCGCCCCCACCTCAGCGGTCTGTCACAGCGGGGCCGCCGACAGCCCCCGGCTAGGCTGCACGGACTTCGGCTATCGGGAGGCTTCACGTTGCTCACCACCATCTGGGACCGCTTCCGCACCCTGGTGCTCCGCAACGGGGCGGCACTGGTCGTCGCGGCGGTGGTCGCCCTGGTGGCGGTGGTGCTCTTCCGGCTCGCCGACGCCCGGCACGTCTACGAGGACCTCGACGTCTACCGGGCCGCGGTGCAGACCTGGTGGTCCGGCGGCGACATGTACGGCCTCCTGGAGAAGACCGCGGCGGGCAACCACCTGCCCTTCATCTACCCGCCGTTCGCCGTGCTCGTGCTCGCGCCGTTCGCGGTGCTCGCCCGTGACCCCGCCGTCGCGCTGAACTTCGGCATCTCCGTGCTCGCGCTCGCCGCCACGCTGTACGTCGTGGTGCGGCGGCTGTGGCGCTCCGGCGGGCCGAAGGGCGCCTTCGTGGTGACCGCGGTGCTGCTGCCCTTCGCGCTGCTGCTGGAGCCGGTGACCGAGACCCTGGACTACGGCCAGGTCAACCTGTGGCTGATGGCGCTCGTCGCCGTGGACTGCCTGGCGATCTCCCCGAAGTGGCCGCGCGGCACCCTCGTCGGCATCGCCGCCGCGATCAAGCTCACCCCGGCCGCGTTCCTGCTGTACTTCTTGCTGCGCAAGGACTTCCGCGCCGCGCTGGCCGTGGTGATCAGCGGCGCCGCCGCCACCCTGGTCGGCTTCGTGATCGCGCCCGGCTCCTCGCTGCACTACTGGCTGGAGGGCGGCGCGTCGTCGATGAGCGGCACCCCGTTCTCCGCCAACCAGACCATCACCGCGATGCTCGTCCGGCTCCAGCCGCCCGTCGTGCTCATGGGCGTGCTGATCGTGCTGCTGTCCCTGCTCGCCATCGGCATGGGCGTGGTGATCATCCGCCGCGCCGACGCCCCGATCGCGGTGATGGCCAACGGGATCGTCGCACTGCTGATCTCGCCGACCTCGTGGTCGCACCACTGGGTGTGGATCGCCCCGACCCTGGTCATCATGATCGCCTCGGCGCTGCGGGTGAACAGCTGGGTGTGGCTGCTCGTCGCGGCCGTGATCACCGTCGTCTTCTACGTCGGGTGGCACTTCAAGCTGCCGACCGCTGGCAACCAGGAACTGCTCTGGACGCCGGGGGAGCACCTGCTCGGCAACTCCTTCGTGATCGTCGGCTTCTGCCTGCTCGCCGCCGGTTCCTACCTGGCGTGGCGCCGTCCCCGCCTGCTCCTGGCCCGCCGCGACGCCGCCTTCCTCCCCTAGCGCCCGCGCGTTGTGGCAACGAATTGCCACAACGCGCGAGGAACGCCTAGTCGTCGGTTCCGGCGACGAGGGATTCGAGCTTGAACTCCGGGTGCAGGCGCTGGAGGGAGCCGACGGCCACCGGGTCCGGGAAGAGGGCCAGGTCGACGCCGTCGCGGTCGCGGCGCAGGACCTCGGCTCGGCCGCTGCGGTCGACGATCGACCGCTGCTCGGGCTGAACGAGGATGCGCGCGATGCGGTAGGGCAGCCGGTCCAGCAACAGCTTCACGCCGAACTCCGCCTCGATGCGGTGCGCGGCGACCTCGAACTGCATCGGGCCGACGGCGGCCAGCACGGGGGCGGCGTCACCGCGGCGGTCGGAGCGCAGCACCTGGACGACGCCTTCCTCCTCCAGCTGCTGGATGCCCTTGCGGAACTGCTTGGCGCGGCCGAGATCCGACGGGCGCGCGATGGAGAAGTGCTCGGGGGCGAAGCTCGGCAGCCTCGGGAAGCGCACGGCGGGCTTGCCGACGTGCAGCGTGTCACCGACCTGGAGCGCGTTGGCGTTGACCAGGCCGACGACGTCGCCGGGGAAGGCCTCATCCACCGTGTTGCGCTCGCGGCCGAACATCTGCTGCGCGTACTTGGTGCTGAACGGGCGGCCGGTCTGCGCGTGCGTGACGACCATGCCGCGCTCGAAGCGGCCGGAGCACACGCGGACGAACGCGACGCGGTCCCGGTGCGCGGGGTCCATGCCGGTCTGCACCTTGAAGACGAAGCCGGAGAACGGCTTGTCGAGCGCGCGCGCCTTCTCGTCGGCGTCCACGCGCGGCGCGGGGGCGGGGGACAGCCGCACGATGCTGTCGAGCAGCTGCCGCACGCCCATGTTGAGCACACCGGCGCCGAAGAGCACCGGGGTCGCTTTGCCGGAGAGGAACGCCTCCTGGTCGAAGTCGGAGCCGCTGAGCGAGAGCAGTTCGGACTCCTCGACGGCGCGCGTCCAGTCCTCACCCTCCTCCTCGGCGGCCCGCTCCGCGCTCATCGTCTCCTCGGTGGCCAGCGTCGCCCCGCCCGCGGTCCTGGTGAAGCGGGTGAACTCGCCGGAGGCGCGGTCCAGCACGCCGCGGAAGCGCCCGGCCTCGCCGACCGGCCAGTTCAGCGGCATCGGGGTGAGGTTGATCCGGGTGCTGATCTCGTCGCACAGCTCCAGCGCCTCGCGGCCGGGGCGGTCCCACTTGTTCACGAACGTGACCACCGGGATGCCGCGGTGCCTGCACACGTCGAAGAGCTTCAGCGTCTGCGGCTCCAGGCCCTTGGCCGCGTCCAGCAGCATCACCGCCGAGTCGACCGCGGAGAGCACGCGGTAGGTGTCCTCGGAGAAGTCGGCGTGACCCGGGGTGTCCAGCAGGTTGATCACCGTGTCGCCGTAGCCGAACTGCAGCGCCGCCGAGGTGATCGAGATGCCGCGCGCCTGCTCCATGGCCAGCCAGTCCGAGACCACGCCCTTGCGGCCCGCCTTGCCGTGCACCGCGCCCGCCTCGGAGATCACCCGCGCGTGCAGCGCCAGCGCCTCGGTGAGCGTGGACTTGCCCGCGTCGGGGTGGCTGATCACGCCGAAGGTCCTGCGGCGGCCCGCCTCCGCTGGCACGACCGAGGAGCCCTTGCCGGTGGCCGCCGGGGCGTCCGTGGGGTCCGAGGGGTCGAGATCTGGCCCTGTCGCCGTCACCGTGAGCACACTCCAAATCCGCTGAAAATCGCCCGGTGGATACTAGTTCCCGCCCGGCTGGTCACGTTCGCGATCGCCCCCGCTTCACAAAGGCATCACGCCGCGTACCTCCTCCGGGGTGAGTTCTGCGACCTGTTGTGTCGCCGCACCGCCGAACGGAGGACAGCCCGCCGCGGGCCCCCGGAACGCCGAAAACGAAGAAAAGGCCAGCTCAGCAAGGGTTTCGCGGCGACAGCACCCGGTATCGGCCGCTCCCCCGAGCGGATGACGCTGACAACAGGCTGGCTTCGGCAGTGCCGACCGGGTAGTCGCAGCGTCCCACGGATCGTATCCTCAAGGGTGACGCTCCCAACGGGGGCGCCCGCCGGGTCCGGCGGCAACCGTGACGCCCGGCGCTAGCGAGAAGATGTGCCGGAGGAGGATCCATGCCACTCTCCGAGCACGAGCAGCGACTGCTCGACCAGATTGAGCGCGCGCTCTACGCCGAGGATCCGAAGTTCGCATCGACGGTGCGCGGTTCCCGGCTACGGCGGCCCTCCAGAAGGCGTCGCCTCCAGGGTGTCGCCATTCTGATCATCGGTCTACTACTGCTCGTCGTCGGGGTCGCGCTACCCGTGGCACGGGTCGCGGAGATCCCGGTGCTCAGCGTCATCGGGTTCCTGCTGATGTTCGGCGGGGCCATGTGGGCCCTCTCCGCGGTCGGTCAACGCGACCAGGCCGTCGAGGAGGGTGGCGGCAAACCACAGCAGACGACACCACGCCGGAGTTCGTTCGCGCAGCGGATGGAAGAGCGGTTCCGCCGCAGGTTCGACGACAACGGCTAAGCACTGACACAACCGCAACCACCAAGGGCTGCCACATCGCCTCCCTCTCCCGGGACGGTGCGGCAGCCCTTGGTGGTTTCCGCCGCTCGCCCCCTCGCGCGCTGAAGTGGTCCAAACCTTTCCCGTTTCGTACCGGTAGCGGGAAAGAGAGCGCTCCCCACGGCCGCTAGGAGTACGAAACGGATTCTTGGCGGCCTGGCGGACGTTGGGGCGGGTCAGCGCGTGGGCATGGCGGAGCGGGGGAACAGCTTCGCGCGCAAGGACATCGGCGCGTTCACCGCGAGGCTGGCCAGCACCTGGTCCAACGCCGCCGGGAGTTCCGACGGCGTGGAAGCGCTCGCGCCGTACCAGGATCGCTCGACCTCGCCGACGAGCACGCGCAGCCCGGCGCGCCCGGACTCGTCCAGGCTGTGCTCGCGCGCGAGCTTCGTCGCGGCCACGCGAACCGTGTCCGTCTCGGCGATCCCCGTGCCGCGGTCCACGCTCGCCGCGACCAACTCCTGCCAGGCGGCGTCGGCGGCGTCCGCGCCCCCGGCGGCCACGGCGTCCAGCCGCTGCTGCCGAAGCGCCCCACGCACCCAGGACGGCAGCAGCGCGAGGTAACCACCGCCCAGCACGATCAGCAGCAGTGCCCACACGAACCCCGGCAGCGTCCACCACAGCGGCAGCAGGACGGCGATGACGCCGAGCCCGGTCGCCGTCGCCGCCCAGAACTCAGGCAGGGCAACGGTCTTCGACAGCCGCGCACGCCACGGCGTCGCGGCGGCGAGCAGGGCGCTCATCGCGCTGCCTCCTGATTCCCGCCAGCGGAGCTTCGATGTCGTCTCCTCCGCGCGCGCGTCGCGACGGCGGCTCCAGCGGCGCCCGCGACGGCGAGCAGCAGCAGGATCTCCCACCACACCACGGCCGCCGGGACCCGCATCGCCCCGAACAGGAGGACTCGGTCGTCGCCACCGCCGGGAGCCACCGGCGCGGTCGTAGCGGTCGGCGCGGACGACGGGTTCGACTGGGGCGTCGTGGTGCGCCCGGCCGAGGGCTCGTTGCCGCTCTGGTTGCCGCCGCTGGTGGACCCCTCGATCTCGTAGGGCGCGGTCACACCGCGCCCGTTGGCCTGCGGGGTCGGGTCGAACCTGGTCCAGCCGATGCCGGGGAAGTGCAGCTCCACCCACGCGTGGGCGTCGTTGGTGGTGATCACGTGGTAGCCACCGGCGTCGTAGCCCTGGGTGAAGCCGATGGCCACGCGCGCCGGGATGCCCGCGGCGCGCGCCAGGACCGCCATCGACGATGCGAACTGCTCGCAGAACCCGGTCTTGCCGTTGAACAGGAAGTCCACCAGGCCGTCGGAGTCGCCACCGGCCACCGTCTGCAGGCTGTAGGTGAAGCCGTTGCCGGGGTCGGTGAAGTGCTTGCGCAGCGCGAGGGCCTTGTCGTAGTTCGTCCGCGCCGAGGCCGTGATCCGGCGGGCCAGGTCGGTGATCCTGGGGTCGACGTCGATCTCCAGGTACTCCGCGCCGATCTCCTGGGTGTCCACGCGCGTCCCCGTCGCGCGCAGTGCCTCCGGGGTCGGGTTCGCCAGCACGCTCATCTGCGTGTAGCGCTCCACGCGCTTCTTCTCGTCGTTGAAGACCACGCCGACCTTGGGGTCGTAGAGCCAGTCGTCGGGAACGCCGTCCAGTCCCATCGGCACGCCGTAGACCGGGACCCAGTGGTCGAGGTAGCCGACCGTCTCGATGTCGATCTGCTTCGGCTTGCCCAGGCTCTCCGGGTTCGCCCCCACGTTGACCAGCTTGCCGGTGACGGGGGCTCCGCTGAGCGGGCTGTTGACCGACCAGCCGTTCCTGCGGTCGTACTGGCGCAGCGTCAGCGACCGCAGGTAGGACACCTCGTCGAGGCCGCGCACCCGGAACAGCTCGATGGTTCCCTTGCGCTCCAACTGCCCGCGCAGCGACGCGAACGGCTTGATGCCCATGCCCGCCGTGCCCGAGTTGCCGCCGACTCCCGGCAGCCTGCCCGCGGTGCCGACCAGCGTCAGCGTGGACCCGCCGACGATCGCCACGACCAGGCCGATGACCGTCACCGCCGACGCGCTGAAGCCGGAACCACCGCCGCGACGGCCGTTCTTCTCGCCGTTCTGCCCGCGTGCGGGGAGCCCGAGCCTGCCGCGCCACAGGCGGTGCCGCTGCGCCTCGTCCACCACCAGCAGGAGCGCGAAACCGCCGGCTCCCAACGCGAAGGACCACCACGGCAGCATCTCGTCGGCCAGCGAGGCGGGGACGGCGAAGACGCACAGCAGCACCAGACCGGCGGCTGCGGGCGCCTGCGCCGCGGTGGCGAGCGTGTCCACCGCGATCATCACGATGCCGACCGCGAGCGCGGACAGGCACAGTATCGCCGACGTCCCGCTCACCGGGGGTACGCCCGTGCGGACCTGCTGCACGGATTCGCTGAGCACGTTGCCCAGTTCCTGCAAGGCTTCCGGGCCCGGCAGCACGCCGAACAACCCGCTGCGGGTGAACACCGCGGTCAGGAAGAACGCCAGCGCGCAGATCTGGCCGAGCGCGACGACGAAGATCGGTGCCCGGATCGCGCGCAGGCCGGTGCCGACCGCGATCACCACCGCGATGGTCACGGCGACGAAGCCGATCCACCGCCCGCCCTCGATCACCGCGGAGAGCGCGGTCGCCGCGCCCAGCACGGAGACCGCCGCGGCGAGGGAGATCGCGGCGCCGTGCTCGGTCGACGGTGCCAGCACCGCGTGTCGTGAACTCACCAGGCAGCCCCGCCCTTCCCCACGGCCATCCGGTCGGCGGTGCTGTGGCACAGCCGCGTCCAGACGGTGGTCATCGGCGTCCGCGCGTCGGCGATCATGACGCCCCAGCCCGCCGAGGTCAGCAACCGCGCGACCTCCTGGGGGTCGGCGGCCCCCTCCTCGCTGGAGCCCGCCCAGCTCTTGACGTCCAGCAGCACCGCGAGGCTGCGCACCGACCGCTGCCGGTACTTGATCAGCTCGTGCACGGCCGAGGGCGTGGTCGCGCCGAGCACCGCGATCAGCTCGCGACCCGAACCGGGGTCGTTGCTGCACGCCAGGTCCCTGCGGTGGGACGGGCGAAGCGCCGCGAGCGCGTCGAGCACCTCGGTGTCGCTGTGCCCGCCGTCGCTCTGCCCACCGGCGAGCGCGTGCCCGTCCTCGGTGCTCAGCCGGACGTGCTGGCCGTGCCGGTGCAGGTGCAGGCAGATGCTCGCGGTCAGCGACACCGCCCACTCCAGGCTGGAGCTGGGGCCGCTGCCCCGGTGCGCCGACTCGCGCGCGTCCAGCAGCACCGCGATCCCGCCGCGCCACGGGCGTTCCTCGACCCGCACCATCAGCTCGTCGCGGCGCGCGGTCGAGCGCCAGTGCACCTTGCGCATGTCGTCACCGTGCCGATACTGCCGGACGATCGCGTCGTCCTCGCCCTGCCCGGTGCGCAGCCGGATCGCGCCGTCGTCCCCGGTGCCCAGGCCCGCGCCGACCGGGAGCCCGGAGAGGCCGACGATCTTCGGTGCGACGATCAGCCTGCTGGTCCCGCCGAGCTCGCGCTCGAACTCGGCCAACCCGAAGGGATCGGTGATCCGCGCGCGCATCGGGCCGAGCTGGTGCACCCCGCGCAGCACCGGCTGCAACGGGTAGCGCAGACCGACGGAACTCTTGCGCGACATGCGTTCCACGACGAAGCGCGGTCTGCTGCCCAGCGCGTACGGGACCCCGTCCTCCAGCAGCAGCCCGCCGGAGGGCACGCGGCCGGTGCTGCGCAGCTCCACGCGCACCTCGGCGGCGTTGCCCACGTGCACGCGCTCGGGCAGCACGTGCCGCAGCGCGACGAGACCGACGCGCGCGCCCGCGGCCAGCACGGCCGACAGCACGGGGAGCGCGACGGCGAAGATGGCCACCCGCAACAGGTCCCGCTCGTTGAGCACCAGCGCGCAGAGCGCGGCGGCGATGCCCGCTGCGAGCAGGCAGCGCCCGCGCGTGGTGAGGCCGGACAGGGCGCCCCGCATTTACCTGGTTCCCCGCAGACCGTTGCGCTGGTACGGGCCGGCTTGCGCGGGACCCGTTCCGCCCTGGGGGACCGGAACCCGTTGCACCAGACCGCGAACGAGGTCCGCCGGGGAGCGGCGGGCCGCCTGCGCCTCCGCCGTGAGCACGAGGCGGTGGGCCAGCACCGGCACCGCGACCGCGTGGATGTCGTCCGGCACCACGAAGTCGCGGCCGACGAGAGCGGCCTGCGCCCGGGAGGCGCGGACGAGCTGGAGCGTGGAACGGGGGGAGGCGCCGAGGCGGAGCTCGGGCAGACGGCGGGTGGCCGAGACCAGCTCGACGCAGTACCTGCGGATCTCCTGGGAGAGGTGCACCTGGCGCACCGCCTGCACCAGCGAGCGCACCTGCGCGGCGTCGGAGACCGGGCGCAGGTCCGCCATCGGGTCGTGCCCGGCGTGCTCGTCGACCATGGCCAGCTCGGCCTGCGGGTCGGGGTAGCCGATGGACACGCGCGCGGTGAAGCGGTCGCGCTGGGCCTCGGGAAGGGCGTAGGTGCCCTCCATCTCGATCGGGTTCTGCGTGGCGATCACCATGAACGGCGAGTCCAGCCCGAAGGTGCGCCCGTCGACGGTGACCTGGTGCTCCTCCATGCACTCCAGCAGCGCCGACTGCGTCTTCGGCGAGGCGCGGTTGATCTCGTCGCCCACCACGATGTTGGCGAAGACCGGGCCGGGGCGGAACTCGAAGTCCGAGGTCTGGCGGTTGTAGATGGACACGCCGGTGATGTCGCTCGGCAGCAGGTCCGGGGTGAACTGGATGCGGCTGACCGTGCAGTCGATGGAGCGCGCCAGCGCCTTGGCCAGCGAGGTCTTGCCGACGCCCGGCACGTCCTCGACCAGCAGGTGGCCCTCGGCGAGCAGCGTGACCAGCGCGACGCGCACGACGTCCGGCTTGCCGACGAGCACCCGCTCCACGTTGCCCGCGATCCGCCGCGCGGTGTCGTGCAGCTCGGCGAGCACTTCGACGGGGCGTTGCGCGCCGTCCGGCTCGGGCAGCGGCTGGCCGGGCAGAGCGGTCGGCTGGGTACTCGGCGTCACTCGACAGACCTCCATGGTGGTGCGGCTCCCACGCGGTGCCCGCGTCACCGGCCGACGACACCGGCGGGGCGGGTTGATGCTCGATCCCGCGAGCGGATCTTCGGCGGTCGTCCGGCGAACGACGAGCAGCGTGACACGCAGTGTGTCAAAACCTGGCGAAGCTCCCCACCCCGTCCGGGCACCCGGGTTTCCCCACCTCGCCCCACCTGCTCGTCAGCGACCGGATGGCCGCCGGCGATGCTCACCCTAATGGGGGAATTCCGCCGCTCCCGTCCCCCGGTAGTGGGATGCCTTCCGGGCGTGGGGCAGCCGTCACCCCCCACGTGGACCCACCCTCGTCTAGCTGCGGAAACGTCACTCGGGCGGTCGAAAAACGGGCCTTGATCGCGTTGACTGTGGTGGAAAGTGGGGTACTGTGGCGGCCGGTGGGGAGAACGGGGTCCCCGCTGCCGGTCCGGACGGGTCGGTGGGGAGGTGAAGCCGGTGTTTCTCGGTACCCACAACCCAAAGCTGGATGACAAGGGCCGGCTCACGCTGCCGGCCAAGTTTCGCGACGCGTTGGCGGGGGGGCTGATGGTCACCAAGGGACAGGACCACTGCCTCTACGTGTTCCCGCGCGCGGAGTTCGAGCAGATGGCGCGCAAGGTCGCCGAGGCCCCGTTCACCAACGAGGCCGTCCGCGCCTACCAGCGCTACCTCTTCGCCGGGACCGACGAGCAGCGACCGGACTCCCAGGGCCGCGTCACCATCGTCCCGGAGCTGCGCCGCTACGCCGGGCTCAGCAAGGAGTGCGTCGTCATCGGCGCCATCACCCGCCTGGAGATATGGGACTCCTCGGCGTGGCAGACCTACCTCGAGGACAACGAGGAGAACTACGCGAAGGCGAGGGAGGAAGTCCTGCCGGGGATGTTCTGATCCCGGCACGTGGTCGTGGTTCGGGTGCCGTGAGGCCTCGGTCCGCTCGATCTCTCGGTCCTGGTGCACCTTCCCCGGTACCAGGCTCGACGGGCGGGCGGGGACCTGGCGACATCCGCCACACCCGCCGTGATACTCCACAGTGGACGTCCACAGAGGACAGACAGGGGTCGGTGCGCCGGTCGAGTGATCGTCAGAGCGCGGAGCAGGGCAAGGGAGGGACCGCCATGGCGGAGTCGGCGCGGCCCGCGCACATCCCGGTCCTGCTCGACCGCACGATCAACCTGTTGCGCCCGGCCCTGGAGAAGGGCCCCGCCGTCGTCGTCGACGGCACGCTCGGCCTCGGCGGTCACTCCGAGGCGATGCTCACCGCCTTCCCCGAGCTCACCCTGGTCGGCCTCGACCGCGACCCGCGCGCACTGGAACTCGCCGGTGCGCGGCTCGCGCCGTTCGGCGAGCGCGCCAAGCTCGTGCACGCCGTCTACGACGAACTGCCCTCCGCGCTGGACGGCCTCGGCATCGACCACGTCGACGGGGTGCTCTTCGACCTCGGCGTCTCCTCGATGCAGCTCGACGAGGCCGACCGCGGTTTCGCCTACGCCAAGGACGCCCCGCTGGACATGCGGATGGACCCCACCGCGGGGCTCACCGCCGCCGACGTGCTCAACGAGTACGCGCCCGGCGAGCTGATCCGCGTGCTGCGCGACTACGGCGAGGAGCGCTTCGCCAAGCGCATCGTCTCCGCCGTCGTCCGCGAGCGCACCAAGGAGCCCTTCACCACCAGCGCCCGGCTGGTCCAGCTGCTCTACGACGCCGTTCCCGCCGCGACCAGGCGCACCGGCGGCCACCCGGCCAAGCGCACCTTCCAGGCGCTGCGCATCGAGGTCAACGGCGAGCTGGAGGTCTGGCGCAGGGCGCTGCCGAACGCGCTGGACGCGCTGGCGCCGGAGGGCCGGGTCGTCGTGCTGTCCTACCACTCGCTGGAAGACAAGATCACCAAGCGCGAGCTGGTCGCCAGGTCGACCTCGCGCACGCCAGTGGGCCTGCCGGTCGAACTGCCCGGCCACGGCCCCGAGTTCCGGTTGATCACCCGCGGCTCCGAGCCCGCGACGGAGGAGGAGATCGCGCAGAACCCGCGCGCCGCCTCCGTCCGGTTGCGCGCCGCAGAGCGGATCGGGGAGGCGTCATGAGCGCGCCGGCACGTTCCGAACCACCCGTCTCGCGCGGGCAGGGCACCCAGCCCGTTCGCGACCGCGAGGCCGAGCGCGCCGCGCAGCACCGGCGCTCCGCAGCGGCCGAGCGCGCCTACGCCCGCAGGGCGCACCGCACCGGGGCCGCCGTGCCCGAGCGCCGCGCCGCGCCCGCGCCGAGGGCTCCCTTCGTGCTGCTGGTGATGGGCCTGCTCGGTACCGGCATCGTCGCGTCGCTGTGGCTGTCCACGGCCGCCGCCGCCGACTCCTACCGGCTGGAGGAGACCCGGCGCGAGGTCCGCAAGGGCGCCGAGGACGTGGAGCGGCTGCGCCGCGAGGTGTCCACTTTGGAGTCTCCGATCGAGCTGGACCGCCGCGCCCGCGAGCGCGGCATGGTCCCCGCCGGTGACCCCGCGCGCCTGCAGGTCCAGCCCAACGGCGACGTCGAGGTCGTCGGCGATCCGAAGGCCGCCGAGAAGCCGCGCTCCAGCGTGCGCAGCCAGCCGCCGCCGGAACAGCAGCAGCCCGCTCCTCCCGCACCCCCGGCTCCTCCCGCTCCGCCTGCGGGGCAGCAGCAGCCGCCCGCGCAGCAGCCTCCGGCCGGGCAGCAGCAGCCCCCGGCGGCCGGTGGGGGCGGCTGATGCAGGGCCCGAACCGGCGCACCGGCCGACCGCGGCCCGCTCCGAGGTCGTCGACGCGGGCGGCGGCCCCGAAACCCAAGCCCCCCAGGGCCAAGCTGAGGCGCAACCCCAACGGCATGGGCGATCACCGCGTCCGCGTCGTGGTGGGGCGCGCCTTCCTGGTGATCGCGCTCGTCGCGGCCGGGCTGCGCCTGGTGCAGGTGCAGGGCTTCGAGGCCGAGGCGCTGTCGCAGCGCTCGCTCAAGCAGCGCGTCACCGTGCAGAACATCCCCGGTCAGCGCGGCTCGATCGTGGACCGGGACGGCAACCTGCTGGCCTTCAGCGTGGAGGCGAAGGCGCTCTACGCGCTGCCGCAGCTGATCGTGGAGGAGCAGCGCAAGGCGGGCAAGGACCCCGACGAGCGCAAGCGCAACATCGCCGCCTACATGAAGCAGGTCCTCGGCGACCAGGTCGACGAGCAGGAGCTGCTGCGCAAGCTGTTCTCCGACAGCAAGTGGCTGTACCTGGTGGACCGCGTCGAACCCGCGAAGGCGCGGATGATCCGCGAGAAGTTCCGCGAGATCGGCGCCGAGTACCGCCAGATCCGCCAGTACCCCTCCGGCAAGGTCGGCGCGGACATCGTCGGTTTCGCCAACTGGCGGATGGAGGAGCGCAAGGCGGCGGGCCTGGAGGGGCTGGAGACCTACAAGAACAACCTGCTCTCCGGCAAGGACGGCAGGCGCGTCGTGGACACCGCCGCGGGGAGCGCCAACGTCACCATCCCCGGCTCCGAGCGCGAGGTCGAACCCGCGACGCCGGGCTCCGACATCCAGCTGACCATCGACACCGACCTCCAGTTCACCGTGCAGAACATGCTCACCAGCTACGTGCAGCGGGTGGAGGCCAAGGGCGGCAGCGCCGTCGTGCTCGACGCGAAGACCGGCGAGGTCATGGCGCTGGCCGACGACAAACCGTTCGACCCCAACAACTTCGCCGACTCCAAGCCCGAGCAGCGCAACAACCGCGCGGTGACATCGCCCTTCGAACCGGGATCGGTCAACAAGGTCGTCACCGCCGCCACCGCGATCGAGCTCGGCCTCGCCACGCCGCAGACCGTGCTGTCGGTGCCCGGCAGCATCAAGGTCGCCGACCGCGAGATCGGCGACGCGTGGAACCACGGCACCATCCCGATGACCTTCACCGGGGTGATCGGCAAGTCCTCCAACGTCGGCACGCTGATGATGGCGCAGCAGATCGGCCAGGACCGCTTCGCCGAGATGCTCTCCAAGTTCGGCCTCGGCGAGCGCACCCGGCTCGGCCTGGCCGGTGAGACCTCCGGCCGCGTCCCGCCGCGCTCGCAGTGGTCCGGCTCCACCTTCGGCAACCTGCCCATCGGCCAGGGCCTGTCCATGACCGTCGTGCAGATGGCCGGCATGTACCAGGCGCTCGCCAACGACGGCCTGCGCATCCCGCCGCGCATCATCAAGGCGGAGATCGGCCCCGACAAGGTCCGCAAGGAAGAGCCCCGCCCCGAAGGCGTCCGCGTCGTCAGCCCCGAGACCGCGCGCACCGTCCGCGACATGATGCGCGCCGTCGTCCAGGACGCCCCCGGCCAACGCGGCACCGGCCCCGCCGCCGCGCTCTCCGGCTACCAGATCACCGGCAAGACCGGCACCGCGCAGCAGGTCGACCCGAACTGCGGCTGCTACAGCAACTCCTCGTACTGGATCACCTTCGCCGGCATCCTGCCCGCCGACAAACCGCGCTACGTCATCGGCATCATGCTCGACGCCCCCAAGGCCGGCACCTCCGAAGCCACCTCCGCCGCGCCCCTGTTCCACGACATGGCCGACTACGTGGCCCAGCGCTACCGCGTCCCCCTGTCCCCGGTCGCCCCCACCCTGGAGCTCCTGCCGAAGAACGGCTGATCCTGTTTCACAGCAACGTGATCAGGTGCGTGATCAGCATGACCAGGTAGAGCGGTGCCCACGCCGCCCACAACCACCCCCCGATCGCCCGCTGCTTGTCCAGCGCCTTGTTGCCCCCGATGTTCGCGATCATCAAGCCGATCACGGTCGCGGCGATGGTTACCAGGAGGAGCAGCCCAGGCCAGGTGCCGTACAGCGAGTCAGGGCGTTCGAGGCTGCCCAGGTAGTGGGCGAAGTACCAAGCCGAAGCCGCGAGACCGGCCGCGCTCAGCAGCCACATGTGCGTGAAGAGCCGCACCACTTCCCGAGGCTCACGACTCACGTTGTCGGCTTCCCGGCGTTCGCCGGATGCGCCTTCGCTTCCAGGTGACACCCGGTGTGCAGCATCAGCGTGGTGTTGAGATACGTCCCGAGCGTGTAGGAGGCGCCGTAGGAATCCATCCCGACGATGTCGTGACGACCAGGACTGTTGACCCTCGCCGCGGGTTGCTCGAAGCCATAAGCCCCGGTGACCTCGGTGGTGATCGCGACCACCTTGCTCCACTTGTCATCGGGGATGTTCCCGAAGTGGACCCACAAACCGAGCGTTCGGCGCACGGCGTCTCGAATCTGTGAGAACCCGGAGCAGCCGGAGCCGCCCCCGGGGGAGTGCTCTTTCCAGGTCAAGGGGCCCACTTCGGCTGAGAGGCGGGTTCGCAGCTTTTCCTGCATCTCTTCGTACCGAGCTGTTGCTGCGTCGATGTCGGGTCGCTGGGCGAGGATGTGAAACGGATCTTTCACGCTGCTCCCTCCGCAGCCGGTGAGGATCAGAAAGCAAAGTGTGAGTGCCCCAAACCTCTTCATCAGTACGGTCCTCGGTAGGGGCGGTCACCGAAGACGTCGCTGAGCCGGGGGCCCGTGTCCTCCTTGACCAAGTGATGTAGTCCCGCGGTCACCAGGCTCATGTTGTACCGGCTCGTGGTGTCGGGAGCGAGATAGCCAACTTTGGGCTCCACTGAACCGTGTCCGAAGGATTCGTTCAGACGCCGACCATCTGGCAGCGTGAGTTCTCTCGCAGACAGCTGAGTTGTTCCTCCGATGCGACTCGGGTCGCCTCCGAACGTGCCGAGATCGGCAACGATGTCCCTGCGTGATTCAATCACCCAGGAATGTCCTGCCGGTACCTTCAACATGTCCGCGTGGAATATGCCCACCCCTGGGGAGCCGAAGAAAACCGCGTCGTCGACACCCGTTCCCTTCTGCAGTGCGAGCCCTGTGGTCAGAGATCCGTAGGAGTGGCCGATCGCGGTGAGGTGCGGATCGGTCGTACGGGAGGCATCGATGCCGTTGAGGAAGCTCGTGAGCTTCTCCGCTCCTGTTCTTGCCGCCACATCACTCACGACAGAGCGGTTCGGGTTCAAGAGTTCGTCCGGGGACGCTTGTGGTGCTTCGTAGCCGATCCATGTCACGGCTGCCACGGAGGTCGGCTTGTTCGCCCTGAGTGACTCGCTCTCGGCGTCTTCGCGCAGCTGGTACATGTGGTCGTCGTACGCCCGCATATCGCCTTGAACGGTGGTCCCCAGGCCCGGAGTGAAGACGGCGACGTGTTCGGCGGTGTCGACGTTGCCTGCCGCGATAGCCGCCTTGACGCGTTGTCCTGATGTGTCCATCACGAGGAGTTGGCGATCAGACTGCTTCAGCGTTTCCTCGATCGCGTCCAGTGAAGCGAGTTTCGCCTTGATGGTGGCCAGTTCGGCGGCGGGACCGGCGAGCTGGCGGGCGATCGACAGTTCACCGATCTCGCTGGTGGACGCACCGAGCCGTTTGGTGAGGGAGTCGACCAGAGGCTCCAGCTTCGCGGCTTCGGCCAGCAGCCTGGCTCGTTCGCCCGGGATCTGGGCGCGGTTGGCCTGGTCGCGGACGACGGCGGGCAGGCCGTCGAGGTTGCCGATCCAGTCGGGGTGGTCCTTGAGCATCGCCGCGCGTTCCGCGTCGGACAGCGACGTCCACCAGCCGGAGTTGTCGGCGGGGGAGCCGCCCTGGGGCGGGCCGACGGTGGAGAGGCCGCCGGTTGCCTGTCCGGCAAGGGAAGCGTCGGTCAGCGAGGTGCCACAGCCGTCGTCGATGCGGTCGAGGGCGGCGCGTTCCAGGACGGCGGCGAGGTCGGCGTCGATGTCGTTGGCCCGGCGCAGCACCTGCTCGACGCGGTCGACGAGCTCTGCGTGCATGGCGGCGCGCTCGCGGATCTGGGGTGCCTCGGTGGGGCGCGACTGCGCGATGTCGACGATCTTGCCGTCATCGGCGATGGAGAAGCCGTAGCGGCCGGCGAGGTGTTCGGCGTCGCCGAGTGCGCGCTGGACGGCCTTGACGGCGTCGGCGGCCTCACCGGTGGCGCGCCGCACGGCGGAGATGCCAGCGACCAAACGACGCATTCGTTCAGTGAGTTCGCCGTGGTGCTTGGCGGCGGCCTCAGCGGCGGAGCCGGTCCACCCGGCGGGCGACCTCGTGGCGTGCAGTTCGTCGTCGAAGCCGACGAGGGTGTCGCGGCGCGAGCCGAGCGCCTGGAAGACGCCGTCGAGGGTGGGCGGCCGCCACCGCCGCACATCGCTGACGGAGACCATCAGAATGCCTCTCGCATGTCGTTGCGCGCGTTGGCGTCCTTGGCGTCGTAGAGCGCGGCGCTGTCGTCCAAGCGCTTCGCGTGCGCCTGGACGTCGTTCGCCCACGCGGAAACGCTCGACTTCCAGTGCCCGGCGAGCTTGGCGGCAGCCGCAGCGGCCGCGCCGCCTGGCATGGCCGTCGCGATCTGGTCGGCCTCGGCAGCGATGTTCACCGCTCCCGCGCCCTCACCGGCGCTCCGAGCCGTCCGAGCTGCCTTGCGGAGCTCGTCGGTGACAACTGTGAATCCCACGTTCGTCTACCTCCCCCGGCGGCTCACGCTACTGCGTCGTGCGCGGCCGCGCGGGGGAATCAGTACGGTCAGGTGACGGTGAATGCCGGAGACGTGCCGCTGATCGGACTCACCGCGCCGAGGAGGTTCTTGGCGTCACCGCGGTACACGATGCGGTAGCTGCCGGGCTGTGCGGTGCTCGGCACGTCCCACGACACGGTGACCCGCGAAGCCGCTACGCCCCACCGCGCCCAGCGGAACTTCGTTGACCAGTCACCGTCGTCGGCGACGCGCTTCCACGTGGCCCCTTCCTGGCGCTGCACCTCGATGAACGTGCCGTTGCGGTGCACGTCGTTGTTCGGGTGCGCGCCCGCGAACTCGACGACGACCTGCTGTCCCTTGACGTAGCTCGGTTTCGGCGCGGTGACCACGTCGCCGAAGTTGCCGCCGATCGGGGGCGCGTCCAGCACGACGCCGGGCTGCACCGTCCACACCGAACCCGACATGTCCGGCGGCGTCGGGCCCGCCGCGCTCGGCCGCCCGGCCTTCATGTCGGCGGCGATGCGGGCGAATTCCTGTTGGTAGGCAGGCAAACTCCAGCGACCGAACATCGTGTGACCCGCCTCGTAGTCCTGCTGGTCGTACTCCTCCGGCGTGGTCAGGTACCCGGCGTAGTCGTTGGCGTAGCCCGCGACGAGGACGTTCTGCAGCGGCGCGCCGACCTGCTCGGCCACGGTCCTGCGCAGTCGAAGCCCGCTGACGATCGTGGCTTCCTGCGGCAGACCGATCAGGTAGAGCTGGCCGACGCGGACGAGCTGGATCGGCAGGATCTTCGGCGTCAGGTTCAGCGCGCCGGTGTCGAGCAGGATGTCCTTGGGAGCCTGGCACGCGCGCAGCGCGGGGGAGGCGACGTAGCGCGCCTTGGTGACGAGCTCGATGAGCGGGTTGTTGCCGACGCCCTCCTTGAAGATGTCCGGCCCCGGACCGTCCTCTGTGGACCCTGCGGCGAAGCTCGCGCCCATCGCGGCCTGGCAGGTGGTGTGCGTGGCACCGTCCCCGGTGAACTCCGGGCGCACGGCCGTGCCGCTCATGTCCACATGGGACAGACGAGCGTCGACGCCGCCGCTGAGCGAACGCCCCGGGCTCGCGGCGAGGGCGCGGGCCGCGTCGGCCTGGCGCTTGCCGAGGATCTGGGTGTTGGCGAACTCGTCCTCGGTGGGGCCGCTGCCCGGCTTCAGGTTGAGGTTGGGCGACATGTCGCCCGCGTTGGTCTGCGCGAAGGCGGTGACCAGACCCGGCTGTCCGGCGAGGTAGTCCGCGCCCGCGACCTCGCGTTCCCAGTTGTATGCCGCGTAGCCCTTGTTGTCGCCGCTGATGAGCGTGTTGTTGCCGGTCATGCTCGTGTTGTGGGTGGCGAACCAGTTGATCGCGCCGACCGTCCTGCCGCCCCGGTCCATCCGCAGCAGCGAGGTCATCGGGTCGATGCCGTCCGGGAAAGCGGCCTTGTCCTGCGCGGGGTTCTTGTCGAAGGCGCGGCGCGAGCGGTTGGCGCTGGCGTTCTTCAGCTCCCCGTTGGCCAGTGACAGCGAGCCGGGCGCGAGGTCGTCGTGCGCTCGGTTGATCGACTCCACGATGCCGTCGACGGCCGCGTCGAAGGTCTTGCCGTGGTAGCCGAACGTGGTGATGTTGTAGAGCGAGTAGTGCGACTGCCCGCCCGGCCCCGCGTGCGTGTGCGTCGCGGTGAGCAGCACGTTGTCCGCCGAGTACAGCGTCCCGTGCTTGGCGGCGAGCTTGCGCAGCACCGCCTGCCGCACGCTGCCGAAGATCATGCCGAGGTCGGCGGTCACCATCGCGACGCGCTTGCCGCTCGCGGGATCGGCGATGACGAACGCCCGCGAGCGCTGCCGCTGGTGGATCCCGGAGGTGCGCTGGTCGAGCTTGGCGTAGCCCATCATCCCGCGCTCGGCCGCCTCGCCGGTGACGTCGGCGATCCCGCGTCCTACCAGGTAGGCGCCATCGGCGCTGGTGGCCTGGGCTGGCTCACCGAGCTGGACGAGCGTGGCGGCGCCGACCACGGCCGCCAGCGCCACGCCGAGCACCCCCCTGACCCGTTCTCCGGACAACCAGCGCACAACGACCTCCCGGGTGTCGATGCTCGGTGACCGCCGTCACAGCTCACCGTGACCGACGGTAGCGAGGCCGGAAAGAAATGTGAATGCTTCTCGCTTAATTGGCCGCAGCGGTCAGCTGGTCGATCTGGCGCACCAGCACCCGCGTGTCCGCCGGGCTGACCGTGGTCCAGCCCCGGGACTCCTCCATGAGGTAGCGGCCGTCCTCGGTGTCGAAGTACGCGACGACGTGGTCGGCGCGCTTGCGCCGCAGGCTCGCCCCGAACTGGCCCCGGTGCCCCGCCGCCTTGGTCATCAGCGCCAGCTGCTCGGCGTCGTCGGCCGAGATCTCGCCCCGCAACGCCGCTGCGAGCGCTTGGCGATCGCTGCCCGCGGCGTGCGCGGCCTTGGCCAAGACCTCGTTGGGCACTGACACCGAGTGGCCAGGACCCGGCTTCACCGCGGGCAACAGCTCCGTGGCCGCGCGCGCCAGGCCCGTCGCGTAGATCGAGCGGAAGATCATGCGGCCGCCTCGGAGAACCGCGAGGACACCCTCGTCCTCGCTCTGGGCCGCCGCGGCGACCGCGCGCACTTCCTCGCCCAGCCACAGGCGTGCGTCCACCAGCCGGTCCGGCGCGGCCAGCACCGTCAGCCACCGCACCAGCTGCTCGTCGAGGTTCGCGCCGTCCACGAGTCCGGCGCCGCGCAGCTCCTGCCACGCGTCCGCCACGACGGCATCGCGCTCCTCGTGGCGCGCGCCTTGGGGATTGACGAGCAGTGCCAAGGGCATCTGGTCGAAGCCGATGTGCTCCCACGCCACCTGGTAGGCGGTGTCGGAGATCGTGAGCGTGGTCATCGAAGTCATCGACTCACTCACCGATCACGGGCGGGGCGACCATCGGCAGCTCGCCGACGATGTCCTCGGTGATGTCGTACTTGCGCTCGTGCTCCTGGTCTTCCTCGCGCTGACCGGTGCCGAGGGCGGGTTGCATGAACCCCTGCCGCGCGCCCGCCGCCGTTGTCGTTGCCGTCGTCGGCCTGACCGGCGGCGGCGTCGGCCTCGGCGGCTGATTCACCGGCGGCGCGCTCAGATTCGCGCCCGGGCGGGCCAACAGGCCACCCACCGCCGCGCCCGAGCCGCCTCCGACCGCCGATCCCCCGGGCCCGGCGATCGAGCCCAGCCCACCGCTGTTGGTGAGAGCGGGCGGCGGCGTGAAGCCGGCCTGCTGAACCTCGCCGAACTTCGGCCCCGGCACATCGAGGTTCTGACCACCCCGCTGATCCGGGATCGGCGGAGTGGGAACGCCTTCACCGCCAACGTTCTCGCCGATGTCCTGTCCCTCGCCGATGTCACCGCCACGCGGCCTGGTGATCGCCCTGCCGCCGCCACCAACCGGCGTCCCCGGCCGCGGATCACCCGGCGCTCCGCCACCCCCGAACCGAGGCGGCTCGTCGTAGTCCGGAACCGGCTTGTTCACCGCATCCGCATACGCCTGCATCACCCGCGCCGCTTCCCGGTGCGCCTCGTTCGCCGCACCCTCGAGAACTTCGCGGTCCTGCGTCAACTGGAACACATCGCGCAGCGCGTTGCTGTTTCCCAGCTCCTCCAACGACGGAACCCTCTTCGGCTCCGGCATCGAATTCCGCGCGTGCACGAACGCACTCATCCCATCAAGAATGCTCGTGGTCCGGGTGTTGGTCTTTTCACCCGACGAGTTCGTCCACTGCCGGAGAGTGTCGATCTTCCCAACGGCCTGCTCCGCAGCAGCTCCCTCCCACACCGCCCCCAGCGAGGAGAGCGCTTTGCCAAGGTCAGCTTCCGTGTTGGCGAGCACCCAGGCGATGTCGTTGCTCTGCGTCGCGACTGGTTGATGCCCCGCTGGACCGTGCCCCCCGTGAAGCTTCTGGTAAAGCTCCTCGTGAGTAATGGCCATCCAGTTCACATTGACATCCACGTCGTCCCCCCGTGTCGTTGGTTGGTGGTCGTGCCCGCGTCAGCGGCGGTTCAGCAGGTTGCCCACGGCGAGCTCCGCCCCCCGCGTAGCTCGTCGACAGACTTCGTCATAGGACAGCGGCCTGGATTTCCGCCCCTGCTCCAAGAAGCGTGCGCGGATGACCTGCCCTTTCGACACGCCCACGTTGACGGAGCATCCCTGGTCTCCTGGATCACTCTCCTTCAGCCGGACCTCGAAGGCGGGGAAACCAGCAACCTGGACGGCGCGAGGGATCGTCGCAGGGTTGCCGATACCGAACCTGGCGACATCGTGCTTCAAGATCACGTTGAAGGCGATGCTCACCCGTTCGGAATGGCTGATCATTTCGCAGATCTGCGATTGAAAGGCCGACTCCGACTCCTCGCTGAACGGCACGTCGATCTTGAACTCCTGCCGCTGCTCAGCGGTGATCAGCTCGCAGGGCCGGAGGTCGTCGATCTTGATCTCACGTGGCCGTTCGGGGCCATCGCTCGCTGGCGGCGGAGATTCCGGAATCGCACTTTGAGGGCTCGCCGTACCCACCTGCGTGACAGTGCAGCCTGCCACCGACGTCACCAACGCGACGAGAAGTACGAGCCGCGAAACTTCGAGAACGCGCACAGTCACCCCCTCCTGAAGCCCTGTCCAGCGGCATCTTCGACACGGCGATAGTGGCGCTTCGCCGCTTCGAGCTGCGCTACGACAGCACTCAGCGCGTCACGCAGGCTCTTCACCGCGTTGCGGGTGCTCCCAGGATTGGTGGCGTGACGCTTGTTGACCTCGGCCGCCAAGGCGACGCTCACGTGGTCCTGCCCCATGGGCAGGGCCTCGACATGATCATGCGTCTTCGCTGCTGCCTTCTCCACATTGGCCAACGCGTCGTTGAAGATCTTGATCGCGGCGGGGACCTGGTCGAGGTCGATGCGCCATCCCCCGACGCGCACGTACTGCTTGGACATGTGAGAACGCCTCCCCTGCGTCACTGGCCCGCGAGCAGGGTAACAACGCGCGCGAACGGCGGAGGGGTTCACCGAAGTGGCCCAGGCGCGCGTGAGAGTGGCGTTCTGGCGAATGCCTAGGCTTCGAAGCGGTAGCCCATGCCGGGTTCGGTGATCAGGTGGCGTGGGCGGGACGGTTCGGCTTCGAGTTTGCGGCGGAGCTGGGCCAGGTAGACGCGGAGGTAGTGGGTCTCCTTCGCGTACGCGGGGCCCCACACCTCCTGGAGCAGCTGCTTCTGCGCGACGAGGCGGCCGCGGTTGCGGACGAGCATTTCGAGCACGCCCCACTCGGTGGGGGTGAGGTGCACCTCGGAGCCGTCGCGGTGCACGCGCTTGGCGACGAGGTCGACGGTGAAGGTGGCGGTCTCGACGACGGCGAGCTCGGTCTCGTCGGCGGGGTGGGCGGCCCGGCGGACGGCGGCGCGCAGGCGGGCGAGGAGTTCGTCCATGCCGAAGGGTTTGGTGACGTAGTCGTCGGCGCCGGCGTCGAGGGCGCCGACCTTGTCTGAGGAGTCGGTGCGGGCGGAGAGCACGAGGATGGGCACGCTGGTCCAGCCGCGCAGCCCGGCGATCACCTCGGTGCCGTCGCGGTCGGGCAGGCCGAGGTCGAGCACCACCACGTCGGGTCGGTCGGACGCGGCGACGCGGAGCGCGGAAGCGCCGTCGTGGGCGGTCAGCACCTCGTAGCCGCGCGCGGCGAGGTTGATCCGCAGCGCCCGCACGATCTGCGGCTCGTCGTCGACAACCAGGACCTTGGTCACCGCGTTCCCGCCTCTCCAGCGCGATCCCCGTGCACTGGCAAGGAGATCACGATCGTCAGCCCGCCGCCGGGGGTGTCCTCGGCGCGAATGGTGCCGCCCATCGCCTCGGTGAAGCCCTTGGCGACGCTCAGTCCGAGCCCCACGCCGCTGGAGGAGTCACCGAGCCGCTGGAACGGCGCGAACACCTCGTCGGCTGCGCCCTTCGGCAGGCCTCGGCCGTAGTCGACGACGCGCAGCTCGACCTGTGCGGCGTGCGCGCTCGCACGGACCTCGACGTTGCCGCCGCCGTGCCGGAGCGCGTTGTCGACGACGTTGGCGATCACGCGCTCCAACAAGCCGACATCGGCCCACACCAAGGGAAGCCGGTCGTCCACGTCGACAGCGACGCGCGCGTGTCCATCCATAAAGGACAGAGCGCGGGCGACGGCTTCGTAGAACCCGGTCGGCCGGTACTGCGGGCGGACCGCGCCGGTCGCCAGTCGCGAGGAGTCGAGCAGGTTGTCGACGAGCTTGGCGAGCCGGTCGGCGGATTCCTCTATTGCCTCAAGCAGTTCCGCGGTGTCCGAACTGGACAGTACGAGTTCGGGATCGCGCAGGCTGCCGATGGACGCCTTGATCGACGTCAGTGGCGTGCGCAGGTCGTGCCCGACCGCGGACAGCAGTGCCGTGCGCAGCTCGGTGGTCTCCGCACGGCGCCGGGCCTCAGCGTTCTGCGCGGAGAGCCGTTGCTGTCGGAGTGCGAGAAGTGCTTGTCCCGCAGCGCCTTCGAGCACCTTGCGGTCGGCCGCGGCAAGTGCTCGCCCGCGCAGCGCGAGGTGCACGTCGACGGTCACGGCGATGTCGACATCGGCTTGCCCAGGGCGGTCGCACGCGTCGACGCCAACCACGGCGACGCGCTTCCAGTCACCGTCGCTCTTCTCCAGCAGCGCGACGGAGGTCAGGCCGAAGTTCTCGCGCACCTTCTCCAGCAACCGCTGCACGGGCTCGGGATGGGTGAGCACGGTGTGCGCGTAGGAGGACAGCAGCGCGGCCTCGGTCCGAGCCCTGGCGGCCTGCCCGGCCCGGCGCGCGGCGCGGTCGACGACGAGGGCGACCATGATGCCGACGACCACCATCGCGACGAGCGTGATCACGTTCTCCTGCGCGGAGATCGTCAGGGTGAACACCGGCTCGGTGAAGAAGAAGTTGAGCATGAACGCCGAGCCGATCGAGGCCAGCAGCGCCGGGCCGAGCCCGCCGACGAGCGCGACGACGACGATCGCCAGGAAGTAGTCGATCACGTTGGTGGACAGGATCAGCTCGGGTTGCAGTGCCACTCCGAGCGCGGTCGCCGCGGACGGGAGCGCCACGGCGAGCACCCAGCCTAGGACCTTGCGCCACGGAGCGAGCGCGGTCCGTCGAGCGCCGGGCTGGCGCACGGTCCCGCCTGCCTCGTCGTGGGTGACCATGTGCACGTCGATCGGCCCGGAGCCCTGCACGACGCGCGAGCTGACGCCCTCGTCGAAGACGCGTGCGAGCCGCGACCGGCGCGAGGTCCCGAGCACGAGCTGCGTCGCGTTGACCCCGCGCGCGAAGTCGAGCAGCGCGGCGGGCACGTCGTCGCCGACCACGGTGTGGAAGCTCGCGCCGACATCGCTCGCGAGCTTGCGGCACCGGCTGACCGCAGCAGCGGGAACTCCGGCGAGGCCGTCACTGCGCAGCACGTGCAGCACCAGGAGCTCCGCGCCCGCGCGGTTGGCGATGCGCCGGGCGCGGCGGATCAGCGTCTCGCTCTCCTTGCCGCCGGTGATCGAGACGACCACGCGCTCCCTGGTCTCCCAGGTGTCGGTGATGCTGTGCTCGGCGCGGTAGCGCTGGAGCGCCACGTCGACCTGGTCGGCGACCCAGAGCAGGGCCAGCTCGCGCAGCGCGGTCAGGTTGCCGGGCCGGAAGTAGTTGCCGAGCGCGGCGTCCACCTTGTGCGCCGGGTAGACGTTGCCGTGCGCCATCCGCCTGCGCAGCGCCTCCGGGGTGATGTCGACCAGTTCGACCTGCTCGGCGCGCCGCACGACCTCGTCCGGAACGGTTTCCTGTTGCGCCGCACCGGTGATCCGCTGCACGACGTCGTTGAGGCTCTCCATGTGCTGGACGTTCACGGTGGACAGCACGTCGACACCGGCGTCCAGCAGCTCTTCGACGTCCTGCCAGCGCTTGGCGTTGCGCGAGCCGGGGACGTTGGTGTGCGCCAGTTCGTCGATGATCGCGACCTCGGGCCGCAGCGCGAGCAACGCGTCGACGTCCAGCTCGGTGAACTCGTGGCCGCGGTGGCCCATCCGCCGCCTCGGCACCTCCGGCAGCCCGTCCAGCAGCGCGGCGGTCCGCTCCCTGCCGTGGGTCTCGACGAAGCCGACCACCACGTGCGTGCCGCGCTCGGCGCGCCGGTGGGCCTCGCCGAGCATGGCGAAGGTCTTGCCGACGCCGGGTGCCGCGCCCAGGTAGATGCGCAGCTCACCGCGCCTGCGCTTGGTGCCGGACTCCATCGCTCCAGTCTCCGCCACGCTCACCCCGAGCACCCTCCCGCGACGCGCGCGGCGAGGTTGAGCTTGCGCACATCCGGGGTAGGAGTTGTCATCAGAAGTTCTCCAACTGGATCAGTGTGGTCACCAGGAGGAACGCGGTCGCGGGCCGCGGGGTGGGACCGGTGCGGGCCGAGTCGGCCATGTCGATCACTCCCCTTCGCCGTGCGGCCGTGCCGGGGCGAGCGTGCTCCAGGGGTGGGCTTAGATAACGGTCCCCTGACACGTCCTTGACGGGGACTACCTCGACGTTTACGCGCTCCTTACACTCTGTGTGACGGCGGCAACCACCAAGCTTCACCCAGGGCGGGCGGCTTCGCGGCAGCGAAGTCACCGTCTGCGACCAGGCCTCGGCCGTGGCCGCACGAACGGACTAATCACCTTCAACCGTGCTGATTCATTTCGGGCCATGAGGAATGTATTTTTCACATGGCGTGAGTGGCGCGGGCCCTGAAGACGACGAGGAGGTCGACGTGTGCGGCATTACCGGCTGGGTGGGCTTCGCGCGTGACCTGACCCGCGAACGGGCCACCCTGGAGGCCATGACCGCCACGATGCGTGAGCGGGGACCGGACGACGGCGCCACCTGGTTGGCCCAGCACGCCGCGCTCGGCCACCGCAGGCTCGCGGTGATCGACATCGAGGGCGGCGCGCAGCCGATGGTCGCCGACACCCCTGACGGCCAGGTCGTGCTGACCTACAGCGGCGAGGTCTACAACTTCGTCGAGCTGCGCCAGGAGCTGCGTCGCAGGGGCCACGAGTTCCGCACCGCCAGCGACACCGAGGTGGTGCTGCGCTCCTACCTGGAGTGGGGCGACGCGCTGGTCGACCGGCTCAACGGCATGTACGCCTTCGCGATCTGGGACGCGCGCACCGAGCGGCTGCTGCTGGTCCGCGACCGCCTCGGCGTGAAGCCGCTGTACCTCTACCGCACCGCAGACGGCGTGCTCTTCGGCTCCGAGCCCAAGGCGATCCTGGCGAACCCGCTGGTCAAGCCCCGCATCGGCCTCAACGGGCTGCGGGAGCTCTTCGCGTACAGCAAGACCGTCGGCGAGGCCGTCTGGGCGGGGATGCGCGAGCTCAAGCCGGGCAGGCTCGCCGTCATGGACCGCTCCGGCCTGCGCGAGCGGACCTACTGGCAGCTGGAGGCCAAGCCGCACGAGGACGACACCGAGACCACCTCGGAGCGCGTCCGCGAGCTGATGGACGACATCATGCGCCGCCAGCTCGTCTCGGACGTGCCGCAGTGCGTGCTGCTCTCCGGCGGCCTGGACTCCAGCGCGTTGACCGGGCTCGCCGCGCAGCACCTGTCCCCGCTGCGCACCTTCGCCGTGGACTTCGTCGGGCAGACCGACAACTTCACCGCCGACGTGCTCCAGGACAGCCCGGACGCGCCGTTCGTCAGGGACGTGGCCCAGCACGTCGGCACGGACCACACCGACATCGTGCTCGACCACTCCGAGCTGGCCGACCCGGAGGTGCGCAGGGCCGCGGTGGCCGCGCGCGACATCCCGATCGGCCTCGGCGACATGGACAACTCGCTCTACCTGCTGTCCAAGGCCGTGCGGGAGCACTCGACGGTGGCGATCTCCGGCGAGTCGGCCGACGAGGTCTTCGGCGGCTACTGGTGGTTCCACGACCCGGGCGTGCAGCGCGGCAACCTGTACCCGTGGGTCTCCGGGCCGGGCGGGAAGCAGAGCGTGGGCAGGCCGCTGCTGCGCAAGGAGCTGAGCGACCAGCTCGACATCGGCACGTTCCTGCGCGACGGGTACGCGGCCGTGCGCGCGGAGTCACCGGTGCTGCACGGGGAGGACCCGCACGAACGGCGGATGCGGCGGATCTCCTACGCGCACCTGACCCGGTTCCTGCCGTACATGCTCGACCGCAAGGACCGGATGAGCATGGCGGTCGGCCTGGAGGTCAGGGTGCCGTTCTGCGACCACCGCCTGGTCGAGTACGTGTTCAACGCGCCCTGGGCGATGAAGACCCACGACGGGCGGGAGAAGAGCCTGCTGCGCTCCGCCGTCGCCGACGTCATCCCCCGATCGGTGGCGGAGCGGCGCAAGAGCCCCTACCCGTCCACCCAGGAACTCAAGTACGTGATGGCGCTTCAGGAACAGGTCGAAGAATTGTTGAACGATCGGAGTAATCCAACCTTCAACATTATTGACACCACCTGGGCACGTGAAATCGTTTCCAGAGAGCCTGGATCGCTCAATCGGGTGGACCGACTGTTCACAGAACGCCTGCTAGACATCGCTGCGTGGCTAGGTTCTCACCGACTTGAGCTACACCTAACTTGACTGCACCTCACCCAGAAGAGAAAGTTGTGAGCGGCTACAAACGCGCACGGCGATCGGCCCTGGAGCGTTCGATGTCCTCCCCTGAACGGACGACACCCAAGTAGTAACCCGTTCAGGGGATCGGACAGTCACCCTCGGGTGAACCAGAGCGATTTTTGTACTCCGGTCGGGCGCTTGAGGCCCCGATTGATGGACTTAGTCGTGACACGTTGGTAATGTCCTGATTATCCGGTGTTGTTGGTGAAGTTCTGCCTGGATGAAGCCGGGGCAATCACAGCGCGGTGACCCCTGGGGGAGGATTCGGATGCACGAGCGGGAGTTTCGAGCGTTCGTCTCGATCGCGGACCTTGGTCGGATGGACCTGGCCGCAAAGTCCTTGGGTTATTCCCAGCCAGCGATCAGCTATCAGATCAAGTCCCTGGAGCAGTCTCTGGGTACCAAGCTCTTCACCCGCGATCCAGCGGGTGCGAGGTTGACCCGAGAGGGACAGATGATCTTGCCTTCGGTTCGAGCGGTGCTCATGCTGATCGACAGCATCAAGGAGCTGTCGGTCCGCAACAACGAGCCCGTGCCCACCACGAGTTTCGAGTGGGCGACGAGCCAGCTGCGCTCCAGCTGAGAAAAACCTTCCCCGTGACCGTTCGGCAGCAGGTCACGGGCCGATGAGAACTACGTGGTGGGGCGGTCCTCCGGGACCGCCCCTCACGCTTGTCCGGGGTCGGCTCAGCGTGGGGCGCGCTGGCACTTCGGGCAGGAGAAGGACGACCTGTTCATGAAGGCCTCGCGGATGATCGCGGTGCCGCAGCGCCCGCACGGCCGGTCCTGCTGGCCGTAGGCCGCGAGCGAGCGGTCGAAGTAGCCGGACTGCCCGTTGACGTTGACGTAGAGCGCGTCGAACGAGGTCCCGCCCGCGACCAGCGCCTCCCGCATCACCTCGGTGGCCGCTTCCAGCAACTCCACGGCCTTCGGCCTGCTCAGCCCGTTGGCCGCGCGGGACCAGTGCAGCTTGGTCCGCCACAGCGCCTCGTCGGCGTAGATGTTGCCGATCCCGGAGACCACCGTTTGGTCCAGCAGCGCGCGCTTCACCTCGGTGCGGCGCGCGCGCAGCGCGGCCACTCCCAGGGCGAGGTCGAACTCGGGGTCCAGCGGATCGCGGCCGATGTGCGCGATCGGCACCGGCAGCCCGGCGACGACGTCGGTCAGCGCGAGGCCGCCGAAGGTGCGCTGGTCCACGAAGCGCAGCTCGGGGCCGTCGTCGGCGAAGCGCACGCGCACCCGCAGGTGCTTCTCGTCCGGGGTGCCCACGGGCTGGACCAGCATCTGGCCGCTCATCCCGAGGTGCGACACGATCGCCTCGGCGGCACCGTCCAGCTCGATCCAGAGGTACTTGCCCCGGCGGCACGCGGCGTCGAAGCGCCTGCCGCTGAGCCGGGTGGCGAAGTCGACCGGACCGGGCACGTGCCTGCGCACCGCACGAGGGTGCAGCACCTCGACCTCGGCGACTGTCCGCCCGGCGACGTGCCGTTGCAAACCGGCACGCACGACCTCGACCTCGGGAAGTTCTGGCACGCCCATCCTCCTCCACGATCAGGAGGCGGCGTCGTCCGCCTCACCCTCGGCGGCGAGCCGGACCTGTTCGGAGAGCACGCGCCAGGCGGCCTCAGCGGCCTTCTGCTCGGCTTCCTTCTTCGTGCGGCCGTCGCCGGTGCCCTGCGGGTTGCCACCGACGATGACGGTGGCGGTGAACTCCTTGCGGTGGTCCGGCCCCTCCTCGGACACCCGGTACTCCGGGACACCGAGCCCGGCGGCCGCGGTGAGCTCCTGGAGGCTGGTCTTCCAGTCCAGGCCGGCACCGCGCCGGGGCGCCTCCTCGAGCAGTCCGTCGAAGAGGCGGTGCACGAGGACGTGCGAGGTCTCGATGCCGTGCTCGAGGTACACCGCGCCGATCACCGCTTCCAGGCCGTCGGCCAGGATGCTCGGCTTGTCCCTGCCGCCGGTGAGCTCCTCGCCCTTGCCCAGCAGCAGGTGCGCGCCGAGCCCACCCGGACCGAGGGTGCGCGCCACTCCGGCCAGCGCGTGCATGTTGACCACGCTGGCGCGCAGCTTGGCGAGCTGCCCCTCGGGAAGGTCCGGGTGCGCCCGGTACAGGTGATCGGTGATCACCACGCTGAGCACCGAGTCACCGAGGAACTCCAGCCTCTCGTTCGGCGGAAGACCGCCGTTCTCGTAGGCGTAGGACCGGTGCGTCAGTGCCAACGTGAGCAGCTCGATGCCGAGTCCGACACCGAGTGCTTCGAGCAGCGGAGCGCGATCAGGCGCGGGACCCCGCGACGGTCTGCTCCCCACGATCTAGTCTCCCCGTCTGGTTCAGGCGGGGGTGACGACCTGGCGGCCGTCGTACTGACCACACTGCGGGCAGGCCACGTGCATCAGCTTGGGGGCGCGGCAGGCGCGGTTGGAACAGGTCGCCAGGTTCGGGGCGCTGGCCTTCCACTGGGAGCGGCGCGAGCGGGTGTTGGACCGCGACATCCTGCGCTTGGGGACGGCCACGACTAGTTCTCCTCTGAGTTGTTTCCAGCCTCGCCGAACCGCCCTTGCAACGCGGCCCAGCGAGGGTCAATCTTCTCATGCCCGTGGTTCGGGCCGAGATCGGCCAGCTTCTCCCCGCACTCCACGCACAGACCCGGGCAGTCCGGGTCGCACAGCGGAGCGGCGGGCAGGGTCAGCACGATGGTGTCGCGGGCGACCGGCTCCAGGTCGAGCAGGTCGTCGACGAGCCTGCTGACCTCGTCCTCGTCGGTGCTGGCCTCGGTGGCGCTGTCCGGATAGGCGAACAGCTCGGTGACCCGGACCTCGACCTCACCGCTGAGCGGGTCGAGGCAGCGGGAGCACTCCCCCACCGTCGGCCCGGAGACGGTACCGGTGACCAGGACGCCCTCGACCACGGACTCCAGCAGCACGTCGAACTCGACCTCGGCGCCCTTGGGGATACCGAGGACCTCGACCATGCCGAAGTCGCTGGTGGCCTCGAAGGTCCGCTGGTAACCACGGCTGCTGCCGGGCCGCCGTCCCAGGTCCCGGGTGTCGATGATCCAGGGGCCGGTCGGCGTACGGTGCGTGGTCTTGCTGCGCTCAGACATGTGTGTGGTGTGTGCGGCCGTGGTCGGTTGGCGGCCAACTCGGCAAGGGTACGGGACGCCACCTCGGAGAACGAAATCCGTTCCCCTCGCCGACCGGCTCAGTACGCGCCGCGGGGGCGGGCGGAGCGAGGACCGACCGGTTCCTCGTCCTGGTAGTCGAAGACGGTGTCGTGGCTGTGGCTCGGACCGCCGCGACCGCGCAGCTGGGCACGGCCCTTGCCGACCGTGCGCAGGGT
Organism: Allokutzneria sp. NRRL B-24872; assembly: GCF_002155965.1. Classification (GTDB taxonomy): domain Bacteria; phylum Actinomycetota; class Actinomycetes; order Mycobacteriales; family Pseudonocardiaceae; genus Allokutzneria. Next base: position 55,333 of record NZ_MUMH01000103.1, read on the forward strand.
GCGGCCGAGCAGGTCCTCGAACTCGCCGAGCTTGCTGTCCACGTAGGCGTCGCACTCCGAGCGCAGCCGCCCGGCTTCCTGGTTCGCGGCGTCGACCACCCGGGCCGACTCGCCGTGCGCGGCGCGCACCACCTCGGTCTGGTCGACCATGCGCGCCTGCTCGGCGCGGCCCTCGTCGACGGAGCGCTCGTAGGAGGCGCGGCCGGCCTGGATCATCCGCTCCGCCTCGGACTCCGCCCTGCCGACGGCGTCCTCGTACTCGTGCCGGGCCGCCGCGGCGATCCGCTCGGCCTCGGCCTCGGCGTCGGCGACCATGCGCTCGGACCGCGCCCTGGCCTCGGCGAGCAGACGGTCGGCCTCCTCGCGGGCCTCGGTGACCGTCTGCTCCGCCTCGGCGCGGGAACTGCTGATGCTGTGCTCTGCCTGCTGCGCGGCCTTGTTGACGACCTCGTCGCGGTGGTCGAGCACGTCCTGGGCGTCGTCGAGCTCGCCCGGGATCGCGTCCCGGATCTCGTCGAGCAGTTCCAGGACGTCACCTCGCGGCACCACGCACCCGGAGGTCATGGGAACGCCGCGCGCCTCCTCGACGATCGTGACGAGCTCGTCGAGCGCCTCGAAGACCCGGTACACGTGCCACCCCTCGCCCCGCAGTCGACTGTCCAGGTTCCAGTCTGCCGTGTCGGTGCGTTGGACGGCGGGATCTCACCACGCGTGTCAGGCAGTGATTCAGGCGTTGACGTTGACGAGCACGAAGCTCTTGTAGTGATCGGCGGTGTAGAAGAACTCCGACGCGGAGCCGGTCACGATCCGCTTGGCACCGCGGTGGCCGATGCCGGGCGTCTTGACGGTGAACTCCTTGTAGTAGTCGGCGGCGCACTTCGGCAGCAGGTTCTCGCGGTTGCCGAAGGTGGTCCCGTCCTGCGGGTACGGGTACGGACCGCCCTTCTTGATGAGGTTGACCGTGTCGGTCGCCTCGCGGGGCAGCTCCGAGAGGTTCTTCTTGGTGTAGGAGGCGGTGTCACCACAGGCCGGTTGGGCCGCGGCGCTGAGCGCTGAGGGGGCGGCGGAAGCGACGGCCGGGATCAGGGCACCCACTGCCACCAGGACGGCCGCGAGCAGGGTCTGCGCAACGCGTGCTGTGATCGGCTTCATGGTTCGGGAACGTAACTACGGCGCATGATCGTCCACAGGCGTTGATATGAACTTTCGAAGGCGGGAGAACGACGTGCAGACGGAAGTAGGGACTTTTCGCCGGGCGGTTTCAACCGACGTGGACGCGATCGTGGGCATGCTCGCCGACGATTCCCTCGGTGCCACGCGGGAGAACCCCGGCGACCCGGTCTACCAGCGCGCGTTCGCCGCGATCGACGCCGATCCGAACCAGCTCCTGGCGGTGGCGGAGAAAGCGGGCGAGGTGATCGCGACGATGCAGCTGAGCTTCATTCCCGGCCTGTCCCGCAAGGGAATTTCCCGCTGTCAGATCGAGGCCGTTCGGGTGCGGGTCGACCAGCGGGGTTCGGGTCTCGGCGAAGCGATGATCCGCTGGGCGATCGAGCGCGCGCGGGAACGGGAGTGCGCTCTGGTGCAGCTGACCACCGACGCGACGCGGGACGGCGCGCGCCGGTTCTACGAACGGCTCGGCTTCGCGCCGAGCCACGTCGGCATGAAGCTCGCGCTCTAGCGGGTCTCGGCCAAGCGGTCGGCGAGGCGCTGGTCGACCGCGGGCGGCAGCAGGTGCGAGACGTCGCCGCCGTAGGTGGCCACGTCCTTGACCAGCGAGCTGGACAGGAAGCTGTAGACCGGGTTGGTGGCGATGAACATCGTGTCGATGCCGGAGAGGCGCTGGTTCATCTGCGCCATCTGCAGCTCGTACTCGAAGTCGCTGACCGCGCGCAGGCCCTTGACGATCGCCTGGACCTCGTTGGCCTTGCAGTAGTCCACCAGCAGGCCGTACCAGGAGTCGATGCGCACGTTGGGCAGGTGCGGCGTGACGTCGCGGAGCATCTCCATGCGCTCCTCGACGGTGAACAGGCTGCGCTTGCTCTTGTTGATCATCACAGCGACGACGACCTCGTCGAACAGACCGGCCGCCCGCTCGATGATGTCCAAGTGCCCGTTGGTCACTGGGTCATAGGAGCCGGGGTAAACGGCACGCCTCATGGGCGGGACCGTAACAGCATTCAGGTATGGCGCCACAGCTCGGTCGCGGCGAGTGGGAAGTGTCACCCGGCATCACCGGCCGAACGGAGCACCGGTGCCGGTGGGAGTATTGCCAGGTGACGCGAATCGTTGCCGGGACCGCTGGCGGACGCCGGCTCGCGGTGCCGCCCAAGGGGACACGACCGACCTCGGACCGGGTGCGGGAAGCGCTCTTCAGCGCGCTCGAAACCCTGGTGGAGCTGGACGGCGCGCGGGTGCTCGACATCTACGCGGGTTCGGGCGCGCTCGGTTTCGAGTCCCTGTCCCGTGGAGCGGTGGCCGCGACCTTCGTGGAGTCCGACCGGCGCGCGGGCGAAGTGCTCCGCCGCAACGCCGCCGACCTCGCACTGCCGGGCGCCGACGTGCGGACCGGCTCGGCCGACACGGTGCTGTCGACGGGTGCTGTCCGTCCGTACGACGTCGTCTTCGCCGACCCGCCCTACGACCTGAGCAACGAGGCGCTGCACCGCACGCTCACCGTGCTCGTCGAGTCGGGGTGGACCGAGCCCGGCACCGTCGTCGTGGTGGAGCGCGCCGTGCGGACCGGCGACCCCGCGTGGCCCTCGCCGCTGGTCCCCCTGCGCACGCGCCGCTACGGCGACACCGCCCTCCACTGGGCCGAACACGCCTGACCCCGCTCGCCGCCAATGCCGCGTTTGTTCCGTTGAACGGACTGAACGAGTCATTCAGGTGGTTGGGCGGGCTGAACGAGTCATTCAGGTGGTTGAACGCACTCAATGACTCATTCAGTCCGTTGAGCGCGGTAGGGGTGTCCACTGTGGAGGGTGGTGGGCGTTGTTGCGAGGGATGGGCAGTTGCACTGTCGTCGCAACGGGTTTCGCGACGTATGTTGCGGCTGTGGGCGTGTTCGGGAATCGAACCTACCGGCGGCTGTTCGTCGCCCAGGTGGTCGCGCTCGTGGGGTCGGGGTTGGCGACGGTGGCGCTCGGGCTGCTGGCGCACCGGCTCGCCGGAGGTGAGGCGGGGCTGGTCCTCGGCGTCGCGCTGGCGATCAAGATGGTGGCCTACGTGTTCTTCGCCCCACTGGCCACGGCGCTCGCGGAACGGCTGCCGCGGCGGGGGTTCCTGGTGGCGATGGACGTGGTGCGCGCGGCGGTCGCGCTGGCCCTGCCGTTCGTCACCGAGGTCTGGCAGGTGTACGCGCTGATCGTTGTGCTGCAAGCGGCCTCGGCGTCGTTCACGCCGACGTTCCAGGCGACGATCCCCACGGTGCTCCCCGACGAGGACGACTACACGCGCGCGCTGTCGTTGTCGCGCTTGGCATATGAGCTGGAGAGCCTGTTGAGCCCGGTGCTGGCCGCCGCGTTGCTCACGGTGGTCGGGGCGGGCCAGCTCTTCGTGGGGACGGCGGTCGGCTTCGCGGCGTCGGCCCTGCTCGTGCTGAGCGTGGTGCTGCCCAAGCCGGTCGAGTCCGCGGACAGATCCATTGGCGGGATGCGCGTGTACCTGGCCACACCCCGCCTGCGAGCGCTGGTCGGGCTCAACCTCGCGGCCGCGGCGGCCGGATCGATGGTGCTGGTGAACACCGTCGTGGTGGTGCGCGAGAACTTCGGGCTGAGCGATTCGGCCGTGGCGTTGGCGCTCGGCGCGTACGGCGCGGGCTCGATCGTGGCGGCGGTGTCGCTGCCTCGCGTGCTGACGAGGATCGGCGAGCGCCACGTGATGCTCGGCGGGGCGGGCGTGCTGGTGTTCGTGCTTGCGGTGAGCGCGTTCCTGCCGCTGTCGTGGGCTGGAGTTCTCCTCGCGTGGGCCGCCTTGGGGCTGGCGGGCGCGGCGGTGCAGACACCGATCGGTCGGCTGGTGCGGCGCTCGGCGGAGCCGGGTGGCTGGCCGAGGTTGTTCGCCGCGCAGTTCACGGTGTCGCACGGCGGTTGGCTGGTGACCTACCTGCTCGCGGGGCTGCTCGGCGCATGGGCGGGAATGCCGATCACGTTGCTGCTGCTGGCAATGATCGCCGCGGGCGGAGTGCTGTTCGCCGCACGCGTGTGGCCCGCGCACGATCCGTCCACTGTGGAGCACGTGCACGACAACCTGGACCCCGACGACCCGCACCTGCTGGGCGCGGTGGCGCACGGAGGCGGTTGGGTGCACGCGCACGAGTTCGCGATCGACCGCGTGCACCCGCGCTGGCCTACTTGAGCACCTCGCCCAACGCCTCCAACAGCGGCACGAGCTTGGCCAGCTCGGCGTCGTCGGAGGTGACGCACTCGGTGATCGCGGCGCCCACGACCGTCCACTGAGGACTCAACCGCCGGACCTGATCAGCCAGCTCGCCGACGCTCAACCCGCCGGGCTCCGGGTAGGTCATGCCGTTGAACTCATCGGGCGACAACACGTCGAGGTCGATGTGCAGGTAGACCTCGTGGTTGCGCGGAGCCACTTCCCCGCACTCGGCCAGACGCACCTGCTTGTCCTCACCGATCAACGGCCGTTCACCGTCGTCGATGCTGCGCGCGCCAACGAGGACGACTTCGCGCTCCCCCATCGCAGAGCGCAGGACCATGCCGTGGAAAGCGCCGGACGGCGAGGACTCCGGGGTGTTGAGGTCGGCGTGCGCGTCGAACCAGAGCACCGCCACGTCGTCGCCGAGGCGTCGCACGGGCACCAGGTCGACGGAGCAGTCCCCGCCGATCGTCAGCACCGGACCCTCCGCTTCGGACTGTGCGGACAGTGCGGCGCGCTGGGCCTCCTGGTGCTCCAGCAGCACGTCGAGGTTGGCGATGCCGCCGATCGTCGGCGAGGTGTCGGCGCTGACAGGAACCTCGGTCACCTCGGCGCCGAGCACCCGCCCGGCAAGACGGGCGAGCGCGCGGCAGCCGGACGGCAGGCCGGAGCGGGCTTCGACCAGGGCTCCCTGGAACTGGGGTACCGAGTGGATGCGCATCGCCGGAGTATGCGTGTGCGCGGTGTCCGCGCACACGCACATTTCGGCGCGCTCAGGTCAGTTCGATGATCAGGTCGCCGCCCTCGACCTGCTGGACCTTGCCGATGGCCAGCCGCTTGACCTGGCCCGCCTTCGGCGCGGTGATCGCGGCCTCCATCTTCATGGCCTCGATCGTGGCCACCGTCTGACCGGCCTCGACCTCCTCGCCCTCGGCCACCGCGAGGGTGACCACACCGGCGAACGGCGCGGGCACGTGGTCGGGGTTGGCGCGGTCGGCCTTCTCGGCGGCCGGGATGTCAGCGGCCACCGAGCGGTCGCGGACGGAGATCGGCCGCAGCTGCCCGTTGAGCGTGGCCATCACCGTGCGCATGCCGCGGTCGTCGGCCTCACCGATGGCTTCGAGCCCGATGAGCAGCCGAACGCCCTGCTCCAGGTCGACCGAGTACTCCTCGCCGGGGCGCAGACCGTAGAAGAAGTCCTTGCTGCGCAGCACACTGGTGTCGCCGTACGCCTCGCGGTGCGCGGTGAACTCCTTGGCGGGCGCGGGGAACAGCAGCCGGTTGAGCGTCTTGCGGCGGTCGGTCTCCAGGCCGCGGCGGTCGTCGTCGGTCAGCTCGACCATCTTGCGCTGGGCACCGCGCCCCGCGAGGGCGCGGCTGCGGAAGGGCTCCGGCCAGCCGCCGGGCGGGTTGCCCAGCTCGCCGTGCAGGAAGCCGACCACCGAGTCCGGGATGTCGAAGCTGCCCGGGTTCGCCTCGAAGTCGCCGGGCTCGACGCCCGCGCCGACCATGTGCAGCGCCAGGTCCCCGACCACCTTGGACGACGGGGTCACCTTCACCAGGCGCCCGAGCATGCGGTCGGCCGCGGCGTAGGTGGACTCGATCTCCTCGAACCGGTCGCCGAGGCCGAGCGCGATCGCCTGCTGGCGCAGGTTGGACAGCTGCCCGCCGGGGATCTCGTGGTGGTAGACGCGGCCGGTCGGCGAAGCCAGGCCCGACTCGAACGGCGCGTAGATCCGGCGCACCGCCTCCCAATACGGCTCAAGGTCGCAGACGGCCTGGAGGTCGAGGCCGGTGGCGCGCTCGGTGTGGTCGGTCGCGGCGACGATCGCCGACAGCGACGGCTGCGAGGTGGTGCCCGCCATGGAGGCCGTCGCACCGTCCACCGCGTCCACGCCCGCCTGGATCGCGGCGAGGTAGGTGGCCAGCTGGCCGCCCGCGGTGTCGTGGGTGTGCAGGTGCACCGGCAGGTCGAACTCCGAGCGCAGCGCCTTGACCAGGGTCGCGGCGGCCGGTGGGCGGAGCAGTCCGGCCATGTCCTTGATCGCGAGGACATGCGCGCCCGCGCGGACGATCTGCTCGGCGAGGCGCAGGTAGTAGTCGAGGGTGTAGAGCTGCTCGCCCGGGTCGGAGAGGTCGGCGGTGTAGCAGAGCGCCACCTCGGCGACGGCCGATCCGGTGTCGCGCACGGCCTCGATGGCCGGGCGCATCTGCTCGACGTCGTTGAGCGCGTCGAAGATCCGGAAGATGTCGATGCCGGTCGCGGTGGCCTCTTCGACGAAGCCGCGCGTCACCGCTTCCGGGTACGGCGTGTAGCCCACGGTGTTGCGACCGCGCAGCAGCATCTGGAGGCAGATGTTGGGCACGGCCTCGCGCAGCGCGGCCAGGCGCTCCCACGGGTCCTCGGCGAGGAAGCGCAGCGCCACGTCGTAGGTCGCGCCGCCCCAGCACTCCAGCGACAGCAGCTCCGGCGTGGAGCGCGCCACGTGCGGCGCCACGGCCAGCAGGTCCTTGGTGCGCACGCGCGTGGCCAGCAGCGACTGGTGCGCGTCGCGGAAGGTGGTGTCGGTGACGCCGACCGCCGGGGCCGAGCGCAGCCACGCGGCGAAGCCTTCGGGGCCGAGCTCGACGAGCTTGTGCCGCGAGCCCGACGGCGGGACGTCCAACAGGTTGACCGCGGGCAGCTTCTGCACCGGGTCCACAGTGGACGGACGGGAGCCGTTGGGCTTGTTCACCGTCACGTCGGCGAGGTAGGTCAGCAGCCTGGTGCCGCGGTCGGCGGAGTGCCGCGCGGTCAGCAGGTGCGGGCGCTGCTCGATGAACGCGGTGGTGACCTTGCCGTCCAGGAACTCGTTGTCGTCGAGCACCGCCTGGATGAACGGGATGTTCGTGGAGACACCGCGGATGCGGAACTCGGCGATCGCGCGACGGGCGCGGCGGACGGCTCCGGCGAAGTCACGGCCGCGACAGGTCAGCTTCACCAGCATCGAGTCGAAGTGCGCGCTGATGCCGGCGCCCGCGTGCGCGGTGCCGCCGTCGAGCCGGATGCCCGCGCCGCCCGGCGAGCGGTAGGCGGTGATGCGCCCGGTGTCCGGGCGGAAGCCGTTGGCCGGGTCCTCGGTGGTGATGCGGCACTGCAACGCGGCTCCGCGCAGGCGGACGTTGTCCTGCGTCAGCTCCAGCTCGGGCAGCGTCGCACCGGCGGCGATCCGCATCTGCGACTGCACCAGGTCGACGTCGGTGACCTCCTCGGTCACCGTGTGCTCGACCTGGATGCGCGGGTTCATCTCGATGAAGACGTGGTTGCCCTGGCGGTCGACGAGGAACTCCACCGTGCCCGCGTTGACGTAGCCGATGTGCTTGGCGAAGGACACCGCGTCCGCGCAGATCCGGTCGCGCAGCTTCGGGTCGAGGTTGGGCGCCGGGGCGATCTCGATGACCTTCTGGTGGCGCCGCTGCACCGAGCAGTCGCGCTCGAAGAGGTGGATCACGTTGCCCTTGGCGTCGGCCAGGATCTGCACCTCGATGTGCCGGGGCTCGACGACCGCCTGCTCCAGGAAGACCGTGGCGTCACCGAAGGCGGACTCGGCCTCGCGCATCGCGGCTTCCAGTGCCTCGCGCAGCGCGCCCGGCTCCTCGACGCGGCGCATACCGCGCCCGCCACCACCGGCGACGGCCTTGACGAAGACCGGGAAGCGGATGTTCTCCGCCGCGGCCAGCAGCGCGTCCACGTCAGCGGAGGGCGCGGAGGACTCCAGCACCGGAAGGCCCGCTTCGCGCGCGGCGGCGATGGCCCGGGCCTTGTTGCCGGTCAGCTCCAGCACCTCGGCGCTGGGGCCGACGAAGGTGATGCCCGCGTCCTTGCAGGACTGGGACAGCTCCGGGTTCTCCGACAGGAAGCCGTACCCGGGGTAGATCGCGTCGGCGCCCGCCTTGCGCGCCGCCTTGATCACCTCGGCGACGGAGAGGTACGCGCGGACGGGGTGGCCGGGGTCGCCGATCTCGTAGGACTCGTCCGCCTTGAGCCGGTGCAGCGAGTTCCGGTCCTCGTGCGGGAACACCGCGACCGTTCCCGCGCCCAGTTCGTAGGCTGCGCGGAACGCCCGGATGGCGATCTCTCCTCGGTTGGCGACGAGGACCTTCGCGAACATGCCGGCTCCTCACGGATCGTGCCTCGGGGTCGGTCGTGGCACCGTATCGTCGTCTCCCGCTGTACGGGAGGGTCGTCCCAGGTGACGGACCCCATCCTGATCGATTCCCCAGTCATTCGCGACTGCCAGGCGGCTGTGCTTCCGGTCACTGGTTTCGCCGCCCACGCGCGCGGCTACCCCCTTCTGCGGTCCTACTCGCGGGAGATGAGATGCGATTCGCGCTGGCTCTGTCGGTAAGCCTGGTCCTCGGACTGGTCGGAATCCCGGCTCAGGCGGGTTATCCGCTCTACGCCGCCGCGACCAGTCCCGCCGTCGCCACCGGCAAGGACGGCCTGCTGGAGGTGTTCGCGCCCGCCCCACCCAACGCCGCGCTGCACCACCGACGGCAGCTGCCCGGTGGCGAGTGGGGTCCGTGGGAGCCGTTCGGCGAGCCGACCGAGGGCGCTCCGACCGTGGTTCGCGCCGCGTCGGGGCTGCTGGAGGTGTTCGCGCTCGACCGCAGGGACAGCAGGGCCGGCGAGCACATCCGCCACCGCGCTCAGCGCGACGACGGCTCGTGGGGCCCGTGGGAGGACTTCGGCGCCGCGGCCTCCGCTCCGGTGGTCGCCGAGGGTGGCACTGACCTGTTCGCGGTGGCCACGGGCGGGTCGAAGCTGCTGCACCGAGCGCGCTCCGGCTCCGGCTGGGGTCCGTGGGAGGACTTCGGCGAAGGCTCCGGGCTGCCCGCCGTCGCGCGGGGTGGCGACGGTCAGCTGCGGGTGTTCACCACCGTTTCCGGTCAGCTTCTCGGGCGGACGCAGACGTCGTCGGGGTGGAGTCAGTGGACCCCGCTCGGCGGGCCGACCGACGCGCACTCCCCCGTCGCCGCGTCGACGCCCAGCGGTGTCGTCGTGTTCGTGACCGCCGATCAGCGCGTGCACGAACTGCGCGACGGTTGGGCGGAGTTCTCCGAGCCCGTGACCGGACGGCCCTCCGTCGGGCGCAACGCCGACGGTCGGCTGGAGGTGTTCGTGGTCGGCCGGGACGCCAGCAGCCTCCAGCACCGCAAGGAAACCGCGAGCGGTTGGGGCCCGTGGGAGACCTTCGCCGGCGCCAGCGCCGTGTGCTCGCCCACCGTCACGTCCACTGTGGACGGACGACTGGGCTTGTTCACCCTGGCCCCGGCCGGTGAGTCGATCACCTTCCGCGCGCAGACCGCGCCCGGCGGGACGTGGGGCCCGGCCCAGGTGCTCGGCGGCCCCGCCAGCCCTCGCTGCGAGTAGTCAGCGGAGCTGGTTGACCGCCGAGCGCAGCCACGGCTCGGCGAAGGCGGGTTCGGCGGCGATGGCTCTGACCAGGCGGTCGCGGTTGGTTCGACCGGCTTCGGCGACCGCGACGGCCTCCGCGAGGGCTTGCCGGGTCCGCTGGCCGTGGTCGGGGGCCGCCACACTCGGGTCGGCCCACGACCATCGCGCGAACGAGCGCGTCAGTTTTGTCTGACGGTCAGCGAAGTAGCTGTAGACACCGGCTTCCAGTGAGACGTTTCCGATCGCGCTCGCCGGGATTTCCTCGGCCCATTCAGCGTGCTGCTGCCAGCGAAAGGTGTTCGGGCTCGTCCTCTTCCGGCAGGTGAGGCCGAGAAAGCGGAGTTTGCGCCTGATGACGTCCCAGGTCTCGCGCTCGTCGGAGATCCAGCGACGCAGTTCCTCGTACAGGCGCTCGTACGTTCCACCACTGCTCACGATATCCACGAACACCGCTGGCCGCCCTCCGCGAGCGAGGCGATGCGGTGTCAGCCCCAAGGCCGCCATGTTGGTGCGCAGACGTTCCGTCTCCCGCTGGTCGAGGAACCCCATCCAGGCATTGATCGCGCTCAGTGACACCGGCTACTGGTGCAGTCGTCGCGCCCAGTCCGTGCCCGCGAGCGCTCCGCTGAGAAAGTCGAAAACGCTGTCCGCCGAGCGGCCGACGAAGTAGATCTCCCCGTTCGCGCTGCGCGCCAGCACCTTCGCCGCGCAGTCGATCAGCTCGTCCAGGAACCACAGGTCCGGCGGCTCCGTTCCGTCCAGTAACGTGCCGAGCTGGTCCGGGCGCACCAGATCCCACCGGAAGGGTCGGTTCGCATCGCACCACAGCGCCCCACCTCGACGCCTGCCGTTTTCGAGCGAGACAAGAACGTGACCAGCTTACCTTTGAAGCTCATTGACAATCTCACTTACCACCTTCTTCAGTGTCCACGACCGACCACAAGCACCGACCAAAGGTGAAACATGAGAATCGCCCCCGTCATCGCAGCAACCGCCTTGGCGCTCACAACACTGGCACCGACAGCCTTCGCGAACTCACAGGCTACGACGGCCTATTCACCCTGCGGCTACTTCGAAGAGGGCGACAGCGCCTGGTACAACCACTGCACGAGCAGCGGCAGCTGGATCAAGATCGTCGTGGACTACAGGACCGAAGATGGACAGGTGCTGTGCGTCGGGCCGGGCGAGACCTTCCTCGGCGCGGTCTCGAGAATCCAGAACGCTTGGGCCATCGGCCTGACCTGCTAATTTCCGGCGCAGCGGAGGCTTAGGCTTTCTACAAGGAACTCCGCGTGTTCCTCATGGATGAAGTCGGAGACCATTCCGGCGAGCCCGGGGTGACTCACCAGCTCGGATCGGCCGTCACGACCTCGTCGGCGGCCACCCGAGCGCCTCGATCACGTCCTCATGCCCGGCTGGTCCGGGCGCACCACAACGGTCCCCCCTGGCTCCTACCCCTTCAGCCGCGACACAAGTTTGTCACTGAAGCGCATTGACAATCGCGCTCACCGCCGTCTGTCATTGTCCACGACAGACCACGAATGCCGACGCGGAGCGACGTACTCCGCCCTGGCGACAGTTCTCGGTCGACCGCCTCCGCTGATCTTGCAACGCCCCCCGAACGCAAGGAGCGCGATATGAGACTCGTCCCCGTCATTGCAGCAATTGCTTTAGCACTCACGACACTGGCACCGGCAGCCGCCGCGAACCCGCAAGCGACCACGGCTGGCCACCCGTGCGGCTTCTACCCGGAAACCGGCCGCGCTTGGTACAATCACTGCACGAACGACAACAGCTGGATCTGGGTTCGCCTGGACTACATCACCGGCGCGGACGTGGTGCAGTGCGTCGGCCCAGGCCGGACTCCCCTCGGCAGTCTCTCGGACATCCAGAACGCCTGGTACGACCACAAACTGTGCTGATTTCCGACACAGCGGAGGATCAGGACTTCTCCTGGAAATCCGCATACTCCTAGTGAATGAGGTCGGACACCATTCCGGCGAGCCCGGGGTACACCGGCCGGGCGTGCTGCCCCGGAGACAGCGAGTCAGGTCTTCTCCAGGAACTCCGCGTGCTCCTCGTGGATGAGATCGGAGACCATTCCGGCGAGCCCGGGGTGGCTCAGCAGCTCGGGATCGGCCGTCACGACGTCGTCGGCGGCCACCCGGGCAGCCTCGATCACGTCCTCGTCCTGCAGCAGTGACAGCATCTTCAGCGCCGACCGCGTGCCCGACTGCGCCGACCCGAGGATGTCGCCCTCACGGCGCAGCTCCAGGTCGAGGCGGGCCAGCTCGAAACCGTCGGTGGTCGCCGCGACGGCTTCCAGGCGCTGTCGGGTCGAGGTGTTCGCCGGGATCTCGCTGACCAGCAGGCACAGCCCGGCCGCGCTGCCCCGGCCGACGCGTCCGCGCAGCTGGTGCAGCTGGCTCACGCCGAACCGGTCCGCGTCCATGATCACCATCACCGTGGCGTTGGGCACGTTCACGCCGACCTCGACGACGGTGGTCGCGACCAGCACGTCCAGCTCGCCGTCGCCGAAGGCCCGCATCACGGCGTCCTTCTCGTCGGTGGGCAGCTTTCCGTGCAGCGCACCGATCCTGAGCCCGCGCAGCGGTCCTCGTGCCAGCCCGGGCGCCACGTCCATCACCGCGACCGGCGGGCGGCGGTCGCTCTCGCCGCCCTTGGGCTCCTTCGGCTCCTTGGAGTCCTTGGCGCTCTTGGACTTCTTCTTCGGCGGCGCCTCGTCCTCCTCGCCCTCGACCTCGCCGATGCGCGGGCAGACGACGTACGCCTGGTGGCCCTTGGCGACCTCCTCGCGAATGCGCTGCCACACGCGGTCCAGCCACGCGGGCTTCTCCGCGACCGGCACGACGGAGGTGGAGATCGGCGAGCGCCCCTTCGGCAGCTCGCGCAGTGCGGCCACCTTCAGATCGCCGTAGACGGTCATCGCCACGGTGCGCGGGATCGGGGTCGCGGTCATCACGAGGATGTGCGGGCTGCCGCCGCCCGCCGCGCGCGTGCGCAACGCGTCGCGCTGCTCGACGCCGAAGCGGTGCTGCTCGTCGACGACCACCAGGCCGAGGTCGGCGAAGCTCACGCGGTCCTGGATCAGCGCGTGCGTGCCGATCACGATCCCGGCGGCTCCGGACGCCGCGTCCAGCAGCGCCTGCTTGCGCTCCTTGGCGCCCATGGCCCCGGTCAGCAGCGTGATCCTGGTCGCGACCTCCGGTGCGCCCAGCTCTCCGTCCCGCGCGAGCTCGCCCAGCATCTCGCGCAGCGACCGCGCGTGCTGCCCGGCGAGGACCTCGGTCGGCGCCAGCATCGCGGCTTGGCGGCCCGCGTCGACGGCCTGGAGCATCGCGCGCAGCGCCACCAGCGTCTTGCCGGAGCCGACCTCGCCCTGCAACAGCAGGTTCATCGGGTGGTCGGTGGACATGTCGGCCGAGATCAGCTCGCCGACCTCGCGCTGCCCGTCGGTCAGCGTGAACGGCAGCACCTCGTCGAAGGCCGCCGCGACGCCGCCGTCCTTGAGCGGGCAGACCGGGGCGGGGCGACTGATCGCGGAGTGCCTGCGCTGGGCGAAGACCAGTTGCAGCGCAAGGGCTTCGTCCCACTTCAACCGGTTCCGGGCGAGGGTGACCTCGGCCCAGCTGTTGGGCTGGTGGATGCGGCGCAGGGCCTCCGAGAGCCCGGACAGCTCCGCCTCGGCCAGCATCTCCTCCGGCACCGGGTCGGCCACGCCGTCCCACTGGTCCAGGATCTGCCGCACACAGTTCGCGATGGTCCAGGTCTGCAGTTCCTTGGTCGCCGGGTAGATCGGGATCAGCCCGCTGGCGAACTCCTGCAGCGCCGCCCCGTCCTCCTCGTCGCCGACCAGCTTGTAGTCGGGATGGGTCAGCTGGAGCTTGTCCTTGTACCGCGAGACCTTGCCGGAGAACATGCCCGTGGTGCCCGGCAGGAGCTTGGTCTGGAGGTACTTCTGCTTGAAGAACGTGAGGCTCAGCTGCGCACGGCCGTCGGTGATGATCGCCTCGGTGATCGTGCCGGGCCTGCTCGCCATGTTCCTGGTCGTGCACGAGCGGACCTCGGCCATGATCGACACGTGCTCGCCGAGCTCCAGGTCGGCGATGCGCGTCAGCTCACCCCGCTCGGCGTAGCGCCGCGGGTAGTGCCGCAGCAGGTCGCCGACGGTGATCAGTCCGAGCGCGGACTCCAGCGCGTTGCCGGACTTCGCGCCCAGCAACCGGTCCAGTTTGTCGTCCCAGGAAACCATCGACACCATTCAACCGCGTCCCTCTGACAGTCCCTACTCCACGCCCAGCAGCAGCACCGCGTCGGGCTGCCCTCCGGGGTAGGCGGCCAGCTCGACCTCGGGCCTGGTGTGCCGGAGGTGTTCGGCCAGCGCCTCGGCCACGCCGTCCGGGGCTCCCGCGCCCAGCACGGCGGTCACCAGCTCACCGCCCGCCGCGAGCATCCGGTCGGCCAAGCGGCAGGCGGCGGCGGTCACGGCGGAGGCGGGTTCGATCAGCACGACCTCCCCGTCCACCATGCCGAGCACGTCGCCGGGCTGGCAGCGGCCGACCCACGTCAACGCCTCGCGCTGGGCGATCAGCAGCTCTCCGCGCCGCGTCGCCGCCGCGGCCTCTGCCATCGCCACGACGTCATCGCCCGCCCTGCGCGCCGGATCGTGCACGGCCAGCGCGGCGAGCCCTTGCACCGCTGAGGCCGTAGGAACCGCGACGACGTCCTGTCCTGCTTGTGTCGCTTGTGCGCACGCCTCGTCCACTACGACGTTGAAGTGCGTCGAGTTGGGTAGTAGCACCACGTGCGCGGCACGGCTGCCACTAACGGCCGCGAGGAGGTCCGCGGTGTCCAACGGCTGCGCGGGCGGCACTGTCACCACTACGGCACCTTCGCCGCGGAAGAGCTCCGCGATGCCTTCTCCGTCCACAATGGCCACTACCGCGCGCTCGCGCACGAAGCGCTTCGGCGTCGCCTCGATCTGATCGGCGAAGCGCACCACCGTGATCCGATGCGGGCGGCCCGCCTCCACACCGGCTTCCATCGCCGCGCCGACGTCGTTGCAGTGCACGTGCACCGTCCACAACCCCGCGCCGTCTGGTGTGCCGTCCGACACAACGGACACGCAGTCCCCCAGTGCGGCCAGCTCCGCGCGCAGAGTGCTGGTGCGGCGGTCGTCACTGCTGTCGAGCAGGTACATGACCTCGTACTCGAACTCCGAGGAGCCGCCCTCGCGTTCCGCGTGCAGGTCTTCGGCCAGGCGCGCCACGCGATGCGGAATGGCGGGGCGCTCCACGCGGTCACCCGTGACGACCTCGGCCAGCGCGTCCAGCAGCAGCACGAGGCCACGCCCACCTGCGTCCACCACGCCCGCCTTGGCGAGCGCGGAGAGCTGCCTGGGGGTCTCCGCGAGCGCGTCGGCCGCTGCCTTCGAGAGCGTCATCACGACCTCGGCCAAGTCGTCACCGTCGCACTCGCGCACTGCGCCCGCCGCGGCGTGCAGCACCGTCAGGATCGTGCCGGGGGCAGGATCAGCCACTGCGGCCGTTGCCAGCGCGTCCGCCCTGATCAGGGCTCTCTTGATGCCCTCGCCGCCCGCGGTCTCCGCGCCCGCCCACTCCTCGGCCAGCCCGCGCAGCACCTGCGACAGGATCACGCCGGAGTTGCCCCGCGCCCCCGCGAGCGCCCCCCTGGCCAGCGCGGCGACGGCAGCACCCGCGTCCATCACATCGGCCCTGACCAGCGCTTCGAGCGCAGCGCGCATCGTGTGCAGCAGGTTCGTCCCGGTATCGCCGTCCGCGACCGGGTAGACGTTGATCCGGTCGATCTCCTCGCGACTCGCCTCCAGGGCGTCCACGCAGGTCACGGCCCATCGGCGCACCGCAGCGGCGTCCAGCACTCCCAGCACCCGCACCATCCCCGCGTCAGCCAGTCGAAACGTGGTCGGCGATCACCAGCACCGGAGCGTACCGACGGGGGCGGTTTGGATGCTCGGACCGACTCGGGATAACCTGTGCGGGCTGTCCAACTCTTTGGGCAAGCGTCTTGAGACTCAACACCTGGGTCTTGACGTTCTCATCGCATGACAATGGTTGAAGGAGCGCCCGACATGGCTGCCGTGTGCGACGTCTGCAACAAGGGGCCGGGCTTCGGCATGTCGGTCTCGCACTCCCACCGGAGGACGAACCGCAGGTGGAACCCGAACATCCAGACCGTGCGCGCGAAGATCGGTATCTCGCAGCGCAAGCGGCTCAACGTGTGCACCTCGTGCCTGAAGGCCGGCAAGGTCGTTCGCGGCTGACGCACCCCTGAACTGCTCCAACGGCCCGGGTCGGACTCAGTCCACCCGGGCCGTTCGGCGTGTCGCGACGCGGTGGGTGAGCACCGCTGCCACCAGAGCGAGGACTCCGCCGCCGACCAGGGTCCACCTCGGTCCGAGCGCGGCGACCACCCCGGCGCCGGCCACCGTGCCGAGCAGGTTGGCCGTGGTCATGACCGCGCTCACGGCCGCGAAGACCCGCCCGCGCAGCTCGTCGGGAGACCTCAGCGCGGTGAGCGCCTGGACGCTGAGGCTCTGGAAACCGTTGGCGGCACCGATGACCGCCCACATCAGGCACGCCACCACGACGTGCGGCAGGGCGCCCGCCACGACGAGCGCGGAGCCCAGCAGCCCGCCGCCCGCGCCGAGCATCCGCAGCAGAGCCCGTTCTCCGGTCAACCGCGCGGCAATCCGGTTGGCCAGCAGCTTTCCCGCGCCCCAGCACGCGGTCAGCACGCCGAGAACCACTCCCCCGGCCAGGAGAACGTCCGTGGCGTAGAAGACCTGGACGACGTTCACGAGCACCGCGGCCAACAGCACGACCGCGCCGCCCGAAGTGACGGCGACGAGCACCGCGTCGGCGCGGAGGTGACGCAGGCCAGCCGCGGCGGCTCCGCGCTCCCGCCGCTGGGGGCTCAGCCGTGGATCTCGTTCGGCGCGGACGAACATCAGCAGCACCGCTTGGAAGAACAGGGTCGCGACGTCGACGAGCAGCGCAACCGTGGGCCCGGCCTCGGTGATCAGCACTCCGCCGAGCGCGGAGCCGAGCAGCATCCCGATCGTCGACGCGGTCCCCCACGCCGCGTAGCCCCTGGTCTCGTTGCCCACACCGGTGATCTTGGGCAGCAACGCGTTCGCAGCGGGCTTGGTCACCGCGGTGCCGAAGCCGTAGCAGAACGCGATGAGCACCGAGAGCGGCACGTTGCCGAGCGCGGGGATCAGCGCGGCCACGGCGGCTGCCTGGACCAGCTGCGCTCCGATCAGCAGCTTGCGGTTGGGCAGCCGGTCCACCAGCAGACCGACGACGGGCGCGCCGAAGGCCACCGGCACCAGCTCCGCCGCGAGCACGAGGGCGACCGCGAAGGGCCCGTGCTCGGAGAGCGAGAGCAGCAGGGTGAGCGTGGTCAGCCAGGTCCCGAGGACCGACACGCCGACCCCGCTCACCACCAGCAGCAGATCGCGCCTGCTGCTGGACGCTAAGGGAGCTTCCACTCGACCGGAGCGGCGCCCTGGTCTTCGAGGAGCTTGTTGGCCCTGCTGAAGGGGCGCGAGCCGAAGAAGCCGTTGCTCGCCGACATCGGGCTCGGGTGCGCGGACTCGACGCACGGCACGTTCGGCATGGTGGGAGCGAGGTTGCGCGCGTCGCGGCCCCACAGGATCGCCACCATCGGCTTGTCGCGCTCGGCGAGCGCCTTGATGGCCTGCTCGGTGATCTCCTCCCAGCCCTTGCCCCGGTGCGCGGCGGGCTTGCGCGGCTCCACGGTCAGCGCCCTGTTGAGCAGCAGCACGCCCTGGTCCACCCACGGCGACAGGTCACCGCTGGTCGGCAGCGGCAGGCCGAGGTCCTGCTGGTACTCCTTGAAGATGTTGATCAAGCTGGCCGGTGGGCGCACGCCGGGGGCGACGGAGAAGCTGAGCCCGACCGCGTGCCCCGGCGTGGGGTAGGGGTCCTGGCCGACGATGAGCACCCGCACCTCGTCGAAGGGCTGTTGGAACGCCCGCAGCACGTTCTCCCCCGACGGCAGGTACTCTCGCCCCGCGGTGATCTCCGCGCGCAGGAACTCGCCCATCGCGGTGATGCGGTCCTCGACCGGTGCGAGGGCCTTCGCCCAACCGGCATCCATGATCTCGTTCAACGGTCGTCCAGCCACGGGCGGTGACGATAGCGGGCCGCGTTCACCCGAGTTCCGCCGCTACCGCCTCGACCATCGCGGTCCGCAGCGCGAGGTCGTCGCGAACCCCCGGCTGGTGCTCCATGTGGTAGAACCGCCCGCCGATCCTCCTGGTGTACCTGGCCTGCGGATTCTTCGTGGCACCAACGGAAGGCCAGTTCCCGCCGTCGAACACCTCGGCGCGAACACCGACCGCGCGCATGCGTTCCGCGACGCGGTGGAGCCGTTCGTGCGGTCTCGCACTGCCGTTGCTGAGCACGACGTCGGGATAGCCGTCCTCGACGAAACCGTGGTACTGCAACACATCCGTGCTCGCGGTGCTCAACCGCTCGTGCACGGCCTGGAAGAGGCTGCGCGGATTGCGCGCCATGTCCGACGGTGGCTCCCAACCCTCGCGTGGCCGTCCGTTCGCGTAGCGGTGCGTTCCCGCGACGAGCAGCACTGAAGCTTCGCAGCGGTGGAGAGCCTCCACGCCGAAATCAGGCGTGTACCTGTCGTGGCGTGGATGAGGCACTTCGACGACCACGTTGCGATACGCCCCCGCGCGGAGGTAGTAGGTGCCCCAGCAACGCTTATAAGCAGCCGTTTCGCGCACCACTAGGAAATCTCCGTGCACGGGGTCGCGAAGCTCCAGGAGTTGGTAGTCGACGCGTGCGAGCAGGGCGACGGCCTCGTCCAACCGACCCGCGCGGACGGCGACGATCCCCTCCGCGGCCAGCGCGACCTCGGCGGGTCGACCGACGACGAACCGGTCGCTGCCCTCCACCGGCAGCTTGTCGTTCTCTTCGAGGACGGCCTCGAGCAGCGACTGGTGGATCAGTCCAACCTCCGGAGCTTGGTGCGGTACTCGTCGATGTTGGCCACGTACATGGCGACCGGGAGGTCCACGTGGTCCTCGGCGACCTCGAAGCCCTCCCTGACGCGCGCGGGGACCCCGAGCGCCATGCGGCGGCTGGGCACCTGCCCGCCGAAGGACACCACCGCGCCCGCCCCGACGACGGCGCCCGCGCCGACCTCCGCGCCGTTGAGCACGACGGAGCCGGAGCCGATCAGGCAGCGGTCACCGATGATCGCGCCCTCGATGTGCACGTTGTGGCCGACGACGCACTCCACGCCGATCAGGACCGGGTGGATCGGCGTGCAGTGCACCACGGTGCCGTCCTGCACGCTCGTGCGCTCACCGACCTCGATCCGCCCGTAGTCGCCGCGCAGCACCGCCTGCGGCCACACCGACGCGTGCGCGCGGAGCACGACGTTGCCGATCACCGTGGCCTCGGGGTGCACGTAGGCATCGGGGTGGATGTCCGGTACGAGCTCGCCGAGAGCGTAAATGGCCATGTCGCACAGTATCCGGGCGCTCAGTGTCAGACCCCCTGTCTACCGTCGGGTCCGTGCTGACGAACTGGGTTCACCAGCGATGACGACGTCAGCACGGTCCACCCACGCGCAGGAGGCGGTGAAACACGTGTTGGCACGACTCCAGGAGGGACCGGTCCGCCCGGGGGTGTGGCTGGGCGCCGTGCTGGCTCGGCTCGGCGCGCTGCCGGGGCGGCTGCTCGGCTACGCGCGCGGCCGGCTGGCCACGCCGCACGGGTTCGCCCGCGCCGTGGTGCGGCGGGCTCCGGTGCTCGTCCCCGGTGAGACCTGGGCGGACCAGGCGATCGCCGAGGTCGCCGCACTGCCGCCGGAGCACGCGCGCCACTGGGAGGACCTGCTGCGGCACGCGCTCGCGCTGGTGGCCTCGCGTCCCGCGCGGACGTGGCGCACGCGGGCGCGGGAGCTGCTGGACGCGCTCGGCGCCGACGAGGTGACCGCCAGGACCGACCACTGGCTCAGCACCTTCGCTACCGCGCCACCCGGTTCCGCCGACGGGCGCACGGAGCACAACGACAGCGCGCTGCGCGGTCTGCTGTGGCTGCGGGCGGTCGCCGACGAACGGGCGGCGGACCCGCGTCTGCTCGGCGCGGTGGTCGAGAGCGCGCTCGGCGGGCGCCCGCGCCGGGCGCGGGTGGCGAGCGCCGCGGTGCAGGTTCTCTCCACTGTGGACGGTGAACCCGCGCTGGCCGAGATCGCGCGGTTGGCGAACCGGGTCAGCCACAAGCCGACGCTGCGGATGCTGGACAGGGTGCTCGCGGTGAAGGCGGACGTGCTGGGCGTCAGCAGGGGCGAGATCGACGAGATCGCGGTCCCCCGCTTCGACTTCACCGCGATGGGCAGCGGCGGCCGCTCGATCGGTGACGCACAGGTGGAGCTGACCGTGGAACCGTCTGGTGTGCGCATGCGGTGGCGCGACCACGACGGCATGGCGACCAAGTCCGTTCCCGCGTCCGTGCGCGCTGAGCACGCGGACGAACTCCGCGAGCTGCGCGTGTTCGTCAAGGACGTCGACACGACGCTCACCGAGCAGAAGACGCGGTTGGAGCGACTGTTCGCGGAGCACCGCGTCTGGCACTTCGAGCAGTGGCGGGAGCGGTACCTCGACCACCCGCTCGTCGGCACGATCGCGCGCAGGCTGATCTGGATCGTCGGTGTGCACGCGTGCGTGTACTACGAGGGCGGTCTGCGCGGACTGGACGGGCAACCGGTGCCCGTGCGCCCCAAGGACGACGTCGCGCTGTGGCACCCGATCGACCACGAAGCCGACGAAGTCCTCGAATGGCGCGCGCTGCTCGCCGAACAACGCATCGTGCAGCCGTTCAAGCAGGCGCACCGCGAGGTCTACGAACTCTCCGAGACGGAGCGGCAGACGGAGCTGTTCTCCCCGCGCTTCACCGCGCACATCCTTGAACAGCAGCGGTTCCACGCCATCGCCACGACACGGGGCTGGCTGAACCAACCACGGTCCACAATGGACGTGGACTGCCTGCCGACCGTGCGCGAGCTGCCGGAGTGGGGGCTGCGCGCCGAACTGTGGGTGGAAGGCATCGGTGACGCCTTCGACGTCGAGCCGAGGGAGTCCGAGGGCTACCAGTACGTCGACACCGAGCACGTCCGCTTCTACCCGCTGTACGCGCCGGAGAACACCGCCAGCGCGGCGGGAGCGGACTACGCGCCGTGGGACGACGTCACCGACGACATCTCCGAACCGCTCCCGCTCGACCACATCCCGCCGCGCGTGTTCAGCGAGGTCATGCGCGATGTCGAACTGTTCGTCGAGAGCGCGAGCATCGGCGCCGATCCCGTGTGGCAGGACGACGGCGTCGACAGCTCCTACCGCGGGTACTGGGACGCCTACGGATTCGGCGAGCTGTCCACCGCGGCGGTGGCACGGCGCGAGATCGTGCGACGCGTCCTCCCCCGCCTCCCGGTCGCGCGGCGGTGCACCGTCACGGAACGCTTCCTCGAAGTGCGCGGGGACCTGCGTCGCTACCGAATCCACTTCGGCTCGGGCAACGTGGCGGTGGCGCCGGACGACCGCTACCTCTGCGTGCTCCCCAAGCAGGTCAAGGGAATCGACCACGACGTGTGGCTGCCGTTCGAGGGTGACGCGGTGCTGCGGCTGATCCTCGGCAAGGCACTGCTGCTGGCGGACGACTCCACGATCACGGACCCGGCCATCGCGGAGCCGCCGCGGTGACCGCCGGGATCAGATGATCGGCTTGCCGAAGCAGATGCTCAGCGGATCGTCCTTGTAGGCACCGAAACCGGGAACGCGGACGTAACCGTTGGCGCCGTACAGCGCGACCGCCTCCGGCTGCTTGGTGCCGGTCTCCAACACGATGCGGAGTCGGCCTGCCTCGCGCGCGGAGCGCTCCAGCTCGGCGAGCATCCGCTTGGCGAGTCCCTTGCCGCGAGCCTCGTCCACGACGTACATGCGCTTGATCTCCGCATCGCCGTCCTGGAAATCGGGGTCGTCGCTGTCGTGCGCGCGCCACCCGCCGCACACCACGGCCTCCCCGGCCAGGTAGCCGACGACGAACAGGCCCAGCGGCGGGGCGAACTCGGCGGGGTCGACCGGGGTGACGTCCTCATCGCCGTAGCGGAGGACGTACTCCTGCTGGACGGCGGAGATCAGCTTTGCCGAGTCGGGGTGGTCGTAGGCCACGACCCGCAGCTCCAAGTCGAGCAATACCATGCCCGCACCCTAAGCGACCAGGCACGTGGATAGGAATGCAATTTCCCGCATTCCCACTCAGCGCCAGTGCTCCCACCCGTTGGTCGGCCCCTCGTAGGGCCTGCCGTCCACGGTCACGCCGGAGCCCTTGCCCACCCAGCCGATGGGGTGCCAGTCCTCGGGCACCTGCCCCGGCGTGGGGAAGGCCGCGACCAGGGCGTGGTCCTCGCCGCCGGTGAGCATCCAGTGCAGCGGGTCGGCCCCGAGCGCGGACGCGACGTCGAGAAGGCGTTGGTGCACCTCGAAACCCTCGGTGCGGACGTTGATCGCCACCTCGGAGGCGCGCGCCATGTGGCCGAGGTCGGCCAACAGCCCGTCGGAGACGTCGAGCATCGCGGTCGCGCCCGCGCGCGCCGCCTCGGGGCCGCTGGCGTAGGGCGGTTCGGGCACGCGCTGCGCACCGACGACGGCCACCGGGGAGCGGAATCCCCTGCCCAGCACGGCGAGCCCGGCGGCGGCCCAGCCGAGCCGCCCGGCGTAGGCGAGCACGTCGCCCGGCCGCGCTCCCGAGCGCTTCACCGGCTCCCTGCCCTCCAGGTCACCGAGCGCCGTGACAGAGATCACCAGCGTGTCCGAGGTGACCATGTCCCCGCCCACGACACCGATTCCGGCGTTGGCGGCCTCCTGCCACATGCCCGCGAACAGCCCGTCGGCGAGCTCCACCCGGGTGTCCCCGGGACAGGCCAGCCCGACCAGGACACCGGTCGGCACGGCGCCCATCGCCACGATGTCGGCGAGGTTGACCGCGACCGCCTTGCGCCCCACATGCTCCGGGTTCGACCAGTCCAGGCGGAAGTGCACGCCCTCGACGAGGACGTCGGTCGAGGCCACCACGCGGCCGTCCGGCGCGGCCACGACCGCGGCGTCATCGCCCGGCCCGAGCAGCGTCGGCGGCGGCTGCGCGCGGTTCTGCGTCACCCGGCGGATGAGCCCGAACTCGCCGAGCCCCGCGACGGTCTCGGCGTCACGCGGCGGTTCCGGACGCACACCCACCTCCGACCCTGAGCGACCCGACCCCCGGCTGGGGTAGCTTTTCGTGCACGTTCCTACCCCGTGCAGACAGATCAAGACGAAGGGGCACGCCGTGGTCCAGGCATACATCCTGATCCAGACCGAGGTCGGCAAGGCAGCAGCGGTCGCCGCCGAGATCGCCACCATTCCCGGCGTGATCAGCTCCGAGGACGTGACCGGTCCGTACGACGTGATCGTGCGCTCGGAGGCGGAGACGGTGGACCAGCTCGGCCAGCTCGTGGTGGCCAGCATCCAGGGCGTCGACGGCATCACCCGCACGCTGACCTGCCCCGTGGTCCACCTCTAGGACCCCGTGCCGGGAGCGGTCTCCGGGCGTCGCCCCCGGAACCCGCCCCGGCCACCTCTCGTGTTGTAGTAGCCGGGTGCCCGACGAGTCCACGGACAACGCCTTCCCCCGGCCGCTGGTGATCCTGGCGGTCGGGCTCCCGCTGCTGCTGGCCGCCGCGGTCGGCGCCATCGGCCTTCTCTCCGGCCCCGCCGACGATCCCGGCCAGCAGCAAGAAGAGATCACCACCGCGCGCCGCACCGGCCCGCTGGCCCTGCCCCCGGTGCCCGCGCCCGGGGCGAGCACGCCGGAGTGCCGCGCGGTGCTCGACGGCCTGCCCGCCGAACTGACCTCGAACTCCGCGAAACTGCCGCGCAGGCAGCTCGCCGAGCCCGCGCCCGTGGCCACCGTCGCCTGGGGCAGCCCGCAGGTCGACCCGGTGGTGCTGCGCTGCGGCCTCGGCAGGCCGTCGGAGCTGAACCAGGCCAGCCCGCTGCTGGTGGTCGGCGGCGCCACCTGGCTGGAGATCGCCGAGCCCGGCGTGAGCACCTGGGTCGCGGTGGACCGCCCGGTGTACGTGGTCCTCACGGTGCCCAAGGACGCGGGAACCGGTCCGCTGCAAGAGGTTTCCGCGACGATCGGCAGGGCGCTGCCGCCGCGCTCACCCGATCTGATCGGCACCCCGCCGGGGCAGGGCCCGCCGCACTCGATCCCGCCGACGCCCACTCGCTGACACCGCCGTTTCCTTCTCGTGCCCCGGGTCCGCGCCTCAGCGCAGGCCGGTGCCCCTGGCGATGGCCGTCTCGATCAGCGTGGTCAGCAGGCTCGGGTAGTCCACACCCGTGACGTCCCACACCTTTGGGTACATGGAGATCGGCGTGAAGCCGGGCATCGTGTTGATCTCGTTGATGATCGGCGTGCCGTCGGTGGTGACGAAGAAGTCCACCCGCGCCAGGCCCTGGCAGTCCAGCGCGTGGAAGGCCGCGACGGACATCGCGCGGATGCGCTCGATCAGCTCGTCGTCCAGCTTCGCGGGGATGTCGACCTCGCACGCCTGGTCGGCGTCGAGGTACTTGGAGTCGAAGTCGTACCAGTCGACGGCCGCGCTCTCCAGCATCCGGATCTCCGAGGGCAGGCTCGCCTCGACCCGGCCGTCCGGGTGCTCCAGCACGCCGACCTCGATCTCGCGCACCACGAGGCCCTTCTCCACGAGGACCTTCGGGTCGGTCTCGCGGGCGAGCGCGATCGCGGCGTCCAGCTCCGCCCAGTCGGAGACCTTGGAGATGCCGATGGAGGAACCGGCGCGCGCGGGCTTGACGAACACCGGCAGGCCGAGCCGGTCGCGCTGCTGCTCGGTCAGCGTCGCCTGGTCGCGCCGCAGCACCTCGAAGGGCACGCTGTGCATGCCCTCGGCGGCGAGCAGCTTCTTGGTGAACTCCTTGTCCATGGCGGCGGCGCTGGCGAGCACGCCCGCCCCGACGTAGGGCACGCCCGCCATCTCCAGCAGCCCCTGGATGGTGCCGTCCTCACCGAAGGCGCCGTGCAGGACGGGGAAGACGACGTCGACCCCGGAGAGCACCTCACCGGCGCGCTCGGCCTCCAGCAGAACGACCTCGCGCCTGGTCGGATCGCCCGGCAGTACCACAGCGGTGCCGTTCTCCGGCACCTGCGGAAGGCTGCGGTCACGGATCTCCAACGCTTTCGGATCATCTGTGCCCAGCACCCAGGCCCCGTTGGGGGCGATTCCGACCGGAACGGCCTCGAACCGGGTGCTGTCCAGGTGGGTCAGCACGCTGCGCGCGGACACGCACGAAACCCCGTGTTCCGTGCTGCGACCACCGAAAACAACCGCGACCCTCGTCCTGCGTTCTGCCATGACCGTGACCCTACCGGGGGACGCCCACCGCCCACCGCGCCGACTTGACCCTGGTGAGACCGTCATGGTGTGCAGCAGTGCGAGCTCGTCAACGAGGTGCGGGAGGCGGTCCGGGAACCGGGCTGCCCGCGCCTGCGCGCGAGCCTCGTCGCGGATCTCGTGCGCTCGGTCACGGGCTTCCACTGGGTCGGGATCTACCAGGCGTCGCCGAGCGCGGTGGAGCTGCTCGCGTGGAGCGGCCTCCCCGGCCCCGCGCACCCGCGCTTCCCCTTGGCGGAGAACCTGACGCTCGAAGCCGTGCGGCAGGCGAAACCGCTGGTGTGCAACGACGTCGCCGGGGACCCGCGTTACGTGGCGGCCACCGACAAGATCGGCTCCGAGGTGATCGTCCCGGTGGTCGACGGGGACCGCGTGCTCGGCACCCTCGACGTCGAGGACTGCCGTCCCGGCGTGTTCACCGAGGACCTGGTGGCGAAGCTGCTGGCGATCGCCGCCGAGCTGGTGCCGCTGTACGAGGAGCAGCACGCGCTCGACTGAGCAGGTCGACCAGCACGGGGAGCGCGCCGTCGAGCTGGCGCCGCGTGCAGGCCGTGTAGCCGACCGCGAGGCCGAACCAGGTGGGCTCGCCGACGTGGTGGCGTTCGAGTCCGTCGAGCACCAAGCCGTGCCGCCGCCCCGCCACCAGCACGTCGCGCTCGACCTCCACGGAGTCCAGCGGGACGATCAGGTGCCCGCCCGCCTCGTCGCCCGAGGTCGGCACTCCCGCCTCGGAGAACGCGCTGACCAGCGACGCGCGCCGTTCACCCAGTTCCCGGCGGAGTCGGCGCAGATGCCTGCCGAGGTCGCCGTGCCTGGCCAGCTCGACCAGAACCCGCTGCCCCGCGGCCGAGGGCGAGGTGCCGGTGAGGTCTCGATGCCTGATCACCCCGGCGGCGATCTCCGGAGGCGCGACCATCCACCCGATGCCGAGCCCGGCAGTGAGGATCTTGCTCGTGGTGCCGAGGTGCACGACGACGTCGGGAGCCAGTGACGCCAGCAGTGGCAGAGGCGCGACGTCGTAGCGCATCTCTCCGTCGTAGTCGTCCTCGATGATGAGCCAGCCGTTGGCGCGCGCTCGCTCGATCAGCTCCGTGCGCCGCGTGGCGGGCAGACGGCCTCCGAGCGGGTACTGGTGCGCGGGCGAGCAGTACACCGCAACGACGTCATTCGGGATCGCGGACACGATGAGCCCGTTGTGGTCCACCGGCGCAGAAACCACACGGAGCCCCGCAGCGCGAAACGCGCCCACAGCGCGCTGATACCCGGGTTCTTCGACAGCTACCGCAGCGCCCCTGGGAAGCACTGCCATGGCCAACTCCCCCACGGCGGCCGTTGTCCCCGCTGTGGCTAGCACGGCGTCTTCGGGCGCAGTGGGCACCACGAGACCACGGTGGCGCAACAAGTGCTCCGCGACCGTTGCGCGGTAACTGGGCAATCCGGCGCGTTGTGGGCGCAGCAGCGGATCGGACTCCGCAGCCGCACGCCAAGCCCTACGCCACGCGGCGGTCTCAATGCCCTCCGCGAGCCCAGCACCGGGCGCGAGGTCGATACCGCCTCCGGGCTCAGTGCTCGGCTTCGCTGCCGCAGTGCCCGGTCCTGGCGCAGGAGGCGTCGCGGTGACGAACGTGCCCGAACCGTGTCTACCGTCCAACCAGCCCTCTGCGTGCAACTGGTCGTACGCGGCGGCCGTCACGGTACGGCTGACCTTGAGGTGCGTGGCGAGCGCACGCGTCGACGGCAACCGGTCTCCGCTGCGCAGGTGCCCGGTCGTCGCAGCGGCTCGCAGCGCATCGGCGAGCTGGGCCGCTAGCGGGCGGGCGTCGGCGCGGTCCAACGTGATCGGCAGCTCGACCGGCAACACGGCAGTGGCCTCTCGAAGTCGTGCGGTGGTGGCTCTTCGGCAGGGCCACTTCATAGGACAGGTTAGGGAGGTGACCAGACCGCCGCTCTCCCCGACCGCACGCAGCACCATCCGACGCGGCAAGGACCGCGCCGTGTCGGAGCGCACCGACCTCGACGAAGTGCTCGACGCCGGCGTTATCTGCCATCTCGGCGTGGTGGTCGACGGGGCGCCCGTGGTGCTGCCGACCTGCTACGGCTGGGAGGACAACACGCTGTACGTGCACGGCTCGACGGGCGCGAGCACGCTCCGGACGGCCATCGCGGGTGCTGAGGTCTCTGTCGCGATCACGTTGCTGGACGGGATCGTCTACGCCAGGTCGGTGTTCCACCACTCCGCCAACTACCGCTCAGCCGTGGTGCACGGTCGCGCGCGGCTCGTCGAGGAGCAGGACGAGAAGCTGCACGCGCTCGAAGTGATCACCGAGCACGTGGCGCCGGGTTCGTGGGACTACACGCGCAGGCCGACGCAGAAGGAGCTGGCCGGGACCTCCGTGCTCGCGTTGGAGCTGACCGAGGCCGCGGTGAAGATCCGGCGCGGGCCGCCCGGCGACGATGAGGCCGACGTGACCGAGGACTCCTGCTGGGCCGGAGTTCTGCCCGTGCGCCAGGTGTGGGGCGAGCCGGAGCCGTGCCCGCTGCTCCCGCCAAACGCCACTGCGGCCCCCGCACACGTCAGGGGCCGCAGCGAGAAGAACTAGGACTTCGCGACGGGGCCGGTGAGGAGGTCTTGGCGGTACTCCGTCATGCCCTGCCTGCGCGGGCCGAAGACGTGGATGCTGACGGCGGGGTCCGGGCTGGAGTTGCGCACCTCGTGCACGTAGGACGGGCCGAACGCGCGGGTCTGCCCAGCGGTCAGCGCGTGCACCAGTTCGACGGGCCTGCCGTCGGCGCCGACGCGGGCCACGCGCTCCACCAGGGAGCCCTGGATCACGGTGAACGCGCCGTGGCCGCCGTTGTGGTCGTGCAGCTCGGTGTGCTGACCGGGGAGCCAGCTCATCAGCCAGATCTCGTGCTCATCGGTCTTCTCCAACAGCCCCACCCAGCGGTCGACGGGGTCGTAGCGCAGGCGGTGCGCCCAGCGGGAGCGGTCGGCGGCGACCTGGAGCGCGATCCTCGCGGGGTGCAGGAGCACGGGGCGGTCGCCGGGCAGGGTGTTGGGCGGAACAGCGAACATCGGTGTGAGTCCTCAGGGATGTGGTGATGGTGCGGGCGCGCGCACGGCGTCGCCGATCAGGCAGACGGGATTGGTGCGGCCTCGCGAGGTCAGACGGGGCGGTTCACCACGAAAGACAGAGCGCGCTGGCAACCCGGACGAGGGCGATGTGGCCCATCCGGTGCGTCATGGCGCGCGAAGACATGCCTGAATCGAACAGGAGCCTCGGCGCTGGCGTCAAGTCGTTACAGCGTTGAGGGCTTGAATCACATCGGCGAGGAGATCATCGGTGTCCTCGACGCCGACGGACAGCCTGACCAGGCCCTCCGGCACGGGGTCTCCCCACTGCGCGCGCCGGTCGCCGGTGGTGTGCAGTCCCCCGAACGAGGTGGCCGCCGTCACCAGTCGCGCGGCCGCGAGGAAGCGGTCAGCCACCACGGCATCGGCGAGCTCGATCGTCACCACGCCCGGGAACCGCCGCATCTGCGAGCGCGCGATCTCATGCGCCGGGTCCTCCGGCAGGCCGGGCCAGCGCACCGTGCGAACCGCAGGGTGCGCGCACAACGTGGCGGCCAGCACGGCGGCGGTCGCGCTCTGCCGCGCCAACCGGAGGTCGAGCGTGCCGAGGCTGCGGTGCGCGAGCCAGGTCTCGAACGGCGCGGGCACGGCGCCACCGAGCATGCGCGCCTTGCGGAGCCGTTCGGCCAACACGGGGTCCACTGTGGACACGTGACCGAGCAGGACGTCGCTGTGCCCCGTCAACGCCTTGCTGTCGCTGGCGACCACGAAGTCGGCACCGAGCGCGAGCGGCTGCTGACCGAGCGGAGTCGCGGTCGTGTTGTCCACCGCCACAAGGGCTCCTGCGGCGTGCGCACTGTCCACAAGGGACTTGATGTCGCAGACGTCGAGCCACGGGTTGGACGGCGTCTCCAGCAGCACCAGGCGAACGCCGGTGAAGTCGGGCCACGGTCCCGGCGTCGGCACGTGGCGAACGGAGACGTCCATCTCCTCGGCGATGAAGGTCCGCGTGGCGAAGTACCCGTCCGACGGCACCACGACGGTGTCCCCGGAGCTGACGAAAGCTCGCAACAGCGTGCTGATCGCCGCCATCCCGGACGGGAAGAGCACGCACTCCCCGCCGTCGAGCTCGCCGATCGCAGCCTCCAGCGCGCGCCAGGTCGGATTGCCGGAGCGCGCGTAGTAGTCGGGCTGGGCACGGCCGGGGGCGCCGTCGAGGTGGTAGGCGGTCGCGAAGACCGGCCCGGCCAGGAACGGCTCCCCCACAACGGGTTCGGACTGTCCTGAGTGGACGCACCTGGTCCCGTCGCCCCAGCCCTGCGTCATGAGCGCTCCGGCTTCTGCTTGCGGCCCAGCAGCTCCGCGACCATCTCGCGCGGCTCGGTCTCGCCGTCGCACAGCCGCTGCACGGCCTCGGTGATCGGCATTTCGACGCCGTTGCGGGTTGCCAGTTCGCGGATGGACGAGCAGGACTTCACGCCCTCGGCGACCTGCCCGTGCGCGGCCTCCTGCGCCTGCGCCAGGGTTTCGCCGCGACCGAGGCGCTCACCGAAGCTGCGGTTGCGCGACAGCGGGGAGGAGCACGTCGCGACCAGGTCGCCGAGCCCGGCCAGCCCGGCGAAGGTCAGCGGGTCGGCCCCGAGCGCGGCGCCGAGCCTGCTGGTCTCCGCGAGCCCCCTGGTGATCAGCGAGGCCGCGGTGTTGGTGCCGAAGCCGAGGCCCACGGCGATGCCGCACGCCAGCGCGATCACGTTCTTGCACGCGCCGCCCAGCTCGCAGCCGACCACGTCGGTGATCGTGTACGGGCGGAAGTAGTTCGTCGCGCAGGCGCGCTGCAGCTGCACGGCGCGGTCGTGGTCGGGGCAGGCGATGACCGTGGCGGTCGGCTGGCACACCGCGATCTCCATCGCCAGGTTCGGCCCGGAGACCACGGCGACCTGGTCCTCCGGCACCTCGGCGACCTCGCGGACGACCTCGCTGATCCGCTTGAGCGTGCCCAGCTCGACGCCCTTGGAGAGGCTGACCAGGGTCGCCCCTTCCGGCAGCAGGTGCCGCCAGCCCGCCAGGTTCTCGCGCAGGTGCTGGCTCGGCACGCCCAGCACGACCACCTCGGCGCCGTCCAAGGCCTCAGCGGCGTCCACAGTGGACCTGAGCCGCTCGGGCAGTGCGATCCCCGGAAGGCGGTCGGGGTTCTGCCTGCCCACGTTGATCGCCTCGGCCAGCTCGGGCCTGCGCGCCCACAGCGCCACGTCCCGGCCCGCGTCGGCGAGCACCTTGGCGAAGGTGGTCCCCCACGATCCCGCGCCGAGGACGGCGATGCGCTGCGCGTCGTTCACTTGCCCTCCTCCTGCTTGTCCTTGCGGGCCTTGCGCGGGGAGTAGAACTCCGTCGGCGCGGGCTCACCGCGGACCTCGGCGAGCAGGTCGCGCACCTCGCCCATCAGGTGGTCGGTGACCTCGCGCAGCAACTCGTTGTCGAGCGCGCGCCCCTGGAACTTCGACAGGTCGAGCGGGTCACCGACGCGCACGACGACGGTCCTGCGCGGGAACAGCTTCGGCAGCTTGCGCGTGCGGTCCATCACCTGCTGCGTGCCCCAGTGCACCAGCGGCAGCACGGGAACCGAGCCGTTGACGCAGTGCTCGACGGCGAGCCGGGCGACGCCGGTCCTGGACACCATCGGCCAGTGGTCGGGGTCCCTGCTGAGGGTGCCCTCCGGGAAGATCGTGACGACCTTGCCCTCGCGCAGCGCCTTGTTCGCGGCCTCAAGGCTGTTGCGCGCGTCGGCGGTGCCCCGGCTGACCGGGATCTGCCCCGCGCCGCGCAGGATCGGCCCGAGCAACGGGATCTTCCACAGGCTGTCCTTGGCCAGGAACCTCGGCACCCGCTTGGCCTGGTGCACGTACACCGCGGTGTAGGGCGGGTCGAGCAGCGAGATGTGGTTGCCGACCAGCAGGACCGCGCCCTCCTTCGGCAGCTTGTCCTGGTCGAGGAACTTCCGCCTGGCCAGCACCCTGGTGGCGGGATAGAACATCGCCGCGGCGACTCCCACCCAGAAGCCGCCCTTTTCCCTGGCCACGCGTTGCCTCCCGTCCACGGCCCCGCCGAGCGCGGGGTGAGGTGAGTCTTCCCGGAGCTGTGCCGTCTGGTCCAGCCGGACACCGAACCGGTACTTCAGGTAAGGATGGGGCGTGTCCTTTGAGGTCGATCTGGTGGTCCCGGTCAAGTCGCTGCACCGGGCGAAGTCGCGTCTGCTCGGCGCGGCCGACCGCGGCAGGCGCGATCCGGGCGCGCACGCGGCGTTGGCGCTCGCGCTGGCACTGGACACGCTGACCGCCGCCGCGAGCGCCCCCGGTGTGCGCCGAGTGGTAGCAGTCACATCGGATGCCGAGGTCGCTTCAGCCGTGCGTGAAATCGGCGTCGAGTCCGTTCCGGACGTTCCCGACGGCGGCCTCAACGCCGCGCTGCGGCACGGCGCGCGGCTGCTGCGCGAGGCGGACGCGACAGCTCGGATCGGCGCCCTCCAAGCCGATCTGCCCGCGCTCCGAGCGGCCGAACTGGGCGCGGCGATCGCGGCCTCGGACGGCGGTCGAGCGCACTGCCCGGACCGCCAGGGCACCGGTACGACGCTGCTTCTCGCCCGCGCCACCGAAGAACTCGACCCGCACTTCGGCCCGGGGTCGTCAGCAGCGCACACGACGAGCGGAGCGCGCGCGCTGCTGGGCGACTGGCCCTCGCTGCGCTGCGACGTGGACACCGAGGAGGACCTCACGATCGCCACCGCGCTCGGTCTGGGCCGTCACACGTCCGGCCGCCTCTGCGCGCCGCGCCCGTAGCAGTACCAGGATCACGCGACACCAAGAGCGATCTTCCTCAGGCACTCCGCCAGCGCTATCGTGCGATTCGTGCGCATTTCTGATCAGGAGACCCCGCAGCAGGCGACGGTGCACTCCGTGCTCGCGGACGGCTCGGTCGCCGTGGTCGACGACGACGGTCTGCTGCACACCGCCTCCGCCGAGGCCGTCCGAGCGGGCGGGTGGCGCGCACCCCGCCCCGGTCAGCGCGTGGCGCTGCGGCGCGAGGAGAGCACGATCATCGCGATGCTGCCGCCGACGCGACGATGAGTTCATCTCAGCGCTGTGACAGGTTCACCACTCCGAGTACCTCGAACAGCGCTGATGTGCTCTCGGTGCGGAACAATGGCGCAACGTGAGCCCGGACAGCAGCGAGAGCAGACCAGCAGGCCGTCCCACCGTGGGCGACCCGGCGCACCAGCGCTCCGTACCGCCCCCTCCGGCGGCGACGAGGCTGGCCGTGCCGACGGATCTCCCCGATGACCGGTACTTCAACCGGGAGCTGGCGTGGCTGGACTTCAACGCCAGGGTGCTCGCGCTCGCCGAGGACCCCTCCGAACCCCTGTTGGAGCGGGCGAAGTTCCTGGCCATCTTCGCCTCGAACCTCGACGAGTTCTACATGGTCAGGGTCGCCGGGCTGAAGCGCCGTGACGAGACCGGCCTCTCGGTGCGCAGCGCCGACGGCCAGTCCCCGCGCGAGCAGCTGGCCCGGATCTCCACCCGCACCCAGGACCTGGTCGAGCAGAACGCGAGCGTCTTCCTCAACGAGCTGCGGCCGGAGCTGGAGAAGCACGACATCCGCATCGTCGAGTGGGACGACCTCGACGACGCCGACCAGCTGCGGCTGGGCACCTACTTCACCGAGCACATCTTCCCGGTGCTGACCCCGCTCGCGGTCGACCCGGCGCACCCGTTCCCCTACATCTCCGGGCTCTCGCTGAACCTCGCGGTGACCGTGAAGGACCCCGAAGACCGCACGGAGCGCTTCGCCCGCATCAAGGTCCCGGACAACGTGCACCGGCTGGTCCGCGTCGAGCTGGACAAGGACGCCGACACCGCGACGTTCCTGCCGCTGGAGGACCTGATCTCCGCGCACCTGGACAAGTTGTTCGCGGGCATGGAGATCAGCGAGCACCACGTGTTCCGGGTCACCCGCAACGCCGACCTCGAGGTCGAGGAGGACCAGGACGAGGACCTGTTGCAGGCGTTGGAGCGCGAGCTCTCCCGCCGCCGCTTCGGCCCCCCGGTGCGCCTCGAGGTCGAGGAGTCGATGAGCGAGCACATGATGGAGCTGCTGCTCCGCGAGCTCGACGTCGACCCGCACGACGTGGTCGAGGTCCCGGGTCTGCTCGACCTGAACTGCCTGTGGCAGCTCTACGCGTTGCACCGGCCGCCGCTGAAGAACGCGCCGTTCGTGCCCGCGACGCACCCGGCATTCGGCGAGGGCGAGACGCCGAAGAGCGTGTTCCAGACGCTGCGCGAGGGCGATGTCCTGGTGCACCACCCGTACCACGCGTTCTCCACGAGCGTGCAGCGCTTCATCGAGCAGGCCGCGGCTGACCCGCACGTGCTCGCGATCAAGCAGACGCTGTACCGGACCTCGGGTGACTCGCCGATCGTCGACGCGCTGATCGACGCGGCCGAGGCGGGAAAGCAGGTCGTGGCGCTGGTCGAGCTGAAGGCGCGCTTCGACGAGCAGGCGAACATCAAGTGGGCGCGGGCGTTGGAGCGCGCGGGCGTGCACGTGGTCTA
Source organism: Allokutzneria sp. NRRL B-24872 (assembly GCF_002155965.1). Taxonomy (GTDB): domain Bacteria; phylum Actinomycetota; class Actinomycetes; order Mycobacteriales; family Pseudonocardiaceae; genus Allokutzneria. The sequence continues at coordinate 89,387 of NZ_MUMH01000103.1, forward strand.
CGGCCTCGTCGGGCTGAAGACGCACTGCAAGACCGCGCTCGTCGTGCGCCAGGAGGGCTCCACGATCCGCCGCTACTGCCACATCGGCACCGGCAACTACAACCCGAAAACCGCTCGGCTGTACGAGGACCTGGGCCTGCTGACGGCGGAACCCTCGGTGGGCGCGGACCTCACGGACCTCTTCAACGTGTTGACCGGCTACGCGCGGCAGAGCACCTACCGCAGCCTTCTCGTGGCCCCGCAGGGAGTCCGGCGCGGCATCGTCGAGCGCATCGAGCGCGAGATCGCCCACGCCGCGGCGGGACGCACCGCCGGGATTCGCCTCAAGGCCAACGCGGTCGTGGACGAACAGGTGATCGACGCGCTCTACCGCGCCTCGCAGGCCGGTGTGCCCGTGGAAATCGTCGTGCGCGGCATCTGCTCCTTGAAACCGGGAGTTCCGGGGCTGTCCGAAACGATCCGCGTGCGCTCGATCCTCGGCCGTTTCCTGGAGCACTCCAGGGTCATCCACTTCGCGGGCTGCGACGAGTACTGGATCGGCAGCGCGGACATGATGCACCGCAACCTGGACCGCCGGGTGGAGGTGCTGGTGCGGGTCACCGACCCCAAGCTCACCAAGGACCTCTCGGCCATGTTCGACGTCGCGATGGACGAGGGCACGCGCTGCTGGGTGCTCGGCCCCGGCGGCGGTTGGACGCCGTCACCCGCGGAGGGCGAGCAGGTGCTGGACCTCCAGACGGAGATGCTGCGGCGGTACGGGGCGAAGGCGTGAACGAGGTCCACGCGGCGGGTGCCGTGCTGTGGCGCTGGGACTCCTCCGGCAGCAAGCCCGAGGTGGCGGTGGTGCACCGCCCCCGCTACGACGACTGGACGCTGCCCAAGGGCAAGCAGGACCCCGGGGAGAGCACTCCGGCGACCGCTGCCAGGGAAGTCCTTGAGGAGACCGGGTTCTCCCCCGTGCTCGGCAGGAGCCTCGGCCGGGTCCGCTACCCACTGACCACAGTGGACGGCCGAAGTGGACAGAAGGTCGTCGACTACTACTCCGCTCGGGTCAACGGCGGCGAGTTCGCGCCGAACGACGAGGTCGACGCGCTGCGCTGGCTCGCGCCGGAACAGGCCGCCGTGCTGCTCACCAGGAACACCGATCGCACCGTGTTGGAGGCGTTCACCGCCCTTCCGCCGAACACCACGACGCTGCTCCTGGTGCGGCACGCCAAAGCCGGAAAGCGCGACAAGTGGGAAGGCGATGACGACCTCAGGCCGCTCAGCAAGAACGGCGTGAAACAAGCCGCGGCCCTTCGCGCGCTATTGCCGCTCTACGGTCCGGACCGGGTGTTCTCGGCCCCTCGCGTGCGGTGTTCGCAAACCGTCGAGGGAGTCGCGGAAGACCTCGGCGCGGCCATCAGGGAAGAGCCCTCGCTGAGCGAGGAGGGCTATTGGCCGCACCCCTCCGAGGGCGTCGGCCGACTGCTGGAGATCGCCGCTGAGGGCGGCACACCGCTGGTCTGCAGCCAGGGCGGGGTGATCCCGCACGTGGTGGAGCACCTGGCCCGCGCCTCCGGAGTCACCACGCCCGCGCTGGCCGCCCGCAAGGGCAGCCTGTGGGTGCTGTCCTTCACCACCGAGAGCGGTGGCGCCCCGGTCCTGGTGGCGGCCGACTACCTCGCCAGCCCGCTGCCGAGGGAAACCGACTAGTGCTCACGTCCGTCCACTCTGGACGGATATGACAGCGGGGCCCGGTCCACTCGGACCGGGCCCCGCTTCAGTTCGTCAGCAGGCACCGCGCGCGGCGGTGAACTGCCTTACTTCTTGGCGCGCGCCGGCTTCTTGGCGGCGGGCTTGGCGGCGGCCTTGGCCGTGGTCGCCTTCTTGGCGGCCGGCTTCGCGGCAGCCTTCGCGGTCGTCGCCTTCTTCGCGGCGGCGGCCGGCTTGGCGGCGGCCTTGGCCGTGGTCGCCTTCTTGGCGGCGGGCTTGGCAGCCGGCTTCGCGGCGGCCTTGGTCGTCGCCTTCTTGGCGGCGGCGGGCTTGGCGGCGGCCTTGGTGGCCGGCGCCTTCGCCGCGGTCGCCTTGGCGCGCGTGGTGGTCTTCGCGGCCGCGGCGGTGGCACGGGTGCCAGCCTTCGCGGCGGCGGCGGCCGGGGCCGCCTTCTTCACGGCGGCGACCTTCGGCAGCTTCTTCGTGCCGCTCACCACGTCCTTGAACGTGGTGCCCGCGCGGAAGGCGGGGATGTTGGTCTTCTTCACCTTGACGGTCTCACCGGTGCGCGGGTTGCGCGCGGTGCGAGCGGCGCGGGCGCGCTTCTCGAAGACGCCGAAGCCGGTGATCGTGACCTTCTCGCCCTTGTTGACGGTGCGGACGATGACGTCCACGAGACCGTCCACAGCGGTGTTGGCGGTCTTCTTGTCACCAAGGCGCTCCGCGAGCGCCTCGATCAGCTGGGCCTTGTTCACTTTCAGTCCCTCCCAGGACAGTCACGGCCCAGTCGGGCCGACTACTTGGCCCAAGATAGGCCCAACAGAGCGCATTCTCCACACGCCACGCCCAAAAACCTTTACGGCACGCGAGAATTGCGCCCTTCCGAGCTACAACCCCTGGGGGGTCTGTCCTGGGAGGGAAAAACCGATTGTTGCTGCTCAATCCCCTTTGGCAGTAGTGGTTCCGCCCGGTCTCAGGCCCCGGATGCGGTCTGTGTCACGGGAAGCCAGGACGGCCGCTCTCGTTCAAAAAAGTCGATCTCTTGGGCGTGTCGCAGGGTCAGTCCGATGTCGTCGAGGCCTTCCAGGAGCCTCCAGCGGGTGTAGTCGTCGATGTCGAAGCGGGCCGTGAAGTCCTTCGCACGGACGGTCTTCTCGGTCAGGTCGACGGTGATCTCCGTCCCCGGCTCGGTTTCCAGCAGCTTCCACAGCTGCTCGACGTCGGACTGCTCGCAGCGCGCGGCCAGCAGTCCGGCCTTCCCGGCGTTGCCGCGGAAGATGTCCGCGAAGCGCGAGGAGATGACGACGCGGAAGCCGTAGTCAGCAAGTGCCCACACGGCGTGCTCCCTGGAGGAGCCGGTGCCGAAGTCCGGTCCGGCCACCAGGACGCTGCCCGAGCGGAAGTGCTCGGCGTTGAGCACGAAGTGCTCGTCGGCCCGCCACGCGGCGAACAGGCCGTCGGCGAATCCCGTGCGGCTGACCCGCTTCAGGTAGACGGCGGGGATGATCTGGTCAGTGTCCACGTTGGACCGCCGCAGCGGGACGCCGACACCGGTGTGGGTGGAGAACGGTTCCATGGTCGTGAATCGCCCTTCTCAGTCCAGGTCCGCGGGGGAGGCGAGGGTGCCGCGCACGGCGGTGGCGGCGGCGACGAGCGGGGACACCAGGTGCGTCCGGCCGCCCTTGCCCTGCCGCCCCTCGAAGTTCCGGTTGGAGGTCGACGCGCTGCGCTCGCCGGGGGTGAGCTGATCCGGGTTCATGCCAAGGCACATCGAGCAGCCCGCCTGGCGCCACTCCGCGCCCGCGTCGAGGAAGACCTCGTGCAGCCCTTCGGCCTCGGCCTGTGCACGCACACGCATCGACCCCGGCACGACGAGCATCCGCACACCGACTGCGACCTTGCGCCCCTTGAGGACCTCGGCGGCGGCGCGCAGGTCCTCGATGCGGCCGTTGGTGCACGAGCCCAGGAAGACGGTGTCGACCGAGATCTGCCGCAGCGGCGTTCCCGGCGCCAGGTCCATGTACGACAGGGCCTTCTCGGCCGCGAGGCGCTCGCCCTCGTCGGCGATCTGCTCGGGGTCGGGGATCGAGGCGTGCAGCGGAAGGCCCTGCCCCGGGTTGGTTCCCCACGTGACGAACGGCGTCAGGTCGTCGGCGTTGATGTGGATCTCGTGGTCGAACTCGGCGCCCTCGTCGGTGGCGAGCGTGCGCCAGTACTCCACGGCGGTGTCCCAGTTCTCGCCCGTCGGCGCGTGCGGACGGCCTTCCAGGTAGGCGAAGGTCACCTCGTCCGGCGCGATCATCCCGGCGCGCGCGCCCGCCTCGATTGACATGTTGCAGACGGTCATCCGGGCTTCCATGGACAGCGCTCGGATCGCGCTTCCCCGGTACTCCAGGACATAGCCCTGTCCGCCGCCGGTGCCGATCTGGGCGATGACCGCGAGGATCACGTCCTTCGCGGTGACGCCCGGCCGCAGCTCGCCGTCGACGGTGATGGCCATGGTCTTGAAGGGGCGCAAGGGCAACGTCTGCGTGGCCATCACGTGCTCGACCTCGGAGGTGCCGATGCCGAAGGCCAGCGCGCCGAACGCGCCGTGCGTGGAGGTGTGGCTGTCCCCGCACACCACGGTCATGCCGGGCTGGGTGAGCCCGAGCTGCGGGCCGACCACGTGCACGATGCCCTGTTCCGCGTCCCCCATGGGGTGCAGGCGGACGCCGAACTCGGCGCAGTTGCGGCGCAACGTGTCCACCTGCGTGCGCGAGACGAGGTCCGCGATGGGCTTGTCGATGTCGACGGTGGGGACGTTGTGGTCCTCGGTGGCGATCGTGAGGTCGGGTCGGCGGACGGGGCGCCCGGCGAGCCGCAGGCCCTCGAACGCCTGGGGGCTGGTGACCTCGTGCACCAGGTGCAGGTCGATGTAGAGCAGGTCGGGCTCGTCACCAGTGCCCTGGCGCACCACGTGCGCCTCCCACACCTTCTCCGCGAGCGTGCGTGCCATCGCTTCTCTCCGTGGGGTTTCTCGCGTGCGCTCCCGGCGGCCGCGCGGGAAGCACGTCTGGACTTCCCGCAATATGGGAAGTTAGTATCGGCTTGTGGGACAGCATAGCGGCATCGGCGTCTTGGACAAGGCAGTGGCAGTGCTGCACGCGGTGGCGAAGGACCCTTGTGGGCTCGCGGAGCTGTGCAGCAGAACGGGTCTTCCCCGTGCGACGGCGCACCGTCTGGCCGTGGGACTTGAGGTCCACCGGTTGTTGCAGCGCGGGGCTGACGGTCGGTGGCGGCCGGGTGGCGCGCTCGCGGAGTTGGCCGGCGGCGCGACCGATCCCCTTGTGGACGCGGCGAGTTCGGTGTTGCCGCGGCTGCGTGACATCACCGGCGAGAGCGTGCAGCTCTACCGCAGGGACGGGATCGCGCGGATCTGCGTGGCGAGCGCGGAGCCGCCCAGTGGCTTGCGCGACACCGTTCCCGTCGGCGCGCGCTTGCCCATGACGGCCGGTTCCGGCGCCAAGGTTCTGCTCGCGTGGGCCGATCCCGCCACCCAGCGAGCCGTTCTCACCGACGCCGTCTTCGGCGAGCGCACGCTTCTCGACGTCCGCCGCCGAGGCTGGGCGCAGAGCGTCGCCGAGCGCGAGCCCGGTGTCTCCAGCGTCTCCGCTCCGGTCCGCGACGCCACCGGCGCCGTCGTCGCTGCCGTCTCTGTTTCCGGCCCCGTGGACCGCATAGGCCGCCGCCCCGGCGCCCGCTGGGCCGCCGACCTCCTGGCCGCCGCCGAGGCCCTCCAGTCCCGCATGTAGCCCCCGCAGCCCCCACCACTCACACCGAAGCCCCGGACTCTCCGAGTCCGGGGCTTCTCTTCATCCCGAGCAGGCGCGCGGCGGCTTCCAGCGGAGGGGTCGGCTCGACCTGGGCCCCTAGCGCGTGCCGAAGTGGGCCGGACGGGCACGGTGAAGGATCACCGGCCCACGCGGGCGAGCGCATGGCACGCGCACCCCAGGTAAAGCCGCCCCACTTCCAGCC
>NZ_MUMH01000104.1 GCF_002155965.1 Allokutzneria sp. NRRL B-24872
CGACGGGACGCACACCTGGACAACGCCGAACGGGAAGACCGAAGACGTCCACCCCACGCCCATCGCCGAACCGGCGCTGTTCTAGGGCTCGTCCAGGCGGGAACGGAGAGAGGCGACATCGGGGTGCTTCGACGCCTCGTACACCTCGAGCAGTCGCTCCAGGTGGACCCGGACCGACGCGGTGTCCGCGCGGGACTCGGCGAGGGCGATCAGGCGGACGAGGACACCGGCCTCGTACTTGAGCATGCCGCGCGCACGGTAGATCTCCACCGCCTTGAGCAGCCACGGGCGCGGGTCACCGTCCACTTCGGACAGTGACTCCATGACGCGGGCCTCGGTCCGGGGATCACCTTCGCCCTGGCGGGCCAGCGGGAGCGCGGCGTGCAACAGGAGGGAGGCCTCCTCGGTGCGACCGTCGAGGGCGGCGAGGCGGCCGAGGTAGTGGGTGGCGATGGCCTGCGGAGCGGCACCGATGCCCTTGGCGATCTCCAAGAAGCGCTCGTAGGCGCGACGCGACGCCTCGTACTCACCGCGCTCGAACAGCACCCGGCCGGTCAACTCCCACACCGAGCCCTGGAGACGCAGGTTGGTCGAAGCCTCGGCGAGCGCGCGGGCCTCCTCGATGCCCACGAGAGCGGCGTCCTGATCACCGTGGTCCAGGTCGAACCGAGCACGCTGACTGAGCATCCTTGCCTCTGCCTCCCTGTTGCCCCAACGCCGTGCCGCTTCGAGGCCGAGCGCGTCCAACTCCTCCCACACCAGCTGGTGCGGCCGGTTCATGTGCAGCGCGAACATCGACTCGGCGATCGCAACTACCTGCTCGAACCAGCTGTGCCGCAACGCGATCGCGGCGATACCGACCAGCGTGGTGCGCTCCGACTCCAACCAGTCCAGCCCGGCGACCGCGTCCCTGGCGAAGGGATTGGCGCCGGACGGCTCGGTGAGCCGGAGGCGGTCCTTGCCCGCGCGGTCGGCGAACTGGGCGCGGCTCGCGAAGAAGTCGGTGAGGCGGCGGATAGCGGCTTCACGGTCGTCCTGGCTGAGGTTGCCACTGGCGCGGGACGCGTGTTCGCGGACGGGGCCCAGGAACCGGTAGCGGCCGGTGCGGTCCTCGATGACCAGGCTCGCCTCGACGACCTCGTCGAGCGCGTCGGCGGCGGAGGTGCCGAGAAGGGCCTCGGCGGAGTCCTCGGTCCACGCGGTGCCGGGGTGCAGCGGGAGCAGCTCGTACAGGCGCCGCGCCTCGCCGCTGAGCTGGGAGTAGGGCACGTCGAAGAGGTCCACGAAGAGCTTCCCTCCGTCGAGGGCGCGCACGAGGCGAGCGATCTCGTGCGCGGGGTGCTTGCGGAGCCTGGCGCCCACGGTGCGCAACGGCAGCGGCAGGCGCCCGCACTTCGCGATCAGCTCGGCGACGGCGTCGGGTTCCCTGTCGAGCCGGTCCTGCGGGCAGAACCACGCCAGCAGCTGCATCGCGTGCTCGGGGCTCAACTCGGTGAGCGACAGGTTCTCCGCGCCCCGGCTGAGCACGTGGTCGAGCTGCCAGTGACTCGCGACGAGCACCGCGCTGCGCGCCGAACTGGGGACGAGCGGGGAGATGTCGTCGTGCAGCTTGACGTTGTCCAGCAACACCAGGACGCGCCGGTGCGCGCTGCTCTGCCGGTACTGGTCCTTGCGGGCGGGCAGGCTCGGCGCCACCCACTCCCGCCCGATCCCGAGCTGGACGAGGAGATCACCGAGAACGCCGCCGTAGTCGGCGACCTCGTCGTGGCGGTAGTCGTCGAGGTCGGCGAAGAGCACGGCGTCGAAGTCGGCCTCGTTGCCGCACTCCACGAGCAGCGCCGTCTTGCCGGAGCCCTGCGGCCCGGACACCAGCGCGACCAGGGGCGCGCCCTCGCGCGGAGCCTCCAGGTGCCCGCGGAACCAGGCGCGCTCGGCCTCGCGGTTCACGAAGCCGGGTTGCCGGGGCGGCAAGCCCCAGGCGGTGGGAGGCGGTGATCCGGACATCTCGACACTCTCCCCACTCCGACGCGTTCGGTGATGATCATTTCACGGTCCGCAACGTGCAGCACCTAGCCTGGGCGAATGCCAAGGTGCTGGTCGGGCAGCCAGCGCAGCGCCAACCACAGCTCAGCCCGCGTGTCGGGGTCCGCGAGATCGCGCCCGAGCAGCTCCCCGATTCGGGTGATGCGGTGCCGGACGGTGTTGCGGTGCACGCCGAGCGCGTCGGCGGCGGCGTCCCACCCGCCGTGGTGCGCGAGCCACGCGTGCAGCGTGCCGTGCAGGCCCGCCTCCACGACGGGGGACAGGCTCCGCCACGCGAACGACCGCGCGTCCACAGAGGACACGAGCGAGTCCACGGTGGAGTCGTCGATCCGCGAGCGGCCCTCGACCACCGCTTCGGCGAACAGCCGCTCGGCGCGCACGGCAGCGGAACGCAGGTCTGCCAACGGAACCGGGCCGCTCGCGCCCACGAGCCAGCCCTTCGGCTCGAACGGCCGATCTTCCGGCAGCACAACGAGAATCCCGCCTGCCGCAGCGGGGGCGGACAGCGGCGTGTCGAACTCCGCCGCGGACTTGTGCCGGCGGCGCGCGCGAACGACCCGCCACTGCGTGCCCGGCGGGGCGTCCAGGACTTTTTCCAGCAGTGAAGCCGAATCCACGCCGTCGACCGCCAACCCGAGCAGGCCGGCGGTGAGCTCCGGCGACGATCGACTGGACGCGACGAGCAGCGAGAGCAGCGCGACACCCACGCTGAGCACCGCGCGATCGGCCGCCTGGAAGGAATCCCCTGCCACCAGAACGGATCGCGGCCCGGACCCGGCTCCGCGCAACGCGTGCGCGACGAGCTGGCGCGAGCCCTGGTGAGCCGTCGCCGCCAACGGACCTTTCGGCGCGCGAACCCGATCCGCCAGGCGGAGTTCGTCATCCGGCGGCGCGTCCCCACCGCTCGCGACTCGGCGACCGGACGGGTCGAACAGCACGGCCCAGCCCTTGAGCAGGCCCGCGAGGCGACGCACCACCGCCGTCGGTCCTTCGCTCGCCGCCGCTTTGGTCAGCGCCGCTTGCGCGGTGGACAGCTTCCGCATGCCCTCGCGCTCCGCCTCCGCGAGCATCAGCGACACCTCTTGGCCGATGCGCAAGAACGTCACGTCGATGGCCACCACCAGCAACGGCAGCCCGTGGCGCTCGCACGCGGAGATCAGCAACGGCGGCACCGTGTCGTGCACCGGCGTCACCCCGAAGCCCAGCGCCGCAGCGCCCGCCTCGGCCAACCTCCGCGCGTAGACGTCGATTTCCTGTGCGCTGGAAGGGAAATCCACGCCTGCGGTGAAGAGGAGTTCGTTGCCGATCAGGTAGCGCCCCGGATCACGCAGCTCGCTGACGTGCACCCAGCGCACTCTGCGCCCCTCGATCGGCCCCACCAGCACCGACAGCCCCAGGTCGGCGCGCCCCACCAGATCGCTGAGCGCCACCGTCGGCATCTCCCCCGCCGACCCCGGCACCGCTGGCACCGTCACCGCGATCCCGCCCCTTCCCGCGCCACCCACGCCCGCGAAACCCGCCGACCCAAGGCGCCATTGGTTACGTCTCGCGAAACAAATGCCACATTGGGTACAACCCCGCTGGTACGAAACATCCTAAACAAGGGTCGCCGTTGTGCGAAGTGTCCACTTCGCGGTGGGGCGCGGGGTGCCTACGGTCGGCCCATCTCGACGGCAACGGCCGGACGGCACTGGAGGCAGCATGCCGATCGACTCCCTGGTGATGGTGGCCTACCTGCTCGCGATGGTCGCGGTGGGCTGGTGGGCGGCCAGGCGCGCGGGCACGAAGAGCGAGTTCCTGGTGGCGGGGCGCAGGCTCGGCGGCCCGATGTACTCGGGGACGATGTCGGCGGTGGTGCTGGGCGGCGCGTCCACGGTGGGCGGGGTGCGGCTGGGCTACCTGTACGGGATCTCGGGCGCGTGGCTGGTGCTGACGATCGGCCTCGGCGTGCTGGGGCTGAGCCTGTTGTTCGCGCGGCGGATCACCCGGCTGAAGGTGTACACGGTCTCGGAGATGCTCCAGCTCCGCTACGGCGGGAGCGCGGCGACGATCTCCGGGGTCGTCATGTGGATCTACGCGCTGATGCTGATGGTGACCTCGACGATCGCGTGCTCGACGATCTTCGGGGTGCTCTTCGGCATGGGCCGGGTGTCCTCAGTGGTCCTCGGCGGCGGCATCGTGGTGCTGTACTCGGTGCTCGGCGGGATGTGGTCGATCACGCTCACGGACATGGTGCAGTTCGTGGTGAAGACGGTCGGCATCCTGTTCGTGCTGTTGCCGATCGCGGTGGCGAAGGCGGGCGGCTTCGACGGACTCGTCACAGCCCTCCCCGAGGACTACTTCTCGTTGTGGCACATCGGCGCGGAGACGATCCTGACCTACGTCCTGGTGTACTTCTTCGGCCTGCTCATCGGCCAGGACATCTGGCAGCGCGTGTTCACCGCCCGCGACGACAGGGTGGCCAGGGTCGGCGGCACGTTCTCCGGGCTGTACTGCCTGGTCTACGCCTTCGCGGGCGCGGTGGTCGGCATGGCGACGAAGGCGCTGTTCCCGAACCTTGCCTCGCCGGACGACGCCTTCGCGACAATCGTCACCGAAGCCCTGCCGACGGGCATGCGCGGCTTGGTGCTCGCGGCGGCGTTGGCGGCGGTCATGTCGACGGCGAGCGGAGCGCTGATCGCGTGCGCGACCGTTGCCAGCAACGACATCTGGCCGCGACTGCGCCGATCGGAGAGCCAGGACGAGGTCCGCACGGCACGGATCTTCACGCTGGTGCTGGGCATCGTGGGGATCGCGATCGCCTCGATGCTCCAGGACGTCGTGGGCGCGCTGACGGTGGCCTACAACCTGCTCGTCGGCGGTCTGCTGGTGCCGATCCTCGGCGGGCTCATGTGGCGGCGCGGGACCCGGCAGGGCGCGCTCGCGTCGATCGCGGTCGGCGGGATCACGGTGGTGGTGCTGATGTTCACGCACGGCATGCTCGCCAACGAACCGATCCTGTGGGGCCTGCCGCTCAGCCTGGTGACCTACGTGGCGGTGAGCCTGGCCAGCCCGCCGACCGACGCCGAGAAGCTCGCGCAGTGGCAGTCCCGCCTGACAGGAGAACCCCGATGATCCCCCGCATCAGCAGCAAGGTCGCCTCGTTCACCGAGTCGGTGATCAGGGAGATGACGCGGGAGGCGGACGCGCACGGCGCGGTGAACCTCTCGCAGGGGCTGCCGGACTTCCCGTGCCCGCCGGAGCTCAAGCGCGCGGTGGCCGACGCGGTGAACGCCGACCTCAACCAGTACCCGACGACCTTCGGTGAAGCGGCGCTGCGCGAGGCGATCGCGGTCAAGACGGCGGCGGCCTACCCGGGCTGGCAGGTCGACGCGGAGACCGAGCTGTGCGTGACCTGCGGCGCCACCGAGGCGATGGTGGCCACCATGCTCGCGCTGCTCGAACCGGGTGACGAGGTGGTCATGTTCGAGCCGCGCTACGAGAACTACGGGCCGGACGCGATCTTCGCGGGGGCGAAGCCGGTGTTCGTGCCGCTGCACCGTCCTGATTGGACGATCGACGAGGCGCAGCTGCGCGCCGCGTTCAGCGACCGCACCAGGGCGATCGTGGTCAACACCCCGCACAACCCGACCGGCAAGGTCTTCTCCGCCGAGGAGCTGGCGCTGATCGCCGAGCTGTGCCAGCGCCACGACGTGCTGTGCTTCACCGACGAGATCTACGAGCACATCCACTTCCTCGGCGAGGGCGGCCACATCCCGCCCGCCACCGTGCCGGGGCTCGAAGACCGCACGGTCACGATCAACAGCCTGTCCAAGACCTACGCGGTCACCGGCTGGCGGGTCGGCTGGACGATCGCGCCCGCGTGGGCGACCAAGGCGATCCGCACCGTGCACGACTTCCTCACCGTGGGCGCGCCGACACCGTTGCAGGCCGCCGGGGTGACCGCGATGCGGCTCCCGCGCGGCTACTACACCGACCTGGCCGAGCACTACCGGCGGCTGCGCGACCTCCTGTGCCCGGCGCTGGCCGACATCGGCTTCGAGCTGCGCGTGCCGGACGGCGCGTACTACGTGCTGTGCGGAACGGGGAAGTTCGACCCGGCGAAGGACGATGTGGCGTTCGCCCGAAAGTTGATCACCGAGGTGGGCGTGGCGACGGTGCCCGGCTCCTCCTTCTACGCCGAGCCCGCCAAGGGCGGTGACCTGGTCCGCTTCGCCTTCCCGAAGCGCGAGGAGACGCTGCGCGCGGCGATCGAGCGGCTGAGCACGCTTGGGTAAAGATCATCGCGTCACACCGCGCCCGCGGTTTCCCCCTGGTACTACGGAAAAAGATCATCGTAGAGACGGGGGTCGGCGTGAGCGGTATGAGCGTTTCCCGGACCGAGGGCCCCGGACGGTGGCTTGCCAAAGCGGCCACCGAGGTGCTTTCCCCCTACACCGTGCTGATCGCGATGCCGTTCGCGGTCGGCGCGGCCACACAGGAACGACAGACCGAGGCGCTGTGGTGGGCAGCGGCGCTGGCGGTGTTCTCCAGCTTCATCCCCTGGGTGCTGATCATGCGCGGAGCGCTGCGCGGGCGCTGGGAGGGCCACCACGTGCGCAACCGCGAGGGCCGCAGGACACCGCTGATCATCTGCGGCAGCTCGGTGATCGCGGTGACCGTGCTGATGGCGGTCTTCGACGCGCCGTCGAGCATGCAGGCGCTCGGCGCGGCCGAACTCGTTTTACTGGCCGTGACGGTAGGAGTGACCTTCGGGTTCAAGTGGAAGATCAGCATCCACGCTGCGGTCGCCTCGGCCGCGGCGCTGGTCACGGCGGTGCTCTACGGGCTCGCGTGGCACTGGTTGTGGCTGCTCGTGCTGCTCGTCGGCTGGTCGCGGGTTCGGGTGAACGACCACGACCTGCCCCAGGTCATCGGGGGCACGCTGCTCGGCCTCGTCGGCGGCGCGCTCTTCGTCGGGATCGCCTAAGTAAGCTCTGCGCGTGCGGAGCTACCGGCAGTACTGCGGACTCGCCGCCGCTTTGGACGCGGTCGGCGAGCGGTGGACGCTGTTGGTCGTGCGGGAGCTGCTGATCGGCCCCCGCCGCTACGGCGAACTGCTCGCCGACCTGCCGGGCATGGGCACCAACCTGCTGGCGGAGCGACTGAAGTCGTTGTCGCACTTGGGGATCGTGACCAAGGACGACCAGCTCTACCGCTTGACCGAGCGCGGCAGGGGGCTCGGCGCCGCCGTGGGCTCGCTGACTCGGTGGGGGCTCGCCGAACTGGACGAGCCGGAGTCCGGCACGGCCTGCCGCGCGCACTGGGGCTTGGGCGGACTGCGCGCGATGGCCGACGCGAGGCGCGTGCCGGGCCTGGAGGAGAGCTACGAGTTCCACGTTGACGACGAGGTCTTCCACCTGCGCGTCTCCGGCGGCGCGGCGACCGTCGGGCGCGGGCCCGCTGAACGGCCCACGATGACCATGACCACCGACTCGAAGACCTTCGTGCGCCTGGGATCGGGCGACTACTCCGCGCGCACCGCTCAGGCCGAGGGAAGGCTGACGATCGAGGGCGACCCGCAGGCCGCACGACGCTGCGCCCTCGTGCTCGGGCTGGACGGTTCCGCATGATCGCCCCGGGTTTCCAGCCGCTGCGCGACGCCTTCGACGACCTGCTCGAAGCCCGGCCCGGGTGGAGCGGAGCGCTGGCCGCCCACCACCGCGGCGAGCTCGTCGCGCACCTGCACGGCGGCCCGGACTACCGCTCCGACAGCGTGCAGCTGATCTGGTCCTCCTCCAAGGGTGTCGCCGCGCTCGCCCTCGCGGCGCTGATCGACGACGGCAGGCTCGACCCGGAAGCTCCCGTCGCGGCGTACTGGCCGGAGTTCGCCGAGGGCGGCAAGGCGGGCGTCACGGTGCGCCTGCTGCTCTCCCACCAGGCCGGACTGTCCTCAGTGGACGGTGGATTCAGCGTGGACGACGTGATCGAGCACGACCGGCTCGCGAAACGGCTCGCGACTCAGGAGCCCTTGTGGGAGCCGGGAAGCGCGCACGGCTACCACGCGCTGACCTTCGGCACGCTCGTCGGCGAGCTGTTCCGGAGGATCACCGGCAGCACGGTCGGCTCCTGGCTCGCGGCGGAGTTCCCGGAGCTGGACGTGTGGTTCGGCCTGCCGGAATCCGTCGAGCCGCGACTGGTCCCGCTGTTCACGCCCATCGGCTTCGACCCCAAGAGCCCGATCGTGCACGCGCTGCTCACGCCCGACACGTTGACGCGGCGGGCGTACAGCCTGGACTTCGGCGCGCGGGTAGGCAACGAGCGCAGGCTTCGCGCGGGCGAGGTGCTGTCGGTCGGCGGAGTGGCTTCGGCGAAGGGGCTCGCAGGGTTGTACGCGGCGTTCTTGGAGCGACTGTCGCCGTCAACGCTAGACGTGATCGCGCGACCGCACGCGTCCGGGCATGATCTTATCCTGTTGCAGGACAACGCTTACGGCTTGGGATTCCAGGTCGAGGGCGGGACGTTCGGCCACGACGGGCTCGGCGGCTCGCTGGCTTTCGCCGATCCGACCGCCGAGCTGTCGTTCGCGTTCATCACCAATCACATGCCCGTGCGCGGCTTCGCCGACGAGTGCACGGGCCCGCTCGTCGAGGCGCTACGCGGATGCCTCCCGGAGCCAGACAGCGGCGTCCGGGGCTAGCTCCTCGCCCTCGACCGCGCCCGGACCGCTCGCGAGCAGCACGCTTTCGTGCTCCGGCAAGGAGATCGGCGTGCACCCGAGGTTGACGACGCAGCAGAAGCCGTCTTCGCGGCGGAACGCGAGCACGTCCGGGCCGAGGTCGATCCACTCCATCGCACCGTCGCCAGGGCGCAACGCCAAGGCTTTCCGGTAGAGGTGGAGCATCGAGTCCGGCCGGGACTCCTGGACCTCGGCGGTGTAGCCGGCCCACTCCGCGGGCATCGGCAGCCAGCTCTCACCGAACGGCGCGGACCACGGAATCGGAATCCGGCAGCCGTCCCGCCCAGGATCAGAACCCTTGGTGCGCGCGAAGACCGGGTCCTGGCGAAGCTCGTCGGGAAGGTCCTCGATCTCCCACAGGCCGAGTTCCTCCCCTTGGTACACATAGACTCCGCCGGGCAACGCCATCGTCAGCAATGCCGCCGCGCGAGCCCGGCGCGTGCCGAGTTCGCGGTCGACGGGCGTGCCGTGCCTGCGGTCAGCGAAGTCGAAACCCGTGTCGCCGGAACGGCCGTAGCGCGTCACGTGCCGGGTCACGTCGTGGTTGGACAGCACCCAGGTCGCCGGAGCGCCGACCGGAGCGTGAGCGTCCACAGTGGACTGGATCACCGCGCGCAGGCGGTCCGGCTCCCACGGGCAGGCGAGGAAGTCGAAGTTGAAGCCGGAGTGCAGCTCGTCGGAGCGCAGGTAGAGCGCGAAGCGTTCCGGGTCGGGCAGCCACATCTCCCCGACGAAGATCCGCTTGTCCGGGTAGGAGTCGGCGATCTTGCGCCAGGCGCGGTAGATCTCGTGCACGCCGTCCATGTCGGAGTACGGCAACCGCTCGGCGGCACCGCCGACGTCCGGCAGCTCCGGGTCCTTGACCAGGCCGTCCGCGACGTCGATCCGGAACCCGTCGACGCCCCGGTCGAACCAGAAGCGCAGGACGTCCTCGAACTCCTCGTGCACCTCCGGCTCGGTCCAGTTCAGGTCCGGCTGCTCCGACGCGTACAGGTGCAGGTACCACGACCCATCTGGAACGCGAGTCCACGCGGGACCGCCGAAGCGCGACTGCCAGTCGTTCGGCGGCAGCTCGCCGCGTCCTTCGCGGAACCAGAACCGCTTGCGCGCCGAGGGGGAACGCAGTGCCTCGGCGAACCAGGGGTGCTGGTCGGAGCAGTGGTTGGGCACGATGTCGATGATGATCCGGATGCCGAGCGCGTGCGCCTCGGTGATCAGCGCCTCCGCGTCGGCGAGCGTGCCGAACGCGGGGTCGATGTCGCGGTAGTCGGCGACGTCGTAGCCACCGTCGGCCATCGGCGACGGGTACCACGGGCTGAACCAGATCGCATCGATACCCAGTTCCGCCAGGTACGGAAGCCGCGCGCGGACACCGGCCAGGTCACCGATCCCGTCCCCGTTCCCGTCGGCGAAGCTGCGCGGGTACACCTGGTAGATGGCGGCACCGCGCCACCAGTCGTCGGTCACTGTCACACTCCCCTATCCCTTGATGCTTCCGGCGGTCAGGCCGGCGAGGATCTGTCGCTGGAAGACCAGGAAGATCGCCACCATGGGCAGGCTGGCCAGCACGAGCCCGGCCAGCAGCAGGTTCAGCGGCATGTCCGGCTCCACCCGTTGCAGCGCGACGCTGAGCGTCTGCGCCCCGGGGTCCGGGAACACCAGCAGCGGCCAGATGAAGTCCTTCCAGGCGGCCACGATCGCGAAGATCGAGACCACCGCGAGGACCGGCCGCGACATCGGCAGCACGATGCGCGTGAGGATGCGCACGGGCCCGGCCCCGTCGAGCGTCGCGGCCTCGATCAGCTCTTCGGGGATCTGGTCGAAGAACCGCTTCAGCAGGTAGATGTTGAAGGCGTTGGCCGCGGCGGGAAGCCAGATAGCGGCCGGTGAGTTGATCAGGTTCGCGTGCACGATCGGAACGTCCACAATGGTCAGATACGTCGGCACGAGCAGCGCGGACGCGGGCAACATCAAGGTCGCCAGCATCAAGCCCATGATCGCGTTGCCCAGCACCGGCCGCAGCTTCGACAGCGCATAGGCTGCCGGAACATCCACCGCCAGCTGGAAAAGCCACGCGCCGCCCGCGACGACCAGCGTGTTGAGGAAGTAGCGCGCGAGGTCCATCTCCTGCCATGCCTGCGCATAGCTCTCCGGGTGCCAGACCTCCGGCACGATCGGCGACGGCACGCGCGCCAGCTCGGGAGCTGACTTCATCGCACCCGTCACCGCCCAGTACAGCGGGAACAGGAACGCGGCTGTGAAGACCAGCAACACCAAGGAGAACACGGTCCAGTAGGCGGCTTTTCCCTTGGGGCTGCGCAACCTCGCCGGAGACACGAGCGTCCTCATGCTCTCCCCTTCGTCAGGCGGACGTAGGTGGCCGAGAAGACGCCGAGCACCACGAACAGCAGCAGGCTCATCGCGCTCGCCGTGCCGAAGTCGTTGTAGACGAAGGCATAGCGGTACAGCAGGAGCAACACCGTGAGCGTGGAGTCCTCAGGCCCGCCGCCCGTCATGACGTACGGCTCGGTGAACACCTGCATGGTCGCGATGACCTGCATCAGCATCAGCACGACCAGCACGAACTTCGTCTGCGGCACCGTGACGTGCCACAGGCGCTTCCACAGGCTCGCGCCGTCGAGCTCGGCCGCCTCGTACAGCTCACCCGGGATCGTCTGCAACGCCGCGAGGTAGATCAGCGTGGCGCTGCCCATGTTCGCCCACGTGGAGACGATCACCAGCGAGATCATCGCCGTGTCGCCGGAGTCCAGCCAGTGCAGCGGCGGCGCTCCGATCGCGCGCAGTCCGTCGTTGAACAGGCCGGGACCTGGGTTGTAGAACCACTTCCACAGCAACGAGGTCACCACCGGCGGCAACATCACCGGCAGGTACACCAGCAGCCGGAAGTAGGCGCGCGCGTGCCGCATCTCGTTGAGCACCACGGCGGTGATGAACGGGACGACGAACCCCAGCAACAACGCCAACGCGGTGAACAGCACCGTGTTCCGCCACGCGACGCCGAACAGCGGGTCCGCGAACAGGCGCTCGAAGTTCGCGAAGCCCACCCACGTCGGCTCGTTGACGAAGTCCACCTGCTGAAAGCTCAGCAGCACGCCGCGGATGATCGGCCACCACGAGAACAGCGCGAAGCACAGCAGTGCGGCGGAGAGCAGCCCGTACGCCGTCAGGTTCCGCCGCGCTACCTCACCCAGCCTGGGCGAGCGCACTGTTGACCTTCGTCTCCGCCTCGGCGAGCAGCCGGTCCAGGTCCGCGTCGCGATCGGTCAGCACGGCCTGCATCAGCCCGTCCAGCGCCGCGTAGACCCGCTGCGCGTTCGGCGGCTCGATGTTGCCCTTCACGTTGGCGTCCACAAAGGACTGGTAGTTGCGCACGGGAACTGTGGCGTACTTGGCTTTCAGCGCCTCCTGCTTCTCGCGCACCGCTCCGGCGTAGAGGTCGGAGAAGGGCGAGACCGGCAGTCCGACCGGCTGCTTGAGGTCCACGTAGCGCTTGAGGTTGCTCTCGATGCGGTCCGGGTTGAGGTACTTCCAGCGCAACCACGTCAGCCCGGCCTTCACCTTCTCCGGGCTGGCCTTCGGGTTGATCATGTAGCCCTCGCCGCCGATCAGCGTGCCCCCGCCGCCCGGCATCGGCGCCATGCCGTAGTCGGTGTAGGAGCCCCCGAACTGGTTGACCAGCGTGGGGATGTTGTCCGGCGCCGCGAGGTACATGCCGAGCTGGCCCGCGCCCATCATCCGCTGCACGTCACCGATCTCCAGCAGCTGCTTGTCGCCCATGCTGTTGTCGGTCCAGCGCATCTCCCTGAGTTGGCGCAGCACTTCGCGTCCCTTGGCGTTGGCGAAGTCGGCCTTCCAGCCGTCGCCGTCCCAGCGCGCCACCTGCCCGCCGACCGAGTACAACCAGCTCGTCAGGTGCCAGCCGCCCTGGTTGTTCTTGCTGAGATCCGCGAACCCGACCGTGCCGTTGCCCAGCGCGCTGATCTTCTTCGCCGCTTCGCGGACCTGCTCCCACGTCGTCGGCGGGCGGTCCGGGTCGAGCCCCGCCCTGGTGAAGAGCGCGCGGTTGTACAGCAGGCCCATCGAGTAGTTCGCCGTCGGCAGGCCGTGCACGCGACCCTTGCCGTCCTTGAAAACGTCCAGCAGGCCCGGCTGGATCTCCGGGAGTTCGCGGAGTTCGTCGGTGATGTCCTTGGCCTGGCGGCGCGCGATGATCTGCGCCGGGTCGGTGAAGTACACGTAGAAGACGTCCTCCAGCTGCCCGCTCGCGAGCTTCGCCGAGAACACCTTCGGGTCCATGAACCCCTCGCGGGGCTGGATGTCGATGTCCGGATGGGCCGCCTCGAACGCGGCCACGTCCTCGTCGAAGATCCGCCGCTCGAACGCCTGCGTCTGCGGCGCCTGCCCGTTCACCGTGATCACGACCTTGCCGCTGCTCGCCGGTGCGGTCGCACCGCAGGCGACCGCGCTCAGGCAGCACAACAGGCCGAGCGTGACGCGCCAACCTCTGGCCATGGGGGAGCCCTCCTCAGCGTCGGTGCTGTGGCGGCGCGGTCCAAGCTGTGGCTCGCCCACCATAGGTTCCCGCACACATCAGCGCAAGATCTCGACATCCAGCCGCAATATCCACACAACTGTGGCGCAGCATTGCCGTTGCCCCCGTTCAGGGCTTCCGCTCTGGCACGAGCCAAACGGAAGGCAGCCGACCCCCACCTGAAGGCATACCGTCAGGCAACGGGGAGTCCAGGTTCCGGGGGCAGCCATGTCGGGCTCGATCACAGAAGTCATCGCGGCCGTGCACCACGTACAGGAACTGCTCAGGAGTTCCCACGAGAGCTTGGCGCGGGCCGAAACCACCCTCGAGGAAGCCAGGGATTCCTACAACCAGGCCACCGAAGGCACGTCACGCGGGGAAACGTCCGCCTTGTTCGAGCAGGTCAGTGGAGAGCTTGCGCAGATCTGTCGGCTCGTTGACCGAGCATCGAACTCGCTCCAGTCATTCATCCACCACCTGCGCGGCACCTCCTCTTCCTCCGCCGCGTCTCCAGCGAGCTCGCACGTGTGGTCGCCACCTTCCACATTCGCCCCGCAAGGATTCACCGAGCGAAGCTTTCGCCACTTCCGCAGGGCGCTACGCCAGTTGGTCACGCGAGCTGGACTTCCGGACGGCGACCTCGTGCTCCAAGGGAGCCGCGTGAGCCACAAGGCGAAGCTCAACGAGTCCGACATCGACATCGCACTGCGCGTTGACAACGCCACTTTCTTCGACCTGGCCGAGGAGTCGTTGGCCAACGCACCGCTGGGAACGAAGCTGCGCGCGAAGAAGCTGCGACGCATTCGGACAGGGCAACTTTCCACTTTTGACCTGGGCACAGAATTCCGTGAGCTGCGCGAGGAACTTGTAGACTCGCGCGTGCCGTTCGCCGTGCAGTTCAGCGTGTTGAGGATGGGCAGCAAACTGGACACCGCACCGCAGTACCCGATCAACAAGGGGGCTCAGCGTGAGTGATCTGCAATTCATGGCGATGGTGGACGGCGCGTCCAGCAACGACATCGTCCGCGTTCTCGTGGAGGTCGGCGCGGAAACGAAGAAGGAGCGCACGCTTCTCCTGTCCGGCAACCTCATGGACGTGCGAGCGAACGAGGACGCGGACCCGTCCCTCGTTGACGGCTCAGATGATGAATGGCAGCACTACGCGTGGGTGGTCGAGTCGTACCCGACAGCCAAAACCATCACGGAAGACGACCAGGTCCTGCTCGCGCGAAAGATTCGCGAGGCCCTGCGCGACGAGGGCATGTCGGTGGAGATCGCGGCGAGCTTCGAGGCGCGCCTGTGACGCGAAGCCACGCTTGAAGACACCCAAACCTTGGCCTGCGCGCACCAGCGGCGAGCGGAACGCGGCGGCTCAGGGATCGACGAGGTGCGCCAACGGCTCCTTTGACGCGTTGAACGCACTGAACGGGTCGTTCAGTGCGTCCCGACGCGGAGCGCGAGCAGGGGTTGGGGCGTAACCAATGCGGCATTGGTTACGTCTGGCGCAACGACGTGGGCTGGGGTCGTGTGTCCTGCGCCGACGGTCGTCGACGGCGAAAGCCCCGGCGCGGGTTAGCGCGGGGCGGGGGCGGTGGAGCCTCGGACGACGAGTTCGGGTTCGTAGAGGAGTTCTTCCGCGGCGACCTCGGCGCCGTTGATCTGGACGGTGAGCAGGTCGACGGCGGCGCGGCCCATGGCCTCGATGGGCTGGCGGATGGTGGTGAGCGGCGGGTCGGTGCAGTTCATGAACGCGGAGTCGTCGTAGCCGATGACGGAGAGATCGTGCGGGACGGCGAGGCCGCGGCGGCGGGCGGCGCGGACGGTGCCGAGTGCGAGGGGGTCGCTGGCGCAGACGATGCCGGTGACGCCGCGTTCGATCAGGCGCGCGGCCGCGGCCTGGCCGCCTTCGAGGGAGAACATGGCGTGGCCGACCCATTCTGCGGGGACGTCGAGGCCGGTGCGGGAGGCGGCGGCGGTGAACGCGGCGAGCTTGCGGCGGGAGGGGACGTGGTCGGGCGGGCCGAGGACCATGCCGACGCGGGAGTGGCCGAGCGAGGTGAGGTGGGTGAGCGCCTGCTCGGCGGCGACGGCGTCGTCGCAGGAGACGCGGGGGAAGCCGAGGTCCTCGACGGCGGCGTTGACGAGCACGGTGGGCAGGTTGCGCTCGGTCAGCAGGTGGTAGTGCTCGTGCGAGGCGTCGGCCGAGGCGTAGGCGCCGCCGGCGAAGAGCACGCCGGAAACCTGTTGGGCCAGCAGGAGTTCGACGTAGTCGGCCTCGGAAACCCCGCCGGCGGTGCGGGTGCAGAGCACGGGGGTGAACCCCTGCTGGGCGAGCGCGTTGCCCATGATCTCGGCGAAGGCGGGGAAGATCGGGTTCTGGAGCTCGGGCAGCACGAGGCCGACCAGCCGCGCCCGCTCGCCGCGCAGCTGGGTGGGGCGCTCGTAGCCGAGCACGTCGAGCGCGGTCAGCACGGCGGCGCGGGTGGAGGAGGAGACGCCGGGTTTGCCGTTGAGCACGCGGCTCACGGTCGCCTCGCTCACCCCGACCTTGCGGGCCACCTCGGCCAGTCGTCGCGTCATGCCGCCATGGTGACGCAAGTTCCTGCAAGACGGCCACATTTCTTGCGCGCGCTTGCGGTTGCTGCGTTCGGCGTAAGCCGGTCCCGAGGGTAGGTGTCGGCCGAAAGCAGGGTTGCCGGGGTCAAAAGGATGACAGTGTCTGGACTCGGCGCACCCCGGTTTGTTCAGATTCCAGGCCGGGAATTCCAAGCCCCGGGACGACTTACCCGAACGGCCTACCAGCTGAATATCGAGTGCCCGTTACCTGATGTGAGGATACTCGCCGCGAGTTGCGATCCTTGCAGGTCAAGAGCGTATAAAGAATTTTTCTAAGGTTTCGGGCCCTAGGATGGGAAGGGTCTTCGGTCCGCCGACCGAACCCCCTTATCCACTTCTCTTCCTTCCCGCGCGGGCGTCTGTTCGAGTGCGCTCAACGGGATTCGAGTGCTGCCCGAAGGAGACGCGTTGACCGCCGTTTTCGACCGTGCCCGCGTCGAGGACATCGACGAGCTGCTGCGGCTCTACCGACGGGTCTACGGCGCCGCCTACGCACTCCCGCTCGGCACCGAGCCCGCCGTGATGGCCAGGGAGATCGCCTCGGAGCTGACCACCTGGCTGGTTGCCCGCGACGAGCGCGGTGAGCTGATCGCCTCGATCGTCGGCAACGTGGACCCGGTCGACCGGCTGGGCAAGATGCAGGGCCTGGTGGTGGACCCGGCGTGCCGCGGCGGGGGCATCGCGCAGCACGCGGTCAGCTCGATGAGCGACGAGATGCTGGCAGACGGCCGGATCGACTCCGTCTACGCCACCGCGCGCACCACCTCGACCGCGCCGCAGCGGATCTGCCTGCGCGCCGGGTTCCGCGCGCTGGGCTTCTTCCCCAACCTCCGCAAGGCCGCCAAGCACGAGACGATGGTGCTGCTGGCGCGCCACCGGGACGGCGTCATCGAGCGCAGGCACCCGGTCGAGCGCGTCCCGGCCAGCCTCGGCCCGTTCGTCGAGGCGCTGGACACCGTCGCGCGCATGCCCGTGCGGCCGGAACTGGTGCCGGACAAGGAAGTTCCCGCGCAGCAGGCGCCCTCCCCCGGCGTCGAGCTGATCAACGCGCCCGAGTTCGTGCTGCGCCGCTTCGCCGAGGTGGTGGAGCCGGACCGCGCGTTCTACCCGTTCCACAAGCCGAACATGCTGCTCGCGGCGGCCGACGGCTCGTACGAGGTGTACACGCACCTGAGCATCAGCGACGGTTACTGCACGCTGATCGGCGCCGCGCCGAACCCGATGGCCGTCGACCCGCACATGGACCAGCTGATCGGCCAGCTCGGCAACTTCGGCGCCTTCTACGTGGAGACGCTGGCCCCGCTGGACGCCTTCGACGAGCTGTCCTCCCTGCTGGCGCACGGATTCCTCCCCGCCGCCGCCTACCCGGCGATGCGCAGGGACGGCGAGGGGTTCCGCGACTACGTGATCATGGCGCGGACCATGCAGCCGCTGGACTTCCGCGGCCTCGCGATCGACGCGGCGTTCCGGCCGTTCGTCGAGCAGTACATCGACCTCTGGAAGCAGAAGTACCTCAACACGATCGGGGTGTACCGGTGAGCAGCTACCTCGGACCGGTCACGGTGCCGAACCCCTCGGCACTCGCCGAGGTCCAACGCCTGTGCGATCTCGCGAAGCCCTACGACGTGGGCCCGGACGCCGACGCGTTGTTCGTCTCCGCGATGAACGAGTCCAACCGCTGGCACGCCGAGCGCTCACCGTTCTTCAAGAACCTCTGGGACGCGCGGGAACCGCTGGAGTCCATAGAGGACATCGCGCGGCAGCCCTTCGTGCACGCCAACTTCTTCAAGATGCACGAGGTCGTCTCGATCCCGCGCGAGGACGTCAAGCTGCACGTGACCTCCTCCGGAACGACCGGGCAGAAGTCGCAGATGTTCTTCGACGACTGGACGTTGCGCTCCGGTCAGCGCATGGTCGCGCGGATCTTCGAGCACTACGGCTGGATCGACCCGAGCCGCCCGGTGGACTACCTGATCTACACCTACCAGCCGAAGCCCGGCGTGAACCTCGGCGCTTCCTTCACCGACCACTACCTGTGCGACTTCGCCCCGGTGCGGCGCGTGGAGTACGGCCTGCCCAGCACGGGCACCGGCCACGAGTTCGACGCTTTTGGCGCTGTGCGGTCACTTCTGCGCTCGGCGGAGGACGGCGTGCCGGTGCGGATCTTCGGGTTCCCGGCATTCCTGTCCTTCACCCTGGACCGCATGCGCTCGCTCGGCCTGCCGCCGGTGGACCTCTCCGACGACTCGCTGGTGCTCTTCGGCGGCGGGTGGAAGGGCAACGCGGACAAGCAGATCAGCAAGCGCGAGCTGTACGCGAAGATCACCGACCAGCTCGGCATCCCGGACGAGCGCATTCGCGACGGCTTCGGTTCGGTCGAGCACTCCGTGCCCTACATCGAGTGCGCGCGGCACAACATGCACGTGCCGGTGTGGTCGCGGGTGCTGATCCGCGACGTGCGCACGCTGGAGCCGGTTCCGCACGGAGAACCCGGCTACCTCCAGTTCGTCTCGCCGTTCATCACCTCCGCGCCCGCGCAGAGCGTGCTCATGGGTGATCTCGCGACGCTGCACACCCCGGCCGAGTGCGGCTGCGGCCTGGACACGCCGTGGTTCGAGATCCGCGGCCGTGCCGGGTTGAGCCGCAACAAGAGCTGCGCCATCGCCGCCGCCGAACTCCTGAAGGACAAGTCGTGAACCAACACTACTGGCAGGGCGAGTGGGTCGAGGACGCCGAGGCCGACCGCCGACTGTCCACTTTGGAGGAAGCGACGCAGGCGGTCCTGGCGAAGGAGCCGCTGAGCCCGCTGATCGTGATGGCGGCGGCGGAGCGCGTCGTCGCCCACCTCCAGAACCCGGAAAGCCCTGTGCGCCAGCGGCTCGCGCAGCGCCTGGTGGACTGGAGCGTGCCGTCGGAGGAGATCGAGCAGACGCTGGGCGGGCTCTCCGGAGCGCTGGCGCGGCCGACGATCGAGAAGAAGGTCGTCCGCGAGCTGGGCAGCGTCGACCCCAACCGCCTGGCGCGCTTCGACTTCCGCAAGCAGGTCTTCGAGGCGTGGGTGCCGGTCGGCCTGCTCGCGCACATCGCCCCGGGCAACGCGCCCGCGGCCGGGGCGCTGAGCTGCCTGGAGGGCCTGCTCTCCGGCAACCTCAACGTGGTCAAGACCAGCGGTGAGGACTCGCGCTTCACCGCCGAGCTGCTGTCCGCGCTGGCTGAGGCCGACCCGACCGGGCAGATCGCCGAGCGCGTGATCGTGCTGCACTTCTCCTCCAGCCGCCGCGAGTGGCTGGAGCGGATGTGCGCCCCGGCCGACGCGGTCGCCGCATGGGGTGGCGAGGAGGCCCTGGCAGGCGTCGCGTCGGTGCTGCGCCCGGGCTGCCGATTGGTGGACTGGGGCCCGAAGCTCTCATTCGCCTACCTGACAAGCGATTCCTGGTCGGACGAAGAGATCCTGCGCGCGGTCGCTGCGGACGTCTGCGCGATGGACCAGCAGGCGTGTTCGAGCCCACAGGTGGTCTACCTGGACACCGAGAACGACGCCGAGGTCTTCGCATTCGCCGAGCGCTTCGCCGCCGTGTTGGACGACCTTGTGTCCACTGTGGAGCGTCGCGAGCCCAGTGCCCCGGAGTGGGCGGAGATCACCAACACCGTGCTCGTCACGGAGCTGGAGCAGCACCTCGGTCTCACGAAGGTTCACAAAGGCAACGACTGGCGCGTGCTGGCCGACACCCGCTCAGCGCTGCGTGCTTCGCCGCTCTACCGCACGGTGTGGGTTAAGTCTTTGGCGCGCAAGGAGATCTCCGCCGTTCTGCGCCCGATGCGACGCTACCTCCAGACGGTCGGGCTCGGCGCGAACCGCCAGGACACCGCAGTGCTCACGCGGGGCCTGATCGCGGCGGGCGTGCAGCGCGTCACCGTGCCGGGCGCGATGCTCGGCAGCTACGACGGCGAGCCGCACGACGGTGTGTACGCGTTGCAGCGCTACAGCCGCCGCGTGGACGTGCAGCTCGACGAGCGGTTCAACCGCGACGCGTGCCTGGACGACCTTGTGAGTGCACGGCAGCTGCCGCCGCCGACGGTTGAGGTCACCACGAAGGCGCACTTCGACCAGCTCCAGGACGACCTCAGCCGCGCGGAGGTGTTCTTCCGCAGCGGTGGCACGAGCGGCGCGCCGAAGCTGTCCGCGTTCAGCTGGGCCGACTACGACGAGCACATGCGCCACGGCGCCGAGGGCATGATCGCGGCCGGGTTCGACCCGCGCACCGACCGCACGATGAACCTGTTCTTCGGCGGCCAGCTCTACGGCGGTTTCCCGAGCTTCTTCTCCGTGCTGGAGCGCCTTGAAGCCGTGCAGTACCCCATGGCCGGCCAGCAGAACGAGCACGAGATGGTCGCCAAGTCCATTGTGGACAACAAGGTGGACACGCTGCTCGGGATGCCGAGCTACCTGCTGCGCCTGTTCGACGAGGCGGGCGAGACGCTGCGCGCCTACCGTGGCGTCCGCAAGATCTTCTACGGCGGTGAGCACTTCAGCGAGCAGCAGAAGCGCTGGTTCGCCGAGGAGTTCGGCGTCGAGCTGATCCGCTCCGCCGCGTACGGCAGCGTGGACGGCGGCCCGCTGGGCTACCAGTGCCTGGAGTCGCCGTCGCGGGTGCACCACCTCTTCGCGGGCATCCAGACCCTGGAGATCCTGGACCAGGAGGCAGACCGCCCGGCGGCTCCCGGCGAGACCGGTCGGCTGGTCTTCACCGCGCACACCCGGCGCGGGCAGCGGCTGGACCGCTACGAGATCGGCGACCTCGGCCGCTGGCTGGACGAGGACTGTCCCTGCGGCAGAAGGACTCCGCGCTTCGAGCTGCTGGGAAGGGTCGGCGACGTGTTCCGCGCGGGCGGGCACTTCCTCAACTACCGCAGGTTCGTCGCGGCGGCTGGTGAAGCCTTCGACTACACCGGCGAACTCCAGATCGTGCTGGACGAGGTCGGTGACCAGGAGCGGCTGACGATCCGGCTGGACCGCGAGCGGGCGCCCGCCGACACCGACAAGGTGTGGACGGAGGTCGTGCAGCGCTACGCCGACCTGGAGACCTCGGCCGTGCGGGACCAGTTGGTGTCGCTGCACATCGAGCTGGTCGGCGCCGAGGACTTCAAGCGCACCAGCACCAGCGGAAAGCTCATCGCCGTCGTGGACAGTCGGGAGCGCAACAGTGCTTGATCAGCTCGTCAAACTCGTCCGTCACAGCTCGCCGTTCTACGCGGAGCTGTACGGGGACCTGCCGGACGCGCCCGCGCTCGAAGCGCTCCCCGTCGTGGAGCACGCCGCGTACTGGGCCGCGAACACCTTGCAGGACAACAAGCTCCGCACAGGCGAGCACGTCGGCGGGATCATCTTCAAGAGCGGTGGCACCACGAGCGCGCCCAAGGTCTCGGTGTACACGCGCGCCGAGTGGCGGGAGATGAGCGAGACCTTCTCCAAGGGGCTCGTCGCCGCCGGGCTGCGCGAGGGCGACCGCGTCGCGAACCTGTTCTACGCCGGGGAGCTGTACTCCAGCTTCATCTTCACCCTGAACGCGTTGCAGGACGCGCCGGTGGACACAGTGCAGCTGCCGATCGCGGGCTCCGCGACGCAGGAGTTCGTCACCAACGCGCTGCTGGAGTTCGACGCGACGGTGCTCACCGCGCCGCCCACCTCGCTCTGCCAGCTCGCCCAGCACGTGATCGACACCGTCGGCTCGCTGCCGCTGATCCACCTGGTGCTGTTCAGCGGTGAGGCGTTCTACGGCGATCAGCGCGAGCTGCTGGCCTCGGCGTTCCCGAACGCCGCCGTGCGCTCCATCGGCTACGCCAGCGTGGACGGCGGCATCATCGGAGCGCCCGTGCACGGCGAGGACGACGCGCGCGTCCACCAGGTCTACCCCGGCCGGATCATGGAGATCCTGGACGAGGACACCGGAAACCCCATCGAGGAGCCCGGCCGCGCGGGGCGGATCGTCGTCACCGACCTGGTCCGGACGCTCCAGCCGGTGCTGCGCTACCCGGTCGGCGACCGCGCCGAGTGGGTGGACTTCGGGGCTCGGACCTTCCGCCTGCTCGGCCGTTCCGGCGAGGGCGCGCGCGTCGGCCCGGTGACCCTGTACCTGGACGACCTGCTGGAGATCGTGCGCGATGCGGCCGGCGGTCAGGGAATCACGGGCGGCCAGGTCGTGCTTCGCCGTCACCGGGCCAAGGACCAACTGGTACTGCGTCTCTCCGGGGATGTGACGGGCACCGACGAGCTGACCGAAGCGATCGCGAAGCGGCTCGACGAGACCCGGCCGATGTTCGCCGACCACGTGGCGCGCGGGCTGATCCAGCCGCTCGCGATCGAATGGGTCGGCACCACCGAGCTGACCACCAACCCGCGCACGGGCAAGCTCGTTCGCCTGATCGACGAGCGTGGCGCATGACCACCTCCACGCGGCAACGGCCGCTTCTGTTGCGCAACAAGAACTTCGCGCTGGTCTGGATCGGCCAGGTGCTCAGCCAGGGCGGCACCCGGATCTACCAGATCGCGCTGCTGTGGTGGCTGCTCGGCCAACTCCCGGAGAACGTGCGTGGCGTCGCATCCGGCGCGTTCCTGGTGATGGGCGCGCTGCCGCCGCTAATGCTGATGCGCCACATCGGCAAGCTGATCGACCGGATGCCCAGCCGCAAGGTGATGCTGCGCGCCGAGCTGACCGCCTGCGCCGTCGTCACGGTGCTCGCCGTTTTCGCTTGGCAGGACGCGGTTCCGGTGTGGTCGGTGTACGTGGTGGCGCTGATCGTCGCGGTGTGCCAGGCGTTCTTCGACCCGTGCCTGCTCAAGGCGATGCCGGAGCTGGTGGAGGGCAAGGACGTCGAGCGCGCGGTGGGCTTCGGCACCTCCACGCAGTCCGTGGCGAACTTCGCCGGAGCGGCCTTCGGCGCGGTCCTGCTGGCCACGGTCGGCTTCACCGGCGCGGTCCTGATCAACGCGGCGACCTACGCGGTGGCCGCGGCGTGCCTGTACTTCGCGCGCTTCACCCCGCTGCCCGCCTCGCCGCCCCCTCCTCCGGGCGAGGAGGCCCCGCAGGAGCACAAGAGCACGTGGAAGTTCCTGGGCTCCATGCCTTCGGTGCGCCCGCTGCTGGTGTGCTTCGCGACGGCGAACTTCTTCTCCGCGCCGACGCTGCTGGTGCTGCCGCTGTACACCAAGCTCGTGCTGGAGCGGGAGGCCGGGACGCTCGCGATCCTGGAAGCGGCGCTGTGGCTGGGTTTGCTGCTCGGAGCGTTCAGCGCGGCACACATCCCGACGGCGGGCCGCACGGTGCGCTTCGGAGCGCTGTGCATCGCCGCGTTCGGGATCTTCCTGGCCATTCCGGGTCTGGTGGCGAACACGGTGATCTACGCCGTGGTGCTCGCGTTCGCCGGGCTGTGCCTGGGCGTGTCGAACGTGAAGTTCACGACGCTGTTCCAGATGGCGGTGCCGAACGAGGTCAAGGGCCGGTTCTTCGCCGCGCTCCAGGCCGCGATCAGCTCGACGTTCCCGGTCGCCTTCCTCGCCTTCGGAGCGTTCGGCGACGCCATCGGCCCGCAGCTGTTGACCCTCGTCCAGGGCGCGGGGTTGCTGGTGTTCGCGTTCGTCCTGGCTCGCGTGCCAGAACCCAAGTGAGCGATTTGGCGTACAGGAGGGCAGCCGAACGGGCAGTATCACCGGCGTGAAGCTTGGTGTACTGGGGATCGCGATCGCGCTGGCGGGGGCTGTGTTGAGCCCCGCCGCCGCGCCCGCCAAAGCGGCAGCGGTGGAGCCGTGCACGCGTGTGTCGACCGGCCCGGCGCAGGTCGTCGTCGACAACGCGACGCGGCTGAGGCTCGGGCTCAAGGGCTGGCCGGACACCGCGTTCGGCTTGCTGCCGGAGGGCAACAGCAACTACAAGTTCCTCTCGACGGCCGCGCTGGCCAGTTCTGGCGGGCAGGCGCAGAGCGTCGCGGTCACGCGCGGCACGCTCGACAACCCCGTCGCGGGCGGCGTGGTCAGCATGAAGCCGGTGGTCGGGCTCGCGCCGCCCTACCAGTACGGGGGCGGCGGGCCGGTGTACCGCGACCCGGGCAGCGGCTTGGTGCTGCACGTGCTGCACTTGGAGCGCCAACTGAGCCCGCAGCACCACTTCTACTCCGACCTGCACCTCGGCGTGCACGACCCGGCGTCGGGCGTGACCACGCTGCTCGGCGAGATCGTGGCTCCGGACATGGACTTCGCCACGGCCGACCAGCACGACCTGACCGCCGACATCGGCACGTCCTCACTGGTGGCGCGTGACGGTTACTTGCACGTGTACTTCCCGGACTACTCCTTCGAGAACGGCGCTTTCAAGGCGACCGGGCTCTCCGTCGCGCGCGCTCCGCTGACCGAGGTCATCGACGCGGCGAAGCGGAAAACCGTGACGCCGTGGGCGAAGTACCACAACGGCGCGTGGAACTCCCCCGCCAAGAACGGCCCGTCGACGTCGCTGCGCGAGGCGGTCGGACCTTGGCACCCCAACGTCCTGCGCACCACGCGCGGCGGCACGGTCATGGTGGCGGGCAACAGCATCACGGAGTTCGACTTCTCGCACTCCGCGAACGGCATGACCGATTGGACGCCCCCGCAGCAGCTGTTCCGCGACCCGGAGCGCGGCAACGCCTACCCCACGGTCGTCGGGCTCGGCCCCGATCCTTCGATGGTGGACGACAAGTTCTACGTCTACTACATGCAGTGGGCCAAGGTGGGTGACTGGGCCGACGCCGTGGTGATGCGCCGCCTGATCACCTGCGTCGGCGGGCGCACCGCCGGGCAGAGCACGCTGACCGGCTACTCCAACGGCACGCAGAACCGCACCACGACGGCTACCGAGCGCACCGCCGGTTTCGCTCCTGTGGAAGGAAAACTGTGGGGTCTCGCCGACGCTCCGGCCGACGGGACCACAGGAATCTACAGCTGCCTCAACGGGACCACCGACCAGTTCCTGTCGAAGGACCCGGGCTGCGAGGGCAAGCAGAACTCGATCCTCCAGACGGAGGGCTGGCTGTACAACACGCCGCCAACCGCCCCGTCGACGCCGTTGTACCGTTGCCGCGTAGGCGGTTCGCACTACACCGCGACCACGGAAGCCTGTGACGGCAAGGCTGGCGCGATCTCGGACGGTCTCCTCGGACACGCGCTCACCACGTCCAAGCGCGCGTTCTCCCGCTTCTACGACGGCCGCGAGCACTGGGACACCAGCGGCGCGGTCACCGCGCGCTACTCGTTGGAGCACCGCTACTTCCTGGAGAGTTCGGCCAAACCCGGCACGGTCCCGCTCTACGGCTGCTCCTACACGAGCGTCAAGGGGCTCAACCACTTCACGTCGCTGCGCGAGGACTGCGAGGGGCAGACGAAGCACCGCGTCGAGGGGTGGATCTACACGGCCAAGCCGTCAGCGCCCTCCGTCGAGCTGCACCGGTGCTACTGGAAGGACCAGGACGACCACTTCCTGTCGCCGTTCCGCAACTGCGAGAACGTGCCCAACCACGTCTACGAGAGCCAGTTCGGCTTCGCGCTCACCAGCTGAGCGTTCTCGCGCTGGACCCACTGCTGCGCCCCCGCGGTGAACTGGCGGAGGCGGTCTATGTGCCGGAGCAGCCGCTCGCCGTCGGCAAGGCCAAGGCCGAGCTCGACGGCGAGCGCGGGCACTTCGGTGATCGCCAGGTTCTCGAAGCGGCGCAGGCGTTCCGTGCCGAGGTTGTTCAGGATCTCGCCCGCGCGCTGCGACGAGCAGCCCAGGAACCGCGCGTACACGTTCACGCCGTTGTTGGTCTTCTCCGCGCGGCTCGCGTCCTCCTCGTAGCTCCACGCGTCCCACTGGAGCCCCAGTGTCTCGGAGAAGGCGTCCAGCAACGCGCGCATCGGCCACGTCGCGAAGACCTGCTGCGGCAGCTCGTCGTCGATCAGGTGCCGGATCAGGTCGTGCGCCCAGTGCGCGCCAACGGTCCGCGTGCGCGTCGCCAGGTAGCTGCTCGGGTCCGGCACGCGGTTCTGGCAGAGGTTGGACAGCTCCTCCACGTGCGCGTCCGCACATTCCTGGAGGTGGCGGCGCAGGCGCTCGCGCAGCTCGTCGGGCATCGTGCGCGTGGTGCGGGGCCACAGGTCCGCCAAGCCGCGCTCCACCGCGTTGCCCGGTGTCAGCGACTCCGTCGTCGTGCACGCGGCCAGTCGGCGGGCGAGCAGCTTCGCCGCGCCGACGTCGCGTGTTCGCCGGAACTCGCCGAAGTGCTCGACCAGCGCGAAGCCCCAGATGTGCCACTCGCTGAGCAGGAACAACGCGGGCTCGGCGGCTTCGGGGTGGGTGTGCGCGGCGAAGGTGGCCGCGCCCAGCTCCTCGATGTCGTGCTCGGTCCAGAGCGCCTTGAGCATGCCCGTCCGGCGTGCCCAGTCCGTGGCGTGCGCCGCCGCTTCCGACGTCCGGGGGTTGCTCCGCAGCGGGTAGGGCCGGTACATCTCCGGTCGTCGATACGCCGACATGACGCGCACCCCTTTCGACGGCGTCAGCACCTGCCCGATCCAAGCGCAGTGCCGCTGGGCCGGACACCGTGGCAAACGGGTGACACGTGCGGGAAATGCCGATCAGTCCACTGAGGACGGTGCTGCCGTGGTTCCCGGTCTTGTTTCACCCTGTGGACGCCGCGCGTTCAGGACGCGGCCATTCCTCCCGGGTTCGGTGTCGCCATGAGACAGCTGAACCGCCGTGACCTCCTCCGCTCCGCCGCCGCAGCCGGGGCGCTCGGCACGGTCTGGCCGCTGAGCGAGGCCCTGTCCCCCGCCCAAGCCATGGCCGCCGCCACCGAGCTCGGCGCCTCCTTCGACCCCGCGCCGTTCACGCTGGGCGTGGCTTCCGGCGACGCGTTGCCGGACGGGGTCGTGCTGTGGACCAGGCTCGCGCCGGAGCCGCTCTCCCTGACGCAGCCGCTCGCGGACTCCGTCGACGTGACGTGGGTGGTCGCGGAAGATCCTTTGTTCCACCGGAAGATCGCGCGCGGCACGGTCGCCGCGACGGCCGCGCAGGGCCACAGCGTGCACATTCCGGTGCGGGGCCTGCGACCGGGAAGGCGCTACTACTACCGCTTCTCCGCGCTGGGGAAGACCAGCCGCGCCGGGCGCACGAAGACCGCTCCGCTCGGTCCCGTCGCCAAGGTCCGCTTCGCGTCCGCGAACTGCCAGGCGTTCCACGACGGTTTCTACGCCGCGCACCGGGGCATCGCCGGTGAAGATCTCGATTTCGTCGTCCATCTCGGGGACTACATCTACGAGCACGGCCAGGTCGGCGGTCAGCACGTCCGCGACCACGAAGGCCCCGAGGTGTTCACGCTGCCCGACTACCGGCGGCGGCACGCGCTCTACAAGGGAGACCCGTCGCTGCGCGCGATGCACGCGGCGCACCCCGTCTACCTGACCTGGGACGACCACGAGGTGGCCAACGACTACAGCGGCACCACCGCCAACGAGCCCTTCCGCAAGCGCCGCGCCGCCGCCTACCAGGCGTACTACGAGCACATGCCGCTGCGCGACGGCTCCGGCCCGCAGATCTACCAGACCCGGCGGTGGGGCGACCTGCTGGAGCTGGACGTGCTCGACCTGCGCCAATACCGCTCCGCGCAGAACCTGCCCAACGGCACGATCCTCGGCGCCGAGCAGAAGGGCTGGCTGAAGAACCGCGTGGACACCGCTGGCGACTCCTGGCACTGCTGGGTGAACTCGATCATGCTCAGCCAGCTGGCCAAGCCCGGCGGCGGCCACTACTTCACCGACCAGTGGGACGGCTTCCGCGCCGAGCGCAACGAGGTGCTGGGCCACGTGCACCGCAGCGGGATGCAGGACCTCGTGGTGATCACCGGCGACTGGCACTCCGCGTTCGTCGACGACGTGGTCCCGGACTTCGACGAGCCCGACGCGCCCGTGATCGGCACCGAGTTCACCGCGCACTCCATCACCTCCGGCGCGTACTCGGCGGAGTGGAACGCCACGAACGGCCCGGTGATGGGCGGTGCCAACCCGCACCTGAAGTACTTCGAGGGCAACCGGTACGGCTACGACGTCTACGAGGTCACGCCGAGGCGGTGGAGCACGCACATGCGGGTGATCGAGGACCGCCGCGACCCCTACTCGCGGGTAAGCACGCTCACCACCTTCCACGTGGACCGCGGCCGCCCCGGCAGCCGCGAGGACCGACGCGGCGCTTCGTCGCCCGCGCAGTACCGCCGTGGTGCGCCAAGTGGATGATTGCGCCCGGTCAGGCGGCTTTCACCCCTACGATTGATGGCACTGCCGCCTGCCCCGAGATTGCGAGTGGATCATGTCGTCTCCGCTGTCCCCCGACGCCGGTGGTCCCGGCCGGGCGCTCGCCCGGTTCATCGGCGGGCCGCTGGACGGGCGCGAGGACGCGATCCCGGTGGCCAGGGCGGTCGCGGGCAGCACGGTGACGCACACCTACCTGCACGGCGGGCCGAAGATCGAGACCCACTACCAGCTGCACCGCACCCCCGAGGGCGGCTGGGAGTACCGGCTCAAGCCCTGCAGCTAGTTCGCCTGGGTAACTATCCATCGCGTTTTCGATACAGACGCCCCGCACCGGCCCTCCAGGACCCCCTGGATCGGTGCGGGGCCACGTATTTCGGGCATAGGTGCGCCCATCCGGTCTCCGACCGGTCACGAGACTGACCCGATCGGGTTGCTACCGGGCAGGCGCGGGCCGTCCCGGACCCCCTCCGGACGGGGGACGCCGGTCGT
Source organism: Allokutzneria sp. NRRL B-24872 (assembly GCF_002155965.1). Classification (GTDB taxonomy): domain Bacteria; phylum Actinomycetota; class Actinomycetes; order Mycobacteriales; family Pseudonocardiaceae; genus Allokutzneria. The sequence continues at coordinate 28,726 of NZ_MUMH01000104.1, forward strand.
GTTTGAGCGCCGAAACAAGCTGTCGACCTGCGATAACGCGGATGTGTACAAATGTGTGATTTCGGTTTCCTGATGGGCCCTACATATCAGGGTTGTCTCTGCCGATTCCCTTTTCAGCTCGGGGTACAACAGAATTCCGGCAGGCTTCTCCAGACGGTCGTGGCGGAAGCCGACAAGCACCGGAAAGGACCACAGGCACGCAGCGGCGTCAACGTGAATCCAAGACTCGCAAGTTCAGGTTTAGGTTCAGCTTCAGCTGTTCGACGGGGAGAGTTCGTGAAGCACTCCAAGGACCTCGGAACCCATCGCGCGCTGCCGCACGGCACCAGGGGGCTGCCGAGCGGGCGCGCCGACATCACGGTCGGCCGCTGGTACCTGGCGGCGGCGGAGGCCCATGAGGGCACCGACCGTGGGCGCTCGCTGCTACGCGCCGAACAGGCCGTGCAGAGCCTGGAAAACGCCCTGAACTCGTTGACCGACAACGACGAGTACGAGCTGGCCATCGTGATGCACGGCCTCGGCCGCGCGCACCGCGTGCTCGGCCAGCCCGAGATCGCCCGGCACTGCATGGAGTTCGCCGACCGGTCACTGCACCGCTTCGGCATGTCCGTGGACCAGGTCGTGGCCGCCGCCGTCGACCCGCGCGCCGACGCGGTCCGCCGGCACCACGCCACCGCCTGACCCAGGCCACAGCTTCCGCCCTGAACGGGTCGTTCGGTGCGTCCCAACGCCCTGAACGACCCGTTCAGTGCGCTCAACGCGTCAAACGAGCCGTTCACCCACCCGCGCGCTCTCTCCCACCTCCGCGACACCACCTGAACGAGTCATTCGCGTGGTCCACCGTGCTGAATGACTCGTTCAGGTGGTTGAACGTGCTGAATGACTCGTTCAGCACGTTCAACGGACCAAACGCGGCATTGGCGGGGGCGGATGTGGGGGCGAGCCGGGCAAGTGGGCCTGGTGGAGGACACCTCCGGGGCTAACGTGAATCTCGTTCACCACCGCGAGTCGTTGGAGGCCGGGATGCGTCGATGGCCCTTGCTGATCACCGTGCTGATGCTGAGCGCGCCGCTACCGGCGAGCGCGGCGGAGTCCCCGCCGGTGCGCGTGCTCACGCACAACGTCAAGTTCCTGCCGAAGATCGCCGCCCCGACGGACGCCCAGGACACCCGAGCCGGGCTCATCGCGGCGTCGAGCTACGTCAAGGGCTACGACGTGGTCGTGCTCAACGAGGTCTTCGACAACCCGGCGTCGGAGAAGCTCCTCCAAGGGCTGCGCGCGGAGTACCCGTACCAGACACCGGTGGTCGGCCGGGGCGACGCGGGCTGGGACGGCACCTACGGCGACCCGCAGTTCGACCTGGAGGACGGCGGGGTCGCGATCGTCAGCAGGTTCCCGATCGCCACGCGCAACCAGTACATCTTCACCAACGGCTGCGGCGCGGACGGCTTCTCCAGCAAGGGCTTCGCCCACGCGAAGATCACTGTGCGCGGGCTGGCGGTGAACGTGGTCGGCACGCACGTCCAGGCCGACGACAGCACGTGCCCGGCCGGGCGGGCGAAGGAGCTGCGCGCGGAGCAGTTCCGCGAGATCGACTCCTACCTGGACCAGCACGCCAGCGGGACCACGATCATCGCGGGCGATCTCAACGTGCACCGCGACGGGCCGGAGTACGCGGGCATGCTCGGCGACCTCGACGCGCTCGCGCCGACCTCCTACTCCGGCCCGCCCTCGTGGTCTCCGTCGCGGAACTCCATGGCGGGCGGCTCGGTCGAGGAGCACCTGGACTACGTGCTGCTGCGCCGCGGCTCCGGGACCACGGCCTGGCGCAACGAGACGCTGCTGGTGAAGTCGCCGGAGTGGAAGGTGCGGGTGCTCGGCGTGGTCGTGCGCACCGACGACGAGTACTCCGACCACTTCCCCGTCGCCGGCTCGCCCGGCTGAGACGGCTTTGAGACGCTCTTGGACGTTTTCGCAGCTCAGAGGCCCATAGCCTGGATCGCATGACTGAACTGCGCCTGCCGATCACGGTCGACCGCGACCGCGGCGTCCCGATCCACCGGCAGATCGCCGAGCAGCTGACCGATCTGGTCGAGCGCGGCGTGCTCTCGGCGGGCACGCGGTTGCCGTCCACGCGCACCCTCGCCGCGTCCTTCGGGGTCTCGCGCGGAGTCGCCGTCGCCGCGTACGACCTGCTCTTCGCGGCGGGGGTGCTGCGCGGGCGGCGCGGCGCGGGCAGCTACGTGCAGGGCCTGCCGAACGGGCGGAGGACGACCGGGCCGATGCGCGGTCTGCCGCCGCCGATCGACCTCCGCCCGGGGCAGAGCAACCTGACGCGCTTCCCCCGCGAAGCCTGGCGGGCGGCATGGCGCGCGGCCGGGCACGTGCTGCCGCGACCCGCGCCGCCGCTGGGCCTGCCGCGGTTGCGAACCGCGCTGACCGCGTACCTGGAGCGCAATCGCGGCCTGGCGATGTCCAGGCACGAGGTGATCGTGACCGCCGGGCCGAGCCATTCGGCGGAGCTGCTCGTCCGCGCGGTGTGCAGGCCCGACGACGTCGTCGCGGTGGAGGACCCGGCGCCGTGGCCGCTGCGCGCGTTCGCCGGCGCGCTCGGCCCGATGGCCCGGCCGGTGCCGGTGTGGCCGGACGGGCTCTGGCTGGACCTGCCGTCCAGGGCTCGCCTCGTGTTCACCTCGCCCGACGGCCACGACCCGCTCGGCACGCGGATGCCGTTGTGGCGACGGCGCGCGCTGCTCGACTGGTCGCGGGCGTCCGAGGCCGTGCTGGTCGAGCTCGGTCAGGAGGTGGACGAGCGGCGCGATCCGCCGCCGAGCCTGCTCCAGCTCGACGACCGTGCGTCCGTTGTGCACATCGGTTCACTGCGTGCGCTGTTCGGACCGGCGCTGCCGTTGGGCTACCTCGTGGTGCCGCGGCGATTCGTGCCGCGCTTGGAGATGGTGCTGACCGAGGCCGCACGTCCCGCCCTCGTCCCGCAAGAAGCCGCGGCTGAGCTGTTGCAACGCGGAGCCGTGCAGCGCTACCGCACGCGGCTCGCCGACCTGCACGCGTCGCGGCTGGCTTCGATCCGCGCCGGGCTGGCCGACGTGCCGGTGGAGGTGCGCGGCTCACTCGGCGCGGGCACAGCCACTGTGCTGCTGCCGCCCGGGATCACCTCGGGCGCGGTGCTGGAGCGGCTGCGCCCGAAGCTCGTCGTCGACCCGATCGTCTTCGCCGGCGGCGAGGGGTTGGTGCTCGGCTGCGCCCACCTCGACGAGAGCGCCATGCGCACCGCGATCTCCTTGCTGGCCAAGGCGATCGCCGACGTGCAACCCCTGCTCAGCCGAGCCGGTTAGCCCCGGAGTCCCCAGGCCGCGCTCAACGCGTGATCACCCTGGTCGCACCAGGCCCTGCTCGGCTCCGCGCTCGCGGGTGCGGCGCTGACAAACCCGCCATCAAATAGCGAGAGCGATAGACCGAGCCACACGACGCGCGGGACGGGGCCTCAGGAGGGGCGGGTCTGGGCGGTGACCCAGGCGAGGTAGTCGGCGGAGCCGTCGGTGATCGGCACGGCGACGACCTCGGGCACCTCGTAGGAGTGGTGCGCGTGCACGTGCTTGGTCAGCGCGTCCAGGCGGTCCTCGGCGGTCTTGATCACCAGCTGCCACTCCTGGTCCGCGCACACCTCGCCCTGCCAGCGGTAGACGCTGCGCACGGGGCCGACGACCTGCACGCACGCGGCGAGGCCCTCGGTGACCAGCGAGCGCGCGAGGTCCTCGGCCGCGTCGGCGCTGTCCAGGGTCGTGAAAACCATCAGGTGTCCCACAGCGACGAGGCTAGGACGAAGCACTGTGCTTGTCACGCAAGAGGATCGCTCGTTGTACAGCGGTCCACGCCGTTGTGACCAGTAGGTAGACACCCGCCGCGAGCGGGACGAAAAGGGCGATCACGACAGTCACGTAGTGCACCAGGCGCAGGCATCCCGGCCCGCCCGGCGGTTGCCTGCGCGCGGTCCACCAGCCGACCAGGAAGATCAACCCGAGCAGCGCGCCGAAGACCACGACGGCTTCGAGGGTGAAGCCGACACCGAAGACGTAGGCGCCAAGAGGCACGCCGAGCACGTCCTCGGTGAGCAGGTCGTTGGCGTGGCCGTTGACGGCGGGCATGCTGAACAACCGGTACATCACCACGAAGAACGGGATCTGCGCGAGCGTCGGCAGCATCCCGACGAAGATCCCCGACGAGCGGTAGAACTCCATCGTCTCGCGTTGCAGGCGCTCCGGGTCGTCCTTGTGCTCTTCCTGGAGCTTCTTCAGCTGGGGCAGCAGCACCTCGCGCTTGCGCTCCGCCTTCGCCTGGGCAAAACCCAAGGGCAGCAACAGGATGCGCACGGCCATGGTGAACAGCACGATCGCGGTGACCGTCGCGGCACCGCCGAGCAGCGGCCGGACGGCCCCCGCGATGGCGCTGACGAGGTGGTGGGCGCCGTCGACCGGGGCGCCGAAGATCGCGTCGAGCAGGTCGCTCATCCGCCGACCGCCCGGCTGCTACGTCCACAGTAGACGGTCACGCGCTCCCCCAGTTCAGCTCTTGTGCGCCCGGAACCGCATCTTCTCCTTCGGGCGCACGGTCATTTCTACCCTGTCGAAGCCCGCGTCGCGCAGCCTCGCGGGCAGCGTGTCCGGGTCGACCGGGTTGAAGGTGTCACCGATGTGGATCAAGCGGAAGCCCAGCGAGTGAACGCCGTCCGAACCGGTGAACACCCCGCCTGGCCGCAGCACCCGGAAAGCCTCGGCGAAGAGCTTGTCCTGAAGGCGCGTCGTCGGAACGTGGTGCAGCATCGTGAAGCACACGACCGCACTGAAGTCCTTGTCCGGCAAGGGAAGCGCGGTCCCGTCCCCCTGGAGCACGCGCACCCGGTCCCCGTGCAGCCGCTCCAACCGCGCCGCCATCTCCTCGTCGATCTCCACCGAGGTCAGCCTGGGCACGAGGTCCACGAGCGCGCTCGTCGTCGCGCCGTAACCCGGCCCGATCTCCAGCACGTCCTCGCCGAGCTCCGCCCCCTCCAACGCCCACGGGATCTGCGCGTCCCGCACGTCCTTCGCCCACTTCTCGGAGCTGCACAGCCACTGGTGGAACCGGTTCATGCCCATGCCGCGACCGTAGGGACGAGCCCGCTGTGACCGCTACGAGCTACGCTGCCAAGCTGTGTCGCTGAACGGCCACCTGGTCCCCGTCCCCGAACCGTCCTTCAACGTGATCATGGTGGGCAGCCTGGACATGCCGGGCGGGCTGCGCTTCGAGCGGCACACCCACCCCGTGCACCAGCTGAACTGGGCATCGGACGGCGTGATCACCGTGACCGCGGAGAGCGGGACGTGGGTGCTGCCGAGCACGCGCGCGCTGTGGATTCCCGCCGACGTCGAGCACAGCACCGCCGCGATCGGCCCCGCCGTCATGCGCAGCGTCTACTTCCCGCTCCAGGACTGCCCGGTCGACTGGACGGAGCCGACAGTGATCGCGGTCGGCCCGTTGCTGCGCCAGCTGATCGACCACCTCAGCCGCGACGGCATCGCCCCGGAGGCGCGGACGCGGGCCGAGGCCGTGGTCTTCGACCTGCTGGAGCCGATGTCGGTGACCACGCTGGACCTGCCGACCCCCGTCGACGAGCGCGCCCGGCTGGTCGTCGACGCGCTGCGCGCCGATCCCGCCGACGACCGCGACCTGGCGAGCTGGGGTCGCTTCGCCGGAGCCAGCGAACGGACGCTGGCCCGGCTCTTCGTCGGCGAGACCGGCATGACCTTCGGCAACTGGCGCGCGCAGCACCGCATGTGCGCCGCCCTGCCCCTGCTCGCGGAGGGCATGGCGGTGGGCACGGTCGCCCGCCGCGTCGGCTACGGCACCGCCAGCGCGTTCGTCGCCGCGTTCCGCCGCGCGTTCGGGGTCTCCCCCGGCAGCTACTTCGCGCAGAGGTAGGTGTCTGTTCGTTCCTTGGCCAGCGCGAAGTCGTCGGCCGCGGCGAGGAGGTCTCCCGCCGCCGCGCCCAGCAGAGCCATGGCGTCCTGGAGTTCGTAGCCGGTTCCCGGTTCCATCACCGAGTTCAGCTGCGGTCGCAGGTCGTCGAGGATGCGTTCGGCCAGCTCGCGCAGCTGCTCCTCGGGGAGGGTGCCGCGCGCGGTGCTCAGGCGGTGCAGCAGCGCGCCGACGGTGGTCATTCGCCCTCCTCCCGCGCGAGGTGTTCGCGGACGGCGGCCTCGCGCAGCAGCTCGGCCGCGCGGTGCAGCCGGTAGACCGCGTCGTTGATCTTCTGGACGCCCGTCGCGGCGTAGGCCTGGGCGGTCGCGGCTTCCGGATGGGACGAGCCGACCCACGCCAGCACCATCTCGGCGTGCGCGTGTTCGGCGGCTTCGCGGTGCGCCGCGGTCTCCCCGGCGCACTCCCCGGCACGGTCGGCGAGGGCGTACAGCACCTCGGTCCCGGTCTCCAGCGTCGTCAACGCCTAACCCTCCTCGCCAGCTCCCGGCCCCGGACGCGTACCCCTTGATCGTGCCAGCTCCGGCCGCTCCCGCGCGCGCGGGTCACCGCTACGGAGTACTCGCGGAAAAGAATGGGACCGACGCGGTCAAGTCAAGACTTTCTCCTCAGAAGAAAAACGACTAGCCGGTTTGGCGCAATCCATTCACAGAGTGTTCACAAAAAACCGCCGCCGCCCTCGACGAGGACGGCGGCGGAGTGAACGTGAAAACTCACCCGATAGCGGCCTTGAACGCCGCGAGGTAGCCCTGGGAATGCCCGTTGGTGTTCGGGTGGTAGGACTCGTTGATCGGCCAGGACAGCCCGTTGAGCCATTCCGAGCTGGAGCAGATGCCGTGCCCGTTGAACCGGTCGCGGATGTCGGCGAAGCGGAAGCCCGCCGCGGCGACCCGGCCGGAGATGATGCCGGAGAGGGTGTCGGCGGCCTGGTTCAGCCGCTCCCGCTTGGCCTTGCTCAGCCCGCCGAGGCCGCAGCTGCCCAGGTCGAACAGGCGCGGGTAGTTGAAGACGACGACCTTGGCCGACGGCGCCTTCGACTTGACCTTGGAGTAGGTGGCGTCGAGCCTGCCGGGCAGGGTGGTGCGCGCCTGGTTGACGGCCTCGGCGACCTTGTCGAAGCAGCTCTGGTCGCTGCCGAGCTGGCAGGAGGTGAGCACGCTGGCGAAGCCGATGTCGTTGCCGCCGGCGGACAGGCTGACCAGCGAGGTGGACGCGGAGAGCTGGTCGGCCTGGTTCTGCACGTCCGCGGTGCGCGCGCCGGAGCAGGCGAGGAACTTGAAGGAGGCCGGGCTGTTGGCCTTGGCCCACAGCTGCGCGTAGGCCACCGGGCTCCTGCGGCAGTCACCGCTGGAGGAGTCGTAGGTCCGGGTGCCCACCCCGGAGTCATACGAGTCGCCGAGCGCTACATAGTTCTCCGCTGCCTTCGGAGCCGCAATTGCGGGCGTCGCTGCGACAATGCTTAACGAGATGGCCGCGGCTGCCACCGCGAAATATGCCTTTGCGCCCACAAGGGCCTCCCCACGACGTTGTGTGACCTAGCACATAACTCATGAGTAGCACGCGCCGTCTCGGCGAGGGAAGATGCAGAATTCGCGGGTCATCCGAAATTAGCCTGAACAGCTGTCCGCACCTGCTCCATCCGCCTGACGACTTCAGGCTGGCCGCGTCACGCCGGCAGCACGCAGACCGGCCTCGGCGTGCTCAACCGGCCACCGACCTGGGTGAGCCCGCCGGTGCCGCGATCCACCTTGAACAGGGCGACGCCGGGCGAGCGCTCGTTGGCCACGTAGAGGAAACGGCCGTCGTTGGTGAGCACGATGTGCCGGGGCCACGCGCCGCCGCACGAGGGCGTCGCGACCGGCTTGAGCGAACGCCCGGAGCCGCCGACGGCGAAGATCGCGATGCTGTCGTGGCCCCGGTTGGAGAGGTAGACGAAGCGCCCGTCCGAGGACACGGTCACCTCAGCCGGGTAGTTGCGCACCGAGCCGCCGGCGGGCGCGGTCGGCAGGCTCGCCCCCGGCGTGAGCTTGCCGGTCGTCGCGTCCCACGCGCACACGGTGATCGTCGAGTCCAGCTCGTTGGCCACGTAGGCCGCGGTTCCGTTGGGGTGGAAGGCGATGTGCCTCGGCCCGGCGCCGGGCTTCAGCTTCGCCTGCGAGTGGCGCTGCAACTTCCCGGTGCCCAGGTCCAGCCGGTAGACGTGGACCGAGTCGGTGCCGAGGTCGACCGCGTGCACCCAGCGACCGCTCGGATCGGTGAGCACCTGGTGCGCGTGCGGACCCTTCTGGCGGTCCGGGTCCGGCCCAGAACCCTTGTGCTGCAACAGATCTGTCGCTGGACCGAGCGCGCCGGTCTCGCGGATCGGGTGCACCGCGACCGAGCCGGAGGAGTAGTTCGCGGTCAGCACGTAGCGCCCAGTGGGGTGGACAGCGAGGTGGCACGGGTCGGCGCCGAGCGCGGACTGCGAGCCGAGCGCCTTGAGTCCGCCGCTCGCGTCCACCGCGAAGGCGCTGACCCGGCCCTCAGTGGTCTCGTTGACCGCGTAGACGGTCCTGCGGTTCGGCGCGAGGGCCAGGAAGGACGGGTTGACCACGCCCTCCAGGGTCGAGACGACCTTGAGCGCTCCGGTCTGCGCGTCGGCGTCGGCCAGGCCGATCCCCTTGCCGCCACCCGCGCCCAGCGTGTAGCAGCCGAGGTACACCCGCCGCGTCGCCACGCCGTAGGTGGAGGCCTGCGCCCCGTGCGTCATGAACGCGCTCCCCCCGACCACTCCGCCGAGCACCCCGAGGAACTTCCGCCTGTCGAAGCCGTCCCGCATCATCCCGACACCCTCCGCTCGTTCCGCAGCAGTGACAGTGGACTGGACCACTGATCTTTGGGAAGGGGTCTTGGCAAACATTGCGCGACGGGCAACCCCGGGGAGCGGCGGATGCCTGCCAACGGCCCAGCGGATGACGCCGGAGGGGCGCAGAACCGAACATGAACCACCTTGACACAACAGATCGCCGCGATATCACCCGATAGCGCAACAAACCGCTGCCTTGAGCAATGCCTGACGGCTGAAATCGTCGGCTGGCGCGGCTTAGCCTTACGCCATGACCGCCATCGCCGATCGCCCGACCACCGGCCCGCTCAGCTCGTCGGCCGAGTTTGTCGCCCTCGACGAAACCTGGAGCACGCACAACTACCACCCGCTCCCGGTCGTCATCGCCCACGCCGAGGGCGCGTGGGTGACCGACGTGGAGGGCCGCAGCTACCTCGACTTCCTCTCCGGCTACTCCGCGCTGAACTTCGGCCACCGCCACCCCGCGCTGGTCGCCGCCGCCGTCGAGCAGCTGGGCCGCGTCACGCTGACCAGCCGCGCCTTCCACCACGACCAGCTGGGCCTGTTCTGCCAGGAGCTGGCTGAGCTGACCGGCACCGACCTCGTGCTGCCGATGAACTCCGGCGCCGAGGCCGTGGAGTCCGCGATCAAGGTCGCCCGCAAGTGGGCCTACCGGGTCAAGGGCGTGCCGAAGGACCAGGCGCAGATCATCGTGGCGGGCTCCAACTTCCACGGCCGCACCACCACCATCGTCTCCTTCTCCGACGACGAGGTGGCCCGCGCCGACTACGGCCCCTACACCCCCGGCTTCGTGGCGACGGCCTACGGCGACGCTGGCGAGGTGGCCGCCGCGATCACCCCGAACACCGCGGCCGTGCTGGTCGAGCCGATCCAGGGCGAGGCGGGCGTGCTCGTCCCGCAGCCCGGGTACTTCGCCGAGCTGCGCCGGATCTGCGACGAGAACAACGTGCTGCTGATCGCCGATGAGATCCAGTCCGGCCTCGCGCGCACCGGCGAGCTGCTCGCGCTGGACCACGAGGGCGTGCGCGCTGACCTCTACACCCTCGGCAAGGCGCTCGGCGGCGGCATCGTCCCCGTCTCCGCCGTCGTCGGCCGCCGCGACGTGCTCGGCGTGCTGCGTCCCGGCGAGCACGGTTCGACCTTCGGCGGCAACCCGCTGGCCTGCGCCGTCGGCCGCGCCGTGATCAAGCTGCTTGCCACCGGTGAGTTCCAGCAGCGCTCGCGCGAGCTCGGCGCCCACCTGCACTCCCGCCTCGGCGACCTGGTGGGCAAGGGCGTCGCCCAGATCCGCGGCCGCGGCCTGTGGGCGGGCGTGGAGATCGCTCCCGGCGGCCCCGCCGGCCGCGACGCGTCCAAGGCGCTCGCCGCGCGCGGCGTCCTCTGCAAGGAGACGCACGACAACACCCTCCGCGTCGCCCCGCCCCTGGTGATCACCCGCGAGGAGATCGACCGCGGCGTCGACGCGATCGCCGAGGTCGTCTGCCCCTGACCGACCACCCTCAACGGGCCCGTCCACCGCACCGGTGGACGGGCCCGTTTCCGCGCGCGGCGACGTACCCAATGTGGCATTTGTTTCGCCAGACGTGACCAATGCCGCATTGGTTACGTCTGTGACGGGGAGCGCACGCGCGGCTGGCCCACGGGTGGGTGATGTGGACGGCGGAGTGTGCGGGGGTGGCCCACTGTGTGGGGATGACTACGCGGCGGGCAGTGCTGGGCGGGATCGTTGCGGCTGCGGGTGGCCTGGTGACGGGTGCCGCGGCCGCGAGCGCGGCGGCGGGAGCTGCGGGCCCTGCGGCAACGGGCAAAGCGGGGGCTGCGAAGGGGAAAGCGCGCAACGCGGGGGCGTTGACGCCGCCGGGGCGCAGCGACCTGACGATCACGGCGCGCAAGCGGGCGGAGTGGGGCGCGAACGAAGCGGTCAGGGTGAAGCCGGACGGCTCGGAGGCGTGGGCGCTGCGGTTCTCACCGGTGCAGGGGCTGGTGGTGCACCACTCGGCGCTGCCGGTGGAGGCGGACCGGAACGCGACGGTGCGCGGCATCCACGAGCTGCACGCGGTGCGCAGGCAGTGGGCGGACATCGGCTACCACTTGGTGATCGATCCGGAAGGCGTTGTGTACGAAGGCCGTTACTCTGGCCGCGACGCGGTGCCGATCTTCGACGCGCACCCGGTCCAGGGCCGCAAACCCCTGGTGGTGACCGGAGGGCACGTGTCGGGCCACAACATGGGCAACATCGGGATCTGCCTGCTGGGCGACATGACGGCGGCGCAGCCCGGCGCGGGCGCGCGGTCGAGCCTGGTGCGCACCCTGGCCGGGCTGAGCGTGCTGTGCGGGTTGGACCCGGCGGTGGACTTCGAGTACGTCAACCCCGACAACGGTGCCCGCGTCACGAAACCGACGATCAGCAGGCACCGCGACTGGGTCGGCACGGCGTGTCCGGGCGAGGCGTTCGCCACGCAGTTCGACACGGTGCGGGCCGAGGTGGTCAGACTGGTGAAGGGTCAACGTGCGCGCTGAACCCGGGCCTCGTCCCAGACCGGCTCATCCGACTCGACCACCGAACCGTCCGAGCGGAACACCACGAAACGGTCGAACGACCGAGCGAACCACCGGTCGTGCGTCACCGCGACGACGGTGCCGGTGAACTGCTCCAGCGCGTTCTGCAACGCCTCCGCCGAAGTCAGGTCGAGGTTGTCGGTCGGCTCGTCGAGCAGCAGCAGCGTGGCGCCGGTCAGCTCCAGCAACAGGATCTGGAACCGCGCCTGCTGACCGCCGGACAGCGTCTCGAAGCGCTGATCACCAGAAGCTTCGAGCCCGTAGCGCCGCAGCGCGCCCATCGCCTTGCCGCGATCGAGCCCTGTGCGCTGATCATCGCCGTGCCACAACACCTCGGTGAGCGTCTTGCCGATCCACTCCGGGTGGTCGTGCGTCTGCGCGAACAATCCCGGCTCCACGCGCGCGCCCAGCCGACAGTCGCCCGTGTGCGGCACAGAACCCTTGTCCGCCAACAACCTCAGGAAGTGGCTCTTGCCGGAGCCGTTAGAGCCCAACACCGCGACGCGGTCGGTGAAGAAGACCTCCAGGTCGAACGGCTTCATGAGCCCGGTCAGCTCCAGCCGCTCACACGTGATCGCGCGAATGCCGGTGCGACCACCGCGCAGGCGCGGCGTGACCTTCTCCTCCTGTGGCATCTCCGGAGGCTTCCCGGCCTCCTCGAACTTCCGCAGGCGCGTCTGCATCGCGCGGTACCGCGAAGCCATGTCGGGGCTGCTCGCGGCCTGGTCGCGCAGGGTGCGCACGAGGTCCTTGAGCTTCTGGTGGTCCTCGTCCCAGCGCTTGTGCAGCTCAGCGACGCGCTCCCACCGCGCTTCCCGCGCAGCGTGCCAGGTGCCGAAGCTGCCGACGTGCGTCCACGCTGTCCGCGCCTCCACGGTCACCACGTGGGTCGCCGCGATCGCGAGCAGTTCGCGGTCGTGCGAGACCACCAGGACGGCCTTGTCGGTCTCGGCCAGCTTCTGTTCCAGCCAACGCTTTCCGGGCACGTCGAGGTAGTTGTCCGGCTCGTCGAGCAACAGCACCTGCTCGCGTCCCCGGAACAGCGTCTCCAGCACGAGCCGCTTCTGCTCGCCGCCGGAGAGCGTCTTCACGCCACGGTGCTGGGCTCGGTCGAAGGGCACGCCCATCGCCGAAACGGTCACGGTGTCCCAGAGCACCTCGGCGTCGTAACCGCCGACCTCGCCCCAGTTCGCGAGCGCGTTGGCGTAGCGCATCTGCGTCGGCTCGTCGTCGACGTCCATCAGCTTCAGCTCGACCTCGTCGAGTTCCGCCGCCGCGGTGCGAAGTGCTTGCGGTGAAACGGAGAGCAGCAGATCGCGCACGGTCTGCTCGTCGCGAACGGAGCCGATGAACTGCGACATGACCGCGAGCCCGCCGTGCACGGCCACGGAGCCCTCGTCGGGCTTCAGCTCGCCGGAGAGCAGTCGCAGCAACGTCGTCTTACCGGCGCCGTTGGAGCCGACGAGCGCGACGACCGAGCCCGCGTTGACCTTGATGGCGACGTCCCGGAACAGCTCCCGTCCATCCGAGAGGTGATAGGACAGACCAGCCGCGTCGAGATATCCCACGGTCCCCATGATGCAGGAGGCCGCGAACGGTTATCCGTTCGCCATCCGCGAGAGCGCCGTGAGCCTGCTGATCGCGCGCAGGTACTTCTTGCGGTAGCCGCCGCGCAGCATCTCCTCGGTGAACATCGCCGACAACGAGCTGCCGGACACCGCGATGGGGATGTTGCGGTCGTACATGCGGTCCGCGAACACCACCAGCCGCAGCGCCACGTCCTGGTCGGCCGCCGCGCGCACGCCGCTGATCAGCACGAGCGGCACGCCGTCGACGAGGCGCCCGTAGCGCGAGGGGTGCAGGCGAGCCAGGTGCGCGCACAGCTCGTCGAAGGAGTCCAGGGTCGCGCCCTCGGTCTCCTTGGCCCGCAGCGCGAGGTCTTCGTCACTCAGCGGCTCCGGCGCCTCCGGCAGGCCGCGGTGGCGGTAGTCGGGGCCGTCCACGCGCGCCACGTCGAAGCGCGCGGACAGCGCCTGGATCTCGCGGAGGAAGCTGTCGGCGGCGAAGCGGCCCTCGCCGAGCTTGTCCGGCAACGTGTTCGAGGTCGCGGCCACGTGCACCCCGGCGTCGGTCAGCTCCGCCAGCAGGCGCGTGACCAGCATGGTGTCGCCGGGGTCGTCCAGCTCGAACTCGTCGATGGCCAGCAGCTTGTGCGCGGACAGCCGCCGCACCGCCTCGCCGAAGCCGAGCGCGCCGACTAGGTGGGTCAGCTCGACGAAGGTGCCGTAGGACTTGGGCTCGGGCGCGGCGTGCCAGATCGAGGCCAGCAGGTGCGTCTTGCCGACGCCGAAGCCCCCGTCGAGGTACAGGCCGGGCTTGCCGCCCTCGGCCTTCCCGCCGCCGAAGAGGCTGCTCCACCACGACTTCGCTCGCTCGTCCTCGACCACCCGCTCCGCGAAGGACCTCCCCCGTTCGAGTGCCGTTGCCTGGCTGGGCTCGGACGGGCTCGGCAGGTAGGTGTCGAAGGAGACCGAGTCGAACATCGGGGGCGGGACCATCGCCGCGACCAGCTCATCGGTGCTGACCTCAGGCAACCGGTCCACCAAGCGGGGCGCGGACATGGGCGCGAGCCTATCCCGGGGCCTCCCGGGCGAGCGGGCCCGCCGGTGCCCGTGCTGGGATGGGCCCGTGGACAGCCTCTGGTCAGCGCAACCCGACGAGCCCTTCGACGAGGGCCGGATCGAGGAGTTCTACGCCTACCCGTCGCCGCTGGAGCGGCCGTGGGTGCGGGTCAACTTCGTGTCCAGTGTGGACGGTGCGGTGTCGGTGTCCGGCCGTTCGCGCGGACTGTCCACGCCGGCCGACCACAGGGTGTTCCAGCTCGGCCGCGACCTGGCCGACGTCGTCCTCGTCGGGCTGGGCACGGCGGTGGTCGAGGGCTACGGCGGCGTACCCGTGACGGAACGGCGCGCTGAGCGGCGCAAGCGCCTCGGGCTGTCCCCCGTGCCGCCGATCGCGCTGGTGACCGGACGCTGCGCGCTGGCCCCGGACTCCCCACTGCTCACCGACACGGCCGTGCCGCCGCTGGTGTTCACCTCCGCGTCGGCCCCCGCCTCCGCGCGCAAGGACATCGCCGCCGCAGGAGCTGAGGTGATCGTCGCCGGGGAGGACCGGGTCGACCTGCGCGTGGCACTGGCCGAGCTGGGTGAGCGCGGCCTCCACAAGATCGACTGCGAGGGCGGGCCGACGCTGTTCGGCAACCTCATCGCCGAGGACCTCGTCGACGAGCTGTGCCTGACGATGTCCCCGCTGCTCGCGGGCGGGGACGCCGGGCGGATCGCGACGGGTCCGCTGCCGGAGCAGCCGCGCGCGCTGTCGCTGGTGTCCGTGCTGCACGAGGACGACGCGCTGCTGCTGCGCTACGGCCGGGGACGCGCGCCGTGACCGGCGACGACCGGGAGCTGATGACAGCGGCGGCGGGCGGCGACGTCGCGGCCTTCGACGCGCTCGTCCGGCGGCACACCACCAAGCTCTACCGCGTGGCGCTGCGCATCGTCGGGGACCCGGCAGACGCCGAGGACGTCGTGCAGGAGGCGTGGGTCTCGGCGTGGCGGTCGATGGCGGGCTTCCGGGGCGAGGCCGCGCCGACCACGTGGCTCTACCGGGTGGTCACCAACGCCGCGCTCGCGCACCTGCGCAGGCGCAGGCCGACCGTGCCGCTGGAGCAGGAGGGCCATGCCGAGTCCACGTTCGCCGACAGCTCCCCGACCCCGGAGCAGGCGGCGCTGAGCCGGGAGAAGGTCGACGCGGTGCTGCGCGCGATCGCGCTGTTGGAACCGAGCCAGCGGGTACCCCTGGTGCTGCGGGAACTGGAGGGGATGAGCTACGAGGAGGTCGCGTCCGTGCTGGAGGTCAGCGTCGCGGCCTTGCGCTCACGACTGCACCGGGCAAGGGTTGCCCTGCTCGCCAAGTTGGAGGAGCTGCGATGAGCGGATCAGCGCTGCCCTGCGGCCACACCGTCGGCGAGCTGCTCGACCTGGTCGTCGACGGCGGGTTGGAGCCCAGCGACACCGCGCTGGCCGCGCACGCGCGCACCTGCGAGCACTGCCGCGCCGAGATCGCGGCCCTGGAGAACCGCTGGGGTCCCGTGCGCGCGGCGGCGGCCGCCCCGGTCGAGATGCCGGAGGGCCTGATGTCCCGGGTGCTCGGCACCGTGCGCGGACTGCGCGAGCACGCCTTCTCCGAGCCCGCCGAGGTCGAGCAGGAGGGCGGCACGCTCCAGGTGAGCAGGCGCGCGCTGCTGCTGCTCGCCCGGGGGCACGCGGCCGACGTGCTGCTGGAGCTGCCCGGAGTCCACCTGCGCGGTCTGTCCACAGTGGACAAGGTCATCCGGGTGGAGATCGCGGTGCGCTACGGCGTGCCCGCCGTGGAGGTGGCCGACACGATCGCGCGACGGGTGGTGGAGCGGCTGCGCGAGTCCGTCGGTGCGGCGGCCCCGGAGGTGTCGGTCGAGGTCATCGACGTGCTGCCGCCACGACCGGAGCTTCGTCTACCCCCGTTCGAGTGACAAACCGAGATGTTCTCCGGCCGAGGGGCATCCATTCCGATGTGAGTGTCGAACTACGCGTCGACGGCTCCACACACCACGAGGCGTGATCGGAAAGGGAACTCCCATGGCTCAGAGCAGCCCCACCAAGACCGAGTCGACCACGGCCCCCGCGCAGCGGATGGCCTCGGCGGCTCCGGCCCGGCTCGCCGACGACACCTCTCAGGGCAAGACCAGCATCGCCTCCTCGGTGGTGCAGAAGATCGCGGGCATCGCGGCGCGGGAGATCTCCGGCGTGCACGCGATGGGCGGCGGCGTCTCCCGCGCGTTCGGCGCACTGCGCGAGCGCATCCCCGGCGGCGGCACCTCGGTCAGCACCGGCGTGGCGGTCGAGGTCGGCGAGAAGCAGGCCGCGATCGACCTGGACATCGTCGTGGAGTACGGCGCGTCCATCGTGGACCTCGCGCGGGCCGTGCGCCGCAACGTGATCACCGCGGTCGAGCGGATGACCGGACTGGAGGTGATCGAGGTCAACATCTCGGTCAACGACATCCACCTGCCGGACGGCAACGACGACGACTCGTCCGCGGGTGACTCGGGCAAGTCCCGGGTCGAGTAGCCGTGAGCGGCACCCAGCTGGCCGACGCCATCGCCGAGACCGTGCTCGCCCACCCCGCCGTGCACCGGCTCGACCCGGGGCAGTTCGGGGCGCTGGCCTCCTACCTCCCGGGCCGCCGGGTGGAGGGGGTCAGGGCGGCCGGTCCCGGCGAGCCGGTGGAGATCGGCGTCGTGCTCACCCTCGGCGGCTCGCTGCCCGAGGTGGTCGACGACCTCCGGGCGCGGGTCCGGCTGGTCACCGGGGACGTCCGGGTGGACGTCACGGTGACCGACGTGGTCCTGGCCGGTGATGGCTGAGCCCACGCCGTCCGATGGTGCGGACCGAGAACGAGAACGGCGCGCGGCGATCCGCGACTTCGTCCGCGCGCACCACCCCGACGTCGGGGGTGATCCGGAGGAGTTCGTCGCCGGGCTGGCCCGGCTGCGAGCGGAGTTCGATGAGCCCGAGAAGAGCGCCGCCCCGGCCGACGAGGTCTTCTTCGTCGTCCGGCGGCGGGGCGCGCGGGGGCTGCTGCGGCGCTGGTGGTCCCGGCGCCGCCGCCCGCCCCGCGTCCGCTGAGAACACCCGTCACGAGAAGGCAGGGAAGTCATGAACACATCCCAGATCGGTCTGCTCGCCGGTCTCATCCTCGGGGCCGCCGGAGCCGTCGGCGGGTTCTCCGCCGTGATCATCGCACTGGCGGTCGGCGTGCTCGGCCTGGTCATCGGCCGGGTGCTGGACGGCGAGCTGGACCTCGGCGAACTGCTCGGCAGGGGCCGGGACAGGTGAGCGCCCCGGCAACCGCCGTCGAGGTCCCGGAGCAGCGCGCCGCGCTGCCGGAGGACTCCCCCGCGGAGCAGGAGGTCGTGCTCGCCGAGGAGTCCGAACGCGGCTCGCTGGAGATCCACCCGGCGGTGCTGCGCAAGCTCGTGCAGCGGATCGTCGACGACTGCCCGGACACCGTGCGCACGCGCGGGCGGCTCGGCGGCGAGCACGGCGCGACCGCGCGGATCAGCGGCGACGCCCGCGAGATGGACATCGCGGTCGAGCTGGCGCTGCGCTACCCCTCCCCGGTCCGCGAGGCCGTGGAGTCCTTGCGCACCAAGCTCGTCGACGAGATGGGCCGGATCACCGGGCACCGCGTGCGCGCGGTCGACGTGACCGTGTCCGCGCTGCTGCCGGAGAACCGGCCCGCCAAGGTGGAGTGAGGACCATGCGACTACTGCTCCGACTGCTCTCCACGGTGCTCGGCCTCGCCGTCGCCGCCGGGGGCGCGGTGCTCGCGGTGGAGATGACCTGGTCGCTGGCCCAGCCGGGCTCGCGCGAGGCGCTCGTGCCGTGGCGCCAGTGGCTGGCGACCGTGGAGTCCTACTCCTGGTCGCGCGAGCCCGTGCTGTGGCTGGCCGGCGGGGTCGTCGCGCTCGGGCTGTTCCTGCTGCTCGTTGCCGCGACCGCCCGCCGCAAGGACGTCCGCCTGTCCGATCCGGTCGACGGTGTCGTCGTGACCACCTCGCCGCGCACGCTGGCCAGGCTGGTCGGCACCAAGGTGCGGGCCGCCGAGGGCGTCAGCGGTGCCACCGTCGTCGCGACCGGCAAGAAGGTGAAGGTGCGCGCGAGCGGCAGGTCCACCGAGCTGCGGCCCGGGCTCGCGGAGCTGGTGCGCGGCACCGTCCAGGACCTGCCGATGCCCAGGCACCCCAAGGTGCGCGTGGCCGTTGCCGCGCCGAAGAACTCCAGGGAGTCCTCGTGAGGAGCCCGGTCAAGGCCATCGCCCGCTCCGCCCGCGCCGAGCGCGTCCTGACGTCGCTGTTCGGCCTGCTCGCCGTGGCGGCGGGCGCGCTGGCGATCGTCGTCGGGCTCGGCTGGCTCGGCACTTTTCGGTCGCAGCGCTCGGTTTTCGACCCGATGCTCGCCGAGTGGATCGCCGCCAATCCACAGTGGACAAAGCTGATCGGCATCGGGCTCGGCCTCGTGCTGCTCGTCGTCGGTCTCATGTGGACGGTCCGCTCGCTGCGCCCCGAGCGCCAGCCCGACATGCTCCTGGACAACTCCGCGGCTGGGCGGCTCAAGGTCACTTCCGGCGCCGTCACCGACGCGGTCAGCGCCGACGCCGAATCCCTCTCCGGGGTCAGCCGCGCCAAGGCCCGCCTGGTCGGCTCCGCCGAGGAACCCGCGCTGCGCCTGTACCTCTGGCTGGCCGACGGCACCGACATCCGCCGCATCTGGCAGACCCTCGACACCGACGTGCTCGCCCGCGCCCGCTCCGCACTCGGCGTGGACACCCTCCCCACCGCCATCCGCCTCGAACTCGACACCGCCAAACCGTCGCGAGTGAGCTGAATGACTCATTCATGTGGTTCAACGGACTGAATGAGTCATTGAGGTGGTTGGGCCACCCCAATGACTCATTCAGCACGTAAG
>NZ_MUMH01000105.1 GCF_002155965.1 Allokutzneria sp. NRRL B-24872
TCTGGGCCGCCGTCGCGGCGTTGGCAACACCCGCGACGGCGGCCCAGAACCTGGTGTCCAACCCCGGGTTCGAGACGGGCAACCTCGCGGGCTGGTCGTGCACGAGCGGCACGGTGGGCTCACCGGCGCGCAGTGGGAACCACGCGCTCTCCGCGACGCCGGCCGGGCAGGACCAGGCCCGCTGCACGCAGAACGTGCGCGTCCAGCCGAACTCCACGTACAAGCTCTCCGCGTGGGTCAAGGGCAGCCTGGTCTACCTCGGCGCGGGTGGCGCGGGGATGACCGAGACGAGCACCTGGACGCCGGGCGGCTCGGACTGGACGCAGCTGTCGCTGAGCTTCACCACCGGCGCCAGCACGACGAGCGTCGGCGTCTTCACCCACGGCTGGTACGGCCAACCCGCCTACCAGGTCGACGACGTGGTCCTCGACGGAGCCTCCGGCGGGCAGCCGGAACTGCCGTCCGTCCCCAGTGGACTGTCCGCGACGGGCTCGACGGGGAGCACGATCTCCCTGGGCTGGAGCGCGGTCACGGGCGCGGACGGCTACAGCGTCTTCCGCGACGGCGTGAAGGTCGGCGACGCGAGCGGCACCAGCTTCACCGACACCGGGCTGAGGCCGAGCACGACGCACACCTACGCGGTCGCGGCCTACAACGGCACCGGCGAGTCCGCGCGCTCGGCGACGATCAGCGCGACCACGGGACGTGAGTCCGACCCGAATCCCGCGCTGCCCAAGCACTTGCTGACCGGCTACTGGCAGAACTTCGTCAACGGGGCCGCGCCGCTGCGCATCCGCGACGTCAACAACCACTACGACGTCATCGCGATCGCCTTCGCCGACGCGGACACCACGAAGCCGGGCGGCGTCACGTTCACGGTCGACCCCGGGCTGTCCTCGGCGCTCGGCGGCTACACCGACGCGGACATGATCGCCGACATCGCCGCGAAACGCGCGCAGGGCAAGAGGTTCGTCTTCTCCATCGGCGGCGAGAAGGGCAACGTCGACCTCAGCAGCTCGGCCAACGTGGCCAACTTCGTGTCCTCGATGGAGGCGCTGATCCGCAAGTTCGGCGTGGACGGCCTGGACATCGACCTCGAGCACGGCATGCACGTGGACAACGTGGCGGCGGCCTCCCGGCAGCTCCAGCAGCGCATCGGCTCCGGGTTCGTGCTGACCATGGCGCCGCAGACCATCGACACGCAGCCGGGCGGCCGCTACCTCCAGCTGCTCGCCAAGATCAAGGACATCACCACGGTCGTGCACACGCAGTACTACAACTCCGGCTCGATGAACGGCTGCGACGGCAAGGTCTACTCGCAGGGCGGGGTCGACTTCATCACCGCGCAGGCGTGCATCCTGCTGGAGACGCTGCGGCCGGACCAGGTCGCGCTCGGCGTCCCCGCCTCCTCGCGCGGCGCGGGCAGCGGCCACGTCGATCCCGGGGTGGTCAACAACGCGCTGAGCTGCCTCGCCAAGGGCACCGGCTGCGGCAGCTTCAAGCCGTCGAAGACCTACCCGGACCTGCGCGGCGCCATGACCTGGTCGATCAACTGGGACAAGACCAACGGCGACCGCTTCTCCAACACCGTCCGCCCGCACCTCGGCTCACTGGGCTGACCTCTGCAGCACCTTGTCCGCGAGGCCGTACTCCACGGCCTCGCGGGCGCTGAACCAGCGGTCGCGGTCGCCGTCGGCGAGCACGCGCTCCACGGTCTGCCCGGTCTGCTCGGCGGTCAGCTCGGCCAGCTCCTGGCGGTGGGCCTTGTAGACCTCCGCGCGGATCAGCACCTCGTCAGCGGTCCCGCCGACGCCGCCGTGCGGCTGGTGCATCATCACGCGCGCCCTCGGCAGCACCGTGCGCTTGCCGGGGGCGCCGCTGCTGAGCAGGAACTGACCCATCGACGCGACCATGCCGAGCCCGCAGGTGGCCACCTCGGGCGAGATGGACTGCATGGTGTCGTAGATCGCCATCCCCGCGGTCACCGAGCCGCCGGGGGAGTTGAGGTAGAGGTGGATGTCGGAGCCCGGGTCGTCGGCGTCCAGCAGGAGCAGTTGGGCGCAGACGCGGTTGGCCACGTCGTCGTTGATCTCTTCGCCGAGAAGGACGATCCGGTGCGCCAGCATGCGCTCGGCCACACCGTCCGCGAACAAGGAGGTCATGACGTTCACGGTAGGCTCGCCAAGCCGCTGAGCAGCCCGTTTCCGCTCTCAGGAGAACGACCGGGGTGGTTCGGGGGCGCTCTCCGGCGGTGTTAGACTGCTTCGAGCTGCTGGCCTGCGTGCCAGCGTTGGACTTGATAGACGGACTTGTAAGTGACAGTTGTTCTTGTGAGTTGAGCAGGGCGCTGACCGCCGCTTTCGCTGGCTGGACTAGGCTCGCTCACTGACATTGACACCAGTGGTTCTAGACAAGGGGTTCGCGGAATGCCGCCCAAGAAGAAGTTGCGCGTGACGTTCGAGGCAACGCTCGAACTGGAGGCCGGCAACGCCGCTATGGTCGACCTCGGCAAGATGCTGGGTCCGACCGGTGTGAACACCCGTGGCGTCAAGCTCGAGTACGACGAGGCCACCGCCGCGCACCGCGGCGAGATCCTCCCCGTCGTGGTCACGGTCTACGAGGACCGCACCCACTCGCTGCGCTACAAGACGCCGCCGACCAGCTTCCTGATCCGCCAGGCACTGGGCGCGCAGAAGGGCTCCGCGCAGCCGGGCCACACCTCCGGCGGCACCCTGAAGGCCGAGCAGGTCCGCGCGATCGCCGAGCGCAAGATGCCGGACCTCAACGCCAGCAGCATGGAAGCCGCCGAGAAGATCGTCGCCGGCTGCGCCCGCTCCATGGGCGTCACGGTCGCCAGCTGACACAGGCACCTGAGAAAGGGCCCCAGCCTCCCGCTGGGGCCCTTTCTCATGCTGTCAGTAGGCAGCCGCGAGGGCGAGCACGTCCTCGGCCAGCTCGCGCGAGGGGTCCAGCGGCAGGAACTTGATCACCGGCGTGGTGATCCCGGCGTCGGCGTAGCGCCGGACGTGCGCCGCGCACTCCTCGGGACTCCCGTGCACCACCAGCTCGTCCACCACGTGGTCCGGCACCGCCGCCAGCGCGGCCTTGCGGTCGCCAGCGGCCCAGGCCGTCCACATCGGACTCAACGCCTCGTCCCGGCCCAGCCAGCGCTGGAACTCCGCGTAGGCGGGCACGGTGAGGTAGCCGGTGATCAGGCGCTTCGCCACCGAGCGCACCAGGTCCGCGTTCTCCGACACGCACACGAAGATCCGCGCGACGAGCTGCTTGCCCGCGCCGACGACCGGGGCCGCCTTGGCGACGTCCGAGGCCGACAACCAGTTCAGCACCGCGCCGTCGCCCTCCGCGCCCGCGAGGCCGAGCATGCGCTCGCGCAGCGCTCCGACCACGATCGGCAGCGACGGCGACACCGGGCGCTCCAAGCGGAATCCCTTGACCTGGAAGGTGTCGTAGGACTCGTCGATCCGCTCACCGGCGAGCGCGGGGCGCAGGAACCGCAGGGTGTCCCGGACGCGGCTGAACGGCTTCTCGTACGGCACGGCGTTCCACCGCTGCGCGATCGCGGGGGAGGAGGCGCCGATGCCGAGCGTGAACCGGCCGGGCGCCGTCTCGGCCACCGCCGCCGCGCTCATCGCGAGCAGCGCCGGGCCCCTGGTGAACACCGAGGCGATCGCCGTGCCGAAGCGCGCTTCCGGCAGCACCGCGGCGGCGTAGGCCAGCGGGGTGAACGCGTCCAGCTCCGCCGTCTCGCTGCTCCAGAAGTCGGTGTAGCCGCCGTCGTACAAGGCGCGCAACACCTCCGCGTGCTCGTGCAGTGACTGTCCCAAGGGGACGGTGATGCCCAGGCTCATGCAGGGGTTCCCTTCCACTCGCGGTCGAGCATCGCCAGGATGAGCTCGTCGCACCACTCACCCTTGACGAACTCGTACTCCTTGAACACCGCCTCACGGCGCATGCCGAGCCGTTCCAGCAACCGCGAGGACGCGGTGTTGCGGATGTCGCAACGGCCTTCGACGCGGTGCAGGCCCAGCTCCTCGAAGGCCAGCCGCAGCACCTCGCGCGCGGCCTCGGCGGCGAAGCCCTTGCCGTGGTGGTCGGGGTGGAAGACGAAGCCCAGCTCGCCGCGCTTGCTGGTCTCGCTGCGCCAGAACAGCACGACGTCGCCGATCAGCTCGCCGGTGTCCTTGCGCTGCACCGCGAGCACCATCGCGTCCCCCTCCTTCTCCAGACACCACTGGTTCACCCGATCCGCCAACGATTCCCGCACCTGCTCGCGGGTGCGCACGTCGAACATGAGGTAGCGGACCACGTCCGGGCGGGACCGGATGTCGTACAGGGCGTCGAGGTCATCGGGGGTGTGGGCGCGGAGCAGCAGGCGATCGGTCTCGATCGGCAGGGAGGGGCGCAGCATGCCCCGGACGCTAGCGGTGCTGCCGGAATGGTTCATCCGGATTGCCCGGGACGGGAGCATCATGGCGTTATGGAAGACAGCGATGCGGTGCGCATGCTCGACGTCGCCCTCGCCGAGGCGCGGGCGGGGCGGGCGGAGGGCGGAATCCCGATCGGGGCGGCGCTGTTCGGCGTGGACGGGGAGCTGCTGGGGCGCGGGCGCAACCGCCGCGTCCAGGACGGCGACGCGTCGATGCACGCGGAGACCTCGGCGTTCCGCGCGGCCGGGCGCCAGCGCACCTACCGCGGCACCACGATGGTCACCACGCTGTCGCCCTGCTGGTACTGCAGCGGGCTGGTCCGGCAGTTCGGGATCACCGGGCTGGTCGTCGGCGAGAGCAGCACGTTCACCGGTCAGCACGAATGGCTGGCCGAGGCCGGGGTCGAGGTCGTGCTGCTCGACGACGCGCGCTGCCGCGAGCTGATGGGTGAGTTCATCTCCACCCACCCCCTCCTGTGGAACGAGGACATCGGCGTGGACTGAATACAGTGAGGGGCACACCAAGATCGAGGAGGCTGTGCCCGTGGACGAGCTGCACCCCCGCCCGAGGATGGTCCGAGAGCACTGGATCGACCTCTGCGGTCCGTGGCGCTTCGGCTACGACGACGCTGACCAGGGCCTCGCTGAGCGGTGGTACCGCTGCGGAACGGAAGCTGTGCCCATGCTCGATCCCGCAAGCGGATCTTCGAGCTTCGACCGCGACATCCTGGTGCCCTACCCGCCGGAGTCGGAGCGCTCCGGCGTGCACGACCCGTCGCCGCACACGATCGTCTGGTACCGCAGGACCTTCGCGCTGAGCGAGCTGGGCGAGGACTTCGCTGGCAAGCGGCTGCTGCTGCACCTGGGCGCGGTGGACTACCACGCGCGGGTGTGGGTCAACGGCGCGCTGGTCGCCGAGCACGTCGGCGGGCACACGCCGATCAGCGCCGACATCACCGACGCGCTCGACCGCGACGCCGACGAGCAGGTGATCGTGGTCCGCGCGCAGGACGAGGCCGAGGACCC
Organism: Allokutzneria sp. NRRL B-24872; assembly: GCF_002155965.1. Classification (GTDB taxonomy): domain Bacteria; phylum Actinomycetota; class Actinomycetes; order Mycobacteriales; family Pseudonocardiaceae; genus Allokutzneria. Next base: position 5,474 of record NZ_MUMH01000105.1, read on the forward strand.
GACGCAGACCAGGGGCAAGCAGGACTGGCTGCCCGAGCCGCACGCGATCTGGTACCACCGCACGACCGGGATCTGGCAGCCGGTGTGGCTGGAGCCCGTTCCGGCCAACCACCTCTCGGAGATCCAGTGGACGCCGGACCTGACCCAGGCCCGCGTGCGGCTGGAGGCGGTGGTGACCGGCCCGCCGGCGACGTCGCTGTACCTGAGGGTGCGGCTGTGGTCGGGCGCGCAGCTGCTGGCCGAGGAGTCGCACCGCGTGCTCGACCAGGTCAGCGTGCGCGACATCGCGATCCCGGCCGCGCGGCACGGCCAGCACCTGCACGCGCTGATGTGGTCGCCGGAGTCGCCGAACCTGATCGACGCCGAGCTGACGCTGCTGGACGCCGACGGCGTGGTCGTCGACGAGGTGCACAGCTACTTCGGCTACCGCTCGGTGGACACCGCTGACGGGCGCTTCCTGCTCAACGGCCGCCCGTACTTCCTGCGCATGGTGCTGGAGCAGGGGTACTGGCCGCAGTCGCACCTGGCCGCGCCGGACGGGGAGGCGCTGCGCCGCGAGGTGGAGCTGATCAAGGAGCTGGGCTTCAACGGCGCGCGCATCCACCAGAAGGTCGAGGACCCGCGCTTCCTGTACTGGTGCGACCGGCTCGGGCTGCTGGTGTGGGGCGAGATGGCGGACGCCTACCAGTTCTCCACCGCGACCGTGGAGCGGATGACCCGCGAGTGGATCGAGGTGCTGCGCCGCGACCGTAGCCACCCGTGCGTGGTGGCCTGGGTGCCGCTGAACGAGAGCTGGGGCGTGCCGCAGATCGCCGAGCGCGCGGACCAGCGGCACTTCGCGACCGCGCTCTACCACCTGACGAAGTCCATCGACCCGACCCGGCCGGTGATCGCCAACGACGGCTGGGAGCACACCGTCAGCGATATCTGGGGCGTGCACGACTACGCGCCGACCGGGGACTCGCTGCGCGAGCGCTACTCCGACCCGGAGTCGATCAAGCGGGCGCTCGGCGAGGGCAGGCCGGGTGGGCTGCGCGTGCTGCTCGACGATCGGCTCAACGAGGGCCAGCCGGTGATGCTGACCGAGTTCGGCGGGCTGAGCTACGTCCCGGCCAAGGGCGAGAACTGGTTCGGTTACTCCACTGTGGACAGTCCAGGGGCGCTGCTGGAACGGCTGGAGGACCTGGTCGGCGCGCTGCTGGCCAGCGATCGGCTCGCCGGGTTCTGCTACACCCAGCTCACCGACACCGAGCAGGAGACCAACGGCCTGCTCACCGCCGCGCGCGAGCCGAAGGTGGACCCGTCGTTGGTCCGGGCGCTGCTCAATCGCCCAGCGCGGGCCATCCCGACCGAGGAGGTCTCCGCCCACCGCGCCGAGGCCGAGCGCGCCGCCCGCGGCGACTAGCCGCCCACCCCAAAAAACCCGTTTCGTACTCATAGCGGGAAAGGGAGCGCTCCCATCTGCCGCTAAGGGCTGTCTCGTAA
>NZ_MUMH01000106.1 GCF_002155965.1 Allokutzneria sp. NRRL B-24872
ACCCCAGGTAAAGCCGACCCGTTCCAGCCGCGTGTTCTGTTGGGAGGGGGTTGCGTTTCGGCGTGGCGGACGCCTGGGCGTGTGAGGTCGACGGAGTCGACGAACCCCTTGTCACACAACGTGTTCACCCTATGGGGAGAGGATGTCGATCTTCGCATTTGGGACAATAGAAGAAGGGAGGCGAGGGGGAGAATCTTGTTTGATACCAAGGGTTTGATCGCATCGTTGCAGGCTCATCTTCGTGAGCGGGATGCCTACAAGTTGACCGGTGATGGGTTGTTGGATTGTCTGCGTGAGCACGAGAAGATCATCAACATCGTGACCGCTTCGGCGATCGAGGTCGCCGCCGAAGCGGAAGCTCAGGGTGTGCCCGCACGTCAGGGTTGTAAGGACCTCGCGGTGTTGTTGCGCACCACTTTGAAGATCGCGCCGGAGGACGCGGCTCGGCGTAGTCAGTTGGTGCAACGGTTGCCGGGGTTGGACAGGACCCGGAAGAAGTTGCACGCGGGGAAGATCAGCGTGCGGCATGCGCAGATCATCGCCAACACCGTCGACAAAGTCCCCGTCGACAAGGCGAAGAAGGTCGAGAAGGTCCTCTGCCGTCACGCACCCCGCCTCAACCCCCGGCAGTTGATGTACGCGGCGAAGGTCGCGCGGGCGACGATCGATCCGGAGGGCACGTATCGGGATGAGAAGGAGGGGTGGCGCAGCGGTCGGTGAAGATGGGCACCGACGAACACGGCCATCTGCACTTGATCGGCAGCTTTGACACCCTGACCGGGCAGAAGATCCAATCCCTGCTGCACGCCCTCGCGAAGAAGCGCGCAGGCGATGAACGGACGACCGAGCAGCGGTATGCGGATGCGTTCGCAGAGGTGGTTGACCTTGCCCTGACGGCGAAAGCGTTGCCCACCCACGGTGGTGAACGGCCGCAGGTGATCGTGACGATCTCCTACGCCGACCTCATGGCCAGCCTCGGCACCGGGTTCACCGCCTGGGGCGAGCCGATCAGCGCCGGGCTTGCCCGACAGATCGCCTGTGACGCCAACATCCTGCCCGTCCTCCTAGGAGGCGAAGGCAGGCCACTCGATGTCGGACGAAGCAACCGAACGGCGACTCCGGCCATGCGCAAGGGGTTGGCGGTGCGGGACAAAGGATGCGCCTTCCCGGGGTGTGATCGGCCTCCGGCGTGGACGGAAGCTCATCACGTTGTTCATTGGCTTCACGGCGGGGAGACGAAGATCGACAACTTGGTGCTGCTGTGCTCGCACCATCATCACGTGATGCACGACGAGGGCTGGGAGATCGTCTTCGAAGACGGCATCCCGACCTTCATTCCGCCGAGGTGGGTGGACCCGGATCAGAAACCGATGCGCAACGTCAGGGTCGACCTAGCTGGCGAAAGCGCCGTGTAGCGCGTGATCGGCGAGGTCGGTGGCGCGCGCGGCGGGAGACAGGAAGCTGGGGTCGGCGAGCCAGGTGCTCGTGACACCACTGACAGTCGAGACGATGCCGAACGCGGCGATCTCGACATCGGTGCCGGGACGCAGGAGCTCCGGCGCGTTGGCGAGGACGTCGGCGATCTGGCTCACCCAGGAGTGCATGACCTCCCGCTTCAGGTCCAAGCCGGGAGCGTTGCCGGACTTGTAGATGGTGACGCTCAAGATCGACCGCATGGTGTCGTCGCGCTCCAACGCCACGAAGTAGCGGCGCAGGTGCTCGTGGAGACGGGACTCGGCCGGGCCCTCGGTGGTCAGGGGCTCCCACACCTCGGCGGCGGCCACGGGCCACTTCTCGGAGACAACGGCCAGGTACAACTCGGCCTTGTCCTTGAAGTGGTGGTAGGCGGCGCCGCGCGTGACCCCGGCAGCGGCGGCGATATCGGCGAGCGAAGCGTCAGCGAAGCCGGACTCGGCGAACACGCGCAGACCAGCGTCCACCAGGGCAGCCCTTGTCGCCGCAGCCTCGGCCGCCGTCCTCCGCATGACGCCACACTATACGTGCGGAAGCGTATGTATCAGTCAGCGCAGCAGCGGCGGCACGGTGGGCAGGACCTCCTCGGGCGGGCCGCTGAGGCGGCACTCCACGGCGAGCGAGCCGGAGTAGTCGATCTCCGCCAGCGTCGCGGTCAACGACCGCCAGTCGAGATGGCCGGCGCCGGGCTCCAAGCGGTTGGAGTCGCTGATCTGCACGTGCCCCAACCACGGCGCGGCCTCGCGGAGGGCGTCCAGCGGAGCGGCCTCCTCGATGTTCATGTGGTAGGTGTCGGCGCCGACCCGGACACCGTCGGAGTCGGTCGCCTTGATCAGCTCAATGGCGTGGTCGAGGCGGTTGACCATGTGGTCCTCGTAGCGGTTCAACGGCTCCAGCAACAGCACCACGCCCTCGCGCTCGGCGTGCTCGCCGAGTTCGTTGAGCGCGTCCAACAGCACCTTGCGGTCCTCCTCGGCGCTGCGCGGCGGGACGAACGGGGGCAGGCGGTAGGAGAACATGCCCCACGAAGCCGGCGTCATCGCGCCAACGCCTTCGAGCTCAGCCATCACCGACAGCTGACAGGCCATGTTGGCGATCGCGTCGCGGCGACGCTCGGCGTCGAAGTCGCCGATGAAGTGCGACATCTCCACGCAGACGGTCGGCATCACGACACCGGCGGCCTTCGCTTGGCGGAGTTCGGGGAGGCGGTCGCGGAAGGACAGATCACCCCGGCCGCGCAACTCGACGGCGTCGAAACCGGCGCGCCGCGCGAAGTCCCACTTCGCCAGCAGCGTGGCACCGGGCAACATCTGCTCCTGGCAGGACAACAACATCGTCAACTCCCGTCCACATCGGCGAAATCGAGCACGACCTGCAACGTGTCGGCGGGGCGCTCGTCGATCTCCGCGAAGGCCAGCGCCACCTCGCGCGCGCCCATCACGTGCGACACCAGGGGAAGCGGGTCCAGCGTGCCCGCCGAGACGAGGTCCATGAACGTGCGCTGCAACCGCTCCACCGACCACCGCTGCGCCAGCCCCGGATTCACCCCGCCGATCTGCGAGGCGACCAGGCGGACGCGGTTGTGGTGGAACTCCTCGCCGAGCCGCAGACCGATCGCGTCCCCTTGGTAGAAACCGGAAGCGACCACCCGGCCGGCCACGCCGACAGACCTGATCGCCTCGTGCAGAGCCTTCACCGAGCCGCTGATCTCGATGCACGTGTCCGCGCCGCGGCCGTCGGTGTGCGTGGTGATCCGCTCAGCGACCGCGTCGTCGACCGCGTTGAGCGCGAGCACGGCGCCCTGCACCGCGGCGAGCGCCAAGCGTTGGGGGAGCGCGTCAACAGCGATCACCCGAGCACCGTTGAGCGTGGCGAGCCGCGTGGTGATCAGGCCGAGCACGCCCTGGCCGAACACGGCGACGTCCTCGCCGAGGTGGATGTCCGCGTCCAGCACCGCGTTCAACGCGATCGCGCCCAACCGCGCGAACACCCCGGCCATCGGCGGCACGGAGTCCGGCAGCACGTGCCCGGCCAGCTTCGCCGCGTCCACCACGGCCTCCGAGCGGTGCCCCCAGATGCCCCAGACCCGTTGTCCCACTTCGAGTTCGGGCACAGAGGTCTCGGTGATCACGCCGACCTCCTGGTAGCCCCACCCGGCCACCGGGTACCCGAAGGACGGCGTGCCCTCCACGAACAACCGGCGCTCGGCGTCCCAGTGCTTGCTCAGGTACGGGTTCGAGCCGCGATAGGCGGTCAGCTCGGTCCCGGCCGAGATCCCCGAGTACAGCGTGCGCACCCGGACCTGCCCCGGAGCCAACGCCGCGACGGGCTCCTCGACCAGCTCGACCGAACGCGGCGCGGAGAACTGCACGACTTTGGGCACGCGCATACCTAGCCGCACCGACTTATGTCTTGTCAAGCGACAGAAGTCGAAGGTAACCGGCATTTCACGGGTCACCGGTTGGTATTGGGGGGCGACGTGTTGAGGAGGCGCCGTGCTCACCCCCGAACTCATCCCTGCTCAGGCCGGTCGCGGCCGTGGGCTCGCGCGCGGGCTCGCGGTCGGCGGCACGGTCGCCGCGCTGAGCGCCGTCGCGATCATCGCGGTGCTCGACCTCGTCCCGGCGATCGGCCTGATCAACCCGGTGCGGCGCACGATCAGCGAACACGCGCTCGGCCCGAACCGGGTGGTCTACGACATCGCGTTGCTGCTGCTCGCGCTCGGGTCGCTGGCGATCCTCGCGGCATTGGAGCGCGGCGGCCTGGTCCGGTTCCGCTCGGTCGGGGCGGTCATGCTCGACCTGTGGAGCGCCGGGCTGACCGTGGTCGTGCTCTTCCCCAAGCACAACTGGGCCGTCGGGCCGAGCCTCAGCGGCGACATCCACCGCGTCGGCAGCATCGTGGCGTTCCTGAGCCTGCCCGTCGCGGTGCTGCTCATCGCCCGCCGCTGGCTGCGCGACGAGCGGTGGGGCGTGCACGCCAGGCGCACCCGCGCGCTCGGCGTGCTGGCCGTGCTGTCCTTCGCGCCCGTCGTCTACGTGCTGGTCTACGCGATGGCGGTGGGCGGGTCGTGGTGGCAGGTGCTGCCGCTCGGCGTGATCGAACGCCTCCTCGCGCTGTGTGAGGTCGTCGCCGTCGTCGGCGTAGGGGGCTGGGCGATCGCCTCGACCCGGCCCGCGGTCGCTGAGCCCTTTCGAAGCCCACTTGACACCCCTGCGCCGATCGAGTGACCTCATCGGTGATGACGAACCGAGTGGTGTGCCCCAAGCCGAAGCCGGACGCGCGGCGCGTGCTGATCTGCCTGAGCTACGCGGGCGGTGGCACCGCGCCGTTCCGTGGCTGGGCCGACCGCGTGCCGCAGGACGTCGAGCTCGCGCTGGTCTGCTACCCCGGCCGGGAGCGCCGCACCCGCGAGGAGATGCCGCCCACCTGGGCCCAGCTGCTCGCCGACGTCGAGCTGGCCGTTGCGGAAGCCGCTGCCGGACGTCCTTACGTCCTCTTCGGGCACAGCATGGGCGGCGCCGTCGCGGCGAGCCTCGCGACGCGGTCCGACAAGGCCGCCGCTGTCGTGCTGTCGGCGACGCGGTCGCCCACGTCGGGGTTGAAGTACACGCTCGGCCCGAACGACACCGACGAGGAGTACGTCGAGTGGATCAGGGAGAAGGCCCAGGTCCCCGACGAGGTCCTGGAGCACCCTGAGCTGCGCGAGATGGCCATCACCATGCTGCGCGGCGACATCACCGCCCTGCACGACCTGGTGTACGACCCCGCCGTGCGGATCGGAGCGCCGACGCAGGTCCTCTACGGCGAGCTGGACGAGGTCGACGAGGCGGCCGTGCGCGGCTGGGGTGAGATCGTCACGGGAGACCTGCGGATCGACCGGCTCCCTGGCGGCCACTTCTACGTGCCCGAGGTGTGGGAACGGCTGCCGGAACACATTCACGCGCTGCGAGAGGACGGCTGAGGTGCCCAAGGCGGACGTGTGGTGGGTCGAGCTGGGCTCGGTGCCACTGGAGCCGATGCTGGCCTGGCTCAACGACGAGGAACGCGACCGCTGGTCCCGCTACCTCAAGGACGACGACAAGCAGCGGTTCCTGCTCGGCGCCTCGCTGTCCAGGGCGATCGTCGCGCGCTCGCTCGGCGTCGCCGCCGCTGACGTTCCCCTTGAGCGGCACTGCTCGCGCTGCGAAGGACCGCACGGGCCGGTGACGTCGCCGCTGCCCGGCGCTCCGAAGCTCTCGGTCACGCACGCCGGGGAACTGGTCGGCGTCGCCGCGTCGCTGGACGGCCTGGTCGGGCTCGACGTGGAGCCGTCCGCCGGGCGCGCGCCGTTGAAGGACCTGAGCGTGGTGTTCGGGCCCGACGAGATCGCGGGCATCACCAGGGCGGGCGGCGGCTCGGAGCCGTTCCTGCGCATGTGGACCCGCAAGGAGGCCGTGGTCAAGGCGGTCGGCGTCGGCTTCATGGTGTCGTTGCCCGACGTGGTCCTCACCGGTCCGGCGAGTGCTCCGCGCCTGCTCAGCTGGCCCGCGGAGGAGCCCGGCGCCGACCGCTTCCCGGCCGAGACGCGCATGGCCGACGTCCAGGCTCCGCGCGATCACGTCGGCGCCGTCGCCGTGATCGCCGAACGCGCCGCGGGCGAACTCGTGGTCGCCCAGCACAACGGCGCCGACCTGCTCACCGCCGCGATCCCCGCGTAGTTCCCGCTGGTTCACTCGGGTGTGGGTACCGCTTCGCCCGCTTAATGTGGAACTTTCTCATGTATGAGGGTGTTGGCGGTCACACTTGTTCTCGCGCTGGTGGGGGTCGGGGCGCCCGTGGCGGCGGCTCCGGCTGACGGCGGCACGGTCGTTGTCGGGACCAAAACTGTTGGTGGGCGGACGGTTCACGTCTTCCGCGACCAGCTCGGCCGCGAGGTGGTGTTGCGCGGCTTCAACGTCTCCGGCACCACCAAGCTCAACGAGCACGGCAGGCTGCCTTTCGCGTCCGTGGCCGACGCCGCGCGCTCCGCGACCTCGATGCGCGACGAGACGGGGGCGAACGCTGTCCGTTTCCTCGTCGCGTGGGACGGAGTGCAGCCCGCGCCGAACACCATCGACACCGCCTACCTCGACCGCGCCACGGCGCAGATCCGCGAGTTCACGCGTCGCGGAGTGCACGTGCTGCTCGACTTCCACCAGGACCTGTTCTCGCGCGATCTGTTCAACAAGGACAGCTGGTACACGGGAAATGGAGCTCCGAAGTGGGTGATCGACGCGGGCAAGTATCCCCAGGAGCACTGCGTCGCGTGCGTGACATGGGGTCAGAACCAGTGGCAGAACGACGCGGTCCGCTCGGCCTTCCGCGATTTTTGGCTCAACCGCGAGCTTGATACGCCCGCCGGGCAGATCGGCATGCAGGACGCTTTCCTCGACCAGGCCGCCGCGACCATGCGGCACCTGAAGAACTCCTTGCCCACCAAGGAGTTCGGCCTGGTGCTCGGACTCGACCCGTTCAACGAGCCCGCCGACGGTGAGGGCGCGGTCTCCTTCGCTGACCGTGAGAAGGAGCTGATCTGGCCGTTCTACCAACGTGTTCGGGCGCGCATGGACACCGTGGGATGGCAGGACAAGCCGCTCTACGCCGAGCCCTTGGTGAACTGGAACCTCGCCATCGTCGGGCTCCGGCGCGGTGGGTTCGGCAGCATCGGGAGCATGGGGCCGCGCTACGTCTTCAACTCGCACTTCTACGACACGCTGCGCCTGTCGATCGATCCGACCAAACCCGGTGACGGCGGATATGCCAATCAGGCCAACGAGATCCGCGAGCGCGCGGAGCAGCTGGGGACTGTTGGTTTTCTCTCCGAGTTCGGTCACCGCATGAGCGGTTGGTCCTCCGAGAAGGCGCCGATGATCCTCAAGGCCGCGTACCAGGGACTCGATCGCGGCGCTGGGAACTCCGACTGGTGGGCGCGCCCGATGTCCGCCGGAGCGGTGATGTCCGCGACCCAGTGGCAGTGGGACATCTACAACGGCAAGCACCACGAGTTGATGAACGGCAACCCCGCCAAGGTGCAGACCGCTGGGGACGCGTGGAACGACGAGGACCATTCCGTCATCGACGCCAACGGTTTCCGCGTCGATCAGCGCGTGCTCGACCGGATGTATCCGCAAGCGGTCGCCGGGGACACGCTCGCGTTCGCATACGAGGACATGGCCAAGGACGGGTTCGCTTCGTCGACCACGCCGTCCGTCCGGTGGATTCACGTGCCCGCCCAGTACCCGGCGCTCGCCAAGGTCGTGGAGGGTCGCCAGTTCGGCATCCTCGCGTGGCGCGGCGGTGCACAGGGCGCTACTGAACTCCACCTGCCGCGCACCTTTTCCCCCTCCGAGTCCTCCGTCGCCGCGTCCTTCGGTGTCCACTCAGGACTGTCCACTTCGGACTCCTTGGTGCGCGTGGGTTTCGAGTCCGGGTCGTCGGTCGCGCGCAAGCTCGTGCTCAACGCGGGGCCCGGGGTGCACGTGGCGCTCGTCGTGAACGCCCGCGTCCCCGTCGCCGACCTCACCGCTGCCCAACGCGACCTCGCGGCCTGGGCCGCCGCTGCGGGTATGAGCTGAATGACTCATTGACCACGTTGAGCGTGGTCAATGACTCGTTCAGCACGTTCAACCACATGAACGAGTCATTGAGGTGGTGCCCCCGTGGCCCCGAACGGCCCGTTCAGGTACTTCACCGCACTGAACGGGCCGTTCGGGGCGCTGAACGCACTGAACGGGTCGTTCAGGGCCAATCCAAGTACCTGAAGGGGTCGTTCAGGGCTCTCCCAACGCACTGAACGGGTCGTTGGGGGCGGCGCCGAGTACCTGAAGGGGTCATTCGGGGAGCTCAAGTACCTCAATGACTCATT
>NZ_MUMH01000107.1 GCF_002155965.1 Allokutzneria sp. NRRL B-24872
GGGGGTCTTGAAGACACCCCAACCCCCGACGACAGGTGCTAGGCGGGCTTCTGGCCGACGGCGAAGACGCGGCGGAACGGGAACCAGGTGCTGCCGTCGGCGCTCTGCGGGTAGGCGGAGCGCAGGCGGGGCGCCAGTTCGGCGAGGAACGCGGCCCAGTCGCTGTCGGAGAGGGCGGCGCGGACGGGGCGGAGCGCGGTGCCGACGACCCAGTCGAGCACAGGATCGGCGCCGGAGAGCCGTTGTTGGTAGGTGGTCTCCCAGACGTCGGCGTGCCAGCCGGCGTCGGCGAGCAGGCACGCGTACTCGTGCGCGGTGTGGACGGGCTGCTCGTCGCGCAGAGCGGAGCCGAGGGAGTCGTTCCACCGAGGGGCGGTGGCGAGCTCGCGCAGGATGACGTGGGACGGCGCGTCGAAGTTGCCAGGCACCTGCCACGCGAACCACGCGCCGGAGGGCAGCGCCTCCAGCCAGCCGCGCAGCAGTTCGGCGTGGCCGGGAACCCACTGGAGCACGGCGTTGCAGACGACGACGTCGGTGTCGGGCTTGGGGCTCCACCTGGCGACGTCCATGACCTCGGCGGGGACGCCGCGGCGGCGGGCCTCCTCGACCATCTCGGCGGAGGAGTCCAGAGCCTCCAGGCGGGCGCGCGGCCAGCGCTCGGCGAGGACGGTCGTCAGGTTGCCGGGACCGCACCCGAGGTCGACGACCGCTCTCGGCTCAAAAGCGCCGATCCTGGCCACCAGCTCGTGGAACGGTCGAGCGCGGTGGTCGGCGAACGCCAGGTACTGGGCGGGGTCCCACATGCACACCTCCATAAAAACCGTACGTACGTACTGTATAGGGCGAGCGGTGGTCGTGGGAAGGGCCCTGACAGGGGTCAGTTCTCGGCGGAGCGCGCCTGCCGGAGCTTCTCGGCGACCTCGACGGCGATGGGCTCGACGAGGGACATGTCGGTGCCGGGGTCGGCGCGCACCTGGAGCACGAAGCCGTCGCGGCCGGGGATCTTGCGCTGGACGAACCACGCGCCGCCGCCGGGCAGGTCCCTGCGGTGGGTGGACCTGATCGACCCGGTGACGCGCTTGTGGACGGCCTCGGGCAGCTTCCCGGACTCGCTGAGCACGTAGCGGCGCGGAGCGCGGTCGGTCAGCAGCACGGCCTCACCGGCGGTCCCGGTCTCCTCGGCCTCGGTGACGGTGAGCGAGCCGTTGGCCCACCCGGCCTTGCTGATCAGGTGCCAGCCGACCCGCCGGTGCGCGCCGGAGTCCTCGGGCAGCCAGAGGCCGTGCGAGGACGCGATGAGATGCCCGCCGCTGCGCACGTCAGCGATGGCGACGACGTTCTCCTCGGTTTCCAACGTCTCGGTGAAGCCAGCGGGCAGCTTGGCCCCACCGGTCAACCGCTCGACGGTCCGCTTCCACCATCCACTCACCGCGATGCCGTCCCCTGGGTGCGCAGTCCTTTGTGGTACTCCTCAAGGGCTACCAGATCCCCGAACAGCGCGTGGTACTCGTCGCGGTCGGTCACCGGGGAGATGCGCTGGAGCCGGGACTTGATCTCCGCGATCTGCCTGCCGACGAGGTTCGCCTGCAACGCGGACAGGACGCCGTTGACGTAGCGGCTGTCGTCGTCGGACTTGGGCGGCAGCTGGAGCGGTTCGACGCACAGCTCCGTGACCATCGACCGCAGCGTCTCCGGGCAGTGCTCGGACACCGAGCTGCTGAGCGCGGCGCCCGCGAGCCCGCACGAGGTGCCCCCGGCGGCCAGAACCGCTTGGTGCAGCGCGAGGTACGCGTCGTGGGTGAACGCCTCGTCGGGGAGCGAGTCGTAGACCGGACCGGCCAGCGCGGGGATCTGCAGCGCGGCCTTGATCGCCTCGCGCTGCAACCGCAGGCCCGGGTCGCGGGGGTCGGGCCGGGACGGACCGCTGGGCACCTCGACGGGCAGCGCGCCCTGGTCGGGGTCGACCGGCTGCGGCCTGCGCTGCCGCCCTGCCCGCGCGTCCGGGCTCTGGCCAGCGGCGACGCGCACGCGGCGGAGCACTTCGGCGGTGTCGTCCCAGCCGAGCCAGCCGGAGAGCTGCCGCGCGTACTCGTCCCGCAGCGCGGAGTCCTTGATCTGGGCGATCAGCGGGGAGGTGCGGCGCAGCGCCTCCACCCGCCCCTCGGCCCGGTCGAGGTCGTGGTCGGCGAGCATGCGGCGGATGGCGAACTCGAACAGCGGCTGTCGCCGGGCGACGAGGTCGCGGACGGCGGTGTCGCCCTTGCTCTGCCGCAGCTCGCAGGGGTCCATGCCGTCGGGGGCGATCGCGATGTAGGTCTTGGACGCGAACTTCTGGTCGTCCTCGAACGCCTTCATCGCGGCCTTCTGGCCGGCCTCGTCACCGTCGAAGGTGAAGATCACCTCGCCGCGGAACTCGGCGTCGTCGAGCATCAGCCTGCGCAGCACCGAGATGTGGTCGGAGCCGAAGGCGGTGCCGCACGAGGCGACGGCGGTGGGCACGCCGGAGAGGTGCATGGCCATCACGTCGGTGTAGCCCTCGACGACGACGGCCTGGTGGCGGCGGGCGATCTCGCGCTTGGCGAGGTCGATGCCGAAGAGCACCTTGGACTTCTTGAAGATCGGCGACTCGGCCGTGTTGACGTACTTGGCCTGGATCGGGTCGTCGTCGTGGATGCGCCGCGCGCCGAAGCCGACGACGTCGCCCGCGAGTTCCTTGAGCGGCCACAGCAGGCGCTTGTGGAAGCGGTCGATCGGGCCTTGGCGGCCTTCCTTGGACAGCCCGGCCTTGTACAGCTCGGTCAGCTCGAAACCACGCCCGAGGAGGTGCTTGGTGAGCTTGTCCCAGCCCGAGGGCGCGTAGCCGCAGCCGAAGTTCGCCGCGGCGTCGGCGTCGAAGCCGCGCTCGCTGAGGAAGTCCCGCGCGGCCTGCGCCTCGGGGGTGGACAGCAGCTCCACGTAGAACTGGTGCGCGATCTTGTGCGCCTCCAGCATCCGCGAGTTCGTGCCGCGGTCGCGCTGCACGCTGCCCGTGCCGCCGCCGGTGAAGACGATCTGGACGCCCACGCGCGCGGCGAGGCGTTCGACGGCCTCGGTGAAGCTCAGGTGCTCGTACTGCTGGATGAAGCTGATGACGTCGCCGCCGACGCCGCAGCCGAAGCAGTGGAACGTTCCGTGACTGGGCCGCACGTTGAACGACGGGGTCTTCTCGTCGTGGAACGGGCACAGTCCCTTGACCGCGCCACCGGTGCGTCGCAGCGCCACGTACTCGCCGATGACGTCGTCGATCCGGTTGCGATCCCGTACCTGCGCGATGTCGCTTTCCCGAATCCTGCCTGCCACGGTGACCGAGTCTAGGCCGCTCGCGTCGCGGGCTGTGGGTATGGGCCACAATCGAGCCTGTGACCTCCACGGACGACGCGCTCGCCGAACGGTTCACCGAGCACAGGGCTCACCTGCTGGGTGTCGCGTACCGGATCACCGGCTCGCTCGCGGACTCCGAGGACGCTGTTCAGGAGGCGTGGTTCCGGCTGTCCGGCACGGACACCGCGGACATCCGTGACCTGCGCGGCTGGTTGACGACCGTGGTCGGCAGGCTCTGCCTCGACCGCTTGAAGTCGGCGGCGGCGCGGCGTGAGCGCTATGTCGGTCAGTGGCTGCCTGAGCCCGTGGTGCGCCCCGTGGGTGTGCCAGAGCAAGCGAGCCCGTTGGATCTCGTAGTGCGGGACGACGGCGTGCGCATGGCCGCGCTCGTCGTGCTGCACGAACTGTCGCCGGAGCAGCGTGTGGCGTTCGTGCTGCACGACGCGTTCAGCGTGCCGTTCGCGGACATCGCGGACATGTTGGGCTGTTCGGTCGCCGCTGCGCGCCAGCACGCGTCGCGGGGCCGCAAGGCGGTCGCGGACGCGGACGCGCCACCCCGCGTGGACCTCGCGGAGCAGCGCCGCGTGCTGGAGAGCTTCCTGGCCGCGATGGCCACCGGCGACCCCGCCGCGATCGCCCAGGTGCTGCACCCGGACGCGGTGCTCATCGGCGACAGCGACGGCAAGGCGCGCACGGCGGCTCAGCGGATGGTCGGCGCGGACAAGATCTCGCGCTTCACCGTGGGCCTCATGCGCATGTACGGGGTCATGGCGGACGCGGCGGGCTTGCGCTTCGTGCTGATCAACGGCGACCTCGGCATGCTCTTCGCGGGAACGGAGGGCTCCGAGGAGCACAAGGCGGTCGACCGCAGGGTCACCGCGTTCATCGTGCGCGACGGCAGGATCGCCGCGATGTACGACGTCGTGAACCCCGACAAGCTGACCACTGTCGAGTTCTAGGCAGCCGAGTTCTAGGCGCTAAGGCAAGGGCACCTGGCACGCGTCGCCCGAGGTGAAGCCCTGGTCGACGATGCCGAGAGCGTGGAAGCAGCGTGCGCGGAGGTTCTCGACGCCGATCACGAACGTCAGTTCGGCGAGCCCCTTGTGGCCGAGTTCGGCGTCGAGTTCCGCGACCTGCTCGTCGGTGACCGTTGGCGGTTGCGCGGTCATCGCGTCCGCGTACGCCAACGCGCGCTTTTCGGTCTCTGTAAAGCGATCCGAAGTGGCGTAGTCGTCGATCTCGCGCAGGCGCTCGATGTCGAGACCGTCGAGCCGCTGCTTCATGGTGCCGAAATCGACGCACCACGAGCAGCCGACGAGCGTGGCGACGCGGTAGACCGCCAAGTCCCGCAGACTCCCGGGCAGCGTGCGGAGCGCCTTCTCCAAGCTGCCTTCCATCAGCGACCACGACACCAGTGCGCCGGAGTGGTGCGCGAGGACCGACATGGGCTCGGGCACCGCGCCGAACTTGCGCTTGGCGAAGCGGTAGAAGAACCGGGTGAGCCTGCTGGCCTTGGCGTACTGGACAACGGGAATGCGTGGCATTGCGCCCTCCTCGATCGGCGGTTCACCCAGTGGACGAGACCGCCGATCGAGGTGTGACAGCTCAGTTCCTGCGGATGAGCTGCTTGTGCCACGCGATCGCTTGGGTGTCGGTGAGCAGCGAAACCTGGTCGATGAGCACGCGGAGGTGTTCGGCGTCCGTCGTCGCCGCTTCCCACGCGGGGCGGAATGCCGGATCGAGGGCGTGCGGAGCCATGTCTCCGAGGACAGCGAGCAGTTCGGTGAGCATTTGCCGTTGGCGGAGCTGGAGACCCAGTCGCTCGGGGTCGCTCATGACGTAGCGCAGGGCGACGGCCTTCAGCAACGCGACTTCGGCCGCGACCTGGTGCGGGATCTCCAGATCAGCGTCGTAGCGGCGCAGCGGTCCGTCTCCGTGCACGCGCCGCGTCTCGACCACGGCTGCCGACGCGAACCGTCCGACAAGTTCGCTCGTGAGCTGCTTCAAGGCGACCTGCGCGGAAAGCGAGCCGTCGTACTCGTGCTCCGCCAGCGCACGCACGGCGTCGAGTTGGAGCAGGTGTGTCGCAGCGGCTTCGAGGTCCGCGACGGGCTCGTCGGAGAAGTTGTGCGCGGCGAGCTCCGCGAGCGCGGTGACCTCGTCGGGGTGCGTGAGCGCGCGCAGCGAGATGCGGCCGGACAGGACACCGTCCTCCACGTCGTGCACGGAGTACGCGACGTCGTCCGACCAGTCCATGACCTGAGCTTCAAGGCACTTGTGCTCGCTCGGGGCGCCTTTGCGGACCCAGTCGAGCACGTGCAGGTCGTCGGCGTAGGCGCCGAACTTCACCCTGCCCTCCTTGCGCGCCCACGGGTACTTCGTGGCCGCGTCCAGGCACGCGCGCGTGAGGTTGAGGCCGTAGCCGCGACCGTCCGGCCCGAGGACCTTGGGTTCGAGCCGCGTGAGGATGCGCAGCGTCTGCGCGTTGCCCTCGAAACCGCCGCACGACTGGGAAAGCTCGTTGAGCGCGCGCTCGCCGTTGTGGCCGAACGGCGGGTGACCGATGTCGTGGGCGAGCCCGGCGGTGTCGACGATGTCGGGATCGCAGCCGAGCGCGGCGCCGATGCCCCGGCCGATCTGCGCGACTTCGAGGGAGTGGGTCAGCCGCGTGCGCGGGACGTCGCCCTCCCCCGGACCCACGACCTGCGTCTTGGCCGCGAGGCGGCGCAGCGCGGCGGAGTGCAGCACGCGCGCGCGGTCCCTCGCGAAGTCGCTGCGGTCCTCGGCGCCGCTCCACAGGCCAGCGGCGAGCTTGGGGGGCTCGTCGTACAGCCGCTCGGCGTCCTCGTGGGTGTAGTCGGCGCTCGTCACGCGGGCAAGCGTAGGGCGCGCGACGGCCTCAGGGGTTCGCCGGTCTTCAAGTACACGCCGCCCCGGGCTGAGCGGTCAGCCGACGCCCGTGTGGTCGTTGGCGGGCGCGTGCGTGAGGCGGTAGTAGAGCAGCGCGCCGGTCTCGCGGACGATGTAGTTGATCTGCGTTTCCCTGGTCTGCACGATCGGGCCCCTGCGCGTCGGTGACGCCCACGCGGACAGGCCGAAGTCCTGCGCCATGGTCCGCGAGCGCAGCGAGTGCCACGGGTCGCTGACGATCACCGCGCTGTTCCAGCCCTGGAGCTTCGCCTCCTCGGCGACCGCGCGGATGCTGCCGAGCGTGTCCGATCCGGTGGTCAGCGCCACCACGCGGTCCGACGGCAACGGTTCCTTCGCGTCGCCCGTGCGCGTGGTGCTGCCGAGCAGCCATCGTTTGCCCGCCTCAGCCTCGCTGTACGCGTCCCCCTCGCGCGCGCCACCGACCGTGACGATCGTCTTGGCGACACCGCGCGCGTAGAGCCGCTGCGCGTGCACGAGGCGCGCTTCGAGCACTTCGGAGGGTTTGCCGTTGTACTGCGCCGCGCCGAGCACGACGACGACGTCCGCAGGTCGTTGATCGTCCGAGCGCGCCACCTGCCAGACCCGCGCGGCTGTTCCGCTGACGACGAGCCCCGCGACCAGGACGGCGCCGAACAGGGCTCGCCGCACCCAGCGCGCACGGCTGGGGCGCTTCCTCGTGGCCGGTTCCGTCACGACCTCCATGGTGACAGAGGATCACGCTCCGCATCTGCCGGGTCCGCCTGGCAGGATCTGCGCATGCCCGCTGAGCAGCCGACGATCCTCGCCACCTCGGGTGGCTACCGCGCGGGAGACCGCACCCGCATCGAGTTCGCGCCCCTGGTGCACCACGCCGTCGAGTTGGCCGGAGTGAGCGGTCGCGCGCCGCGGATCTGCCACGTCGCCACGGCCATCGGCGACCAGCGCTCGTGGAACGCCGACTTCACCGAGGCCGCCGACGTGGCGGGCTACCAGGTCAGGCACCTCAACCTGTTCCCGATGCCGCCGACCGCCGATCTGCGCGGCTTCGTGCTGGAGTGCGACGCGGTGTGGGTGCAGGGCGGCTCGGTCGCGAACCTGCTCGCGCTGTGGCGGCTGCACGGCGTCGACGAGGTGCTGCGCGAGGCGTGGCAGAGCGGTGTCGTGCTGGCCGGGGTGTCGGCGGGCTCGATCTGCTGGCACAAGGGTGGCCCGACCGACTCCTTCGGCCCGGAGCTGCGGCTGATCGACAACGGCCTGGGTTTCCTGCCGTTCGACAACGGCGTGCACTACGACTCCGAAGCACGGCGGCGCCCTCTCGTGCACGCGGGCGTGGCGTCCGGGGAGCTGGGCCGGACCTACTGCACCGACGATGGCGCTGGCCTGCTCTACCGCGGCACCGAACTCGTGGAAGCGTTGGCGGAGCGCAAGAACTCCGGCGCTTACCTGGTCGAGCGCGACGCTGACGGCAGGGTGGCCGAGACCGCGCTGGACATTCGCAGGCTCTAGTCCAGGCGCATGCCGAAGGCGGCCAGGCCGGGGACTGACGTGGTGAGCTCGGTGAAGCCGACTGCGCGGTAGAACGCGATGGCCGCCGTGTTGGTCTGGCCGACGAGCAGGTGCACGCCGGGGGAACCCTTGGCGCGCAAGGAATCGAAGAGCGCCTCCAGCAGGAGGCGGCCGACTCCCGCTCCCCTGGCTCGCGCCAGCAGGTCGATGTGCAGGTGCGAGGGGTGGTCGGGGAACTCCACGGCGGCCGGGGACGACGGGTTGTGCAGCAGCTCGCGCAGCCACGCGTCGGCCTCGGGCTCGGCGGAGATCGAGGGCGGCGGGTGGCTCTCGATGAACTTCGGCGACCACTCGGCGCGCCAACGGGCCTCGAAGGCCGCCGAGTCCAGCGCCCCGATCACGTAGCCCGCCACGCCCTGCTCGTCCTCGTGGACCGACGCCAGCTCGGGCTCGAAGGTGACGTAGGGGCCCGCGAAGCAGTGGCCGACGATGTCCGGGTCCGGCAGGCCGATCATCGGCGCTCCGGCGTCCGCGGTGGCCTTGCAGATGAGGTGCACGGCGTCGAAATCGCTTGGGCGGTAAGGACGAACGGTCATCACGGCACCTCGGCGACCCGGTTGCGCTCCACCAGCGGCAGCGACCTCAGCTGCCGCTCCAGGTGCCATTGCAGGTGCGCGGCGATCAGGCCGCTGCTCTCCCTGCGGGTGGTGTTGGGCATGCCCTCCGCGACCGGCCAGTTGCCGTGCTGGAGCGCGTCGAGCAGGCGGAAGGTGTCCGCTGTCGGCCTCGCCGCGCCCGCGGGACGGCAGCCGCCGCAGACCGCGCCGCCGACGGGCACGCTGAAGGAGTGGTGCGGGCCGGGCGTGCCGCAGCGCGCGCACTCGGTCAGCGCGGGCGCCCACCCGGCGAAGGACATGGCGCGCAACAGGAACGCGTCGAGCACGAGCGCCGGGTCGCGTTCCCTGCCGGACAGCGCGCGCAACGCGCCGACCACGAGCAGGTAGAGCTTCAGCGCGGGCTCGCCCTCCTCGGCGGAGAGCCGGTCGGCGGTCTCCAGCACCGCGCACGCGGCGGTGTAGCGCGGGTAGTCGCCGACGATGCCGGGCCCGAAGGCGTCCACCGTCTCCACCTGCGTCACCACGTCGAGCGTCCGCCCCGTGTAGAACTGCACGTCCACGTGGCAGAACGGCTCCAACCGCGCGCCGAAGCGGGAGCTGGTGCGGCGCACGCCCTTCGCGGCGGCGCGCACCTTGCCGTGCTGGCGGGACAGCAGCGTGATGATGCGGTCGGCCTCACCGAGCTTCTGCACCCGCAGCACCACTCCGGTGTCGCGGTAGAGACTCACCACCGGATTCTCGCACCTCCCACCGACAAAGCGCCGTCAGAAACCCAGGCGGCGCAGCTGCTTGGGGTCGCGCTGCCAGTCCTTGGCCACCCGCACCCGCAGGTCCAGGTAGACCTTGGTGCCGAGCAGCTTCTCGATCTGCTTGCGGGAGACCATGCCGACCTGCTTCAGCCGCTCGCCGCCGCGACCGATCACGATCGCCTTCTGGCTCTGCCGCTCCACGTGCAGCGCGGCGTGGATCTCCAGCATGTCGTCGCGGCCCTCGCGCGGCAGCATCTCCTCGACGGTGACCGCGATGGAGTGCGGCAGCTCGTCGCGGACGCCGTCCAGCGCGGCCTCGCGGATCAGCTCCGCGACCAGGGTCTGCTCCGGCTCGTCGGTCAGCTCGCCCTCGGGGTAGAGCTGCGGGCCGGCCGGCAGCCGCTGCACCAGCAGGTCCGACAGCAGCCCGACCTGGTAGTCGTTCACCGCGGAGACCGGGATCAGCTCGGCGAACTCCATCACCCGCTGCAGCGCGAGCAGCTGCTCGGCGACCTGCTTCGGGCCGACCAGGTCGGTCTTGGTGACGATGCCGATCACCGGGGTCTTCTTGGCGATCTTGGCGAGTTCGCTTGCGATGAACTTGTCGCCGGGCCCGACCTTCTGGTCGGCGGGGATGCACAGGCCGATCACGTCGACCTCCGACCAGGTCTCCATGACCAGGTCGTTGAGCCGCTGGCCGAGCAGCGTGCGCGGGCGGTGCAGACCGGGGGTGTCGACGAGGATCAGCTGCGCGTCCTCGCGGTGCACGATGCCGCGGATGGTGTGCCGGGTGGTCTGCGGCTTGTCCGAGGTGATCGCGACCTTGGAACCGACCAGCGCGTTGGTCAGGGTCGACTTGCCCGCGTTGGGGCGGCCGACGAAGCAGGCGAACCCGGACCGGTGTGCGTCTTGGGGGCTGGTCACGCCCGTCATTCTCGCAGCCGTCCTCAGGACCGCACGGGCGGGGAGATCCGGTGCAGTTCAAGGGTGTCCGGAACGGGCCCGCCGCCCTTGATCCACTCGTGCAGGTCGTCGAGCACTCCGTCGCCCTTCACGAAGCCGAACCACTCGGGCCGGCCGCCCTTGCGGTGCACCACGACGACGTTGGCGTGCTCGCACACGTCGAGGCAGTCGGAGACGGTGACCGCGGCCCCGGTCGCGGCGGCTATCTCGCGCAGCCGGGTGAGCTGCGCGTCGTGGTCGACGTCGGGGTGCTTGGTCGCGTTGCCGCAACAGCAGTCCCGGCACACGGTGAGCCGAACGGCCGGAGAGATCACGAGAGGCCACGCTATCCCGCGCTCGGGCACTGCGTAGGATCGACGGCTGAACTCGCAGGAAAGAAGGCGAACCCATGCTGCGACGGCGTTCCGGCCGCACGCGGACCGACATCCAGGCCCCCGAGGCGCACCCCTCCGGCGCGACCTTCCCGCCCGTGCTCGCCGACTTCGTGCCCAAGCACATCGCGCTGGTGATGGACGGCAACGGCCGCTGGGCCAAGGAGCGCGGCCTGCCCAGGATCGAGGGCCACAAGCGCGGCGAGGCCGTGCTGATCGAGCTCGTCAACGGCGCGGTGAACGCCGGGGTGAAGTGGCTCTCGGCCTACGCCTTCTCCACCGAGAACTGGAAGCGCAGCCCGGACGAGGTCCGGTTCCTGATGGGCTTCAACCGCGACACCATCCACCGCCAGGTGGACTACATGGACTCCATCGGTGTCCGCGTCCGCTGGGCGGGGCGGCGGCCGAAGCTCTGGCGCAGCGTGATCAAGGAGCTGGAGGCCGCCGAGGAGCAGACCAAGGACAACGACGTGCTGACGCTCACCATGTGCGTCAACTACGGCGGGCGCGCGGAGATCGCCGACGCGGCGCGGGAGATCGGCCGCAGGGTGGCCGCCGGGGAGATCAACCCGGAGAAGATCACCGAGAAGCTGCTGGCGCGCTACCTCGACGAGCCGGACATGCCCGACGTCGACCTGTTCCTGCGCACCTCCGGCGAGCAGCGGACCTCGAACTTCCTGCTCTGGCAGTCCGCATACGCCGAGCTGGTCTTCCTGGACAAGCTGTTCCCGGACATGGACCGCCGCGACCTGTGGCACGCCTGCGAGCTCTACGCGAAGCGGGACCGCCGCTACGGCGGCGCCGTGCCGAACAAGGTGAGCGCGCAGTGACCGAGGCGGCGAACACGGCGGCGCTGCTGGGCCGCGCGCGCGATGCCCTTGAGGCCTATCACGAGGTGCGCGTCGACGACGAGGGCGTGCTGTTCTTCGAGCACTCCGGCATCCCGTGGATGGTGCAGGCCGCCCAGCTCGCCGAGGGCCTGGTCGTGCTCAGCCTGATGTGCGTGGTCGCGGTCAACCTGCCCGAGGACACCGAGCTGGCGCTGTCGGCGATCGAGCGCGCCTCGGAGCTGCCCTTCGGCGGCACCCCGGTGATCTCGCGCAACGACGGCAAGATGGACATGACGCTGCGCTACGAGTTCCCGGCGGAGGGGCTGAGCAAGGACGCGCTCGGCACGCTCTTCGGGATCATGATCGGCAACAGTTCCAAGCTGCGGGACGCGCTGGCAGCGCCCGACCTGCTGCGACCGAGGAGCCCGCGCCACCGCGCGTGACCCGGCGGTCGTTGGTAACGATTGTCGCTTCGGCCTGGCACCATGTCCTGCGTGACGTCCCCCGTGCCCACGACCACCGAGGCCGAGCCCGAGGCTCCTGAGCGCCGCCGCTGGGTTCCGTCATCGCTGGAAGTGCTGTGCCTCGTGCTCGTGCTGGCACTGGTCTTCCGCGACCCGTTGACCCAGTTCTTCAACGTGCCCGAGCTGCGCACCGGCTCGACGATCTTCGTCGCCGTGTGCGTGCAGGCGCTGCCGTTCCTGGTGTTCGGCGTGCTGCTCAGCGGCCTCATCGCGGCGTACGTGCCGATGAGCGCCCTGCGCAGGGCACTGCCCGGCAACTCCGCGCTGGCCGTTCCGGTCGCCGGGATCGCGGGCATGGCGCTGCCGGGCTGCGAGTGCGCCTCGGTGCCGCTGAGCCGCCGGTTGATGCAGCAGGGCGTCGCTCCGGCGGCCGCGCTGACGTTCCTGCTGGCCGCGCCAGCGGTGAACCCGATCGTGCTGGTCTCCACGGCCGTCGCGTTCCCCGGCGAGCCGCTGATGGTGCTCGCGCGCTTCCTCGGCTCGTTCCTGACCGCGGTGGTCATGGGCTGGTTGTGGCTGCGGCTGGGCAAGGCGGAGTGGATCGCCGAACGCGCGCTGCGCAGGCACGAGCCCAAGGCGGGCGACTCGAAGTTCGCGATCTTCGCCGAGACCGCGCGGCACGACCTCGTCGAGGCGGGCGGGTTCCTGGTGCTCGGCGGTGTCACCTCGGCGGCGCTGCACGTGATCGTCCCGGGCTCGTGGATGACCTCGCTCGGCGGCCAGGTGGTGCTCGGCGTGATCGTGATGGCGGTGCTCGCGGTGGTCCTGGCGCTGTGCAGCGAGGCCGACGCGTTCGTGGTGGCGTCGCTGTCGATGCTGCCGCTGCTGCCCAGGCTGGTGTTCCTCGTGGTGGGTCCGGCGGTCGACGTGAAGCTGATCGCGATGCAGGCGGGCGCGTTCGGCCGCCCGTTCGCCGCGCGCTTCGCCCCGCTGACGTTCGTGGTGGCGGTCCTGTGCGCGGTCGGCGCGGGCCTGGTGGTCTTCGGAGGGGTGCGATGAGGCGCGAGACGCAGAACATCCTGCTGGTGCTGCTCGGTGGGGCGCTGCTCAAGATCGGGCTCACCGGGGCCTACCTGAACTACGTGAAGCCCTCGTTCCAGTGGCTCGTGCTCGCGGCGGGCGCGGTGATGGTGCTGCTCGCGCTCTTCGCGATCGCGCGCGACCTGAAGCAGCACGTGCGCGCTTCCGCCGGCGCTTCCGGCGGGCACTCGCACGACGACGGCCACGGTCACGCGCACGGCCGCAGCAGCTGGATGCTGATGCTGCCGGTGCTGGCGATCTTCCTGATCGCCCCGCCCGCGCTCGGCTCGGACTCGGTGACCCGCAACGACGGCCGCTCGGTCGCGCAGAGCGAGCGCAAGACCGGCGGAGCCGCGTTCGACCCGCTCCCCCCGGGTGACGTCGTGCCGATCACGATGACCGACTTCGTCACCCGCTCCGCGTGGGACGACGCGAACACGCTCAACGACCGCACGGTCCGGATGAGCGGGTTCATCGTGCACGACAAGGGTTCCACGCTGATGGCGCGCCTGGTCATGGGCTGCTGCGCCGCCGACGCGACGCCGGTGCGCGTGCGCCTGGCCGAGGAGCCGAGCGTGTCGGGCTACGCGGTCGACAGCTGGGTGGAGGTCACCGGCCGCATCCAGCCCGGCACCTCCACGCAGGCCAACTCCTACACGCCGTCCCTGACCGTCACGAGCATCAAGCAGATCCCGGTCCCGGAGATGCCCTACGAGTAGCTAGGCGCGGGTGCAGTCGGCGCAGGTGCCGAAGATCTCGATGGTGTGGCTGACCTCGGAGAAGCCGTGCTCGGCCGCGATCTTCTCCGCCCAGCGCTCGACCGCGGGTCCCTCGACCTCGACGGTGCGCTGACAGGTGCGGCACACCAGGTGGTGATGGTGGTGCGCCGAGCAGCGGCGGTACATCGCCTCGCCGGAGCCGGTGCGCAGCACGTCGATCTCGCTGGCGTCGGCCAGGCTCTGCAACGTGCGGTAGACGGTGGTCAGGCCGATGCCCTCGCCGCGCCGCCGGAGCTCCTCGTGGATCTCCTGGGCGGAGCGGAACTCGTCGAGCTGGTCGAGCAGC
This sequence comes from Allokutzneria sp. NRRL B-24872, assembly GCF_002155965.1. Taxonomy (GTDB): domain Bacteria; phylum Actinomycetota; class Actinomycetes; order Mycobacteriales; family Pseudonocardiaceae; genus Allokutzneria. Next base: position 13,916 of record NZ_MUMH01000107.1, read on the forward strand.
TTCGACACCGCCGCCCGCTGCTTGGTCGCCCGCAGGCCCGGCACCGACGGGGTCGGCCGTTCGCTGATGGTCACGCTTCCTCCACGTGCGCGACGGCGTCGATCACGATGTGCGCCAGGTGCTCGTCGGCGAGCCGGTACACGACCTCGCGGCCGTGCCGTTCGCCGTGCACCACACCGGCCGACTTCAACACGCGCAGATGCTGGCTGATCAGGGGTTGGGTCACGCCGAGCGCGTCGACGAGCTCGTGCACGCAGCGCTCGGACTCGCGCAGCTGGAGCACGATGGCGATCCGCACGGGCGCCGCGAGGGCTCGCAGCAGGTCACCCGCCGCGACCAGCGACTTCGAGTCGCGGCGCGGTGCGGGCGGTGGTGGCGTGCGGTCGTGGGAGTGCACGTGCTCGGCGGTGGGAGCGGCCTCGACCGGCGCGAGAACGGGACCGTCCGCAACGCCGTGCGGTGCCGGCGACGTGGGGTCCTGGTTCACGGCGGACATGGCTCCTCTCCATCACTCTGCCTGGCCGCCTCCGCGAACGGAGGATCTCGCCGTCACGAGCGGACATCGGCAGCGCCGGGAGCCGGAGGGCACCCGGGAGCGCAAGGCTACTCGCCATTCTAGGAGACGACGGTAATCGTGTTCGCCTGTGCTCGGCCCGGCCCCGGTCAGCCCAGTACCGAGATCGTCACGGCGACCATGATCGCGAACACCGCGAACCGCATCAGCCGGTCGACCGGGGACAGCACCGGCCACGCCGCCACGAGCAGGCCCAGCACGCCCAGCGACAGCAGGCCGAGCAGGACGGCGCCGAGCACACCCTTGATCAGCACGCCCGCGACGAAGAGCACCAGCACTCCGAAGAACGCCGCGGCCGGTGGGACCCGGGACAGCGGCCCGCTGCCGGGAATCAGCTGGGCGCGCGGCGACCTGCGCTGGTTCATGACCCCTCCTCGTCCTCGACGCCCACCGGAGCGGGGCGCGCGGCCATCCTGCCAGGATGGGGTCGTGCTGCTGGTATGCCGCTTCGCCGTGACCGAGGCCGAGGTCGAGACCTTCACCGCCCGCGCGCGCCGGGCGCTGGAACTGCTCACCGCGCAACCCCGCTGCCTGTCCGGCCGCCTCGCCAGGGCGACCGACGAGGCCGACCGCTGGGTGCTGGTGGTCGAGTTCGAGTCGGTGGTGGCCTACCGCCGCGCGCTCTCCCCCTTCGAGGTCCGCGAGCACGTGATCCCGCTGCTCTCCGCGGCCCTGCCCGACGAGCCCGCCGCCTACGAGATCCTCGCCGAGGCCACCGGCGGCGCCGTCACCGACCACACCAGCCTGCTGGCCCAGGACGCGGGCACGGTCCGCCTCGGCGAGGCCGCCCAACCCCGCTCCACCCCCCGCTGACCCGTTTCGTACTCGTAGCGGCCAATGGGAGCGCTCTATTTCCCGCTATGAGTACGAAACGGGGGTTTCGGGCTCAGGCGGCGTGCTCGCAGGTGGGACAGGAGCAGTTGGCGCACGTGCAGTTCTGGCACGCGTCGGAGCACCCCGAGCACTGGCACGTGGCGTGGTTGCACGTGGGGCACGAGCAGTCGGCGCACGTGCAGACCGCGCAGTTGTCGGAGCAGTCGGCGCACTGGCACGTGTCGCACTCGTCGTAGTGGACTCCTTCCGGGGTGCGGTGTTCGCGGTGCACGTGGCCGTCGTGCAGGTAGTCGACGTGGTCACCGTGCAGGACCGCGTCGTGCCCGCAGCCGGGGCCGTGCGTGTGCTGGTGGGTCTCCGCGGGGCGGTGGTCGAGTGCCGCGCTCATGGTCGCTCCTCTGGTTCCGGTGACCGTGTCGATCACCCCGAGGGGACAAATCTTCATATGCGCACGATTGCATGTCTAATTGAAAGCCGTACACGGCACGACCGGGTGAAAACGGGTGCGCGCCGGGCGCTCCGGGGTACCGCGAGCGCGCTCGAATCCCGTGTCGGGGCCGGTGAGCAGGGCCGCTACGCTTGCGAACTCCTGAAGTAGTGCTCGTACAAACCAGCCTGGAGCGTTCGTGCCCGCCGATCAGATCGAGACCGTCGTCAGCCTCTGCAAGCGCCGTGGCTTCGTCTACCCCTGCGGCGAGATCTACGGCGGTACACGGTCCGCGTGGGACTACGGTCCGCTCGGCGTCGAGCTGAAGAACAACATCAAGCGCCAGTGGTGGAAGTTCATGGTGCAGGGCCGGGAGGACGTCGTCGGCCTCGACTCCTCGGTGATCCTGCCCCGTGAGGTGTGGGAGGCCTCCGGCCACGTCGCCGAGTTCGTCGACCCGCTGGTGGAGTGCCAGTCCTGCCACCGCCGCTACCGCGCCGACCAGCTCGGTGAGGAGTACTCGGAGCGCACCGGCAAGCAGCTCATCGAGGGCGACCTCTCCGACGTGCCCTGCCCCAACTGCGGCAACCGCGGCCAGTTCACCGAGCCGAAGATGTTCAACGGCCTGCTGCGCACGCACCTCGGCCCGGTGGAGACCGAGGAGGGCATGCACTACCTGCGGCCCGAGACCGCGCAGGGCATTTTCATCAACTTCCTCAATGTGCAGACGACCGCGCGCCGCAAGCCGCCGTTCGGCATCGGCCAGATCGGCAAGTCCTTCCGCAACGAGATCACCCCGGGCAACTTCATCTTCCGGACCCGCGAGTTCGAGCAGATGGAGATGGAGTTCTTCGTCGAGCCGGGCACCGACGAGGAGTGGCACCAGTACTGGATCGACGAGCGCACGCGCTGGTACACCGACCTCGGCATCGCCCAGGACAACCTGCGGCACTACGAGCACCCCAAGGAGAAGCTCTCCCACTACTCCAAGCGCACGGTCGACCTGGAGTACCGCTTCCGCTTCGCCGGGCAGGAGTGGGGCGAGCTGGAGGGCGTCGCCAACCGCACGGACTTCGACCTCACCACGCACTCCAACCACTCGGGCGTGGACCTGATGTACTTCGACCAGGCAACGAACTCCCGCTACCGGCCGTTCGTGATCGAGCCCGCCGCGGGCGTCGGCAGGCCGATGATGGCGTTCCTGCTGGAGGCCTACACCGAGGACGAGGCCCCCAACGCCAAGGGCGGGGTGGACAAGCGCGTGGTGCTGCGCCTTGACCGCCGCCTGGCCCCGGTGAAGGCGGCCGTGCTGCCGCTCTCGCGCAACTCCGACCTCTCGCCCAAGGCCCGCGACCTGGCCGCGCAGCTGCGCAGGAACTGGAACGTGGACTTCGACGACGCGGGCGCCATCGGCAGGCGCTACCGCCGCCAGGACGAGATCGGCACGCCGTTCTGCGTGACCGTGGACTTCGACACCCTCACCGACCACGCGGTCACCGTGCGGGAGCGCGACTCCATGACCCAGGAGCGGGTCGCCATGGACAAGCTGGAGTCCTACCTGGCCGGACACCTGGTCGGCTGCTGACCGGAGCCCTCCCGGTACCGCGAGGGACGGGGTGGCCTCCACGCTGTCGGGGGCATCGGTGAAGGCCACCCCCTCTACGCCCGTCACGCCGCGACCACCCGGGGTCGTGGTCTGCGAACCGCTCGGGCGTAGGCCCTCCGGAGCTCCTCGGCGACGTCCGCCGCGTCACCGAGGAGGTGGCTCTTGGCTGTGCGCACCACGATCACGCCGGTCCTGGTGAGCTCCGGCCCGGTGAGTCCGGCAAGGCTGTTCTCCACAACCCGCCACGCCATGCCGACGTCGTCCCACCACGCGTCGGCCCAGCCGATCAGGTCGCCGCCCTCGTCCCGGACGCTCACGTTCCACCTCGGCTTCGGCACGCCCGAGAGCTGCACCACCCGGCGCGGCGAGAACTCCACCGCGCGCGGGTCGGTCAGCTCGGCCAGCAACCGCTTGGGGAAGGCCGAACCGCGCGTGCTGCCCAGGGACAGCTCGCACAACAGGTCCGCCGGGTTGAGGTGGTAGCGGAGCACGGTTTCCCGCAGCAGCGCGCGCATCGCCATCGGATGTCGCATGGCGCGCAACGTGTCCAGCAGCGCTCTGGGCACCGGCGCGGTCAGGAATCCCTTGCGCAGCACCGGTTGTGGCATCCGCCTGGTGCGCTCGACGATGAGCGTGCTGGAGCCGCGCAGCTGTCTGCCGTGCGGCACGAGGAGGTGGACCTGCCCGCCCGCCTCCGTGGTGAAGGCGCCGTGCAGGTGGAGGGCGTCGTGCCCGCTGACCATCGCGTCCTGCCCGGCGAAGTGCAGCGCGCCCTGGACGAGCTGCGCCCGGGTGGGCGGTGCGGAGCTGAGCAGGAGCACGCCCGGGAACAGCGTGCGCCACCGGCCGCCGGGCTGGCAGCGGCGGTAGGCGGTCGGAGAGCTGATTCCCAGTGCCACCAAGGAACTGAGCTTGGCGACCTGGTGCGGGAAGACGGTGGCGAGGCCATCGAGGTCGATGACCGTGCGGCTGCTCGGCATGACTTGAGGATGCGGTGGTTTCGGGGTGCTGGGTGGGCCTCGTCGGGGATCTGTGGACAACGGGGTCCGATGTGGACAACTCGGCGGAGATGGTTGTCGCGAGGGTGGCTTTCGCCCGCGTTCGCCGGGTTCGGGATGGCGCGAGGGCTTGGGACGCCGGGGGCGGGGTGGTTTGAGACCTCCGGGACATGGGTGTGGTGGTCTTGAAGACTGTGGGACCGCCGGGGCGGAGTGCCGCGCGGGCTCGTTCTAGGGGCGGTCGCGCTGGGGATTCCGGCGTGCGGGACGTTCTGGGCGGATGAGGGAGCGAGGGTGGCTTTCGCTCGCGTCAAAGGCGTCCGGACGGCTGCGCGGGCGGAGTGCCGGGCAGCTGGGCGAGCGGGGTGGGTTGCGTGCTCGCGCAAGGGGCGACGCGCGTGGGGCTCGCGGGGTGTCACCCGGGACGCGGTCGCCCGATCGGCGGGCGCTCACGTGGAGTGCTCGACGCCGACCGCTGCGTGACTAAGGTCACTACCATGCTCTGGTCCGAGCTCGCCCGCGACGGCACCGGGATCGCGCTGTTCCTGGTGTGGCTGTTGCTGCCACCCGCGTACATGGTCCTGATCGGCCTGCACTTCCAGCGCCGGTGGCGCCGGGAGCGGAGGCTGCTGCTGGACTACGTCGACGAGGTGCTGGCCGAACGCGCCATCCCCCAGCAGCTCACCCCGAGGTCAGCCGAGCACTTCGAGCACCGTGCCGGAGGCGTCGGCACGCAGCACGGTGGCCTCACGCGTTAGATCCCGCACGGCGGCGAGGGAATCGGCGTCGACGGCGTCGGCTCCGGTGACGACCGCGGCGGCCTCCAGGCCCTCGGCGCCGCTGGCGACGGCGGCGGCGACAGCGGCCTGGATCGCGGTCAGGCGCAGCGACGGCAGCGCGACGGTGCACGCGGAGTAGGTCCTGCCGTCGGTGTCGCGGACCGCGGCGCCCTCGGCGGCTCCCGTGCGGGCCCGCGCGGACCTGGCCAGCGTGACGATCTTGGCGTCCTCGGGGTCGAGCTCCCGCTGCTCAGCCATGGCTGTCGACTCCCTCCCGCTCCTCGCCGCGATCGGCGGAGCGCCCGTTGCCGTTGGTGGCCCTGTGCACGAGGACGGAGGTGATGCGCATCCGCCCCCGGTGGTCCTTGCCGCCCTCGGCGCGCATCCGCAGGCCCTCGATCTCGGCCTCCGCACCGGGCAGCGGAACGCGACCGAGGCGCTGAGCCATCAGGCCGCCGACGGTCTCCACCTCGGAGGCGTCCAGCTCCACGTCGAACAGTTCGCCCAAGTCCTCCACCGGCAGCCGCGAGGAGACGCGCACCGCGCCGTCGGCCAGCTCCTCCACCGGAGGGCGCTCGTCGGCGTCGTGCTCGTCGGTGATCTCGCCGACGATCTCCTCGATGATGTCCTCGATGGTCAGCAGCCCGGCGGTGCCGCCGTACTCGTCGACCAGGATCGCCATGTGCCTGCGGGAGAGCTGCATCTCCTTGAGCAGCTCGTCCAGCCGCTTGGAGTCGGGGACGAACTCGGCGGGACCCATCAGCTCGTCGACGGTGGTGCGGCACGCGGTCTCGTAGTCCACAGTGGACGCTCGCGCGAGGTCCTTGATGTTGACCACGCCGACCACGTCGTCGACGGACTCGTCGATCACCGGGATGCGGGAGAACCCGGTGCGCAGGCTGAGCGCGAGCGCCTGGCGCACGGTCTTGGTGCGCTCGATCCACACCAGCTCGGTGCGCGGCACCATGACCTCGCGCGCGATGGTGTCGCTCAGCTCGAAGACGGAGTGGATCATCTCGCGCTCGTCGTCGTCGACGACTCCGCGTTCCTGCGCCATGTCAACGAGTTCGCGCAGCTCGACCTCGGAGGAGAACGGTCCCTCGCGGAATCCCTTGCCCGGTGTGATCGCGTTGCCGACCAGGATCAGCAGGCGGCTCAACGGCCCCAGCACCGTGCCGAGCACCCGCACCGGAGCGGCGACGATCATGCCGACCGCGTAGGGGTGCTGACGGCCGATGGTGCGCGGGCCGACGCCGACGAGGACGTAGGACACCACGAGCATGCTGACGCCCGCGGTGAGCAGCGCGACCCAGTCGGGGTCGATGTGCCGCAGGCAGACCACGGTCACGAGCACCGTCGCGGACAGCTCACAAGCCAAGCGCAGCAACAACAACAGGTTGATGTGCCGCGGTCTGTCCTCAATGGCCAGTGACAGTTGGCGCGCGCCGAGGCGGCCCTGCCGCACCAGCGCGTCCACCCGCGCCCTGGACACGGTGCCGAACGCCGCGTCGGCGGCGCCGAAGGCTCCGGCGGCGAGCACGAGCAGCACCGCCAACACGATCAGCGCGGTGGAGCTGGTCATGGGTTCAGCCGCCGGTCTGGTCCTCGTCGAGGCCGACCGCGCCGAGCACGCGGTCGTCGGCGCTGCGCTGGGCGGCGCGGCGCTGCTCGTCGGCCCGCTGCGCCTGGAAGTCGGCGAGAATCCTGTTCTGCAGCGAGAACATCTCCTTCTCCTCCTCCGGCTCGGCGTGGTCGTAGCCGAGCAGGTGCAGCACGCCGTGCACGGTGAGCAGGTGCAGCTCGTCGATCAGCGCGTGACCGGCCTTGCGGGCCTGGTCCTTGGCGAAGGCCGGGCAGAGCACGATGTCGCCGAGCAGCGCGGGGCCCACCCCGGCGGCGTCGGGACGGCGCGCGGAGTCCAGCTCGTCCATGGGGAAGGCCATCACGTCGGTGGGGCCCGGCAGGTCCATCCACCGCTCGTGCAGGTCGGACATCACGTCCAGTTCGACCAGCAGCACCGACAGCTCCGCGAGCGGGCTGACGTTCATCCGGTCCAGCGCGAAGCGCGCCGCCGCGACGATCGAGGTCTCCTCGACCGCCACTCCGGACTCGTTGGCGATCTCGATGCTCACCGGCGTCCCTTCCGAGCCTTGCCGCCGCGGTCCTGCTGACCGTCCTGGGTCACGTTGTCCTGGGTGACGCCCCACCGCTCGTAGGCGTCCACGATGTCCCCGACGAGCCGATGCCGGACGACGTCCTGGCTGTTCAGCTGCGAGAAGTGGATGTCGTCCACCTTGCCGAGGATGTCCTGCACCACGCGCAGGCCGCTCTTCTGCCCGCCGGGCAGGTCGACCTGGGTGACGTCGCCGGTGACCACGATCTTGGAGCCGAAGCCGAGCCGGGTGAGGAACATCTTCATCTGCTCGGGCGTGGTGTTCTGCGCCTCGTCGAGCACGACGAACGCATCATTCAAGCTCCTGCCACGCATGTATGCCAGCGGTGCCACCTCGATGGTGCCCGCGGCGGTCAGCCTGGGGATCGACTCCGGGTCGACCATGTCGTGCAGCGCGTCGTAGAGCGGGCGCAGGTACGGGTCGATCTTGTCGTAGAGGGTGCCGGGCAGGAAGCCGAGCCGCTCGCCCGCCTCGACCGCCGGGCGGGTGAGGATGATCCGGGAGACCTGCTTGGCCTGCAACGCCTGCACGGCCTTGGCCATCGCCAGGTAGGTCTTGCCGGTGCCCGCGGGGCCGATGCCGAAGACGATGGTGTGCGCGTCGATGGCGTCGACGTAGAGCTTCTGGTTCAGCGTCTTCGGCCGGATGGTGCGGCCGCGCCTGGAGATGATGTTGAGCCCGAGCACCTCGGCCGGTGACTGCTTGCCGCCGGTGGCCAGCATCGCGACGCTGCGCCGGACCGCGTCGGGGCCGACCTGCTGGCCGCCCTTGGCGATGGCGATCAGCTCGGTGAAGACCTTCTCGGCGAACAGGACGTCCTGGGCGCCGCCGGACAGGGTGATCTCGTTGCCTCGGACGTGCACGTCGGCGGCGAGCAGTTCTTCCGCGAGGCGGAGGTTCTCGTCGCTGGAACCCAGCAGCGCCAGCAAGGCGTCATCGGGGACGGTCAGCTTGGACTGCGAGCCCTCCCGGGTCGCGCCGTCCTGCCCCCCGCCGCTGGGTTCGGTGGAACGGGCTGCCTCGTCCTGTGCGCTACCGGCCAAATCCGCTCGGGCCTGCTTTCCGTGTGCGTGCCTTTTCCGAACAGGGTGATGCTAGCCGCCCCGACGGAGCGGTCCCCACCGCATTACCGCAGTTCCCCGCCGACCAGCCCGCCGAGCCATTCGCCGCCCAGCACGTGCAGGTGCGCGTGGAAGACCGTCTGCCCGGCCTGTTCTCCGGTGTTGAACAACAACCGGTAGCCCGCCTCGGCGATTCCCTCTTGTTCCGCGATCGCTCCGGCCGCCGCCACGAGTTCAGCGGTCACCTCCGGCCGCGCCTGCGCGAGCGCGGCTGCGTGCGGGAAGTGCTCCTTCGGGATCACCAGCACGTGCGTCGGCGCCTGCGGGCTGATGTCCCGGAACGCCAGCACGTTCTCGCTCTCGTGCACGACCTTCGCCGGGATCTCCCCCGCCACGATCCGACAGAACAGACACCCCGAAGCACTCATGCGCAAAGGTTAGTGGCCGTGCGAGAGGGCGAGGAAGCCGGGAAGGTCGCGCAGCGACCGGACAGACGCGTCGCGGCGGAGCCTGGGGGTTACTCCGCCGCGACGCAGCCGGTGCCGGACCGAGGGGGGAGGTGTCCGGCGATCCTGCGGGTGCCCGTCACCCGAGGTCGTTCACGGTGCGAGTCGCCGGGGCGGCTCCGCTGCCGTTGGCCACCGAGAGTAACGCGTGCCGAGGCGGGTCCGCTACATACTCCGGTAGCTATAGGGGCCGTTCGAGCCCCTAATGCGCCCATTCGGTTATGTACGGGGCCAACACATCCGTTGGCCGCAGAGAGTGATCATGTTCGCCAGCGGCCGGTGAGCGCTCCGAGGGCTCCGAGGGCCACTGCGGCGGCGGTCGATGCGCGCAGCACGGTGGGTCCGAGGCGCACGGCTCGGGCTCCGGCGGCGGTGAACGCGGCGACCTCGTCGTCGGTGATGCCGCCTTCCGGGCCGACCACGATGATCAGGTCGCCGTCCGCGGGCAACGGGATCTCCGTCAGGGGCGCGGTGGCGGACTCGTGCAGGACGAGTGCTCCGGCCGCGGCTCCGATGAGGGCGGCGAGCTGCTTGGTGCTGACCGGTTCGCCCACGTCGGGCAGGCGGGACCTACGGGCCTGCTTCGCCGCTTCGCGCGCGGTGGAACGCCACTTGGTCAGCGCCTTCGCCCCGCGCGGGCCGTCGTCCCAGCGGGCGATGCAGCGGGAGGCGCGCCACGGCAGGACGGCGTCGACGCCCGCTTCAGTCGCCAGCTCGACGGCGAGTTCGCCGCGGTCGCCCTTGATCAACGCCTGCGCGAGGACGACACGTGGCGCGGGCGGCGGCTCCTGCCAGGCGCGGCGCACGGCCAGCGTCAGGGAGTCGCCGTCGACGCGCTCGATGTCGCAGTCCGCGAGCCCGCCGACGCCGTCGGAGAGCACGAGCCGCTGACCCGCGCGCAGCCTGCGCACGGTCGCGGCGTGCCTGCCCTCGGGGCCGTCGAGCACGGCGGCCGGTCCCCCGGGCAGGGCGTCCACCAGGAAGACCGGCAGGCCAGCGGTGGAGCTCAACGCCTGCGCAGCCGGGAGAACAGGCCGCCGCCGTGCCCGCGACCGGTGGTGGCCAGCTCGGGCTGGTCCTCCCCGCGCAGCTGGGCGAGCTGGCGCAACAGGTCGGACTGCTTGCTGTCGAGCTTGGTGGGCACGACGACCTCGACGTGCACGTGCAGGTTGCCCCGGCCGTCGACGCGCCCGGAGGAGCGCAGGCGGGGCATGCCGCGCCCGCTGAGCACCAGCTCCGTGTTGGGCTGCGTGCCCGGCTCCAGGGTCAGTTCTTCCTCGCTGTCCAGGGTCTCCAGCGGGATCGTGGTGCCCAGCGCCGCCGCGGTCACCGGCACGCGGATCGTGCAGTGCAGGTTGTGGCCGTCGCGGGTGAAGACCTCGTGCTGCAGCTCCTCGACCTCGACGTAGAGGTCACCGGCGGGACCGCCGCCGGGGCCGACCTCGCCCTGGCTGGCCAGGCGCACGCGCATGCCGTCTGCGACGCCCGGGGGGATCTTCGCGCTGATGGTGCGCCGCGCGCGGACCCGGCCCTCGCCACCGCACTTCTGGCAGGGGTCGGGGATGACCTCGCCGAAGCCGCGGCAGGTGGGGCAGGGGCGGGCGACTCCCGCCCGACCACCTGCGACACCTGCTCCGGGCGCGGCGAGGTCATCCCCGACCCCTGCCAGAAGTGCGGTGGCGAGGGCCGGGTCCGCGCGCGGCGCACCATCAGCGCGAAGATCCCCCCGGGCGTCGCAGACGGCATGCGCGTGCGCCTGGCCAGCCAGGGCGAGGTCGGCCCCGGCGGCGGTCCCGCCGGTGACCTCTACGTCGAGGTCGAGGAGCTGCAGCACGAGGTCTGCACCCGCGACGGCCACAACCTG
>NZ_MUMH01000108.1 GCF_002155965.1 Allokutzneria sp. NRRL B-24872
TCCAGCGCGGGGGTCGGCTTGACCTGGGGCCCCTTGCGCGTGCCCTCATTGGCCGGGCGGGCACGGGAGGAATCCCGGCCCACGCGGACGAGCGTATGGCACGCGCACCCCAGGTAAAGCCGACCTAGTTTCGCTGTCGGCTGACAGTTCCATTGTTGTTGCGCTGCAACGGATTTGACGTCCTCGCGGGGCTTGCTAAAATTGAGGTATCCAACAAGAAGGGAGGTGTGATCATGTTGGATAACAATGCTATCGAGTCACTTTTGCTAGATCATCTCGCACTAAGCGATGTCTATCAGTTGTCTGAGGATGAGCATCTGGCGTTTCTGGTGAAGCTGGAGACCATCACGAATTTGTTGACGGCAGTGAAGATCGACGCTGCCGCGTGTGCTGAGGATCGTGGCCTGCACACCATGCTGGGGTGTCGGAGCATCGCGACGCTGTTGCGGTCGCATCTGAGGATTTCTCCGGCGGAAGCGAAGCGACGCTCGCAACTGGTAGAGGACCTGCCTGGTGTGCCTGACACGCGGGACGCCCTCTACGCAGGCGTGATCAGTGGTGATCACGCGGCGGTCATCGCGGATGTCATCAAGAACGTCCCGGCTGAGGTCGCCGATGAGGCTGAGGAGGCGTTGTTGGCGTGCGCGCCGGAGTTGACTCCGCGTGAGTTGATGCAGGTGGGCAAGCGGGTGCGCTCGCATGTCGATCAGGCGGGTGCGTTCAGGGACGAGCAAGCAGCTGTGGAGGCGCGCTCGTTCAGGATGACCAAGAACCAGCACGGGTGGCTGGTCTTCAACGGATGCCTGCCACCCCTCGAAGGTGGCATGGTCGAAGAAGCACTGCACGCGGTCTCGAAACCCCGCCCGGTCGGCGGAGAGGAAGACCCCCGGACGCCGGAACAGCGGTATGCCGACGGACTCTGCGAGTTGATCACCGTCGCGATGTCCACCCACGATTTGCCGATCAGCGGCGGAGTACGGCCGCAGATGGTCGTGACAATGCGGTTGGACTACCTGGAAGAGAAGGTTCGTTCGGGCTACACCGACTGGGATGGCGAAGCCACGGCCTCACTCCTGCGACAGCTGTCCTGCGATGCCGAGCTGATCCCCGTCGTCCTCAACGGCGAAAGCATCCCCCTCGACTACGGACGCTCCGTCCGCGCCGCGCCACCGCCACTACGACGAGCACTTGCCTTGCGGGACAAGGGATGCGCCTTCCCCGGATGTGATCGGCCACCGGCATGGACGGAAGCTCATCATGTATTGCACTGGACTAAGCATCGCGGGCCGACCGATCTGAACAACATGACCCTGCTGTGCTCGCACCACCATCACGTGATCCACCAAGAGGACTGGAAGATCGTCTTCGCCGAGGACGGAAGGCCGGACTTCATCCCACCGCCGTGGGTGGACGCGGAGCGGAAACCGATGCGCAACATCAGAGTCGACCCACGACTGACCGCGTAGCTGAGAAGGGAACAGCGCATGTCAAGGAGCCGCAACAGCAGCGAGGCCCCTCGACCGGAGCCGAGGGGCCTCGCGTGGTCAGGGCGCGGTCACAAGCCCGTGCACTGGCCGGAGCGAGGACCGGTGCCGCCAACGGGGAGACCGTTGTTCGACGGAGCGGTCGTGTTGCCGGAGCAGGTGACCGGGCCGACGACGGTGCTCGCGGCGACGGCGGCTGAGCCGGTGTTGTTCACCAGGGACAGCGGGCCGGTGACGCGAGCGGTTTCCACGCCGACGACGCCGGTGCTGCCGGAGATGTCCACGGGGCCGGTGACGTGGGTGCCCAGGAGGACGACGTCAACGGCGCCGGTGGAGCGGACGGGGCCGACGATCCGACCGCCGGAGGCGTACACGGAAGCGCCCGCGGCGATGGTCACCGGGCCGGTGATGGTGGCGTCCTTGAGGCACACCACGCCGCTCAGCGTCTGCGGGCCGGAGCGCTCACCGGTGATGGTGGTGGTGCACTCGGCACGCGGTTTGCTGAGGAACTCGACCTCGGACAGCGAGACCTTGCCGCCGAACTCGACGCGGTACCACGTGTAGTGGCCGGGCTTGGCGAGCTTGAACGCCTTGGTCTGCTGGCGCGAGGAGAAGCTCTGGCCGTCCCGCTCGTCCACGGTGGTCCACGTCTTGCCGTCGTAGGAGCCCTTGACCTTCCAGCTCTTCGGGTCGGCGCCGTCCTTGCCGGAGGTCAGCGTGTAGAACTCCACGCGCTCGGCGGTCGACGCCTGCAACTGCACGGAGTCGACCACGGCCTGGGTCTGCGAGGTGTTGTCGGCCAGCGGCGCGGAGCTCGCGGTGCCGGGGGTGTCCCGCAGCGGACGCGGCACCTCGGAGCCCTTGGTGACGGATTCCGGGACGGAGTTCTCCCCGGTACCCCATGCCGACGGGGAGGCACCCATGTCGAACTCCAGGGTGCCGCCGCGCGCGAGCACGTCGTGCGGGAGGAACGTCTTGTCCCACTTCTGGCCGTTCACCTTGAGGCCCTGGACGTAGATGTTCTTCGCGCTGTTCTTCGGCGCGGACACGACGAGCTTCTTGCCGCCGCCGAGGTTCACGGTCGCCTTGGTGAACAGCGGCGAACCGACGGCGTAGTCGGGCTTGCCCATCTGCAACGGGTAGAAGCCGAGCGCGCTGAAGATGTACCAGGCGGACAGCTCGCCGTTGTCCTCATCACCCGCGTAGCCCTGGCCGATCTCACTGCCGACGTAGAGCCGCGACAGGATCTCGCGCACCTTCTCCTGCGCCTTGGACGGCTGGCCCGCGTAGTTGTACATGTACGGGATGTGGTGCGACGGCTGGTTGCTGTGTCCGTACTGGCCCATGCGGACGTCGCGGGCCTCCAACATCTCGTGGATCACGCCGCCGTAGGAACCGGGGAAACCGGCGGTCTCCGGGGTGCTGAAGAACTGGTCGAGCTTCTTGCCGAGCCCGGCGCGCCCGCCGTAGAGGTTGGCGAGGCCCTGCCCGTCGTGCGGCACGGTGAACGCCATGTTCCACGCGTTGGTCTCGGTGTAGTCGTGGCCCCACTCGCGCGGCTCGTACTTGTCGGGGGCGACGCGCCACTTGCCGTCCTCCGTGCGGCCCTGGAAGAAGCCGACGGACTTGTCGAACATGTTCACGTAGTTCTGCGCGCGGTTGAGGAAGTACTCGTGGTTCTCCGCGTACTCCTTGCGGCGCGGGTCGTTCGGGGCCGCCTTGTCGTGCAGCGCCTTGGCCATCGTGGCGATGCCGAAGTCGTTGACATAGCCCTCGATCGCCCACGACATGCCCTCGCCCGTCGTGGTCGGGGTGTAGCCGAGGAAGATCGACTTGTCGAGGCCCTTGCGCCCGACGTTGGCGTTGGGCGGGGTCACGGTCGCGTTCTTCACGGCGGCGTCGTAGGCGGCCTGGACGTCGAAGTTGGTGACGCCCTTGAGGAACGCGTCGGAGAAGGACACGTCCGAACTCGTCCCGGTCATCAGGTTCGCGTAGCCGGGGGAGGACCAGCGCGACACCCAGCCGCCCTCCTTGTACTGCTGCACGAAACCCTCGACCATCTCACCGGCCTTCTCCGGCGTCAGCAGCGTGTACGCGGGCCACGTGGTGCGGTAGGTGTCCCAGAACCCGTTGTTCACGTAGACCTTGCCGTCGACGATCTTCGCGCCGGTCTGCGTCGCGGTGTCCTGACCGGCGGCGGGGGCGACGGGGCTGGCGTGCTTGTACACCGGAGCCGTCGCGGTGCCGACGTTCTCGTGCCCGGAGTTCGGGTAGAGGAACAGGCGGTAGAGGTTGGAGTACAGGGTGACGAGCTGGTCCTCGCTCGCGCCCTCGACCTCGATCACCCGCAGCTTCTCGTTCCACGCCTGCTGCGCGCGGTCGCGGACCGACTCGAAGGAGCCGGTCGCTTCCATGTCGAGGTTCTTCTTCGCCTGCTCGACACCGATCAGCGAGGTGGCGATCCGCATGGTGACGGTCTTCGCCGAGCTGGTGTCGAACTTCAGGTAGCCGGTGACGTTGTCGCGCCCAGCGCCGGTGAGCTTGCCGCCGCCGGTGACCGGGCGGTCGAAAGTGGCGTAGACGAACAGCCTCGTGGCACCGGTGGACAGGCCGCTCTTCACGTCGGAGTAGCCGCTCACCACGCCCTTGGCGGTGTCCAGGGTGAGCCCGCCGTTGTTGTTGGCGTTGTCGAACAACAGGTTCGAGTCGTTGCCGGTGAAGGTGAAGCGGAACAGCGCCGCGTGGTCGGTCGGCGCGATCTCGGTGCGCATGCCGTTCTCGAACGTCACGCCGTAGTAGTGCGGTTTGGCGACCTCGTTCTCGTGCTTGAACGGCAGTGCGCGGGCCACGCGGTCGATGTTCGGCGCACCCGCCTGCGGGAAGACCTGGAACGTCTGCCGGTCACCCATCCACGGGCTCGGCTCGTGGCTGGTGGTGAACGCCTGCAACGTCGGCAGGTTCTGCGCGTTGTTGGCCTTGTGGTAGTCGTAGAGCCAGCTGATCGAGCCCGCGTTGGTCATCGGCGTCCAGAAGTTGAAGCCGTGCGGGACCGCGGTCGCGGGGAAGTTGTTGCCGCGCGAGAAACCACCGGTGGACTGGGTGCCGCGCGTGGTGAGCGCGTAGTCGGCGGGCGTGGCGTACTGCTTCTGGACGGAAGCGCCGATGCGGAAGTCGTCGAACCAGCCCGCGAAGTTGCTCGGGCCGGACGGGTTGTCGTAGGCGACCAGCACGCGCTTGATCGTCTTGCCCGCCGCGACCGCGCCGATCTTCGAGCGCAGCTTGTTCCACTGGTTGGTGTACAAGGACTTCGACGCCCCCTGGCCCTTCGGCGAGAGCTCGAAGCCGTACTGGTCCTTCGCGCCCAGCTCGCTCAGGTAGCTGCCGTCGGAGAACGCCAGGTCCACCGCGGCGTGCGTGCTCGGGTACTTGAGGTCGTCCGGGATGAACTGCGGGAACACCAGGTAGGACAGCTCGGTGTCCGGTTTCACCGCCACGTCGACGTCGAAGACCTTGTTGTAGGAGAAGCCGCGGTCCTTCGCGACGTGCTCACCGAGGAACTGCAACGCCTTCGTGCCGGTGTAGCCCGCGTTGGACTTCGCCGCGTAGCCGCCGTTGGGGCCCTTGCCGACGCGGCTGCGCATGTTCGGCGCGGGCTCGGAGCTGGCCTTCACCGCGAACTGGATCTCGGAGAACTGGGTCGCGGCGCCACCGTTGTTGGCGGTGATCTCGAAGCGCAGGTGCTTGTGGGCGACCGTGTTGGTCAGCTCGAACTTCTTGGTCTCGAAGCGCTTGGCGAAGCTCTGTCCACTTCGGACGTCCACATCGGACCAAGCCTTGCCATCCGGAGAACCTTGCAGCTTCCAGTTCTTCGGGTCCCGCTCCGGCGCGTCGTTGGCCGAGGAGACCGCGTAGCTGGTGATCGCGACGGGCTCGGAGAGGGTGAACTCCAGCCAGGCGGTGTTGGCGAAGGCCAGCCACTTGGAGCTGGTGTTGCCGTCGACGAGGTTCTCCTTGCCCTCGCCGCCGCCGGTGTTCTCCGCGCTCGCCCGCACGTCGGTGACCTTGTCGGTCACGTTGCCCGGGATGCTGATCCCGTCGTTGCCGTTGACCCCGCCCGCCTTCGGCCTGCCCGCCGCGTCGGTCTCGACCGTGTCGGTCCAACTCGGCTGCGGCTCACCCGCCTCGAAGGAGGACTGGAAGTCGGCGGCGGCCGGTGCCGCCAGCGCCGCGCCCTGTCCGATGGTCACCACCGACAGGGTCAGGGCCGTGGTCAGCGCGCCCGCCAGGGCCCGCCGTGATCGTCTCGCCCACCTGTGCGTCATCGAGCTGAAGCCTCCGCGTTGAGGTTGCGCAGTGAGGTGTCTCGCCGCCGTCGCCCCGGCGTGACATCGCGTCAGCACAACGGGCGCTGACATCGTTGTCAAGAAGTTCGTCCCGCCTTGTCCGAAAACATGTCCGCACCGGGAGTAAGTGCTGCTCCGAGCGTTGTAGTCCGCGTCGGCGGGGCATGAGTTGGGGATCGCGTTGGTCTGAAGGCAGTATTGGGCCGTGCAAGCGAGCGAACCGCCACGCCGCAGGCGCGCGGCCAGTCGGCACGCCGCTGGCAAGGCCGCCCCCGACGTGCAGGCCAGGCCTGAGAGCTCTGCCGAGCCCGAGCCCAAGGCCGCGGCCAAGAAGAGGGCCGTGTCCAAGGCGGCGGGCTCAGCGCAGGCCAAGCCCAGGCGCAGGCGGAAGCCCGAGCCGGAGGTCAGCCTCGGACATGGCCACGGGCACGGACATGGGCACGGCCACGGGCCGGTCGCCCCGGCGTCGCGGAAGGTGCGCCTCCTGCTCGCGGCGCTGCTCATCCCGTGCGCGCTGGCCACGCTGATCGGAGCGCTCCTGCTCTACCCGTTCGGCCGCGAGCAGGCCACGGGCTCGCGCGTCGGGCTCAACCAGGTGCCGGTGCAGGGCGTGATCACCGCGGCCAAGTCGGGGCAGTGCGGGGCGGGCGAGTGCCTGTCGCTGTCGGTGAAGCTCATCGACGGACCCGCCTCCGAGCGCACGGTCACCATTCCCGGCACTCCGATCGAGCCGAGCACCCCGCGCTTCGCGGTCGGCGACGAGGTCGTGCTGGCCTACGCGGGCAAGGGCTCCGACCCGTTCTCCGGCGCTTCCTACCAGGTCGTGGACTTCCAACGCGGACTGCCGTTGACGGTGCTCGCGGTGCTGTTCGCGCTGGCCGTGCTCGTGCTGGCGCGCTGGCGGGGGTTGGCCGCGCTGGGCGCGCTCGCGCTGAGCTTCCTGCTGCTGGTGTTCTTCGCGCTGCCCGCGATGCTGGCCGGCGAGGACCCGCTGACCGTCGCGGTGGTCACCGGTGGCCTGATCATGTTCGTCGCGATGTACCTGACGCACGGCATCACCGCGCGCACGTCCGTGGCGGTTCTCGGCATCCTGGGCAGCCTCGGCCTGATCGGCCTGCTCGGCTGGCTGTTCAGCGCGATGGCCAAGCTCACCGGCCTCGACGAGGACACCGCGAACCTCATCGGCATCCTCGGCCACGGGATCGACGCGCGGGGCCTGCTGATGGCCGGGATCGTGATCGGCGCGCTCGGCGTGCTGGACGACGTGACCGTGACGCAGGCCAGCGCGGTGTGGGAGCTGCGCCTGGCCAATCCCGCGCTCGGCTGGCGCAAGCTCTACGCGGCCGGTCTGCGCATCGGCCGGGACCACGTGGGTTCGGCGGTGAACACGCTGTTCATGGCTTACGCCGGGGCCGCGCTGCCGATGATGCTCGCCTACTCGCTGTCCGGGCGGAGCTTCGGCGAGCTGGTCACCGCGCAGGCGGTCGCTCAGGAGGTCGTCCGCACGCTGGTCGGCAGCATCGGCCTGGTCGCGGCCGTCCCGGTGACCACGCTGCTGGCCGCCCTGGTCGCGGTCCGCGAACCCGTGCCGGAGAAGGAGCCCGAAGCCGTCGTCGAGCCGGAACCCGAGCCCGAACCCGAGCCGGTCGCCGAAGAGCCGCCGAAGCCACTGCCGCGCCGCCCCGCGCGCAAGGCCCCGCCGGAGAACGCGAACGAGATCACGACACCGATCAGCGCCCCGCTCGTCGAACCCCAGGTGCGCTCGCGCCACGAACGGCTGAACTCCGCCCGCCACCGCGTCCCCGACCAGAGCTGAGCCCCCGCCAACATCATTAAGGTCGGGGTGTGGCCGATTTCCTCTTCGTGCCGTACTCCTCGCACGGGCACGTCAACCCGCTGCTGCCGGTGCTGCGCGAGCTGACCGCGTCCGGGGACCGGGCGAGCGTCATCGTCGCGCCGAACTTCGCCGACGAGGTGGCGGCGGCCGGCGCGCGCGTGCTGCGGCTGCCGACCAGCTCGCACGTGATCGTCCCGGAGCGCTTCGACCCGGTCGACGAGGTGCGGCGACTGACCAAGACCTTCGCCGACCGCAGGGCGATCCACGAGCTGCTGCGCGCGGAGCTGCGTGACCGCGCGCCCGACCTGGTGGTCTACGACCCGATGGTTCCCAAGGTGTTCCAGCTGGCCAGCGCGCGCGGCGTGCCGACCGTTCTGTTCAGCACCACCTACGCGCAGAACGAGCACGTCATCGCTTCGACCGTCCAACGACACCTCGGTGCCGCCGTCGGTGACCTGCTCCGCAAGCCCTGGGCGCGGAACCTGCACCCGTGGGCGGTCGAGACGGCGCGGGAGCACCGCCTCGTGTTGATCAACGCGCTGCCCGAGCTCCAGCCCGCCGCGCACAGCTTCGGCCCGCGTTTCCGCTTCGTCGGCCCGCTCACCACCGCGCGGTCCGAACGCTGCGGCGACCTCCCGTGGTCGGAGATCGAGCGCCGCCGCGTGCTGCTGGTGTCCCCGGGCACGGTGTTCACCAGGGGACCGGCGTTCTTCCGCACCGTCGTCGAGGCGTTCGTCGATGCTGACCAGCTCGTCGTGATCGCGACTGGGCCGACCGCTCCGCAAGCGCTAGGACCGTTGCCACCCAACGTGATCGCTCGCCGCAACGTTCCGCAGACCGCGTTGCTGGAGCACGCAGACGTCTTCCTCACGCACGCCGGGATGAACTCCACCCTGGAGGCCCTTGCCGCTGGTGTGCCGATGATCCTCGTGCCGCGGATTCTCGACCAGCAGGTCAACGCCCGCCGGGTCGCCGAGCTCGGCGCCGGCATCCGGGTCGACGCCAAGCAACTCCAGCCCGAACTGCTGCGACTGCTCGTCCGCAAGCTCACCACCGACCCGGCCGTGCGCGCGTCCGTCGATGGGTTGCGGGCGCGCGTCACCGCCCAGAACGGCCCCGCGTTGGCAGCCGAGGCGCTGCGCGAGGCAGCCGACGCGTCGTGCCGCTTCGATCACGCTCCGAGGTGATCGTCGGTAGGGTCGGGGGCCATGGGCGAAACGCGCAACGAGCTGACCGGTGACGTGCTCGGCTCCGTGGTGCAGGCGCGCGATGTCAACACCATCTACCTGGGCGGGAAGCCGGTCGAGGTGCGTGTGCCCCGGATGCTGCCCGGCGACGTGTCGCACTTCCTGAACCGCTCCGCCGAGCTGGAGATGCTTGGCAAACGCCAAGGTTCGATCCGGGCGGCGTTGACCGGTGCGCCCGGGATCGGCAAGACGGCGCTCGCGGTCCACTGGGCGCACCGGATCAAGGACCAGTTCCCCGACGGGCAGCTGTTCTACCGCCTCAACGGTTCCGGTGACAGCGGCCCGGCCGCGCCCGCCGACGTGCTGCTCTTCTTCCTCCAGCAGTTCGACGTCGAGCACATCCCGGACACCGAGGACGAGCGCGCCGCTCTGTTCCGCTCCGTCACCGCCGACCTGAGGCTGCTGATCGTCCTCGACGACGCGGTGAGCGCCCAGCAGGTGAAGAACCTGCTTCCCGGCTCGGACCGCAGCGCCGTGGTGGTCACGAGCCGTGCCCGGCTCGACGGACTGCGCATGCAGGGGTTCAGCCCGCTCGTCGTCGAGCGCTTCTCCGACGAGGTCGCGCGCGAGTTCGTCGCGTTGGTCGCGGAGGACCTGGCGGACGAGCCGGAGCACCTGCGCGCGCTGACCCGGCTGTGCGACGGCCTGCCGCTGGCCCTGCACGTCGCGGCGGTCCGGCTCTCGACGGGCGACTACGCCTCGGTCGCTGAGTACGTGTCGGTGCTCAGCGACAGCAGGCAGCTGTTCAAGGAACTGGCGATCGAGGATGACCGCCTGGTCGAAGCGGTTTTCGAGGTGTCCTACCGCGAACTCGCGCCGCAGGTCGCGCGGGCGTACCGCTTGCTGGGCGGGCACTTCGGGTCGGACTTCACCGTGCCGCTCGCGTCCGCCGTGCTCGAACTGTCCGATGTGGACACTCGCCGGGTGCTGAGCGCGCTCGGCAAGAGCAACCTGCTCGGCGCGGTCGACGGCCGGTACTCCTTCCACGGCCTCATCAAGCAGCACGCGTCCGCCGCCGCGGAGCAGGAATCCGAACGGATCGGCGCGCTGCGACGAGGTGTCGCCTGGTACCTCGGTCGCGCGGTGGCCCTGGGCAAGGTGATCCACCCGGAGCGTCCGGCCCTGGCCAAGGAGCTGTGGGAGAACACCGAACCCGCTAGCGGCTCGCGAGAGGAGGTGCTGGCGGAACTCGCCGCTGAGCGCCTCAACTTCCGCGCGGCTGTTCGCACGGCGAGCCGGTTGCAGGAGAACCTGAAGGTCTGCGAACTCACCGACGCGCTCGCGCAGTGGCACTACCAGTCCGGCCACTTGGAGGACCGCGCGGAGATGCGCGACCGAGCCGCGACCGCCGCCGAAGCCCTCGGCGATCCTGCGGTTGCCGGGTACGCGTACAAGCTCGCGGGGATCGCGGCGGAGGCGGTGGGAGACCTTCCTCTTGCGCTGCAATGCTTTGAGAACACGCTTCGGCTGGTGTCGACGCCGATCGACCGGCAGAGCGTCCTGGAGTGGACCGGCATCGTTCTCGCGCAGACCGGTGACCGCGTGGCGGCGCTCGCCAAGTTCCGGGAAGCCTGGGGCATCGTCGTCCCCGGAGAGCTGCGGGCGCGGGCAGAAGCATTGCTGCGCATGCACATCGGCCGCACGCTCGGTGCTGACGCGGACCTCGCGGAGCTGAAGAAGTCCCTCGATTACTTCGTTGCGCACGGCGAGCGCGGGAACGCGGCGCGGGTGTTGGTGCTGTTCGCAGAGCCTGAAGGTGTTGAGCAGGCGGTCGCGGACTTTGAAGCGGAGGGAATGTCGCGCCCGCAGGCACAAGCGCTTGAACTGCTCGCACGGCTGCGGCCCGGGGACGCGGCGCAGAGCCTGGAGCGGGCGGC
The DNA here is from genome assembly GCF_002155965.1 of Allokutzneria sp. NRRL B-24872. Lineage (GTDB taxonomy): Bacteria > Actinomycetota > Actinomycetes > Mycobacteriales > Pseudonocardiaceae > Allokutzneria. The sequence continues at coordinate 10,789 of NZ_MUMH01000108.1, forward strand.
GGACATCTATCGGAGCCTCGGGCTCATCAGCGATCTTGAGCGCGTGCTGCGATGAAGTGGCTGTTCGTGGTGGTCGTGGCCGTGGTGCTCGCAGCGTGCACCACGCCCGTGAAGTCCGCCCCAGCGCCGCCTCCGGTCGACTTCGCCGAGCGCGTCGCGAACGCGATGAAGTACGCCGAAACACGGCCTGGCGTGACCGGGATCGTGGTGCGGGACCGGCAGACGGGCGCGGTGTGGCGGAACCGAGCGGCGGCGACCCACGCGTGGGCGTGCTCGACACCGAAGCTCGCGATGGCCGTGGACTTGCTGCTGCGCAACGACTCCGGAGCTGTGCGGCTGACCGATGAAGATCGCAAGTTCATGCATGACGCGCTGCACACCAGTGACAACGACGCCGCGCACGCGCTGTGGAACCGCTTCGGCGGCGAGGCGGCGTTCGAACCGGGACTGCGTTCGCGGGGCATGACGGACATGCGCTTCACCGCCGAGCACCCGCACCACTGGGGCTGGATTCTGACCACGCCGGACGACCTGGATCGCGTGATCACGTTCGTGCTGAACATGCTGCCCGCGCAGCACCGGAGCCACCTCGTCAACGAGCTGCGGACCGTCGCGCCGAACCAGCAGTGGGGCGTGTGGGCGGCTGGGTCGAAAGCCATGCCCGGCAACAAGAACGGCTGGTCGGATGACAACGACGACGGCTCGTGGGTGGTGAACTCGGTCGGCTTCGCGGGTCCCGCCGAGCGCTACACGGTCGCGATCATGAGCAACACCAAGGTGATCGACAAGGGGTTCGAGGTCGGTGTGGAGACGACGTCGAAGATCAGCTCGTTGCTGTTCGAGGGCTTCTTTCCGTGACGCTCAGCTCGTAGCGGACGTCGCCGGTCGCCACGGTGATCGTGGGTGGCAGGTCCAGCCCAGCGGCGAGGTGTGCGTACACAACGGACGGAAAGCCGGTGGGATCACCGTCGCCGCTGAGTTCCCATGTTCGTCCGTCGTGGCTGGTGATCTGCGCGTTGCCATCGCCGATCACTGCGATGATCTCGCGGTCTTCGAGCGCGAACGCCTCGTCGGCGTAGCGGAACAGGATGTCGGCGTTGCGTCGGACGGCGCGACCGGCGTGCAGCGCGTGCGCGACGACGTGACCGTCCTTTGTGGATTCGAAGCCGAAGCCGAAGCGGGTGAGCCGGGTGACTTCGCCGACCTCGCAGCTCGCCGTGAACGCGGTCACCCGGCCGCTGCCGAGGCCTTCTGCACTGATCGGTTCGAGGAGCACATCGCTTGGCGGCTCAGGGAGATCGAGCAGCCGGTAGCAGTGTTCCCGCAGCAGCCCAGCGGATTCGTCGGGCGCGTCGGTGACCAGGTCGGTGACCACCTGGTAGTTGCCGGGGGAGTGCTCTGCGATCGCGCGATCGATCTGCGCGCGCAGGGGACGGGCGCTGTCGAGCCGAGGGGCGAGCTTGCCGAGCGCGTCAACGGGCGAACCCGGCGGGACCTCGGGGAAAGCGCTGAGCAGCACGGGTTTGCCGAGCGCCGCGCCGTAGGCGGTGACCGAGCCGTTGTCGCCGATCACGCAGTCCGCCGCGATCAGCGAAGCTCGCCAGCCCTCCAGTTCCGGCACGAGCGTGAGGCCCGCGCGCAGGCACTCGTCGAACCAGAGCCGGACCTGGAACGGGCCGTGCCAGTGCCAGACGTTGGGGTGCACGATCGCGACGACGCGGTACTCGTCGAGCGGCAGCTCGGTCAGCAGCTGGCGGACCAGGCCCGGGCCGGAGCCGAGCAGCGACGTCTGTGACCACGTCGAGGAGACCGCGATGACCTGGCGATCACCGGCGTTCAGCGCGCGGCGGTAGTGCTCGCGCAGCCCGAGGCTGGCCCGCATCCGGTCGAAGCACGGATCGCCCGCGAGGACCGCGCTCGGCACCGCGGCGGGCGCCAAACGGTCGAGCTGTTCGCGGTGAGAGAGGACGAGGGCTGTGGCGAGCGGCTCGCCGTCGCGCAGCACCCACTCCTCGGAAAGCCCGAAAACCTCTTTGCTGGCAACAGTTTCGCCCGGCGAGTACTTCGTGTACCCGACTCCGTGCGAGAGGATCACCACGGGGGTCGTGAGTTCGTGCAGCCCGCCGTGGTGGCTGGCGGAAACTGCCAGGTCGAAGCGCTGCGCGACGGCCTGCTCCCACGAGACGAAGATGACGCCGAGCTTGTCCAGCTCTTCGCGCAGTCCGTGGGTGAACGGGTCGGAACCGCTCCAGGTGGCGCAGAGCTGCACGCGGAAGTCCGAAGCGAAGATCGGCAGGACGTCGCGCATTCGGGTCAGCGTCGTGATGTTGTGCAGGACGACGAGCACACGGCGTTCAGCCTGGACCGTCGCCCAGTTCACGAGCGCCAGTGGTTCGGGCGGGCGAGGCTGTCGGGAATCGTCGTGCGCGCGTCCCCGCGCGCGGCGTTCACCTGCGTCTGCGTCAGGAACAGGCTCTCGGCGAGCTTCGCCCCGGCCACGTTCGCGTCGCGCAGGTCCGCCCCGATCACGTCGGCCGACCGCAGGTCCGCGTCGCGGAGATCGGCGCCGATCAGGTAGGCGCCGCGCAGGTTCGCTCCCCGCAGGTCAGTCCCGCGCAGCTTCGCGCCGATGAGGTCGGCGCCGCGTCGGTTGCGGGACTTGAAGCCCGCGCGCACGAACTCGCTGGCGCGCACCAACAACGTGTTGACCTCGGCGCGATGCGCGGCCACATCGAGCTTCGCGAGCGCGTCGGCGTTGTCGTCGGTGAGCGCGGTGGTCGTGGCGAGCATCGCGCTCAGTTCGGCGTGCATGGGCTTGGTGGCGGGCCGGGCCAGCGCCTCCGTGAGGTACCAGAGCAGTTCGTGCAGCTGCCGCATGATCGGGAAGACCTCGAACATCCGGCGGGCGGTTTCTGCGGAGCCGCGCCAGTCCTCACCGTCGAAAGTGGACTGTGAGACCTTCTGGCCCGCGCCGAAGCAGTCGTAGACCGTGCAGCCGGAGAACCCCTTGTCGCGCAGGCGGTTGTGGATGCCGCAGCGGAAGTCCTGCTGGAGGTTGGCGCACGGCGTGCCGATCGGCTTGTCCACCGCGAAGTCCGAGGACGCGGAGAACGCCAAGGCCACGCAACACAGGCCGAAGCAGTTGCCGCAGTCAGACACGAGAGGCAGGGGACGCACGCGCGAAGTCTATTCCTCGCTCGTGCCCGCTGAGCCCGGCATGGTCATCGCGGACAAGGCGATCATCAGCGGCACCACGCGCACCTCGGGCACCGAGTACTGGCCGCGACCGCTGGACTGGAGCCAACCGGAGGCGGTGAGCTGGCGCAGGTGGTGGTAGATCTGCCCCGAGGTGCCCATGTCCTCGTGCTCCTGGAGCTGCGCCACGGTCCGCTCGCCGCGGATGACCTCCTGGAGCAGCCGCAGCCGCACCGGGTGGGCCAGCGCGCTGAAGGCGTTGCTGAACTCGGCCCAGTCGTGCCGGAGCAGCACGTGGGTGAACGCGCCCTGCTGCCACTCGTGGTACTCGCCGTCCGGCAGCGACACCACGCCGGTGAACAGCACGCCGCCCGCCGGGGCCATCGCGGGCTGCTCGGAGAGGCGTTCCCGCAGGCCACGCAGGGCCCAGAAGGCCTCGGCCTCCAGGCTGCCGTCCGCCTCCTCGCTCGGCCGGGGGAACTCCTCGATCTTGGCAAGACGTGCTTCGACCTCGGCGAGGCGAGCCTCCAGGTCGAGGTAGCGCGCGTCGTCATCCACAACCCAAACGTACGCAAGTACGTGTTTTTCAACAAACCGTAGATATGCTGTGCGGCATGCGGGCATGGATACGCCGGTTCCTCCAGCGACCGGGAACCCTGGACCTCGCGCCCTACCGTCGGCTGCTCGGGCCGATCGGGGAGCGCGAGGACGCGGTGCGCGACCTCGACGACACCGAACTCACGGCGGCCGCCGCCGAGCTGCGCCGGGACGACGGGCGCGAGCTCGACCGCGCCGACGTCATCGAGCTGTGCGCGCTGGGCCGGGAGATCGCCGACCGCAGGCTCGGTGAACGGCTCTTCGACGTGCAGTTGCTCGGCGTCCAGGCGCTGCTGTCCGGGCGGATCGCCCAGATGGCCACCGGTGAGGGCAAGACGCTGACCGCCGCCGTCGCCGCCGCGGGCTACGCGCTGCGCGGGAACCGGGTGCACGTGCTGACCGTGAACGACTACCTCGCCCGCCGCGACGCGGAGTGGATGGAGCCGATCTACACGCAGCTGGGCGTCACGGTCGGCTGGGTGAGCCAGAGCTCCACGCACGAGCAGCGCCACGAGGCCTACTCCCGCGACGTCACCTACATCGCGGTCAACGAGGCCGGGTTCGACTACCTGCGCGACGGGCTGTGCGACTCCGAGGACGACCGCGTGCAGCCGGAGCCCAAGGTCGCCATCGTCGACGAGGCCGACTCGGTCATGGTCGACGAGGCGCGGGTGCCGCTCGTGCTCGCGGGCACCGTCGCCCCGGACGGCGCGGGTGACCCGAAGATCGTTCGCGTGGTCGGCGCGCTGCGCAAGGACCTGCACTACGAGACCGACTCCGACGACCGCAACGTCCACCTCACCGAGCTGGGCAGCCAGGTCGTGGAGAAGGGCCTCGGCATCGATCTCTACGACGCCGACAACTTCGCCACGCTCGCCGCCGTGAACATCTCGCTGCACGCGCACGCGTTGCTGCACAAGGACGTCGACTACATCGTCCGCGACGGCAAGGTCCAGCTGATCAGCGAGTCCCGGGGCCGCGTGCACCTGCGGCAGCGCTGGCCGGACGGGCTCCAGGCAGCGGTCGAGGCCAAGGAGACCGTCGCGGTCACCGAGAGCGGCGAGATCCTGGACAGCATCACCATGCAGGGCTTCCTCCGCCGCTACCCCGTGCTCGCGGGCATGACCGGCACCGCGGTGGCCGTCGGCGAACAGCTCCAGGAGTTCTACAAGCTGGAGATCGCCGCGATCCCGCCGAACGTGGAGTGCGTGCGCGAGGACGAGAAGGACCGCCTGTACGCCACGGTGGAGCGCAAGGAGGACGCGCTCGTCGCCGAGATCGTCGAGCAGCACGCCAAGGGCCGCCCGGTCCTCGTCGGCACGCTCGACGTCTCCGAGTCCGAGCGCCTGGCCAAGCGGCTGCTCGCGGCCGAGGTGCCGTGCGCGGTGCTCAACGCCAAGAACGACGCCGAGGAAGCCGCGATCATCGCCGAGGCGGGTAGCCACGGCACGGTGACGGTGTCCACCCAGATGGCCGGTCGTGGAACCGACATCCGCCTCGGTGGGCGCGACGCCGCCGACCACGAGCGCGTCGCCGAACTCGGCGGGCTCTACGTGATCGGTTCGGGCCGCTACCCCAGCAGCCGCCTCGACGACCAGCTGCGCGGCCGCGCCGGGCGGCAGGGCGACCCCGGCGGCTCGGTGTTCTTCACCAGCCTCCAGGACGAGCTCGTCCAGCACTACGGCAAGGACGAGATCCCCGCGGTGGACGACACGGCCGAGGCGGTCGAGCACTCCGGCGCGCAGTTGGCCGTCGACCACGCCCAGCGCGTCGCCGAGGGCGTCGTCATGGAGATCCACCGCAACACCTGGCGCTACCACCAGCTCATCGAGCACCAGCGCGCGCTGCTCAAGCAGTACCGCGAGAAGGTGCTCACCTCCGACATCGCCCTGGAGGGCTTGGAGGAGAGCGCGCCCGATCGCGTGAAGGAACTGCGCGAGACCGTGTCCGACGAGGTCCTTGCCCAGGTCGCGCGTCGCGTCGAGCTGCACCACCTCGACCAGCGGTGGGCCGAGCACCTGGCCTTCCTGACCGATCTGCGCGAGGGCATCCACCTGCACGCGCTGGCCCGGCAGAACCCGCTCGACGAGTTCCACCGCGCCGCCGTCCCCGCGTTCAACCGCCTGCGCTCCGAGGTCCGCGAGCGCGCGGCGGAAACCCTGGAGAAGGCCGAGGTCACCGAGGAGAAGGGCGTCGACCTGGAGGCCGCCGGAGTGCGCAAGCCCAGCTCGACCTGGACCTACGTCGTGCACGACAACCCCTTCGGCTCCGAAGCGCAGCGCGCCATGGGCTCGGTCGTCGCCATGATCCGCGGCAAGAAACGCCGCCGCTAGGCAGTCGCTTAAGTGCTGAATGAGTCATTGAGGTGGTTGAACGCCCTCAATGACTCGTTCAGCACGTTCAACCACATGAACGAGTCATTGAGGTGGTCAGGCGAGGACCACCTGGTCCTTCTCGACCTTGACGGCGATGGTCTTGAGGCCGGTGGTGGCGGGGCCGCCGGTGCGGGCGCCGCTGGTGGAGTCGAAGGTGCTGCCGTGCGAGGGGCACTTGATGGTGCCGCCGACGGGGGCCTGGACGAGGGTGCCCTGGTGCGGGCAGGCGGGGTCGTAGGCCTTGACCTCGGTCTGGCCGGTGCGCACGAGCAGCACCTTGCGCCCGCCCGCGTCGACGAGCTTGCCGCCGCCGACGGGCAGGTCGCTGAGCGCGGCCAGCGGCCCGGTCGGAGCGGCCGAGGGCTGCGCGGGCGACGAGGGCGCCGAGGACGACGGCTGGGGCGAGGACGGCTGGCCGCCGCACGCGGCGAGGACGCAGGGCAGGGCGAGGCCGGTCGCGGCGAGGACGTTGCGGCGCGTGGTGGGCACGGGTACCTCCATCGGTTCGGGTAACCCTGCACTACGGACGGGCGCGCCGCTTGGTTCAGCCGAGCCCGTTCGGGTTATCACTGGGAGTGCCAGAAGCCGATCCGTCGAAAGTGGTGCAAACGGTCATGAAGCTGCTGTTCACCCCGGCCAGGATGCTCGCGGGAATCCTCGGTGGCGTCGCCGCCAGCGCCGCGTCCGGCCAGATCTGGAAGCTGGTCTCCGGGAGCAAGGAGGCGCCCGACGCCACCGACCGCGACCACGGCTGGGGCGAGATCATCGCCGCGGCTGCCCTCCAAGGGGCGGTGTTCGCGGTGGTCAAGGCCGCGATCGACCGGACGAGCGCGGTCGCCTACCACCGTGCGACCGGGGAGTGGCCGGACAAGTGACGACGGGACCCGCGCGCTTCGGCATGCTTGGGGCATGACGAAGACGCGCTGGACCGCTGAGCAGATCCCGGACCAGGAGGGCAGGACCTTCGTGGTGACGGGCGCGAACAGCGGCCTCGGCTTCGAGACCGCCCGCGCCCTCGCCGCGAAGGGCGCCCGCGTGGTGCTGACCGCGCGCAACGCCGAGCGCGGCCGGGCGGCGCTGGCCAAGATCCGCGTGGAGTACCCGGGCGCGAGCCTGGAGCTGGCCTCGCTGGACCTCGCCGACCTCGATTCGGTGCGCGCGTTCGCGAACGGCTTCGACGAGCCGGTGGACGTGCTGGTCAACAACGCGGGCGTGATGATGCCGCCGCGCAAGCTGACCAAGCAGGGCTTCGAGTCGCAGTTCGCCACCAACCACCTCGGGCACTTCGCGCTGACCGGACTGCTGCTCGGGCAGATCCGCGAGCGCGTGGTCACGGTGACCTCCGGCCTGCACCGGCGCGGCGCCATCCAGTTCGACGACCTCGTCGGAGAGCGCGCCTACTCGCCGGTCGACGCCTACGCGCAGTCCAAGCTCGCGAACGTGCTCTTCGCGCTCGAACTCCACCGGCGCGCGGGCTCGTCGCTGGTGAGCACCTACGCGCACCCCGGCTACTCCGCGACGAACTTGCAGTCCAGCGGGCCGACTGGCGTGCTGAACCTGTTGCTGAAGCCCGCGAACATGTTGGTCGCGCAGAGCGCCGAGCAGGGCGCGCTGCCGCAGCTGTACGCGGCGACGGCGGCGGATGTGCGCGGTGGTGACTTCTTCGGGCCGGACGGGCTGGGGGAGATGCGGGGCTACCCGAAGCGCGTGCAGCCCGTGCACGCCGCCACCGACCCGGACACCGCCGCGCGCCTGTGGTCGGTGTCCGAGGAGCTGACCGGGGTGACGTACGCCTTCTAGTCCAGCTTCTTCTGGAGTTCGCGCATTCCGGCCAGCCAGTGGTCGGTGTCCGCGCCGCGATGGGCGTAGTACTTGGCGACGTCGCCATGCGGCAGGATCAGAAAACCGCCGTCCACCAAGGCATCCGCGGTGATTCGCGCGACCTCCTCGGCCTCGAGCGCGTTCGGCTTCAGCAGCAGTTCGCCCATCCGCCCGGTGTTCTCGATCATGTCTGTGCGAACCCCTTGCGGGCACAGGCACTGCACTGTGACGCCGCGGTGCCCGTAGGTCGCCGACAACCACTCCGCGAAGCTGAACGCCGCGTGCTTGCTCACCGAGTACGGCGCCGCGCCCAACGACATCAACATCCCCGCCGCCGACACCGTGCTCAGGAAGTGCCCGCGCCCGCGCTCCAACCACGGCTGCACCAGCAGTCTCGCCGCGCGCACGTGCGACATCACGTTCACCTGCCAGGCCCGCTCCCACTCGGCCTCAGACGCCTCCGGCCCGCCGAGCGGCGCGATCCCCGCGTTCGCGCAGTACAGGTCGATCTCGCCCAGCACCTCGCGCGCCCGCCCGATGAGTCCTTCGACGCCCTGCTCCGAGGCCGCGTCCCCGGGCACCGCCGTCCCGCCGACCTCCTCCGCCACCCGCCGCGCCGCGTCCCCGTCCAAGTCGTTCACCACGACACGGGCCCCGCGCCCCGCCAGTTCCCGCACCAGCGCCGCACCGATCCCGTTCCCGCCGCCGGTGACGACCACCCCGGCCCCGTCGAGCTGCATCTCAATTGCTCCCTACCTCGCAGTGGCATTGATGGCGGCCTCGACAGTGTTCCGCGTTTGCCCGCGCCAGGGAACTAGGTGAACTACCGCTCCAGCTGTCGCAGCTGCTCGCGCGCTGTCTCGGTCTGCGCGGGCACGTCGAAGTCGAGCGCGCGTTGGAAAGCGGCGCGGGCGCCCTCGGTGTCGCCCTCGTTGAGGTGGACGAGGCCGAGGTTGTTGTGGGCCAGCGCGGCCTGCTCGGGGGAGTCGGTCTCGCTCGCGCGCCGGAAAGCGTCCTCGGCGCCGCGCATGTCGCCCTGGCTGAACAAGGCGGCGCCGAGGTTGTTGAGCGCCATGGGCACCACGGTCGTGTTGCCGGAGTCCACGGCCCGGCGGTAGCACGCGATGGCGCCGGGGAGATCGCCCTGCTCGTTGAGCAGCGTGCCGAGGTTGTTCAGCGCCAACGGTGTCCAGTGCGGGTGCCGGGCGTCGATGACCCGCCGGAATGCGGAGCGCGCCCCGCCGACGTCGCCGGTGCGGGCGAGCAGGCCCCCGAGGTTCAGGGCGGCCTGGGGTGCCATCTCGGCGTGGCCGGAGTCGATGGCGCGTTGGAGCGCGGACCGAGCGGCGAAGTTGTCGCCGTTGCGCATGAGGAGCAGGCCGAGGTTGTTCGCGGCCATCGGGGCGTAGGACACGTGCGCGGTCGCGATGGCCCTCCAGTAGGCGGCCTGCGCGCCGTCGATGTCGCCCTGCCGTTCGAGGAACGTGCCGAGCGCGCTCATCGCGTACGGCGCGGCGTCGGCGTGCCCGGAGTCGATGGCCCGCTGGATGAACCACCGCGCGCCGGTGGTGTCGTTGAGCCGCACGTCGAGGAGGGGGCCGAGCAACGCCATCGCCCACGGCGCGTGCTCGGGGTGGCCGGAGTCGATGGCGAGCTGGTAGGCGGTACGCGCGCCCTCGACGTCGTCCTGGTAGTCGAGCAGGGAGGCCAGGTTGATGGCGGCGACGGGGGCGAACTCGGGGTGCTCGGAGTCGATCGCCGTTTGGAAGGCGGCGTGGGCTCCGACGACATCACCGTTGTGCCCCAACAGCATCCCCAGGTTGGCCGCGGCGTGCGGGCCGAACTCGGGGTGCCGCGCGTCGATGGCGATCTCGTAAGCCCGTTGCGCGCCGGGCACATCGCCCTCCGCGGCGAGAAGGACGCCGAGGTTGACTGCGGCGTGGGCGCTGGCGTCGGGGTGACCGGAGTCGATCGCGCGCCGGTACGCGGCCTTGGCGCCGATGGTGTTGCCCTGCTTGTCGAGCGCGTAGCCGAGGTGGCTGTAGGCCCACGGCGTCAGGTCGGGGTCGCGCAGGTCGATGACGCGCTGCATGGCCGAGCGCGAGCCGGACAGGTCCCCCTGCGTGAAACGGAGGTAGCCGAGTTCGTAGAGGGCGTCGGCGAGCACGTCGGAGCCGCCCACCTCGATGACGCGGAGGTACTCGGCGATGGCGCCGTCCACGTCGCCGGCCTCGCGCAGTCGCCGCGCCTCCTCCAGGAGGTCCACAGTGGACAGTGGTGGCAGCTCGACGACGGCGCCGGAGTGCGCGGGATTGCGGGTCAGCCCGAGCAGCGCGATCGTGTCGGTGCCGCTCTGCTGCGGTCGCGGCAGGTTCCGCGCGAGCATGGCGCGCAGCAGGGGGAGGTAGAGGTCGCCGACCGGGAGCAGCGGCCCCGCGCCCTCGACTCCCTTGCGCAGCAACGTGATCAGCTCGCCGGTGAAGGCGGTGTTGCGCGCGCCGGGCGGAGCCTGTGCGGCCTGGTTGGGCGGAGCGGAGGTGAGGATGTAGGAGCCCTTGACCTGCACCTGCCCGGTGACCAGCGACTGCGCGTCGGCCATGGCGCCGATCGCGCTGCCGGAGAAGCAGCAGTCGAGCACCACGATCCGCGACTTCGCGGGGCTGCTGGTCTGCACGCGCCGCAGCGCCGAGAACGGCAGCGCGGTGGACCAGACGTGGTCGGGATCGGTGCTCGGCAGCGCGAGGTAGAGGTCGCCGTCCTCGTCCACGAGGCCGTGCCCGGCGTAGTAGAGCAGGAGCACGTCGCTGGTGGCCCTGGCGATCTGGGTGAGCTCGCGCGCGATGCCGAGGCCGGGGTCGAGGAAGGTGTGCACGCGCGCGGGGTCGAAGCCGCCGTGCTCGGGGTGGGTGAGCAGGGCCGCGAGGTCGGCGAGGTTGTTGGCGACGGCGTCGAGCGCGTGCAGGTCGGCGTGGTGGTGGGTGGCGGTGCCGATCAGCACGGCCGAGGAGGTCAGCCGGTCGGGGAGGCGCACGGCGGCGCTACTCGGCGTCGGGGGCCCGCTCGGCGCTGCGGTCGGCCTGCTCGATGCTGCGGTAGGCCAGCCCCACCGCGCCCGACGCGGGCAGTCCGTTGATCTTCAGCGAGGTCTCGCCGTCCGGGGTGCGGATGGTGACCTCCACGTTGGCCCTGCGCTGCCGCAGCCAGGTCTTGACCGCGCTGCGGAGCACGGCCATGCCGTTGGCGGACACCAGCAGCAGGATCGTGTCGGCCAGCGCGCCCATCTCGCCCTCGGCGGGGACGGCGGGAGCCAGCCTCGGCGTCTCCAGGTCGTCCTCGCGCAGCAGCCAGCCCAGCAGCGAGCGCAGCTCCGCGGCGGCGTCGCCATCGTCGCCGCCGTCCGTGACGGTGATCTTGACCTGCTCCACCGGGCACCCCCTGCCGAAGATCGTTGACGGGAACCAGGCACGCTACAGCGGCGAGGTCTCGGAAGAATCCGGGATTCAGGTGATCGCCTGAGCTTGACGGGCGCCCCGCCGTGGGGAATCCTCTCGTCCCATCCCCGCTGTAAAGGTTTCCAGCGCACCGCCCGACGCGGACTGTAAACGTTTCCAGGAGGGGTCGGGAGCGGAGGCGGAGTGACGAGCGCGGACAGCGGACCTGCGACGATCGAGACGATCGCGCGGCGGGCGGGCGTGTCCATCGCCTCGGTCTCCCGGGTGCTCAACGGGCTCGGCGGACGGCCGGACACGGTGCGCAAGGTCCAGGCCGCGGCCACCGAGCTCGGGTACGTGCCCAACGCCATGGCGCGGTCGCTGCGCGGGGGTCGCTCCGGGCAGATCGCCTTCGCCATGGAGGACATCGGCAACCCGGTCTACGTCGCGATGGTGCGGCGCATCCAGGCGGTGGCCAAGGAAGCGGGCTACCGGTTGCTGCTGCACTCCACCGGGGCCGACCGCGAGGAGGAGCTGCGCGCGCTGCGCAGCCTGGCCGACCGGCACACCGAGGGCCTGATCATCTCGCCGATCCGGATCACCCGCGAGCACCTCGACGAGCTGAGCCGGGCGGTGGCGCCGGTGGTGGTGATCGGGTCGCTTCCGGAGGGCGTGCGACTGGACAACGTGCGCGTGGACTCGCGGGTCGGGGCCGCGATGGCGGTGGCGCACCTGGTCGGCATCGGGCGCAGGCGGATCGGTTTCCTCAACGGCCCCTTGGACACCGTGCCCGGTCAGGCCCGCTACAAGGGCTACCTGGACGGCCTCGCCACCGCCGGGCTCGACGGCGCGGAGCTGGTGGAGTCCGGGCAGTTCCAGACGGATTCCGGTGCCGAGGCGGCGAAGCGGCTGCTGGAGCGCGTTCCCGATCTTGACGGCCTGTTCTGCGCCAACGACCTGATCGCGGTCGGGGCGCTGCGGGCACTGCGGGAGGCGGGTCGCCGCGTCCCGGACGACGTGGCGGTGGTCGGCATGGACGACACCGAACTGGCACGCGTCACCTGGCCGACCCTGACCAGCGTGGGGCTGGGGTCGGCGCGGCGCGGGGAGCTCGCGGCAGAGCTGCTCGTCGACCGGCTCGGGGAGGGCCGGGACCGCGAACCGAGGTGGGTGTCGGTGACACCCGAACTTGTCGCGCGAGAGTCCACCCGCTCGTAGGAAGGCATCCCCGCCGATGACCGTGCTGGCCGTGCGCAGGAAGGGCCCGTTGGGGCTGGAGCGCGACGCCTGGTTCCTGGTTCTGCCCGTGCTGATCCCGATCCTGCTGCTCAGCGTCGGTCCGCTGGTCTACGGCCTGCTGCTGGGCTTCACCAACGCCAGCTTCGGCCGCGAGTCGGTCACGGCGGTCACCGGCGTTGACAACTACGCCGACCTGGCCAGGGATTCGCTGTTCTGGGCCTCCTTCAAGATCGGCCTCATCTGGGCGGTCGTGGTGACGGCGTTGCAGTTCGTGCTGTCGCTCGGCTTGGCGTTGCTGCTCAACCAGAACCTGCGCCTGCGGTGGCTGGCGCGCACGCTCGCGCTGGTGCCGTGGGCGATGCCGGAGGTCGTCGTCGGCATCATGTGGCGGCTGGTCTACCACTCCGACGCGGGCGTGCTGAACCACACGCTGCGCGACGTGGGTCTGCTTGAGGACAACGTGGACTGGCTGGCCACCTTCGGCATGGCGCTGCCCGCCGTGATCGTGGTCGGCGTGTGGGCCGGGATGCCGCAGACCACCGTGACCCTGTTGGCGGGCCTGCAGAACGTGCCGAAGACGCTGCACGAGGCCGCCGCGATCGACGGAGCCGGGCCGCTGCGCCGGTTCTGGGTGGTGACCTGGCCGTCGCTGCGCCCGGTGGTCACGGCGATCACGGCACTGAACTTCATCTGGAACTTCAACTCCTTCGGCCTGGTCTACGTGCTGACGCAGGGCGGCCCGGGCGGCGAGACACGGCTGCCGATGCTCTTCGCCTACGAGGAAGCCTTCAAGTACGGCCAGTTCGGCTACGCCGCCGCGATGGGCTCGGTGATGGTCGCGGTGATCGCGGTCTTCCTCGCGGTGTACCTGCGCTCGCGGCTGAAGGAGGTCGACCAGTGAAGCGGACGGCCCAGTACTTCGCGTTGATCTGTTACCTCGTCTTTCTCGGATTTCCCCTGGTGTGGTTGGTTTCCACCGCCTTCAAGGGGCCGCGCGAGCTGGCGTCGATCGATCCGACCTGGATTCCGCGCGAGGCCACCACGGCGAACTTCATCACGGCGTTCACCGAGCAGCCGTTGGTGCAGGCCGGGATGAACAGCCTCACGGTCGCGGTGACCTCGTCGCTGATCACGATGGTGCTCGCGGTGCCCGCCGCCTACGTGCTCGCGCGCTACCGCTCGACGCTGACCAGGCTCACCACGGGCTGGATCCTCGTCAGCCAGATGTTCCCGTTCGTTCTGGTGATCATCCCGCTGTTCCTGCTGCTGAAGAGCTTCTACCTGGTGGACTCGCAGGCCGGGCTGATCATGGTCTACGTGGTGTGGAACCTGCCCTTCACGCTCTGGATGCTCCAGGGCTACGTCCGCGCGATCCCGCCGGAGCTGGAGGAAGCCGCCTCCGTCGACGGCGCTTCGAAGGGAAGGGCGTTGTGGCACATCGTCTTCCCGTTGCTCACGCCCGGGCTGGTGGCGACGGTGATGTTCTCCTTCATCAGCGCGTGGAACGAGTTCTTCTTCGCGCTGGTGCTGCTGAAGACGCCGGAGAAGCAGACGCTCCCCGTGCTGCTGACCCGCTTCCTCGGTGCTGAGGGCGTCGCCGACCTCGGCCCGCTGGCCGCCGCGGCGCTGCTGACCACGATCCCGAGCCTGCTGTTCTTCATGTTCATCCAGCGCCGGTTGACCGCCGGCATGCTCACAGGGGCGGTGAAGGGATGAAGCGCCTGGTGCTCCTGCTGGTGCTCGCGCTCGTCGGGTGCTCGACCGCGCCGAAGTCCGACGTGGTGAAGCTGCGGTTCCTCAGCCTGGCCTGGCAGAAGGAATCCGTGGCGGTGAACAAGCAGATCGTCGCCGAGTGGAACCGGACGCACCCCAAGGTGCAGGTGGAGTACGTCCCGGGCAGCTGGGACAGCATCCACGACCAGCTCCTCACCTCCTTCGCCGGTGGCGAGGCGGCGGATGTCATCCACAACTCCTCCGACGACCTCTCCGAGTTCGCCCACGGCGGCTACCTCGCCGACCTGACCACGTTGTTGCCGCCCGGTTTGAAGGCCGACATCCCGGACGCCACCTGGGAGACGACGCGCTTCAAGCAGGGCGTCTACGGGGTGCCGTTCCTCCAGGAGCCCAAGGTGATCCTGGCCAACCGCGCGCTGCTCACCCAGGCGGGCGTGCGCGTCCCGACCCCGGACAGGCCGTGGAGCTGGGACGAGTTCGCCGAGATCAGCAAGAAGCTGACCAAGGACACCAGCGGTGACGGCAAGGCCGACCAGTACGGCTTCGCGTGGCCGATGAAACAGCCCGTCAGCACGATGCTCAACCTCGCGCTGAACTTCGACGGGAAGTTCTTCTACCCGCAGGACGGCAAGCTGCTCGCCACCGTCGGACCGGCCGAACGTGAAGTGCTGCAACGGGTTCACGCGCAGCTGCACACAGACGGCTCCGCGGCGCCCGGCGCGCTGGGCATGAGCGGATCGGACTCGTTGCCCGGATTCTTCGCGGGCAAGTACGCGATGGTCTTCCTCGGTCTGTCCTACCGGCAGCAGATGCGCCAGCAGGCGCCGAAGGGCTTCGACTGGGTGACGCTGCCGCCGCTCACCGGGACCGGGCCGGAGCAGGGCGTCAGCCCGCAGACGCTGTCGATCTCCGAGGACAGCCCGCACAAGCGCGAGGCGATGGAGTTCATCGACTACCTGGTGAACCCGACCAACACCGCGCGTTTGGCGTTGGGCGACTGGATGTTGCCGACCAGCACGAGGGCATTGGCGGCGCCGGAGCTGAACGTGGAGCAGTTCGGGTGGAAGGTCGGCGTCGCGGCGGGCGCCTCGCTGCGGACCTCGCCGTCGCAGCGCGTGCGCGGCTACGCGGAGTGGAAGGACAAGATCGCCACTCCGGCCTTCCAGCAGTACTTCCGCAACCAGATCAGCATCGACGAGCTGAGCCGGAAACTGACCGAGGACGGGAACCGAGTGCTGGCCAGGTACCAACGATGACGGCCGAGAAAGCACGCGGCGCGCTGCTCGGGCTCGCGGTCGGCGACGCGCTCGGCGCACCGGCGGAGAACCTGTCGCGCGCGGAGATCGCCCGGCGCTGGGGTCGCGTGGAGGGCTTCGTCTCCGACGACCCGGTCGGCACCGACGACACCGAGTACGCGGTGTTCTCCGCGCTGCTGCTCATCAAGCACGGCGCGGCGCTCTCACCCGCCGACGTGGAGAAGGCGTGGCGGGAGTCCATTGTGGACCAACCGCTCAAGGGTGCCGGGTTCAGCGAGCGCGGCACGGTGGAGAACCTCCAGCACGGGTTCTCCGCCCCGCTCAGCGCCCAGCACCGGCATGCGTGGAGCGACGGCCTCGCCATGCGCGCAGCGCCGTTCGGCGTGTTCGCGGCAGGGGACCCCGCCGAGGCCGCGCGCCTGGTCGCGGTGGACGGCTCGATCAGCCACGAGGGCGAGGGCGTCCTGGGCGGTCAGGCCGTCGCGGGCGCGGTGGCCGCGGCCATGGGCGGGGCGACGCTGAAGGACTCGATCTCCGCTGGTCTCGCGGTGATCCCGGAGGACTCCTGGACCTCGCGAGCCATTCGCAGAGCCGTTGCGGCGCAAGCGGAAGAGGAGATCCTGGACGCGGTGGTCGTGCGCGACTACCCGTGGACCGACCTCGCGCCGGAGGCCGTCGCGCTGGCCTTCGGAGCCCTTGAGCTGGCGGGCGGCGATGTCCGCGCCTCGATCCTGACCGCGGTGAACATGGGCCGCGACGCGGACACCACGGCGGCCATCGCGGGGGCGATCGCTGGCGCGCTCAACGGGGAATCAGCCGTTCCCGCCGAGTGGGTCGAGCAGATCGGGCCGGTGCGGGGTGCCTGCATCAGCGCCGTCGCCGGGCACCACATCGCCACCGTGGCGACCGAACTGCACGCCGCGCCACGCGATCGTGTGTCCACGCCGCAGCCCGTGCGCGAAGTGGCCTCGCTGCCCGTTCGCCACGTGCGCGGGAAGACGCGGGGCGGGAGCGTGGTCGGCGCGCTGATGGGCCTCGCGGTCGGTGATGCGCTCGGCTGGCCCGCCGCGAAGCACCGCGCGGGGCTGCTGCCCGCGTGGACCCGTCGCCTGGCAAGGGAACTGGACACCTTCGCCGAGGAGCACGGGGTGAGCAGCCTGCCCGTGCCGATGGCGTTGAACCAGCCGACCGCCGCGCTCCGGCTCGGCCCGTCCGACGACGCCGAGTGGGCCGTTTTCGCCGCGCTGGCGGGAACGGGCGGAGCCGACGCGGTGCGCTCCGCGTGGATCGAGCTGGCCGAGTACAAGCGCCCCGTCTCCGCGCGGATCTCCGTGCGCGCGGGGCTGGCGAACCTGGCCGCCGGGCTGCGCCCGCCCGCGAGCGGCCACGACAACCCGCACTTCTTCGACGACGCGGCCTGCGCTCGCGCCGTCGGGCTGGCGACGTTGTGCCCGGGCGATCCGGCCGCCGCCGCCGAGCTGGCCGAGGTCGACGCGCGGCACACCCAGGACGGCGACGGCGTGCTCGGAGCGCGGGCGATGGCCGCGGCGATCTCCTCGGCGCTCGGCGGAGCGAGCCCGGCCGAAGCCGTGGACGCCGCGCTGCTGGAGCTGCCGGACGGGACGGAGATCGGCCGCAACGCGCGCCGCGCTGTCCACTATGGACGGCACAGCGACACGTTCAGCCTGATCCCGTTGCTGGAGAACGGGGTCGTCGACCACGTGTACAGCTACGGCACCGCGGCCGCGGAGACCGTTCCGGTCGCGCTGGCGCTCGTGCTGGCATCCGGAGCGCGCTTGGGCGAGGCGGTCTCGGCCGCCGCGTGCCTGTCCCGGCTGGCCGACTCCGCGCCCGCGCTGACCGGCGCGCTCGCCGGAGCCCTGTCCGGGTCACAGTCCGGGGACGTGCCGATGACCTGGCGGGCGAGCTGCCGCGAACTGCGCGGCACGAGCCTGCCGTGGCTGGCCGGAACGGATCTCATCGACCTCGCGGGCCGCATCTCCGCCCGCGGCAACTGAAGGAGGAGAAGGAGCAGTGTCGAAACCCCTGGAGGACCGCGCCAAGGGCTGCCTGGTCGGGGCCGCCGTCGGAGACGCGCTCGGCGGACCCGCCGAGGGCTGGACGCCGGAGGACCTGATCGAGCGCTACGGCGGTCGCATCCAGGGGATCGTGCCGCCGTTCTACGAGAACTGGCGCGACGCGCGGCCGATCGCGCCGTACCACAAGGGCGACGGCAACGTCACCGACGACACCCTGATGACCCACGCGCTGGTCCGGGTCTACACCAAGGTGCGCGACCACATCGACGCCTACTCCATCGCCGAGCACCTGGTGCCCGAGCTGATCGGGACCAAGGTCTGGATTCCCGAGCTGGAGGCGGAAGCCCTTCCGCTGCAACGCATCTTCCTCGCCGAGAAGTGGATCGTGGCGCGACTGCACTACGGGCACGTCGACCCGCGTGAAGCCGGGGTCGGCAACATCGTCAACTGCGGCGCCGCGATGTACATGGCGCCGGTCGGCGTGGTCAACGCGGGCAACCCGGACGCCGCCTACGCCGAGGCGATCGAGGTCGCCGGGCCGCACCAGTCCAGCTACGGCAGGGAAGCAGCCGCGGTCTTCGCCGCCGGTGTCGCATCCGCGTTCCGCCCGGAGTCCACAGTGGACACCGTAGTCGCGGACTGCGTCCGGCTGGCCAAGGACGGCACCCGCGCGGCGATCGAGTCGGTGTGCGAGGTCGCGTCCAAGCACGACGACTGGGAAGCCGCGATCCCCGCGCTGCGCGACGCCGTCGAGCCCTTCGACACGGTCGGCCCGGAGTACCGCAAGCCCGGCCTCGGCGCGCGCAGGCCCAGCAGGCTGCACTCGATCGAAGAGCTGCCGATCGCGCTCGGCATGCTGGTGGTGGCGCGCGGCGACACGCGGGGCACGATCCTCGGCGGGGTCAACTACGGCCGTGACTGCGACTCGATCGCGAGCATGGGTGGCGCGATCTCCGGCGCGCTCAACGGGATCGACGACGTGCCTGCGGACTGGCGGGAGCGCGTGGCTACGGCCAGCAAGCTCGACCTGGAGGCTCCGGCGGTGGAGCTGGCCGAGGTCGCCCGCGAGATCTTCGACCGCGACGTGCGCCGTCGCCGCGAGCACGAGGACGCCTTCCGCGTGCTCCTCGCCGGGCGGGCGTGATGCGCCTGTCCTGGGTGCAGCCCGAGGACCTCGTGGGTCACGAGCTGCGCCAGGCCGAGGAGGACGGCCGCGACGCGAAGACCGTGGCGCGTCGGTGGCTCGCCGCTGGCGGGGAGCTGAGCCCGGCTCTCGCGGGGGCTTCGACGGAGCGCGCTTCGGCTGAGCTGCGGGCGTTGGCAGGGGAGTTGCTGGACGAGCTGGCGCTGTTGCCCGGCGCGGCGGGCCCGACGGATCTCGCTGAGATCAAGTCGCAGTGTCCACAGTGGATGGACGAGTGCGGCTCGCGTGCTCCGTCGTTGGACTCGGTGCACGGCGCCTGGCTCGGTCGAGCCGTGGGTTGCCTGCTCGGCAAGCCGGTGGAGAAGATCCCGCGCATCGGGATCGAGGAGATCGCCCGTGCCACCGGCAACTGGCCGATCCAACGCTACTTCACCGAGATCGGGCTCTCCGAGGCGATCGCGGCGCGGTGGCCGTGGAACCGCCGCAGCAGGCCGACGAGCCTCATCGAGAACATCGACGGCATGCCGGAGGACGACGACCTCAACTACCCGTTGCTCGCGCTGATGCTGCTGGAACGCAGGGGCTTCGGGTTCACCACCGATGATGTCGCCGACCTGTGGCTCGCCGAGCTGCCCGCCGGGCGGACGTTCACGGCCGAGCGCATCGCGTACCGGAACCTGTTGCTGGGCCACTCTCCGCCGGATACGGCGAGCTACCGCAACCCGTTCCGCGAGTGGATCGGCGCGCAGATCCGGGCCGATCTGTTCGGGTGGATCAACGCCGGAAGGCCGGGCGTCGCGGCCGAGATGGCATGGCGCGACGCGGTGCTCAGCCACACCGCCAACGGCGTGTACGGCGCGATGTTCGTCGCCGCAGCGGTTTCCGCCGCTGCCGTGCTGGAGGAGCCCGTGCAGTGGCTGGAGGCGGGCCTCTCCGTGGTGCCTGCCCAGTCCCGGCTCGCCGTCGCGGTGCGGCATGCAATCGTTGCTGCACAAGAAGAATCCAACTGGAGTCGTGTTCTCGACCGGATCTACGACCACAACGGGCACCTGCACTGGGTGCACGCGGTCAACAACTCCGCGCTCGTCGCGGCGGCGGTCGTGCACGGCGGCGGTGACTTCGAAGCATCGATCTGCAGAGTCGTCGCCGGTGGCTGGGACACCGATTCCAACGGTGCGACAGTCGGTTCGCTGCTCGGCGTGCGGCTCGGCGCGGCGGCGCTGCCGGAGAGCTGGACGGCTCCGCTGAAGAACCGGCTCGCGACGAGCGTCGGCGGGATGGACGGCATCGGGTTCGACGAGCTCGCCGCACGGACGGTCGCCGTTGCCGGGAAGGGGAAGCGATGATCGTCGTTCTTGGCAGCGCGAGCATGGACCTGACGACCTACGTCGCGGTCGCGCCCGCGCTCGGCGAAACCGTGATGGGGCGCGAGTTCCGCACGGTCCCCGGTGGCAAGGGCGCCAACCAGGCCATCGCAGCTGCGCGGGCCGGCGGTCGCGTCGCGATGATCGGCGCGGTCGGCGACGACTCGTTCGGCGAGCCGGTGCGACGTACGCTCGCGGAGTCCGGAGTGGACGTTGCCGGAGTGCGCACCGTGCCCGGGCCGACCGGCACCGCGCACATCGTGGTGGACGACAGCGGCGGCAACTCGATCGTCGTGGTGCCCTCCGCCAACGCGACGATCACCGGAACCGAGGACGGCGACGCCGAGCGGATCGCCGCCGCCGACTTCCTGCTGTTGCAGCTCGAAGCGCCGCTGTCCGCCGCGATCGCGGGCGCCGAGGTGGCCAGGGCCAATGGCACGACGGTCGTGCTCACCCCGGCGCCGACCCAGGACCTCCCGGGCGCACTTCTGTCCAATGTGGACGTCATCGTGCCGAACGAGCACGAGGCACGAGCGCTGTCCGGAGTGGACGATCTGGACAAGACGATCGACTGGCTGCTGGAGCGGGTTCCCGTCGCGGTCGTGACCCTCGGCGAGCAGGGCTGCCTCTACGCGGCGCGCGGCGAGACCCCGGTCCGCGTGCCCTCCTTCGCGGTGACCGCCGTGGACACCACGGCCGCCGGAGACACGTTCGTCGGCGCGCTCGCGGTGGCGCTGGGCGAGAAGAAGCCGGTTGCCGAGGCGCTGACCTGGGCGAGCGCTGCGGCAGCGCTGGCGGTCCAGCGGCCGGGCGCGTCCAGTTCGATGCCCGCGCGCGCTGAGATCGAAGCGTTGGTCGAGGAGGGGCAGCGATGACCGGACCACTTGACGGACTTCGGGTCCTGGACATGTCCACCCTGTTCGCGGGGCCGCTCGCGGCGACCCTGCTCGGCGACTTCGGCGCCGAGGTGATCAAGGTCGAGCACCCGCGCAGGCCCGATCCCTCGCGCGGCCACGGCCCGGCCAAGGACGGCGTCGGCCTGTGGTGGAAGCTGCTGGGCCGCAACAAGAAGACCACAACGATCGATCTGTCCTCAACGGACGGTCAAGACCTGGTGCTCAAGCTGGTCGAGACGTGCGACGTGGTGATCGAGAACTTCCGTCCCGGCACGTTGGAGCGCTGGAACCTCGGCTACGACAGGCTTTCCGAGGTCAACCCCGGCCTGGTGCTGGCGCGGGTCACCGGCTTCGGCCAGTTCGGCCCGTCCGCGCGCCGCGCCGGGTTCGGCACGCTGGCCGAGGCGATGAGCGGGTTCGCCGCGATCACCGGCGAGCCGGACGGGCCGCCCACGCTGCCGCCGTTCGGGCTCGCCGACTCGATCAGCGCGCTGACCACGGCGTACGCGGTGATGGCCGCGCTGAACGGGCGCGCGAACACCGGCAAGGGCCAGGTCGTGGATCTCGCGATCATCGAGCCGATCCTGACCGTGCTCGGACCGCAGCCCATCTGGTACGACCAGCTCGGCTACGTGCAGCCGCGCACCGGCAACCGGTCGATGAACACCGCGCCCCGCAACACCTATCGGACCTCCGACGACAAGTGGGTCGCCGTGTCCACGTCCGCGCAGAGCATCGCCGAGCGCGTCATGCGGCTCGTCGGCCGCGAGGACCTGATCGAGCAGCCGTGGTTCGCCTCCGGAGTGCAGCGCGCCGCGCACGCCGACGTCCTCGACGAGGCTGTCGGCGGGTGGATCGCCAAGCACACCCGCGATGAGGTGATGGCGGAGTTCGAGCGCGCTGAGGCCGCCGTCGCGCCGATCTACGACGTGCGCGACGTGCTGGAGGACCCGCAGTACGAGGCGCTCGGCACGTTGCAGCGCGTGCCCGATCCCGAGCTTGGCTCCGTGCTCATGCAGAACGTCCTCTTCCGGCTCTCCGAGACGCCCGGCGAGATCCGTTGGGCGGGCCGACCGCACGGCGCCGACACCGACGAAGTGCTTGGCGGGCTTGGTCTTTCCTCGTCGGAGATCGCCACTCTACGGGAACGAGGTGTGGTGTGATCACGTGGCTTTACGTCCCCGCCGACCGGCCTGATCGAGTGGTGAAGGCGTTCGCGTCCGGTGCTGACGTGGTGATCGTCGACCTTGAGGACGCGGTCGCCCCGGAGCGCAAGTCCTACGCCCGTGACGCCGCGAAGGACCTGCTGTCCTCGCCAACGCCGGTGCCGGTTCACGTGCGGGTCAACGCGTTGGACGGGCCGCTGGCTTCGGCTGACCTGGCCGCCCTCGTCGGATTGCCCGGCGTGAGCGGGTTGCGGTTGCCGAAGGTCGACGATCCCCTTGTGGTGCACCGTGTTGCGGCGCAGGCGCCCGGCTTGGCATTGGTGCCGCTGCTGGAGTCCGCGCTCGGTGTGGAGCGGGCGTTCGAGATCGCCTCCGCCGGTGTCACCGGAATCGCGTTGGGGGAGGCCGACCTCTCCGCCGACCTCGGAGTGTCCACTGAGGATGGTCTGACGTGGGCGCGCAGCCGCGTCGTCCTCGCCGCGCGGGCCGCCGGGCTCCCTCCTCCCGCGCAGTCGGTCTACACCAACGTCCGCGACCTCGAAGGGCTGCGCCGCTCCTGCGAACGCGGTCGCGCGCTGGGCTTCCTCGGACGCGCCGCGATCCACCCCGCGCAGTTGGAGATCATCGCTCACGCGTACCGGCCCACGGAGGCCGAGCTGGCCCGAGCCCGCGAGATCGTCGAGGCCGCCGTCACCGACGCTGGCGCGCTCGCGCTTCCCGACGGCCGCTTCGTCGACGCCGCACTGGTCGAAGGTGCCCGCCGCACGCTTTCCGTTGCAGGAGAATAATTTCGACGTTCTTCGGCATCGGCCTGCTCTCGGCTCGGGCGTCCTTACCGTGAGGAGATGCAGACACTTCGGATTGGCGCCCGGATCACCGCGGTGAAGGCCACCTCGCAGCTGTTCGCGCTCTTCGGTGATCTGTTCGCGCAGTTGGAGCGACCTCGCTGGCAGGAAGATCCTTACCCGCTGTACGAACGGATTCGGGCGAGGGGACCGGTGTACCGCGCTCCGTCCGGGATCATGGCGGTGACGTCCTTCCCGCTGTGCAACCAGGTTCTGCGGGATCGCCGCTTCGGCATGAAGACCGCGGAGGGTGCGACCGTGCCGATGTCCGGGCTCGACGTGGTGGAGGGGCACTTCCCGGAGAGCTTCCTCGACATGGACCCGCCCGACCACACCCGGCTCCGCCGCCTCGCCGCTCCCGCGTTCAACCCCAAGCGCGTGGAGAGCTACCGCTCGCAGATCGCGGCGACTGCGGATGCTTTGCTGGACAAGGTTTCCGGTCCTTTCGACCTTGTGTCCACTCTGGCCGCGCCGCTACCGATCGCCGTCATCAGCGACCTCCTCGGCGTCCCTCCGCGCGACCGCACGCGGTTCGCCGAGTACGGCGCGCTCGTCGGCGCGGCACTCGGCGGTATTCGCTCCGTGCGCCAGGCGAAGGAGCTGATGGCAGCGGCGGCGTCGCTGATCTCGCTGTTCGAGCGCTTGCTCCGCGACCCCGCCGACGGCGTGCTCAAGGACCTCGCGTCCGCGCTGGACGAGTCGAAAGTGAGCGCGCGCGAGGTGTTCGGCATCGCGACGCTGCTGTTGATCGCGGGCTTCGAGACCACCGTGAACCTGATCGGCAACGCCGTGCACACCTTGCTGCGCAACCCTTCCCAATGGGAGCTGCTCCGCTCCGACCCGTCGCTCGCCGCGTCCGCCGTCGAGGAGACCCTGCGCTACGAGCCGCCCGTGCAAGGCACCGTCCGCATCGCGCACACCGAGGTCGACCTCGCCGGGAAGCTCGTCAAGCCCGGTCAGCTGGTCGGCGTCCTCATCGCCGCCGCCAACCGCGACGCGTCGTTCTTCGAGGACCCGCACCGCTTCGACATC
>NZ_MUMH01000109.1 GCF_002155965.1 Allokutzneria sp. NRRL B-24872
CACTTACAGGACACGGCCTAGGCGATGACCAGAACCGACCACACGAGGAGGCCGTTCTCCTTGTCTTTCTCCTGTTCAACCGGCAAGCCCTTGGCCCGGTCCTCTGCGGACTGGAACTTGAGGACCGGTTCCACGCCCATGACCAGCGCTCCGCGCGGGAAAACGAAGTCATGTGACGTCGGGAGCCTGCTCCCACCTGTGATCGCCATCGTGGTTCTCCTGTTGTTCGTGCCGGTCAGGCCACCTGCCCAACATCTCGACACTCGCCACATTCGACGGAAAACCAGGACAAGAGCACCGCATGAGGGGACAACTACAGATGTCTTTGCTACCTTGAAGTTGTCCCTAGATGTACTCGAGGAGACGCCGTGCCGAACCAGCGTTTGCGGGATGCCTTGCTACGCAACGGTTTGAACTTCGACCACGTGGCGAAGGCGGCGGGCGTCGACCCGAAGACGGTCGAACGCTGGACGACGCAGGACCGTACTCCGTACCCGCGCCACCGGCACATCCTGGCGTCCATGCTCAGGGAGACCGAGACCTACCTCTGGCCGAACGCGGTCGCCGCGAGCGCCAAGAAGGAGATCAACGACTCCGAGGTCGTGCAGGTCTACGCGCACCGCCACTCAATCCCGCAAGACGTGTGGACGCACCTTCTCGATCAGGCAAAGCTGAACATCTCGATCTTGATCTACGCGGGCATGTTCCTGCTGGACAACCCTGGCCTGCTGAAGACGTTGCGCCGCAAGGCCGACGAAGGCGTGAAGATCCGTCTCCTGCTCGGTGACCCGGCAAGCCGCGAGGTAGCGCGACGGGGCGAAGAAGAGGGCATCGGCAAGGGCACGCTCGCGGCGAAGATCCGCAACGCGTTGACGTTCTTCAAGCCGTTGGCGGATGGCTCTACGGCGGAGATCAGGTGCCACAAGACCACGCTCTACAACTCGATCTACCGCTTTGACGACGAGATGTTGGTCAACACCCACGTCCACGGCTTCGTGGCAGCGCACGCCCCCGTGCTGCACCTCCGCCGACTGTCCGGCGGCGACCTCTTCGAGACCTACGCGGAGAGCTTCCAGGGCGTCTGGGACGACGCCAAGCCGCCCAAATGGTAGGCAAGACCCATGGCGCGCACCGATCACTACAAGGACCCGAACGCCCCGCAGGCGAACAGCATCGTTGTGGCCGTCACCGCGTTCATCCAAGACGAGCACAGCCGCGTGCTCCTGATTCGACGCACCGACAACAACATGTACGCGATGCCCGGCGGCGGGCAAGACGTAGGGGAACCGATCGGGCGCACGGTCATCCGTGAGGTCAAGGAGGAGACCGGCGTAGACGTCGAGCCCACCGACGTCATCGGCATCTACTCCGACCCTGCGCACGTCATCGCGTACACAGACGGCGAGGTCCGCCAGGAGTTCTCCATCTGCTTCCGCGCCCGCCTGATCGGTGGCGAGCTGCGCACGAGCGACGAGTCCAGCGAAGTCCACTGGGTAGCCCGCGAGGACCTGGCGAACCTCAACATCCACCCCTCGACCCGCCTTCGGATCGAACACGGATTCGACAACCACGGAACGCCCTACTTCGAGACCTGACCCAGGCTCGCCGCTACTAGGCGTTCTGCATCTCACCCGCATACGCAAATAGGTAACATTGGTGAAAAATGCTGACACTTCGTCGGCGGTTTGCGGAAAACTCGCCTCAATCACGAAATTGCGGGATGGGTGGGACTGAAATGTTCGAGGCGGCTGGCGAGTACCCGTGTGCTGTTACTGAAGGAGGCGAAGAGGGGCTTGAGTTAGGTTTTCTGTGGTGCGCCAACCAAATGGAGGATGGCGATGTTCTGACACTCTTTATTCCTCTAAGGTCGAGCCTGCGAAATAGTCGACTGCTTCAGGATTGGTCGTCCTATCGTGACGTAGACGTGGTGACCTCTCGCGGCGCAAGCTTTATACGCTCCGCTGGACCTGTACTCGCTGTCTGGCCCGACATGGACGCGCTCGGCCAGATCAGCCGATCTGGCAGCAGGGTAAAAGCTCTATGTGTGGCTGCTTGGGTAGAGGAGTGGGTCCGGCCATGGGTTACGGCGACGCAAGCGGAGGTTTTGGGTGATGTGCAGGTATGGGCGGAGGTCTCGGCATCGGATGTGGATCCAGTGGTCGAGGAAGCAATGAAGGGGCTGACGCTCACGGTTAATCATAACAATACAATTGCTGCTGGCTTTGAGAAAGATCAGGTAGTAGGGACTCTTCTAGTTCTCCACGACGCTGGCTATGAACTTGACAGTGAGGAGTTGCAGGGATGGGCGCTCGCCAACGGCTGGACGGGAAAGAATCCAAAGCATCTAGCAAGGTACGTGCGCGAAATTAACAGTGGTAAGCGACCTCGAACACGCTCGATGCCGAAAAGTAGTTATCTTGATCATCTCAAGCGCAAAGTGGCGGGAGAGGGATCCGATGAAGAATAGGTTGAGTTGGCGGAGTTCTGGAGGTTGCGCGCAATAATGCGTGAGCGCTCCGCAGATTTCTTCCCGGATGTCCACTGTTGTAGGTTCTGGCACGATCAGAGAACCTCAAGTTTGGGGGTCGAGTTGGATTCCAGTGTCGAGTACAAACCGCTTCTGTCGGGGATTGGTTTTGCTGGGTATCGCTCATTTGCGACCTGGCAGGAGTTTAATTTCGCGACCAAGGTAACCGTGCTGGCCGGAATAAATAACAGTGGAAAGTCGAACGTGCTGCGGTTTCTGCAGGACGTCATGCCCAAACTGCGCAGCAAGGGGAATACTGAACTCCCTAGTCATGCAGTACTGGGCGATCTCGACCGCCCGCGCGGTTTCCGGACAGTCACGACGCTGGAGGTTGGCGTCCCCATTGCGCTCGGAACGTTTGGTGAACACCAGGATCCGACAAAGCCCCGGGTGCGTCAGAGCTTCAACTCACTTGCTGAATTTCGAGAAGGCGTTATGTCCTTGTTGTGCGAGGCTGAAGGTCGGTATTGGTCGCGCTACATTTTGGGCAATGGCCAATTCTTTGTTGCGGATTCTCGAATCGAGAAGGCCATCAGTCAGTGGCCAGAGTGGAGTCGCTACTACCGATCCGCTCTCGATTCTTTGGGGGGCGGTGCCGTCAATGTTACGGACGTGATGCGCCGCCTCCTGACCTCAATTGGAGGCTTTTCGTCACTCCCTCAGGTTGTAACGATCACAAGCGCGCGCCGAGTGGAGGCAACTGACGACGTTGAACCCGACTGGCTTTCGGGTCGGGGCATTATCCGGGCCCTGGGATCGATCCAAAACCCCTCGCACGACAAGTGGGAAGAGTCTCGGCCGCGGTGGACTGCTATCAACCGGTTCGTGCAGAACGTGCTCGGTGACCCAGACGCCTCGCTCAATATTCCGCACGACTACTCGACCATCCAGGTCGAGACGCCTCAACGCGTCCTTCCACTGTCCAGCCTTGGCAGCGGCGTTGAACAGGTCATCGTGCTGGCCGCAGCAGCCACCGTCACCACGGGATCCCTCGTTTGCGTCGAGGAGCCGGAGACGAACCTCCACCCACTTCTCCAGAAGAAGCTGGTCCGCTACCTCACTGACCAGACAGACAATCAATACATCATTGCAACCCACTCTTCCCATCTCCTCGATGACGCCCGCGCAACCGCTTACCATGTGCGGCTCACCACCGAGGGCAGCGTCTCCCACCTCGCTCGACGTCCACACGAACTGGTCAGAATCTGCAACGACCTCGGGTACCGTCCGTCGGACCTGCTCCAGGCGAATTGTGTCATCTGGGTTGAGGGACCCTCCGATCGGATTTATGTCCGCCATTGGCTCAAACTGCTCGACCCGGGATTGGCGGAGGGCATCGACTACTCGGTCATGTTCTACGGGGGGAAACTCCTCGCGCACCTTACAGTCAGCGAGGATGCGCTTGAGGAGTTCATCAGCCTTCGGAGCCTCAACCGGGCGAGCGCGGTCCTTATCGACTCAGATAGGACGAGCGGCCGCAAGCATATTAGCAAGACCAAGGCGCGGATTAGAGACGAGTTCGCGATGGACTATCCGGCGCCCGGGTTCGCGTGGGTCACGAAGTGCTACACCATCGAGAATTACATACCGGACGACATCTTGAAAGCTGCGGTCGAGCAAGTCCACCCCAGGTCGAATTATCGGTCGGTGGGCCAGTGGGAGAACCCACTTCCGAGCAAGGCAGACGGTCCGACTTTCGACAAGGTCGGCATCGCCGACGCGGTTACGGCGATGCTACAACCACGCCACCTCGATGTGTTCGATCTGCAAGCCCAAGTGACAGCGCTGCGCGACTTCGTGCGCGCTGCTAACGGCCATTCGATTGCACCAGGCCCCCTGAAGTAGCTGGGATTACCAAGCAATCCGCCCGAATCAGTGATGTCAAGCATCAGCCAAAGCACGACAACGGTCGATGTGAGTCCTTGCCGAATTGTGCTCTACGGGATCAAGGGCGCGCCGCCAGCGGCGGCGCTGTGTGCCCGTCGCCTTGGCAGCCGGAGCCGCATCCATCCCGGCAAAGGACGGCCTCCCGCTCCGCTCCGGCCGCCTGCCGGGCAGGCGCGGCCCGCAGCCTGGCGGAGGGGCGCCGCCGCCGACGGCGTGCAACGCCCAAGGCCCTTCCAGCTACCCGAGTCCGTGACGATCGCGTGATCCCCACCTTGGTCGAGGGGCCGGGGCGATCGACGCCCGCCGACGCTTCGCGCCAACGGCCAACGGGGGAGGGGCGCTAGGTGCTGACGTGCGACACCACCCCAACCGCCGTGAGCATCGGCCTTACGTTGGGGTGGCGTGCAGATGGATCTAGCCCGACTCCAGGCCGTCTACAGGCCGTCAGATGTCGGGCAGGCATGAGAAACGCCGAGAACTATCGAGACCTATCCTCGCTGGTAGAGGGCCTTTCCAGGCGTGAACGGCCAGCTCGCATCCGGCCTGGTGAGAGATCACCCAGATCTACGAGGGCACCAACCAGATCCAGCGCGTCGTGATGAGCCGCGCGCTGCTGAAGTGAGGTAGTCCGCTCCTGGAAGGCCCCGGTCCCCGCGACCGGGGCCTTCGTCGTCCTGGGCTGGGCTCATTCAGGATTTGATTGAACGCTTGATCATCTTCACGTCGGCTTTAGTTCAAATTTGTACGGTCTCGAAGGAGGATCTACGGAAGGAACCACTGTGGGAAAGCTCGTGCACGCCCTGCGGGACGTGGTGCTGCTGCTGGCCAGGATCGGCATCGGCATCGTGTTCATCGCGCACGGAGTCTCCAAGTTCAGCGGCATCGACGGCACCGCGGCGGGCTTCGGCAAGATGGGCATCCCGATGCCGACCCTGTCCGCCTACTTCGCCGCCACGGTCGAGACCTTCGGCGGCGCCGCCCTGATCGTCGGCGCCCTGCTGCCGGTCGCGGGCGTGCTGCTCGCCGTGGTGATGGTCGGCGCGGGCGTCTTCGTCCACTTCAAGAACGGCTTCTTCGCGCCGGGCGGCTACGAGTTCGTGATGACGCTCGCGCTAGCCGCACTGGCACTGGGCTTCGGCGGCGGCAAGTTCTCCGTCGACGCCGTGCTCGCCGCGCGCAAGGGCGACCCCGTCATCGTGTGACCCCTGCTGCGTGACCCTTGTTGTGCCGGGCGGTCGATTTCCGCCCGGCACAAGGTTTTCCACTCGCCACCCGTGCCTTCACGCTCGCACGCATCGCGCCTACGCGAACGGCTCCTCTGACGCGTTGAACGCACTGAACGGGTCGTTTAGTGCGTTTGAAGTGCACCGAACGGCCCGTTCGGTGCGGTGGCCGGGGTCAGGTGGTGAGGTCGACGGTGATGCGTTCGGTGCGACGGCGGTCGGCGAGCTTGGCGGGGTCGGGGTTGGTGCACTGGACCAGCGCGCCGCCCGCGGCGATCACGGCGACGAGTCCGTCCACAATGGACTCCGGGGAGTGCCAGTCGAGGTCGGAGAGCACGCGGTCGCCCTCGGCGATGCCCTGCTCCGAAGCACGGGCGCGGGCCAGTGCCACCAACGCGTCCACGCTCAGCTCGTTCAGCGCGGGCTGCTCGCCGGGAACCACAGCGTAGGACCGGAAGAAGTCCCCGTGCACGCGGATCTCGCCGATGTAGTCCACGGTGCCGGGCTCGGGGTTGCGGATACCGCGGCCGAGCGGGTCGAGCGCGACCGCGGCGATGGTCTCGGCCTCCACCTCGAACCCTTGCGGCACAAAGGCGACTTCGAAGTCACCGGCGGCGGGATCGGTCACCACGGACGCGCCCGCCCACCACGAGCCGAGCAGCACGCCGACGGTCTGCCAGTGCGCGGGCAGGGCGACGAGCACCCGCGCCCCGGGCTCCAGGAACACCTCGTCCCGCAGCCAGTTCGCCGTCTTCGCCGCCCAGTTCGCCACCGTCGCCCGCGACAGCTCGATGCGCGTGCCGTCGGCGTCGTCGTAGTGGCTGACCAGGGGCTTGGCCGAGTCGGTCATCAGCGGGGCGAACAGGGCTTCGGTGACGTTCATCAGCTGGTCGTCTCCACTCGTCGCGAGGTCAGTACACGCAGGGGATGCCGTCCGCGGTGATCGGCTCCTCGCTGGTGTTCGGCTGGTGGGCCGCAGCGCGGGAGGCACCGCCGTCCAGTCTGAGCGGACCGCGCCCGGCCATCTTCGGCGGGGTACCACCAACGAGGCCGCTCACCCACGCCCGGACCGCGTTCTTGTCCACGGCCACGATGCTCTGGCCGCGATCGTTGCGCGCGTTGATGTTCACCACCGGGATGGTGCGGAACTCGAAGCTGCCGCCCGCGAGCCCCTGGAACTGCCGCACCAGGTTCAGCGGCTCCCAGCCCTCGTCGAAGACCAGCGACTTGCGCGCGGCCTCGAACAGCGCGGACAGCTTCGCCGGATCGGTGAGCGTGCCGCTGGAGAGCATCTTCTTCACCACGGCGGCCATGAACACCTGCTGCCGCACGACGCGGTCGATGTCCCCGCGCGGCAGGCCGGAGCGCTGCCGGACGAACGCGAGCGCGTCCCCGCCTGCGATGGACTGCCTGCCCCTGCGGAAGTCCGCGCCGGAGTCCGGGTCGCTGGTGGACTGGCGCAGGCACACCTCGACCCCGCCGAGCGCCTCGGTCAGCAGGTAGAAGCCGTACAGGTTGATCTCCGCGTAGTGGTCGATCCGCAGCCCGGTCAGCTCCTGCACCGCGCGGCCGAGCGCGAGCCTGCCCGCCTGGTCGGACTCGCGCTCGCGGCGGCCGCGGTCGGTCACGCGCTGGGCGTCCAGCTCGGTGAGCCGCCGGTTCTTGCCGAGCACGTACGCGGCGTTGATCTTGGCGTCCTCGAAGCCGGGCACCGCGACGTAGGTGTCCCTGGGGATCGAGATCGCGGTCGCCTTGCCGCCGTTGTCCGGGATGCGCAGCACGATGATCGTGTCGGTGTTGAGGCTGGCGTTGGCCTCGGTGCGCAGCTTGCGCAGCACGCTCGGCGGCAGCTCGTTGCCCTGCGCGTCGGTGCGGCTGTCGCTGCCGACCAGCAGGATGTCCGTCGCGCCGTCGCGGGCGGGGGGCGCGCCCGGCTGGCTGCCGAGCTGGTTCACCACGTCGGTCGTGCTGACGTTGTCCTGCAAGCGTTCCAGTGTCGCCCAGCTCACTCCGCTGACCGCGAGCGCGGCAACGGACAGCAGCGCGGTGAGCACCCGGACGGCGTTGACCGCGATCCGCTTCCCCCTGCCCCGCCCGGGTTCCGCGCTCGACGGCTCGTCGGGTTCGTCGAGCGCGTCGAGTTCGGCGGGGTCCAGCGGCACGAACTTCTCGGGCTCGTCGTCCTCGTTCGGGCGCGGCCGGTCCGGCACGTGCTCCTCCTAGCGGAAATGGCGGGACAACGTGGAAAAGCGGCCGCTCCGCCGGGACCGAACGCCCGCGGGAGCCGCTACCCCAAGGCTAGCCAGCTCCACGCAGGTCACCGTACTTCTTAGTCCACCCGTTCGTGCCCTTTAGTTGATGCAGGGGATGCCGTCGGGCGTGGTCTCGGTCTGCTGGCCCTGGTTCGGCGCCGCCGGACGGAGCCCGTTCAGCTCCAGCAGCGGCTGCGCGGCCACGTTGTTCTTCTTGCCGGGCCCCGAGTAGTCCTTGCCGATGAACAGCCGAACGGTCCCCGCGGGGATCATCCGGTCCTTGTCCTCTTCGAGCACCGCGCCGCCGCCGAGCGCCTCGACGACCTTCTTGCCGAAGTCCTGCTGTCCCCTGGAGTAGCGCACGACGGTCTTCGCCCGCGAGACGGCGTTGTCGACGTTGCCCTTGGCGAAACCCTTGGCCACCAAGGCGTCCAGCACGTCGTTGGCCAGTCCGGACGCGCCGGTGGCGTTGCGCACCTCGACGGTGATCGCCTTGTTGTCGGTCGCCGCGCCACCACCGGAGGGCGGTGTCGTCGAGGGCGCTGGTGGCTGCTCCTTGGTCTGGTTGGCCACGAAGTCCTTGACCTGCTTCGGGTCCACCTTGAGCGCGTCGCCGTCGCTGGTCTTGATGTCGCCCTCGATCGGGATGGTCTTGAACTCCACCCCGCCCGACATGACCGTCTGCATCTGCTGGGCGAACTGGAGCAGGTCCATGTTCTTGTCCACCACCACGGACTTCTTCACGGCGTTGACCAGCCCGGTCAGCTTGCCCGGGTCGGTCAGCGTGCCCGCCGAGGTGACCTTCTTCGCCATCGACTTGAGGAAGGTCTGCTGGCGCACGATCCGGTCGAGGTCGCTGGGCAGGCCGTGCCGCTGCCGGACGAAGGCCAGCGCCTGCGCGCCCTCGATGGTCTGCACGCCCTTGGGGAAGTTCGCCCCGGACATGCTGTCCTTGGTCGCGGCCTTGAGGCAGACCTCGACACCGCCGATGGCCTTGGTGATCTCGTAGAAACTGGCCAGGTTCACCTCGGCGTAGTGGTCGACGGTGACCCCGGTGAGCGCGCCGACCGTTTCCACCATGCCCTTGCGGCCCGCCGACGTGGACTCCTGCTCGACCTGCTGCTTGCTCTTGCCAGCGGCGCGCAGCTTCTTCGCGGCGGCGTTCTTGTTGAACGAGTACGCGGCGTTGATCTTGTGTTTGCCGAAGCCGCCCGAGATGTCCACGTAGGAGTCGCGCGGCAGCGAGATGCCGACCGGCTTCCCGTCGACCGGGATGTGCACCAGGATCATCGAGTCCGTGGTGTTGCCGCCCGCGTCACTGGCCCCGGCGTGCAGCTCGCGCAGCACCTCGGCCGGCAGCTCGTTGCCCTGCGCGTCGGTGCGGCTGTCCAGCCCGACCATCAGGATGTCGAGCGCGCCGTCCAGCGGCTTCGGGCCCTTCTGGGCCTCGGTGACGTCGTCGGTGGTGAAGTCGTTGAGCGTGCCCCACGCGTAGCCGGTGACGCACAACACGATCACGGAGACCATCGCCGCGACGGTCTTGCCCGGGTGGAGCTTGCGCTTGGAAGCCGCCGCGCTCGCGGGCGCTGCCGCCGCCGAGCGCTTGGTGGTCCGCGCGCTCGGCTCGCGGGGAGCTTCGGAGCGCACGCGAGCGGTCTTGCGCGCCGGGGGCGGTCCCTGCGGCACGACGCGGGCATCGCGCGAGCGCCCTGCGCCCGCGGGCTGAGCACCCTGGCGGGGAGGCTGGCGGCGCGGCGGCTCACCGGGCGGGACCCGGTCGGCGGGAGGGGGAACGGCTCGTCCTCGACCGCCACCACCCGAGCCGGGAGGCTGCGATCGTCCCTGCTGGCCGGGCGTGGGCCTGCCGGGCTGGCTCCTCGGAACCCCGCGCCTGGGATTTCCCCCGGGCCGCATCGGCCGGTCGTCCACTCTCACTCCTCCCCGTCACTCGAACAGCTCGCGTCACGCCACCTGTGACCTCCCAGGCTAACGGCGTGCTGTCGCCTGGCCGGGCGACTCCCCGGTCTTGGGAGGACGTACCGCCCTTCCATCGGGTTGCTTCGAGAGTCACTACCCCTGTTCAGGCCCGTGGCAGACTTCGCGGCAGCGGGTACACCCAATGGGGGACTGGAGAGTGGAGACGATGCGCGTACTGGTCACCGGGGGCGCCGGGTTCATCGGGTCGAACTACGTGCGCAAGGTGCTGACCGGCGCCTACCCGGTCTTCGCCGAGGCCGAGGTCGTGGTGCTGGACAAGCTCACCTACGCCGGGAACGAGGCCAACCTCGACCCCGTCGCGAGCCACCCGCGCCACCGCTTCATCAAGGGCGACATCTGCGACGCCGCGCTCGTGAACGAGGTCATGGTCGGCGTCTCGACCGTGGTGCACTTCGCCGCCGAGTCGCACGTGGACCGCTCCATCCACGGTGCGTCGGACTTCGTGCTGACCAACGTGCTCGGCACGCAGACGCTGCTCCAGGCCGCTCTGGAGTCGGGCGTGTCGAAGTTCGTGCACGTGTCCACCGACGAGGTCTACGGCTCCATCGAGACCGGTTCGTGGACCGAGGAGCACATCCTGGAGCCGAACTCGCCGTACTCCGCGGCGAAGGCGTCCTCAGACCTGCTGGCCCGTTCGTACTTCCGCACCCACGGGCTGCCGGTGTGCATCACGCGCTGCTCGAACAACTACGGGCCCTACCACTTCCCCGAGAAGGTCATCCCGCTGTTCGTCACCAACCTGCTCGACGGGCACAAGGTGCCGCTCTACGGCGACGGCCTCAACGTCCGCGACTGGCTGCACGTTGACGACCACTGCCGGGGCATCCAGCTCGTCGCCGAGGGCGGCCGGGCCGGTGAGATCTACAACATCGGCGGCGGCACCGAGCTGACCAACCGCGAGCTGACCGAGCAGCTGATCGCCGCGACCGGCAGGGACTGGTCGATGGTGGAGCCCGTCGCAGACCGCCTCGGCCACGACCGCCGCTACTCGGTGGACTGCACCAAGATCAGCAACGAGCTGGGCTACTCGGCACAGGTGCCGTTCGAGCAGGGCCTCGCCGACGTGGTCGCCTGGTACCGCGACAACCGCTCCTGGTGGGAGCCGCTGAAGGAGCGCGCCGCGCTCTAGGCTGGCGCGGTGACCGACTTCGCTCTCCTCGTCCCCGGCGGTCGCGGTCAGCTCGGCGCGGACATCTCCGCACTGGCTGAGACCGCGGGCGCCGGGTTCGTGCACGCGCCCGGCTCCGCCGAACTGGACATCACCGACGCCGAGGCGGTCGCCGACGCCGTCAGCTCGCTCGCCACCACGGCACGCGACGCGGGTCTGCGGCCCGTGGTGATCAACGCGGCTGCTTACACCGCCGTGGATGCCGCGGAGACCGATGAGGCCCGTGCGCTCGAAGTGAACGGTGACGGCCCGCGCAACCTCGCGGCCGCATGCGCCGAACAGCGCGTTCGGTTGCTGCACGTCTCCACGGACTACGTGTTCCCCGGAGACGCCACAAGCCCCTACGAGCCCGCTGATGCGACAGAGCCGCGCACTGCCTACGGCCGCACGAAGCTCGCGGGGGAGCGCGCGGTGCTCGACTCAGGCGCTGAGGCGTGGGTCGTGCGCACGGCGTGGGTCTACGGCGCGGTCGGCGGCAACTTCGTGAAGACGATGGCGAAGTTGGAGGCCCAGCGCGACAAGCTGACCGTTGTCGGCGACCAGGTGGGTTGTCCGACGTGGTCGGCCGATCTCGCGCGTGGCTTGCTGGAGCTCGCCGCGCTCGCCGAGGGCCCGAAGCAGCGCGTTCTGCACGCGGCGGGCGGTGGCGAGACCAGCTGGTACGGCTTCGCGCGCGCTGTCTTTGAAGAGCTCGGCGCGGACCCCACGCGCATTTCTCCGTGCACTACGGCGGACTTCCCGCGTCCAGCGCCACGGCCCGCGTACTCGGTGCTGTCGCCGCGCGCGTGGCAGGAGGCTGGGCTGAGCCCGCTGCGCCCGTGGCGTGAAGCGCTGGCGGCTGCGTTCGCGGAGCACGGGGAAGCGCTGCGATCCTGATCACGTACTGACGGCGACACCGGGGAGCGCGCGCATGGCGAAGTGGGGCAGGCAGCCCGAGGCGGAGTCCACGTCCAAGCCCAAGCGGCGCAAAGCGGGCTGGACCAAGCTCACCGGCACACTGCTGATGATCGTGGTGGTAGGCGCGCTGGGCTACCTGTTGGCCAACACCGCCCTCACCGCCAACCGTCTGCCCAACCCAAGCGCGAGCGACCTGCGCGGCACTGCCGTCACGCAGTCCTGCGCGGACGTGGGACCGGTCGGCTCCAACGGCTTCGGGAAGTACTCGCGGTGCACCGCGGAGGTGTCGTGGGAGAACGGCACGCGCGAGACCCGCGAGTTCGACGGTGGCGAACTGACCGTGAAGGACATCGGGCAGTCCGTGCGCGTTGTTCGGGTGACCACGCCGCCGTACTCGTGGTTGCCCGCACCGGAGTCTTATCAGCGCGAAGGCGGCGACCGTGCGGGTGAGTGGACTGCGACGCTGATCTACGTGATCGTCGGCGGCGTGATCCTGGTGAGCGGCGCTGCGGTGCTCGGCGGACTGCTCTCCTTCATCCGAGGCATCTTCGCCCGCTAGGTGACTGGCGGGAACGTGCCCGCGCGGCCCAGGAGCGCCGGGACTTCGCGCCCCGTGCGTTCGGACAGCCACGCGGAGATCTCCAGCACCACGTCGATGTCCACGCCGGTGCGCACACCCATGCGGTCCAGCGCGTACAGCACGTCCTCGGTCGCGATGTTGCCGTGCGGCGACGGCGTGTACGGGCACCCGCCGATACCGCCGACGGTCACGTCGAGGCTTGCGACACCGCAGTCCAGCGCTGCGAGCGCGTTCGCGTACCCGGTGTTGCGGGTGTTGTGGAAGTGACCGCGCAGCGGCACCCCGTGCGCCACCGCGCGCACTCCGGTGGCGAGCGCGCGCACCTGGTCGGGAGTGCCGACGCCGATGGTGTCGGCGAGGGAGATCTCGTCGGGACGGGCCTCGGCGATCCGGCGGGCGATGCCGATGACCTCCTCCGGCGGGACCTCGCCGCTGAACGGGCAGCCGAAGGCCGTCGCGATGGTCACGGTGGTCCGGACGCCGGTGCTCACCGCCTCCGCGGCGATCTCCGTCCAGGCCCGCAGCGCGTCCTCGACGCCGACGCCCAGGTTGCGCCTGCTGAACTCCTCGGTGGTGGACACGACCACGTTGATCTCGTCGACCCCGGCCTCCAGCGCGCGGTGCAGGCCCTTGCGGTCGAGCACCAGTCCGGCGTAGGAAACCCCGGGGACCCTCGGGACCGACGCCATCACGTCCTCGGCGTCGGCCAGCTGGGGGACCCGCTCGGGGTTGCCGAAGCTGACGGCCTCGATCCGCCGGAGCCCGGCGGACACGCAGCACTCGATGAGCTCGATCTTGTCGACGGTGGTGAGCGGGCGCGACTCGTTCCCCGGGCCGCCCCTGGGCCCGACCTCGATCAACTCCACGCTGCGCATCGACCCGCCCTTGTATACAACTTCCTGGCTGGTTGAAGGATTGATTTCCGCAGACAGTTGTGTCAAGCCGAATTGGACTCTAATTTGCATACAAAAGATCGGTAGGCTGGGGACCGACCGCGTCGACGACGGTGGTGACTGAAGTGGCTCTGGCGGCCGAGAAGGCCTACGAGGTCGTGCGCACGGCGATCCTGGACGGCAGCTACCCGCCCGGTGAACGGCTCGGCGAGGTCGAGCTGGCCGAGGCGCTGGGGATCAGCCGCACCCCGATCCGGGAGGCGCTGCGCAGGCTGGAGGTCGAGGGCCTGGTCGAGGTGCTGCCGCACCGCGGCGCCCGGGTCACCAGCTGGTCGCACGAGGACCTGGACGAGATCTACGAGCTGCGCGTCCTGCTGGAGTCCTTCGCGGCGGCGCGGGCGGCCTCGCGGATCTCCGACGGCGAGCTGGGCAGGATGGACGAGCTGCGCCAGGACATGGCGCGCGCCGTGCACTCCGGCGACGTGGAGCGGATCGCCGCGTGCAACGCCGAGTTCCACGGCATCATCCGGCGCGCCGCCTCCAGCACCCGGCTGGTCACCATGCTCAACGCCGTGATCCAACTGCCCCTTGTGCTCCAGACCTTTCACCGCTACACCCATGAGGACCTCCAGCGCAGCGTCGCCCACCACAGCGAGCTGGTGCACGCGTTCAGAGCGAGG
This sequence comes from Allokutzneria sp. NRRL B-24872, assembly GCF_002155965.1. GTDB lineage: Bacteria > Actinomycetota > Actinomycetes > Mycobacteriales > Pseudonocardiaceae > Allokutzneria. The sequence goes on from NZ_MUMH01000109.1 coordinate 14,106, forward strand.
GACCCGGCATGGGCGGAGTCGGTGATGCGTTCTCATGTGCTGGCGGCGCGGCGGGTGCTCGCGGGCCGGTCGAGGGATGAGGAGTAGACACGCCATGGGGTACCGCCTCGGCGTCGACGTCGGTGGCACCTTCACCGACGTGCTGCTGGTCGACCAGGCCACCGGCCGCACGTTCCGCGTCAAGACTCCCTCCACCCCCGACAACGCCGGGCTCGGCGTGCGCAGGGGCATCGCGCTGGTCTGCGAGCAGGCCGGGATCGCCCCCGGCGAGGTCAGCCAGGTGGTGCACGGCACGACGTTGGCCACCAACCTGATCCTGCAGGGCAAGGGCGCGCGGGTCGGCCTGGTGACCACGCACGGCTTCCGCAGGATGCTGCAGATCGCCCGCTCCTACCTGCCCGGCCCGCTCGCCGGTTGGGTGCAGTGGCCGAAGCCGGAACCGTTGGCGCGCATGGAGAACACCATCGAGGTGGCGGAGCGCGTCGACCCCGAGGGGCGCGTTGTGCGCCCGCTGGACGTGCAGGGCGCGCGCGAGGCCCTGCGCGGGCTCCGCGGCTCCGGCATCGAGGCGCTGACGATCTCGCTGCTCAACTCCTACGCCAACGACGTGCACGAGCGGATGCTCGCCGAGGTCGCCGCCGAAGAGCTGCCCGGCCTGCCGATCTCCTTGTCCGCCAGCGTGATCGCCGAGCCCAAGGAGTACGAGCGCGCGCTCGCCGCCGTCGCCGACAGCTACGTCCGGCCCTCGGTCTCCCGCTACCTCGCCGACCTCGGCGACGTGCTGAGCACGGCGGGGATCACCGCGCCGCTGTCGATCCTGCGCGGCGACGGCGTGCAGACCATGCCCGACCGCGCCGCCGACCACCCGCTGGGCCTGCTGTTGTCCGGTCCGGTCGGCGGGGTCGCGGGCGCGAGCTGGTTCGCCGAGCAGTTGGGGCTGCGCGACTTCCTGACCTTCGACATGGGCGGCACCTCCACCGACATCACGTTGGTCCGCGACGGCCGCCCCCGCCTCGCCAAGCAGGCCATCGTCGGCAAGCTGGAGGTCCGGACCAGCAGTGTCGACGTTCGCAGCGTCGGCGCTGGCGGCGGTTCGATCGCCTTCGTCGACGAGCAGGGCGACCTGGTCGTCGGTCCCGAGTCCGCCGGAGCGCGGCCCGGCCCGGTCGCCTACGGGCTCGGCGGCGACGAGCCCACGGTCACCGACGCGAACGTGCTGCTCGGGCACCTGCCCGGCAAGCTCGCCGGCGGCGAGATCATGCTCGACCGCACCGCCGCGCGCAGGGCGTTGAAGGGCCTCGCGCACGATCTTGGCATTTCGCGCTCCTTCGAGGCCGCCGAGCAGGTCGTCGAGACCGTCAACGAGAACATGGCCGCCGCGCTGCGCCTGGTCAGCGTGCGCCAGGGCGCCGAGCCCAAGGACTTCGCGCTGCTCGCCTACGGTGGTGCGGGACCGTTGCACGCCAACGCGATCGGCGTGCTCACCGGCAGCTGGCCGGTGATCGTCCCGCCCGCTCCTGGCGTGCTGTGCGCGCACGGCGACGCCACCGCAGGCCTGCGCGACGAGGACACTGCAATCGTTCGCCGTCCCCTCGATGAAATCGATGACAGTGAGTTCAGGGCGTTGGTCGACGACCTGGAGAAGTCCGTGTGCCACCGCCTGGAAGACCTCGGAGTCACCCGCGCCGAGCAGACCCTGTGCCGCTCGGCCGTGCTCCGCTCGGAAGGCCGGGAGGCGCACGTCCAGCTCACTGACGCCCTGCTCGCCTCAGCCGATCCCCTTGGCGCGCTTGGTTTCCCGCTGTCCGCCGAACTCGTCCGCATCGACCTCGTCGCCCAGGGACCGCGCCTGCACGTCGCGCCCACTGCGCTGCCTCCCGGCGAGGAGGTCCCCGTGACCGCGCTCGTCGCGCACACCGAGATCTGGCACGGCGGGCGCCCCGTGGACGCGCGCATCTACGATCGGGCGAAACTGTTGGCGGGCAACGTGATCGTCGGCCCCGCGATCATCGTGGAGATGGACTCCACGACCCTCGTGCTCCCCGAGCACTCCGCCACCGTCCACCCCACCGGCTGCCTCCTCCTCCGCCCGCGCCCGTAGTCCTCGCGTTTTGGCTAGGCGGTCTCCAGTGGTTGTTGCAACGCCGTGTTGTGGTGGTGTTGTGGCTGGTTGGAGGTGGTTGGGGTGCCGGGTGCTCGGTTGTCGTTGGAGGAGCGGGAGGAGATCTCGCTGGGGGTGGGGGCGCGGTTGTCGGCTTCGGAGATCGCTCGTCGGATTGGGCGGTCTCCCTCGACTGTGTGTCGGGAGTTGGCGGCGAATCGGAGGTGGGTGAATCGTCGCGGGTGGTGGATTGGGCGGTCGTATCGGGCGGTGAAGGCGCATCGGGAGGCGGGGGTGCGGGCGCGGCGGCCTCGGCCGGGCAAGCTGGCCACCCATGACGCGTTGCGGTTGCTGGTGGCGGTGTTGTTGGGGGCGGGCTGGTCCCCGCGGCAGATCAGCGTCATGCTGAAGCGGATGTTCGCCGATGACGAGGGCATGCGCGTGTCACACGAGACGATCTATCTCGGTGTGTATGAGTCTCTGTTCGTGCAGGGCCGGGGCGAGCTGCGCAAGACCCTCTCCCGGTTGTTGCATACCGGCCGCACGCGCCGGAAACCGTTGGGCCGCAATGATAATCGGGGCACGATCCCCGATATGGTCAACATCTCCGATCGTCCCGCTGAAGTCGAGGATCGGGCGGTGTTCGGGCACTGGGAGGGTGATCTGCTGCTGGGCGCGCCGGGCAAGGGGGCGGTGATCACCCTGGTCGAGCGGGCTTCCCGGTTCGTGCTGCTGGCCCCGCTACCAGGACAGCACACCGCCGAGATCGTCAGTGCCGAGCTGGCCCGGATGATCACGACCCTGCCCGAGACCCTGCGCCGGTCGCTGACCTGGGACCAGGGCAAAGAAATGGCCCGGCACGCCGAGTTCACCGTCGCTACCGGGCTGCCGGTCTACTTCTGCGACCCGCACTCACCCTGGCAACGCGGCTCGAATGAGAACACCAACGGCCTACTCCGTCGGTTCTGGCCCAAAGGCAGCGACTTCCGTGACCTCACCCACGCCGACTGCGCCCGCATCGCCTGGCTGCTCAACACCCGCCCCCGCCAGACCCTCGGATGGGACAATCCCGCCCAGGCCCTGAACAATGCCCTCGTTGCAACAGCCACCTGAGACCACCCTACGTGTTGTGATTTGCGAGCGCTCTCATTCGCAACAACGTGACAAAACGCGAAACCTGGCCGGGTGCGGAGGTGCGAAGACCTGGGTCAGGGGGCGGCGCGGCGGTAGGCGGAGACGGTGAGTTCGGCGCAGCGGCGCCAGGTGAACTCGGCGGCACGGGTGCGGCGGGCGGCGAGGGTGGCGGCGTCGGCGGAAGCCTTGACGACGGTCTCCAGCGCGTCGGTCAACGCCTCGACATCGCCGACGGGGACGTGCATCGCCTGTCCACCAGCGACTTCGCGCAGCGACGGCACGTCGGAGCACACGACGGGCACGCCGCACGCGAGCGCTTCGAGCACGGGCAGGCCGAAACCCTCGTCGCGGGACGGCAGGACCAGGGCGGACGCCCCGGCCACCACGCGGCGCAGGTCGAGCTCGGACAGGTAGCCGGTGCGGATCACGTCGCCGTCCACGCGCGCGGCACCGGGACCGGCGAGCACGAGCGGCGGCAGCGCGGCACTGGCACCGTGCGCCTTCAACAGGTTCGGCAAGCCCTTGCGGGGGTTCTCCGCGCCGACGTAGAGCACGTAGCTCTCCGGCAGCTTCAGCCGCCTGCGCAGCGGAAGGCTCGGGGCCTGGGCCACGAACCACGCGGGGTCGACGCCGAGCGGAGTCACGACGATCTTGTCCGTGGGCACGCGGAGCCGTTCGTGCACGACGTCGGCGACGGCCTGGGTCGGCGTGACGATCACGGCGGCGCGCTTGGCGGAGACGCGGACCAGCTCGGGCAGGTCGCTCTCCACCTGGGACAGTTCGTCCGCCGCGTCGAGGAACGCCAGGTCGTGGATGGTCAGCACGCCGCCCGCCCGCAGTGACGGCGGCAGCACGAAGTTGGTGCCGTGCACGACATCCGTGGTCCCGGCGAACAGCTCGATCGGCGGGAGCGAGGACTTCAGCCAGCACGCGCGCAGCGCCCGCGCGGGCACCGGCAGACCGCGAGCCTTCACGCCGTGCGGCACGACGGTGCGCAGCTGCCGCCAGCCCCGCGTGGTGAAGGCCACCGCGCGGACCTGGACCTCGGCCATCGACGCCAGCTCCTCAGCCAGCGCGGAGGTGTAGCGGCCGACGCCCGTCCGGTCGCCCAGCAACGGGTTTCCGTCCAGCAGGACCCGCAAGACAGCCATCAACGGCCCCGCAATCTCTCACGCACCAGTCGGCGCAGACGCCCGGAGGCGCGCTTGGCGACCTCGGCGGCTCCACCGGCTTCGAGGTATTCCTTCACCAGGGTGACGTCCCTGCGCACGCGCTGCGCCACCCCGACCGGCAGCACGGCGGGCGCCGGAGCACCCGTCCTGCGGTCGGCGGCGGGAAGCGGGTTGCGGCAGAACTCCACGAGCGGTGCCAACACCTGCTCCCAGGTGAACCGCTCCCGCACCACGGCGATGTTCTCCGAGCACCGCGCGGCGAACTCCGCGTCGTAGAGCACCTTCTCCAACGCGTCGGCCAGCGCCTGCGGGTCCTCGGCCGGGACGACCAGGCCGAGCCCTTCGGTGCGCACCATGTCGGCGAACGCGTCGCCGTCGGTGGTGATGATCGGCAGCCCGGCCCACAGGTAGTCCAGCGTCCTGGTGCGGAACGCGAAGGTCGTCTCCACGTGCTCGTAGTGCGTGGTGACGCCGCAGTTCGCGTCCAGCAGCCAGTTCTGCCGCTCGTCGTAGGGCACCCAGCCCTCGTTGAAGAACACGTGCCGCCCCACGATGTCCAGCTGCTCAGCGAGCCGCCGGGTCTGGGTGGCCATGTCCATCTCGGGGACGTCGGGGTTCGGGTGGCGCATGCCGAGGAAGCAGAGCTTCACGTCGTTCCGCTTGTGCCGCAAGCGATCCACCGCGTTGACCAGGGTCAGCGGGTCGAACCAGGAGTAGACGCCGCCCGCCCAGAGGATGACCTTGTCGTACTCGCCGACACCGTCCACAGTGGACCGAAGTCCCGGGCCGGTGCGCTCCGCGGGCTTGGCGGACAGGCCGAAAGGCGAGACCGCGAGCAGGGAGCGCACGGTCGGGTCGGCGTCGTAGAGCATCGGCGTGAGCCGCCCGATCGCGCCGAGGTGGCCCAGCCACAGGTGCCGCTGCCGCTCCGAGGCGCAGAGGAAGAAGTCGCCGCGCTCCAACTGGTTGCTCAGCACAGTGGTGACCACGTCGACCACGTGCGCGCGCTGGCCCGGGTCGAGGTCCTTGCCCTGCTCCAGCTGCTCCAGGTGCATCGGGTCGTAGACGTCGCAGACCAGGACCTGCTCGGAGGTCTTGAGCCACGGCAGCATCTCCAGCACGTGGCCCTGCAGCACGATCACGTCCGCCCACGGCGTCTGCTCGTGCATCTTCGCCGGGGGGATGTAGCGCACCGGGAACGGCGCTTCCGGCGGCTGGCAGTGCTTGTTCAGCGTGACCAGGCGGACCTCGTGCTCGCGGCCCAGCACCTCGGCCATGTTCCACGCGCGGATCGCCGGACCGGCCATCTTCTTCGAGATCGAGTCGGCGGTGATCACCATGATCTTGCGCGGACGGCCGTAGATCTCGTCAACGCCAAGGGTTTCCACCAGCGCGTCGTGCGCGAGCAGGTACGGGATCTCCGGCGACGCGCGCTCCATCGCGTTGCGCATCAACGGGAGCAGGTCCCGGTCGGAGCGGCGCCGCGCCTTCTGCTCGACCTCGCGGGAAGCCTTGAGCGACGGCATCATCTCGACGAACCGGTCGATCGCCAGCACCCCGGCGAGGGTGATCCTGGGGACCTCGACCGGGGCCGTCAGGTCGGCGCCCTCGGGCTTGCGGGTGATCTCCAGCTGCTCCGGGTCGACGCCGCCGCGCGCGGTCGCCCTGCGCACGGTCAGCGCGAGCGCGGCGGGCAGCGCCTTCGCCAGCGTCTCGTCCTCGACGTTCTTGTAGAGCGCCGCGAGCGCGTTGCGCTCCAACAGGTAGGCCTCACGCGAATTGTCCACAGTGGACATCGACGCGTGGTGCCGGTGGTAGGCGAGGCAGCGCGGCTCGAAGCGGACGCGCCAGCCGCGCAGGTTCATCCGCCAGCCGAGGTCGACGTCCTCGTAGAACATGAAGAAGCGCTCGTCGAAGCCGCCCAGCTCGCGGAAGACCTCCGCGCGCACGAACAGCGAGGAGCCGGTGCCGAAGAGCACGTCCTTGGCCACGTCGTGGCTGCCGTCGTCCGGCTGACCGCCGTGCAGCTTGTAGCCCGCGCCGTACCAGGACAGCCCGCCGTCGACGAAGTCGATCTTCTCGCCGTCCCAGTCGAGCACCTTGCCCGCGACCGCGCCGATCGTGCGGTCCGCCGCCAGCACCGCGACCGCCGCGCGCGCCCAGTTCCGGTGCGGGCGGGCGTCGTTGTTCAGGAAGGCCAGCACCTGGCCCTTGGCGTGCTGGACGCCGAGGTTGCAGCCGCCCGCGAAGCCCAGGTTGGCCGGGGCCTGCACCAGCCGAACACCCGGCTCGGCGCGCAGCCGCTCGGCGGAGCCGTCGCCCGAGGCGTTGTCGACGCAGATGACGTCCAGCTGGTCGCTCGGGTAGTCCAGGTCCGTGCGCAGCGCGCGCACGCAGGTGAGGGTGTCCTCGACCCCGCGGTAGTTGACCACCACCACGGAGACCTTGGGCGTGAGCACGCTCCTGGCTCCTTCCGGCCGTGCCGTTCGAGGGCATAAGCCTGCCCTATCCGGCGTTGATCAGTACGGGGGCCGGGTGCAACGCCAGGTGATCTGGCGCTCACCGTATGGTGACCTGCGCACCCAGGTAGGGAGGCAGTGATGGGCCAGCTTCGGATCCGGCCGCTGCACAAGCTGTCGGATGACCAGTTCGATGTCGTCCAGGACATCTTTGAGCAGGCATATCCCGACTGGCTGCGGTTGTCCATCGACGAGCTCGACGGCGGGAAGGGCTCCGATCGGATCGCCGTCGCCGGGATGTTCGGCGAGGAGCCGGTGGGCTTCGCGGCCGTCCGCGTGCTCCCCCGATCGGGTTGGACTTTCCTCAGGTACTTCGCGATCGCGGGCGACCGCAGGCGCGAAGGGCTCGGCAGGCGCATGTGGACCGAGCTGACCGAGTACCTCGCGGTCAACGTCGCCCCGCGCCGCCTGCTGTGGGAGGCGCAGCTGCCCGAGCGCGCCGCCCCCGGGTCGCCGCAGCACGAAGCGCGCAGCACCGCGCTGGCCTTCTACGAGTCCATCGGCGGCGAGGTGCTGCCGGTGCACGACTACGTGATGCCGACGACGCTCGGGCTGCCCGCCGAGCCGATGCTGCTGATGGCGCTCGACCCGACCAGTCCGGTGAAGGACCCGAACGGCCTGGTCAAGGCGTTGCTGTCGGAGCACTACGGCGTCGAGCGCTACGAGGTCTGACCGGCCCACCGCGCCCAGACCTCGCGCCGCCGCGCGGAGGTCGCGAAGCGCCGCGTTCTCGGCAGGCGGAGCAGCACCTCGCCGAGCACGCGCAGCCGCAGCCGGACGGAGAAGTTCAGCGCGTCCGGCCGTGACCTGCGCAGCGGCAGCACGAGCGTCAGCGCCGCGAACTTCGCGAGCTGCCGCAACGCGATCGGTGTCGGAGCGCAGCGCAGCAGCATGAGCAGGCGGTTCCGCTCGTTCCACAGGTGGAAGCTCCGCGAACCGGGCTGCGTGCTCACGCCGTGCAGGTGGAGTGCGCGCGCACTCGGAGCTGCGACGATCTCGTGCCCGTCGAGCCGGAGCCGCCACGCGGTGTCGGTGTCCTCGTAGTAGCAGAAGAAGCCCGCCGGAACGCCGCCGATCGCGCGGAGGACTCGCGTTCGCAGCAGCACCGCTCCGCCGCAGAAACCAAAGACTTCTTCGGTTTCCCGGTCGACGTCCGCGCCGTGGCCGTCGTGGGTCAGGCGCACCCCGGTCGACTGCACCGCTCCGCCCGGGGTGAGCAGGACCGAGCTGGCCGCCGCCGCGCGCGGGCTCGCGTCGAGCGCGTTTTCAAGTGCTCCCAACCATCCGGGCTCGGGCGCGGCGTCATCGTTGAGCCAGGCGACGAACTCCGTGCGCACACGGGGCAGTGCCGCCGCGATCCCGCCCGCGTAGCCGACGTTCTTGTTGAGCCGCAACACCTCCACGTCGCGCAGCAGCTCGGCGGTGCCGTCGTCGGACGCGTTGTCCACCACGAGTGTCCTGTGTGGACGATCCTGGGCGCGGAGGGCGGCGAGGCACGCCTCGATGTGCTCGCGCCCCCGCCACGTCACGACGACCACCGTGCTCCGCACACCGCCCACCCTGGGAAAGTACCCGCATGCCGGAGTTGGTTGTGGTGGCGGAGCAGTTGCTGGCGCCCGTGCCTGGCGGGACCGCGCGGTACACCAGGGAGCTGGTGCGCGCGCTCGCCGTGACCGCGCCCGAGAACTGGGAGGTCAGCACCGTCGTCGCACGGCACGCCGACCCGGGCCCCGCGATCGTCCCCGGCGTGAACGGGCCGCGCGTGCTCAGCCTGCCCAGGAGGGCGCTGACCGCCGCGTGGGAGCGCGGATTGCCGTTGTGGCCGGGCGGCGACTCCGTGCACGCACCAACCCCTCTGGCGCCTGCGCGGGCGAAGCTCGGCCGGAGCCTCGTCGTCACCGTGCACGACACCGTCCCTTGGACTCATCCCGAGACGCTGACCAGGCGTGGAGCGAGCTGGCACCAGCGCATGATCACGCGTGCCGTTTCACGTGCTGACGCGATCGTCGTGCCGACCGCCGCCGTCGCTGATGATCTTCGCCGCCACGCGCCGGGCTCGGTGGACGTCCAGGTGATCGGCGAAGGCGTTCCGGCGAGTCTGCGTGCGCCGTCCGAAGCTGTCCGCGAAGCCGTTGTGCGGCGCCTCGACGTGCCGCGCCGCTATGTGCTGGCAGTGGGCACTGTTGAGCCGCGCAAGGGGCTTGACGTGCTGATCAAGGCGCTGGCCGATGTCGCGGACGTTCCGCTGCTCGTCGTTGGCGCGCAAGGTTGGGGCGGCGTCGACCTGACGGCGCTCGCGCGTGCCGCGGGACTGGAAACCGGGCGGGTGCGGCACCTCGGCGCGGTGTCCGACGCGGATCTCGGAGTGCTGCTGCACGGGGCTTCGGTTCTCGTCGCTCCGAGCCAGGCCGAAGGGTTCGGACTGCCCGTGCTCGAAGCCATGGCGGCCGGGGTTCCCGTGGTCCACTCCGACGCGCCCGCGCTGGTCGAGGTGGCTGGCGGAGCCGGGATCTCCGTGCCCAGGAACGACTCCGGTGCCCTGGCCGTCGCTCTGCGCACCGTGCTGACCGATCCGGCTCGGGCGGGGGAGATGATCGAGGCGGGCAGGCTGCGCGCGCAGGACTACAGCTGGGAGAACGCGGCGCAGTTGGCTTGGCAAGTGCACCAGCGGTGCTACGCGGCCGCGCGGGCGAAGATCACCTGATCAGGTCTTTGATCGTCTTCCCCTGGTTCCGGCCGCATCCGAATCCCGGAATGCCGACGTGTGCGAGCGCGAGCGGGATTAGGCTACCCGGGTGGTGTTCCCCGATCCCCGCGTGCTCATCGACGCCACCTCCGTGCCCGCCGACCGCGGTGGGGTCGGCCGCTACGTCGACGCGCTCGTTGCCGCACTGGACGCTGACGGCTCCCTGATCACCGTCGTCTGCCAGCCGCGCGACGCCGAGCTGTACGGCAAGCTCGCCCCGAACGCGCGCGTCGTCGTCGCCACCGAGACCGTCGCGACCAGGACCTCGCGGCTCACATGGGAGCAGGCCACGCTGCCCGGGCTCGTCCGCAAGCTCAACGTGCAGGTGGTCCACTCGCCGCACTACACGGCTCCGCTGGCCAATCCCGTCGCGTCCGTCGTCACGCTGCACGACGCCACGTTCTTCACCGACGTGACACTGCACTCCTCCGTGAAGGCCCGCTTCTTCCGCGCGTGGACCAGGACCTCGCTGCGCCGTGCCGCCGTCTGCGTGGTGCCCAGCCGCGCCACCGCCTCCGAGCTGATCCGCGTCGCCGGCGCCGATCCGCACGCGCTGCACATCGCCCCGCACGGCGTCGAGCACGACCGCTTCCACCCGCCCGCGCCGGAGGAGGTGCAGCGCGTCCGCGACGACCTGTCGCTGCGCGACTCCGAGTACGTCGCCTTCCTCGGCACCCTCGAACCGCGCAAGAACGTTCCCGCGCTGATCCGCGGCTTCGCCAGGGCCTGCCGCGGTCGCGCCAGCCCGCCCGCGCTCGTGCTCGCCGGTCAGCCCGGTTGGGACAGCCAGGTCGAGCGCGCGCTGGACTCCGTTCCGCACCGCCTGCGCGTGATCCGCTCCGGCTACCTGCCCTTCGACAACCTCGCCGGATTCCTCGGCGGCGCCCAGCTCGTCTGCTACCCCAGCCTCGGCGAGGGCTTCGGCCTGCCCATGCTGGAGGCCATGGCGTGCGGGGCCTCCGTGCTCACCACGCGCCGCCTCAGCCTCCCCGAGGTCGGCGGCGACGCCGTCGCGTACTGCGGCGTCGGCGCCGGGGACATCGCCGCCGCCCTCGCCGACCTCTTCGACGACCCCGACCGCCGCGCTTCGCTGTCCGCCGCCGCCCAGCTCCGCGCCAAGGAGTTCACCTGGACCGCCAGCGCCGCCAAGCACCGCGAGGCCTACGCCCGCGCCGCCGTCATCCACCGCCGAGGCCGCTGACCCGCACTCGCCCCGAACGCCCCCTCAGGTACTTCAACGCCCCGAACGGCCCTTTCGGGTACTTGAACTCCCCGAACGACCCGTTCAGGTACTTGGGAGCCCTGAACGGCCCTTTCGGGTACTTGGGAGGAGCACTGAACGACCCGTTCAGTGCGCTCAACGCACCAATCGGGCCGTTCGCTCGCGGTCCGCCCCCGCACGCGTGGTCGACAGCTGCGTAACCAATGCGGCATTGGTTGCGTCTGACGAAACGAATGCCACATCGGGGACACAACAGTCCACTGTGGACACATCGTGGCGGTGAGCGGAGTTCCGCCCGAGTGGTGCCCCAGGCTCGATGCGCGTCGGCGTTCGGAGCGATGCTGGAATCGGGGGGACCTCCGAGCGTGCGAAAGCCACCCTCGCCCGCGCGGAGTGCGGCTGAGCACGGCGAACGCGGCCGGGTGCTCGGAGCGGGAGGGGTGGAGCCCGGCGGTGGCGCGGGCGCGGCGCCTCGGGAGCGGTCGGAGCGCTGCTCGCGCGGAGGTGCAGAATGTGACCCCGTGACCCGCGAACCCAAGTCCTACGGTGACGAGCTCGGCGTGATCACGGTGACGTACTCGCCGGGGGAGACCCTGGGCAGATTCCTGGACACGCTGGCCAAGGCGACCAGCCGCGACGTGCGCGTGGTGCTCGCGGACAACGGCTCGACGGACGGGGTGCCCGAGGCTGCGGCCGCTGAGCGGGAGAACGTCGAGTTCCTGCCGACGGGCGGCAACCTGGGCTACGGCGGTGGCGCGAACCGAGGGGTGGCGGCGCTGCCGGACTCGGTGGGCTGGGTCGTGGTGGCCAACCCGGACCTGGAGTGGGGCGACGGCTCGCTGGACGAGCTGATCACGGCGGCGCGGCGGTGGCCGAGGGGTGGCGCGTTCGGGCCGCTGATCCGCGAACCCGACGGCGAGGTGTACCCGTCGGCGCGGTTGCTGCCGGAGCTGGGGCGGGGCATCGGCCACGCGCTGTTCAGCAAGGTCTGGGCGGGCAACCCGTGGACCAAGCAGTACCGCCAGGAGGACAAGGCCGTCCGCGAGCGCGTCGCGGGGTGGCTGTCCGGCTCGTGCCTGCTGATGCGGCGCGAGGCCTTCGACTCGGTCGCCGGGTTCGACCCGCGCTACTTCATGTTCTTCGAGGACGTCGACCTCGGCGACCGGCTGACCCGCAAGGGCTGGCAGAACGTCTACGTGCCCTCCGCCGAGGTCGTGCACATCGGCGGGGTCTCCACGGCGAAGGTCAAGCCGAAGATGCTGGCGGCGCACCACGACAGCGCCTACCGCTACCTCGCCGACCGGCACCCCGGCCCGCTCTGGGCGCCCGTCCGCCTGGCGATCAAGGCCGGTCTGGCGCTGCGCCTGAAGCTCGAGGTCCGCGGCGCGCGCTAGGACCAGTTCTGCTGCTGCGGGTGGGGGTCGGTCCGCTGCTGCGGCGGGTAGGGCGGCGGCTGCTGGGGGTTGTGCGGCAGCTGCTGCGTCGGCTGGTTCTGCGGCATCCGCTGCGTCTGCCCCTGCCCCTGCTGCCCCTGGCGCGGCTGCTGGAACTGCTCGGTGCGCTGCTGGGGGTGCTGTTGCGGGTAGCGCACGGGGCGCCCGCCCTGGGGCAGCACCATCGTCGACTCCGGGTCGGAGCCGCGCGGGTCGTTGGCCGCGATCACGATGCGCGGGATCTGCACCGTGCTGGCCGCGTCCATCGGGGAGGTGGCGTCATCGGGTGTGACGACGAAGGAGCCTCGTGCCCTGGCACGCGCCAGCAGCTCCTCGGCGCGTTCACGGGGGTCCATTTCGCTGACCTCTCCTACCGCCGGGTCCTGGTGGGCCTCAACCTATCGTGCTCGGCATCTGCCAGAGTATTCGTTCGCCGGGCATCCGTCAGCCACCCAAGGAGCGAGAAGCATGAGCGTTGACGCCGTCCTGCTCGTCGGCGGAAAGGGCACCCGGCTGCGGCCGTTGACGCTCTCCGCCCCCAAGCCGATGCTGCCGACCGCTGGTGTGCCGTTCCTCACGCACATGCTCTCCCGCATCCGCGCAGCCGGGATCACCCACGTCGTGCTGGGCACCTCGTACAAGGCGGAGGTCTTCGAGGAGCACTTCGGCGACGGCTCCCACCTGGGCCTTGAGCTGGAGTACGTGGTCGAGGAGGTCCCGCTCGGCACCGGCGGCGGCATCCGCAACGTGGCCGACCGGCTGCGCGGCGACACCGCGATGATCTTCAACGGGGACATCCTGTCCGGGGTGGATCTCGGCGCCGTGCTGAACACCCACCGCGAAGCCGACGCGGACGTGACCCTGCACCTGGTAAAGGTCGAGGACCCGCGCCGGTTCGGCTGCGTCCCGACCGACGCGGACGGCCGCGTCACGGCCTTCCTGGAGAAGACCGACAACCCGCCGACCGATCAGATCAACGCGGGTTGCTACGTGTTCCGCCGATCGGTGCTCGAATCCATCCCCGCGGGCCGCGAGGTTTCCGTTGAGCGCGAAACGTTCCCGGGGCTGCTCGCCGCCGGAGCGCGGGTGCAGGGGCACGTCGACGCCTCCTACTGGCTCGACCTCGGCACCCCGGCGGCGTTCGTGCAGGGCTCCGCTGACCTCGCGCGCGGCATCGCCCCGTCGGCCGCTCTGCCCCGGCCCGCCGGTGAGGCGATCGTGCTCGACGGCGCTGTGCTGCGCGAAGGCGCCACGGTCACCGGTGGTTCGACGATCGGCGCTGGGTGCCAGCTCGGCGTTGACGCGCGCGTTGACGGTGCCGTGGTCTTCGAGGGCGCGGTGATCGGCGCGGGCGCCGTGGTCGAGCGCTCCGTCATCGGCGCGCACGCCCGCATCGGCGACGGCGCGGTCGTCCAGGACGCGGTGATCGGCGACGGCGCGGTCGTCGGCGCGAACTGCGAGCTGCGCGACGGCGTCCGCCTGTGGCCCGGAGTGCAACTCCCCGACGGCGGTCTCCGCTTCTCCGCCGACGCCTGACCCTCCGCCAATGCCGCGTTTGTGTGGTTGAGCGTGCTGAATGAGTCATTGAGGCGGCTCAACCACCTCAACGAGTCATTCAGCACGTAAGACCCACGCGGCGCTCCGGGCTGCGGCGCGGGGTTACGAGGTCTTCATGGTGGTGAAGTTGGCGCGGTACTGGTCGTGCAGGGGCGCGGAGTGCAGGCGCAGCAACGCCTCGTCGTTCTGGTGCAGGGCGGCGTCGGTGTAGTTGTGGCTGCCGGTGAAGACCCACTTGCTGTGCTTCTGCCCCGCGTAGGTGCCCTCGATGAGCATGTATTTCGAGTGCACGATGAGGTTGCCGGGGATCTTCTTCACGGTGATCCGTGGGTGGTTCTTCAAGTGACCGGCGCTGCCCGTGTCGAGCTTGGTGTGCATGACCTCGACGCGGCACTTCTTGTCCGCGAGCGAACGGAGTTTCGCGGCGATGCCGTCGCGGCTGAAGTTCCACATCGCCACGCGGATGATGGTTCCGCCCGCGCAGTCCACGTTGCCGAGCACGTTGGTGATGGTGTCGGAGCCCGCGCGCGGGAAGAAGTAGGTCTTGGCGTTGCCGCTGAGGTCTGAGCGGAAGTAGTCGTTGTTCTTCTTCTGCGCCACCAGATCCGTGAAGTACCGCAGATAGGAGTTGTAGAGCCCGGTGTTCCCGGCGAGGGTCACCGAGTTGTTCCACATCTTGGTGGTGTTGCCCGGAGTGAGGTTCGCTGAGCCCTGCACGACGACGTTCTTCGAGCCCGACGTGTCGGAGAACAGGAAGAACTTGTTGTGCATGATCGGCGTGCCCGCGTTGCCGATGCACGCGCGCCCCTTGGTGCACACGACGGCCCACGAGGGCTTCGACCGGTCGGTGCCGAGCTTCTTCACGAGCTCGACGGCGGCGGGCTTCGCGGAGTGCTTGCTGTCCAAGACGACCCGAACCTTCACGCCACGGTCCCGCGCGGCCACCAGATCACCGAGGACGCCGCCGTCGTTGAAGTGGAAGATCGCGATGGAGACGGTCGAGCCCACTGCGGCGCCCTTGATCAGGGACCGCAGGTGGTCGACGATGACGCGTTGCTGCCCCGGCGTGCGCGGATCGTTGAACACCGCGCCGTCCCGCACCGCGGCACTGGCGGGCAGGGTGATCGAGCTGGCCGCGACCAATCCGGCGACCAGCACTCGTAGTGAACGTCGCATCGCATGACTCTCCCCGCTCGCAAGCAATTCGGCAAGCATCTTTACAAATGAGGCGGGTAGCGTGCTGCGCGTGCGCGCGGCGAGTGCGGTCGAGACGGAGTGGGTGCCGGGGTTCGAGGTCGATCCCGTCGCACTGCTGCGCCCGCACCGACGCGGCCACGGCGACCCGGCGTGGAAGCTCGACGCGCGCGGAACTGTCTGGCGGGCCTGCACAACGCCCCTCGGCACAGCCACCATCGCGATCCGACGCGGAGCCGCGCACATCCGGGCACGCGCGTGGGGGCCGGGCGCGGAGTGGGTGATCGACGGCCTGCCTGACCTGCTCGGAGCCTCCGACGACGACAGCGGCTTCGTCGCGCACCACCCGCTGATCGCCGAAGCTCGGACGTTGCGGCCGAACCTGCGCCTGGGCTCGACGCGGCGCGTGTGGGACGCACTGCTGCCCGCGATCCTGGAGCAGAAGGTCACCGGCAAAGAAGCGTGGCGGACGTGGCGCGAGCTGTGTGCGCGCTTCGGCGAGCCAGCTCCCGGCCCCACGCCCGAGCCCATGTTCGCGCCGCCGACGCCGGAGCGCGTGCGCGCGATCCCGGACTGGGAGTGGCACCGCGCCGGGCTGGACGGAGGTCGTCGGCGCGCGCTGCTGGCCGCCGCCTCGGTCGCGGACCGGCTCGAGCGCGCGGCGGAACTCCGTGGTGTGCAAGGAAGAGACCTGCTCAGACGCATCCCGGGGATCGGGGTGTGGACGGCCGCCGAGGTCGCCCAGCGGGCCTGGGGCGACCCGGACGCGGTGAGCTTCGGCGACTTCCACCTCGCGAAGATCGTCGGCTGGGCCCTGCTGGGCCGCGACATCGACGACGCGCACCTGCACGAGCTGCTGAAACCTTATGCGCCGCAACGGCAGCGGGCGATCCGCTACCTGGAAGGAGCCGGGGTGCGGCGCCCGAGGTTCGGGCCGAGGTACTCCCCGCGCGACTACCGCGCGTTCTGAAGCTCGCGGAACGTGCGCTCACGGATCTCGGCCACCACCGGGGAGCCCGTGAAAGCCCGGGAAACCGAAGTCAGCCAAGCGGTTTCCGACTCCACACACGGATCTTCCCGAGGCGGAGCGCGGTGCGGTGAGCCCCATTGGTACTCGGCGTCGTGGGACACCAGCGCGGCGGCGAGCGAACAAGCCTCCACCAACACCGCCAGCTCCCGGGAATCGACGCTCGGAGCTGCTTCGCGCACCCAGGAGTCGATCTGGGGTGGCACGAACGGGCGCAGCGCGAGGTCGCCGTCCCTGATCTCGATGATCCTGCGGTAGAGCGCGAACTCCACGTTGCGCGGAAGCCTGCTCCGCGAGGTCAGCGCGATGCGGGGGAGCGCGGCGGTCAACTCCGTCCACAGTGGACCAATCGCGTGATAGCCCCGGTGGGCGGCCACGCGGCGCAACACCTTGTCCCACCACGCCATCGTCGAGCCGACCAGCCACAACAGCACCGATACCACAGCGAGCACGCGGTCCACCGGCGCGCGCAGCGACGGCGAGAGGTCGAAACCCAGCATCAGCAACGGTTGCAGCGACGACCAAGCACCCCACAACGCGCTGCACACCGCCGCCGCGATGATCGTCACCAGGCCGGAGCGGAACAGGCCGGGCTCGCACTGCCGCGCGTAGCGGCTGATCACATGCACGAACACCGCGATGCAGCCGGTGGCGTACAACAGGAAGACCAGGCCGTACGCGATCAACGCGGGATTGGACATCGCGGCGGCGAAGATGTTCTTCGAGAAGTCCTTGCCGGAGAACGACATCAGGACGGTCAAGGTCGCCCACGTCACGAACAGCAGCGTGCGCAGGACGCGCGGTGGGCGCTCGGCCCGAGGCGAGTACGCGATGCCGACCATGTGGTAGACGGCGAGCAGTTGGACGAAGTTCCCCAGCAGTCGCGCGGTGTTCGGCATCGGCTGCACGAGCACGATCAGCCGCTCGGTCTCCGGCGCGAGCACCACCAGGCTCACGGCGATCCACATCAGGAACAGCAGCAGGTGGCGGAGTCCGGGCGCGGGCGGGTTGGCGCGGGCGACCACCAGTTTGCGCACGACGACACCCGTGATCAGCGCGCAGGTCGGCAGGTGGAACTCAATCACCGCCGCGCCGCCCCTCGAAGATCGACTCCAGCCCGCCGAGGCCGTGCGCGCCCTGGGGCCGCCGGCGCCCACGGCGGGCGCGGTGCAGCACGAGCGAGGCGAACAGCTCCGCCTCCTGCTCCTTCTCCTCGTCGTAGGAGGTCCTGCCGAGCACCCGCCGCACCAGCTCGGGGGAGAGGTTGGGCGTCAGCACCGCCGAGACGGCGTCGTCGACAACCTCGTCGCCGACGTGCCCGCAGAGCAGGTGACCGAGCTCGTGCACGAGGATGTGCTCCTGGTGCAGCGCGCTCGTGTCGGCGGCGTAGAAGATGTAGTCGGCCCGGTCGGTCGCCGCCAGCACCCCGCACGGGGTGGCCGGGCGCGACGGCAGCTCGACCAGCTCGATCGGCCGCCCCCGTTGCGCGGCAAGGGTTTCCACGAAAACACCGATGTCGAACGGGTCGGGCAGCACCAGCTCACCGACGACGCGCCTGCACCGGCGCCACAGCGCGAACCTCTTCGACCGCATGCGGAACTCAGCCTCCCCCTGGCTCAGGTGCCGCGCTGGGCCTCCCTGCGCTCGATAGCATCGATGATGTCGTTCACCGTGCCAAGGCCCTCTTCGGAGAGGTTGACCGCGCGCAGCGCCATCCGCCGCACCTCGCTGTTGCGCAAGGCTGCGAGCAGGTCGAGTTCCTTGGCGATCGCCGCACCCTTCTCGTCGTCGAAGAAGTAGGCGGGCGGCACCTGGAAGAACTCGGCCAGCGCCTCCAGGTGGCGCTTGGTCGGGTTGTCCCGCCGACCGGTGCGCAGCTGCCAGAGGTAGGTCGCGGAGAAGGACTCGCCGGTGGCCTCCCGGCACGCCTTCGCCACCTCCTCGTGGCTGTGCTGGTCCCCGTTCGGCCTGCGGACCACGCGGAACAGGTGGTCGATCTTCTCGGCCAGCACCCCGGCCGCCGAGTCCTCCGCCGCTGAGTCCTCCACCATCGATCCCTCCCCGCGTCCATGAGCCCAGATGGATGAAGATGCTACAGCCATTCGTCTCCGTTGACACGTGTCATAAGCTGAGATGGATGGGGTCGGGGGATCGAGGAAATCTGAGTTTAGGGGGAACCACCATGAAGAAGCTCGTCCTGAGCGCCGTTCTCAGCACCACTGTCCTTGGCGCGCTTGCCTTCTCGGCCGCGCCCGCGATCGCCGCACCCGCTGCCCAGCAGGGCCCGAGCGCTGCCGCGACGCAGCTCTTCGACGGCCGCCAGATCGGCAGCACGCCGGGCCTGGCGATCGAGGGCGCGCTGAACTCGGCGTACAACCGCGCGTCCTGGGCCGGGTACTCGCGCTCGCAGTGCACGGTCCTGCGCACGTCGTACTTCCCGGTCAGTGGGGGCTACGACGGCTCAGCCGTGATCAGCTGCACGCGTCCCGGTGCCAAGGCGGCGACCATCGCCGAGACGCGGAACTTCCACGCCAGTGACTACGGCTCGGACAAGAAGCGCGCCATCAACAGCGCCCTCGACTCGGCGCGCAGGCACGCGGCGATCGCGGGCTACGTCCCGGCGAGCCAGTGCGTGACCGTGCACACCGACTCGTCGCGGATCAGCGTCGGGTTCTGGCACGCCAACGTGGTGATCAGCTGCACTCGCTGATCTCCGGGTAAGGGAGGGAGAGAGGGCCGCGTGCCGACCCCAGGCGGCACGCGGCCCCACTACCGCAGGTTCAGCGCATCGCGAGCGCGCGGCGCACCAGGTCGGGGATCGAGTCCACCTCGGACGGCAGCTCGTCCACCGGCCACCACTGGAGGTCGACGGACTCCGCGCTGCGAACCGGCTTCGCGCCAACGGGAGCGCGCACCACGAAGCGCACGTCCAGGTGCCGCGTCGGCACGCCGAGCGAGCACGTGATCGGGTGCGCCTCGATGTGCACCGGGCGCGGATCGATCGTCAGGCCGCGGATTCCGGACTCCTCGGTGGCTTCGCGCAGCGCCGCCGCGACGAGGGTGTCGTCCTCCGGTTCGCAGTGACCGCCGAGCTGGACCCAGCGGCCGACGCGCGGGTGCAGGGTCAGCAGCACGTGCTCCGACGTCGCGTCCAGCACGACCGCCGAAGCCGTGATGTGCCCTGGCGCGCAAGCACGTTCGCACGCGTCGGGGCGCGCGGCGAGGAAGGCGAGGATCGCGTGCTTGACCGACTGCTGCGCGTGGTCCTGCGGCTCCCAGTCGGTCAACCGTCGGACGACGTCCGCGTGCAGCGTGCTCACAGTTCGACCAGTCCTTCCGCGAGCTCGCGCGGCGGGCGCGGGCTCGGATCGCCGTCCAACGGGTGCCCGACCGCGACGCCGCCCAGCGGCTCCCAGTTCGCGGGCAGGTCCAGCACGCCCCGAACCACGTCGGGGCAGAAGATCGTCGAGGAAACCCAGCAGGAGCCCAGTTCCTCGGCCGCCAGCGCGACGAGCAGGCCCTGCACGGCGGCTCCACCGGCGACGGTGAACATCGTCCGCTCGGCCTCGGACCTGAGCGCGTCCGGGTAGCTGTGCGCGCCGTCGCGAACGAGGAACGGCAGCACGATCTCCGGTGCCTCGTAAAGGATTCGGCCTCGTCCAACGCGGCGCTCGATGCGCTCGGGAGTCATCCCGTCACCGGTCAGATCCGCCCGCCAGGCCTCGGTCATCGCGTCGAGCAGCTTCGCCCGCAGCGCGCGGTCGCGCAGCCACACGAAGCGCACGGGGCGGGTGTGGTGCGGCGCGGGCGCGGTCAGCGCGGCGGCGACCGCCCTGCGCACCGCGTCGGCGTCGACGGGGCGGTCGTGGTCGTAGAAGCGGACGGAGCGCCGCGTCAGCACCGCCTCGCGCCGACCCTGCGCGATGGCCAGATCGGTGCCGAGCCGGAACAGGTCCTCTTCCAACGGCCGCAACAGGTCCCGTGCCGTCGACCCATCGTCCACATAGGACATTCCGCGCACCACGGCGACGGGTGTCCCGCCGAGCTTGCCCTTGACCAGGTCGCCGGCGGCGGCCAGCTCGTCGGCGATGGCGATCATGGTCACCGCGAGCTCGTTGCCCTGCGCGTCGATCTTGCCCTGGTAGCCGTGGATCACCGGCAGCCCGGCCGAGCCGATCGCGACGTCGGTCTGGCCGATCCGCCACGTCCGGCCCATCGTGTCAGTGATCACCACGGCCACGTCCACGCCGAGCTCGTCCTTGACGCCCGCGCGCAGTGCGGCAGCCGAGGCGTCGGGGTCCTCCGGCAGCAACGCGATCTCGTCGGTCGCGACGTTGGAGGCGTCCACTCCGGCCGCGGCCTGGATGATGCCGAGGCGGTTGCGGGTGATCAGCGTGCTGCGGAACTGGGCGACGACGGCGTCGGACTCGGCGCGCACCAGCTCCCTGCGCAGCTTCTCCCGGCCCTCCTTGTCGCGGGGCGCCGTGACCAGTCGTCCCTCCACTTTGGACACGACCTTGCTGGTCACCACGAGCACGTCGCCCTCGCGCAGCCACGGCGCCGCCGAGGTGATCGCGCCGAGCAGGTCATCACCCGGGCGGAACTCCGGAAGCCCTTCGACCGCAAGCACTTCGACCTTCGGCGAAGCGTGGTCGGCGGGGGCGGTGGTTTCGGTCACGCTGACACTCCCGCGAGAGAGAACGCCTCGGCCACCATCGCCGAGGTGGCGTCGACATCGGTCATGAGCATCGGCGCGGACACCACCCGGACACCGGGAACGTCCGCGCGGTCGCCGGTGTGCACCAGCCAGCCGTCCAGCAGCCCGTCGGCGGAGGCGGTCCGGGAGCCGTAGTGCCTGCCGACCGCCTGCGCGCTGGTCTCGACGCCGATCGCGGTCAGGCACGCGTCGGCCATGCCCCGCAGCGGCTTGCCGTCGATGATCGGCGAGATCCCGATCACCGGCGCCTTGCCCTCGCGCAGCGCGGTCCTGATGCCGGGCACCGCCAGCACGGTGCCGACGCTGACCACCGGGTTCGACGGGGCGAGCAGCACCACGTCGGCCTCGGCGATCGCCTCCAGCACGCCGGGAGCGGGCTTGGCCTCGTCGGCGCCGACCGCGACGATCGCGTGCGCGGGCAGCGAGGCGCGGTGGCGCACCCACCATTCCTGGAAGTGCACAGCGCGGCGCTCACCGGAGTCCGGGTCGTCGATCGCCACGTGCGTCTCCACGCGGTCGTCGCTGGCGGGCAGCAGGCTCACCCCTGGCTGCCACCGGTCGCACAGCGCGGCGGTCACCTCGGAGAGCGGGAAGCCCGCGCGCAGCATCCTGGACCGGATCAGGTGTGTCGCGATGTCCCGGTCACCGAGCCCGAACCACGTCGGGTCGGCGCCGTAGGCCGCCAGCTCCTCCTTGACCGTCCAGCTCTCCCCGGCCCGGCCCCAACCCCGCTCGGAGTCGATCCCGCCGCCGAGGGTGTACATGCAGGTGTCCAGATCTGGACAGATCCGCAGCCCGTGCATCCACACGTCGTCGCCGGTGTTCACCAGCGCCGTGATCCGGTGCGGGGACTCGGTCGCCCCGGCAGCGACACCGACTGCGGGCATGCCGAGCGCGGCCTTCACCCCCAGCAGGAACCGGGCTCCGCCAACACCGCCGACCAGCACAACGACCTTCACGAAGGGCCATCCTCGCACGCGCGGTCCCGGCGCCGGGCTCAACGCCAGAACATGAACATGTACTGCCCCAGGAACGCGGCGAGGTCGTTCCCGCCGACGAGCCCGAACAGGGCCTGGGACACGCTGTGGAACGCCGCGCCGATCGGCGGAATTCCGATCAGCACCGCGAACAGCACCAGCGGCGCCCACTGGCGGGCCTTCGCGCCCATCTCCTGCCAGCGGTAGGGCAGGTAGGGCTCGAGCGCGCCGTACCCGTCGAGACCGGGCACCGGCAGGATGTTCAGCACGAAGGCCATCACCTGCAGCAGCGCCAGGTAGGACAGCCCCGCGGCCAGTCCCGGTGCCGGTTGGGTGATCGTCACGGCCAGTGCGAGAACGATTCCGAGAACCAGGTTTGCCAGCGGCCCGGCAAGGGAAACAGCGGACTCAGCCCGCTTGTCGCGCAGCGCGTGCCGGTTGATCCAGACCGCGCCGCCGGGAAGCGGGATGCCGCCGATCGCCAGGAAGAGCAACGGGAGCAGCAGGCTGAGCACTGGATCGGTGTAGCGGCGCGGGTCGAGGGTCAGGTAGCCCTTGAACACCACCGAGTGGTCACCCCCGCGGTAGGCGAAGAACGCGTGCCCGAACTCGTGCAGGCACAAAGAAGCCGTCCACCCCCCAAGAACCGTGAGCACGATGCCGATGGTCATGACGACCTGGTTGTCCACAGTAGACAGGAAGCAGCCGACAGCAGTGATCGCCAGGATGAGCAGGAACAGGGGGCTCGGTCGTACCGCTTGTCGGATCACGCGGCCAGTCTGCCCGTGCCCGCGTGGGCGTTTCCAGCCGCATGGGGGGTCCCCCGTCGTGTGTACTTGGCTTGACCCCCTTGCATCACACGGGTGTAATCACATTGGTGTCATTCGCCGGGAGAGAGGGCGAATGGGTCCGCCAACCGGGGAGCGGAAGGCGAGGAGGCGGACGTGATGAAGGACGAAGGAAACCGCGTGGGGTCGCGGGGGGAAGCCGCGCCCACGAGCATCGGGGTCATCGCCGACCTGTTCGAGAGCGACGATGACGAGTTCGACTGGCAGGAAGAAGCGCTGTGCGCGCAAACGGACCCGGAGGCGTTCTTCCCCGAGAAGGGCGGTTCCACCCGTGAGGCCAAGCGCATCTGCGGCGGCTGCGCCGTCCGGTCGGAATGCCTCGAATACGCACTCGCGCACGACGAACGCTTCGGCATTTGGGGCGGTTTGTCCGAGCGCGAGCGGCGGAAGCTGAAGAAGCGGCCGGAAGACGTGCTCCTGATGGACGGCAGCCTCGCCGTCGAACAGGTGGACGGGCTGACCGCCTGAGTGCCGGACGGTGCTGACGCCGTAACGTGACCCCGTAAGCGCTCGGGGTCACGTTCGGCAGCGGGAGGCCATGCGGTGGCGGGGTTGTCGCATGTCGATCGCGGTACTCCGCTGCTGCGGACCGCGCCGGTGCTCGCCGTCCTGGTCTGCCACGACGCCGATCCCTGGCTCGACGACGCGCTCGCCGCACTGCGCGCGCTCACCCTGCGGCCGAGGCACGTCCTGGCCGTGGACACCGGTTCCGTCGACGGCACAGCGGAAACGCTGCGCGCCGCGTGCACCGGTGTCGACAAGACCCTCGACGGCGTTCTCACGCTGCCGAGGGAGACCGGGTTCGGAGCCGCCAGCGCCGCCGCCGTGACCGCGGCGTTGCAGCGCTGGGGTGATCCCGGCCAGTGGATCTGGCTGCTGCACGACGACTGCGCGCCCGAACCCGACTGCCTCGCCGCGCTGCTGACGGTCGCCGAGGTGTCCCCGTCCGCCGCCGTGCTGGGCCCGCTCTGTCTGGAGTGGACAGATCCCAGGCTGGTGGTCGAAGCGGGCGTCTCCACCGACTCCTCCGGGCACCGGCAGACCGGACTCGGGCCGGACGAGCTGGACTGGGGCCGCTACGGCGAGCCCGGGACGGTCGGCGTCTGGATCGAGCAGAACACCGAGGCACTGGCCGTGTCCTCCGCCGGAGCGCTGGTGCGCCGCGAGGTCTGGCAGAAGCTGCACGGCTTCGACGAGGCGTTGCCGCTGTTCGGTGACGACATCGATTTCGGCTGGCGGGCGAATCTCGCCGGGTACGTGGTGATCGTCGTGCCAGCCGCGCGAATCCGGCACGCCGCCGCCGCGTCGAAGGGCAAACGTTCGCTCGACGCGCTCGACCGGAATTCCGGACTGTCCCGCGGTTTCCTCGCAACGCGGGCACGGCGGGAACACGGTCTGCGCACGGTTCTGGTCAACGGCACGCTGTTGTCGTTCCTTCTCGGACTGCCCCGGTTGGCGATTCTCGGGCTGCTGCGCGGAATCGGATTCGCCTTGCTGCGGCGGTTTTCCGAGGCGCGCGCGGAACTGAGCGCGACCGCGCGACTGCTCAGCGGGCGAACCGGGCTCCTCGCCGCTCGACGTGATCGACGCTTTCACCGAGATCCGGACGCGCGCGATGTTCGCGGACTGTTCACCTCGCGCTTGACCAGGCTGCGCAACGCTTTCCGCGGCGGATTGATCCACTTCCTGCGCAGCAGGCTGCGCGCCGACGCCGCGCTCGGCAGGCTGCCCGCGCGCGCCGATCGCCTGCCGACCTGGGCACCGGTGGCCCAGGCCGGTCCGTCCGCGCTCCCCGCAGGAGCACTCGGGCGCGGCGGGCGGCCGAAACGCCAGGCAGCCGGGCTGCGCCGCCCAGCGCGCGCCGTCGTCGTGGAGGTCCCCGAGCCCGTCGCGTTCCGGCCGAGCCCCCGGCCGCGCGCTTCCGTCGAAGCTCCCGCGCTGGTGGTGGTCGAGGTCGATCGCGCTCGCGTCGTCCGCGAAGTGCTGCTGTCCCCGGCCGTGCTGCTCGTCGCCGTTCTGGCCCTGCTCGCTTGGGCGATCCACTCGGCCCGTTTTGGCGGAGTTCTCTCCGGTGGCGCTCTGCTGCCGATCGGTGATCTCGGGCAGACGTGGTCGGACTACCTGGCGAGCTGGCACGGGGTCGGCGGCGGCACCACGGCTTCGGCGACCCCCGCGCTCGCCGTGCTGGGCTCGCTCGGCGCGCTGCTCGGAGGACCGCCGGTCGCCGTCGCGGTGCTGCTGCTCGGAGATCTGCCGCTGTCCGGCCTCGCCGGGTACCTCGCGACTCGGCGGCTTCGCGTGGCGCGGTGGGTTCGCGCGGTGGCTGCCGCGGGCTACGCGCTGCTGCCCGCCGCGACCGCCGCGACGGCGCAGGGCAGGCTCGATGTCGTTGTGGTGCACGTGTTCCTGCCGCTCGTGCTCGCGGGTGTCGTGGGTGCTGGCCAGCCCGGGGCGGGCTCCTGGCTGTCGCGCGCCTCGGGCACTGCGCTCGGCATCGCGGTGATCGGCGCGTTCTCGCCGCTGACCCACGTGCTGGTGCTCGTCGTCGCGGTGATCGCGTTCGTGCTCATGGGTGGGCGCGTGCTCACGTTGGCGGCGATCGTGTTGCTGCCCTTGGGTTTGCTGCTGCCGTGGCCCGCCGTGGTCGTGCAACACCCCGAAGTGCTGCTTCCCGGTGGCCCGTCGGCTTCCGCGCTCTCCCTCGCGGCGCTGAGCCCGGGCGGGCCCGGCGCCACGCCCTGGGTGGGCTTCGCGCTCCTCGCGGCGGTCCTGCTCGCGGTCGTCCTGTGCCCGCGCCGCGAGGTGCTGCCAGGCGTCGGGCTCGTGCTGCTCGGCGCCGTTGTGGTGGCGGTCGTGCCCGGTTTCGCGGGCGCTCCGCTGCTCCTCGTCGGCTGCGGGCTGCTGTGGATCTTGCTCGCCGCAGTGGCTCACGGAGCGCGGCCGCTGGCCTTCGCCGCGCCCGTGGTGCTGCTCTGGCTCGCTGTTGGCGCGCTCGTCGTGGGGCGCGAAGGTCCGTTGCGGGCGGGGGAGGAGGCGGTGCTCGGCAAGGCCCAGGCCGCTGAGCTGGCCGCGACCTCGTCCTGGCAGTTGATCGTCGACGAGCGGCCGTCGTTGGTGCTGGGCCGCTCACCGCGCTTCGGCGATCTTGAGCTTCGGCCGCGCACCCCCGCGATGGCCGCCGGCTTCACCAGCTTCGACCAACCCGTGGTGCGGGACGCGGTGTCCCGCGCGGCGGCGGCCGGAGTGCGCTTCGTCGTCCTGCCCGACTCGGAGACCGCGAGCCGCGTCCAGGCGTTCGCGGCCGACCTCGTGGCGACCGTTCCGGCGCGCTCCGACGGCCGGCCCGTGCTCCGCCTGCTCCGCGTCCAGCCGCCCGCCGTCCTGCTCCCCGCCGACGTCGGAGTGCTCGCGCGCTCCACCTCGCCGCCCCCGTCGGAGCTCCTCGGCGTGGTCCCCGTGCCCGGCGGAGCACCCTCGGTCGCCGTGCGGGTGTCGCGGGGAGCGGAGGCGCGGCTGCTCGTGCTCGCCGCCCTAGACGAGCCCGGCTGGCGCGCGTCGATCGACGGCGACCCCGCCAACCTCACCAGGGCCTGGGGCGGTCAGGTCGCGCTCACCCTCCCCGGCCGCGAGGTCGACGTCCGCGTCGAGGTTGCCACCGGTTCACGGGACGTCCTGCTCCTCGTCCAGGCCTTCGCTGCCCTCTTCGCCCTCCTCACCGCCCTCCCCACCCGCTTTCGTGCTGAATGACTCATTGGTGTGGTTGAACGCGCTGAATGACTCGTTCAGCACGTTCAACCACATGAACGAGTCATTCAGGTGGAAAGCGGAGTGATCTTGGTCGCGGTGGGGTGTGGGGTGGATGCCTAGGTGGTCACTCGCCGTCGACGATGTCGGGATCGAGGCCGAGGTAGCTGGCCACCTGCTCGATCAGCAGGTCGTGGACGAGGTCGGAGAGGTCGGCGCCGTCGCGAGCGCGGGCTTCGAGCGGGCGGCGGTAGAGCACGATCCGGGCCCTGGTCGGGACACCCCTGCTGTCGACCCCGGCGGGCACCAGGCGGGCCAGCGGGACGCTGCCGTCCTCGACCACGTCCTCGCCCCAGGACAGCTCGTCCGGGGCCGATCCGAGCACTTCGGGGACGTCGTCGACGGCCACGTCGAGCTCGGTCAGCTCGTTGCGCCAACGGGCCTCGATCGGCTCCAAGGCCTCCAGCACCACCGCGTCGAAGCGCTCCGAGCGGCTGCGCGCCGCGGGCAGGTTGGCGGGGTAGAGCTGCCCCCGCAGTCCCCGGCCGTGCCGATCGCGCCGTCGCCGGTTTCCTCGCTGTGCCCCGTGAGCCGTCACCACGGCCCGCAGAGTACGCCGGTCGGCCGCAGCACCGTGTGTCATCAGCGTGCCTGACGACGCCACGCCCCGTGAAGCGCTATCGTCCCCATCGTGCGCAGCGTGAGGCAATGCTCGCGGACCGGGTGTGTCAACCCGGCTGTTGCCACGCTCACCTATGCCTACACCGACTCCACCGCCGTGGTCGGACCGCTCGCCACCTACGCCGAACCGCACAGCTACGACCTGTGCGAAGTTCACGCGATGCGCCTGACGGTCCCCCGCGGCTGGGAGGTCGTGCGGCACGAGGGCGAGTTCACCGTCCCGCAGCCCTCCGTCGACGATCTCACCGCGCTGGCCGAGGCCGTGCGCGAGGCGGGCCGGGCCGACCGCCCGGTCGACCGCCCCGAGATCTCGGTGGGCACCGGACGCCGTGGCCACCTCCGGGTCCTGCCCGATCCCAACGACGAGCGATAGGGCACCAGAAGCACTGAGTGCCGAGTGGCCGGGGGAGCGTCAACCGCTCGCCGGTAGGCTGCTGCCGTCAGTTCGTTGACGGAAATCCTCCCGTAGCCGACCAGTTGGAGATGGCGTGCGCGACCTGTCCGGCATCGTGAAGGCATACGACATCCGCGGGGTGGTGGGAGAGCAGATCGACGTCGACGTCGTCCGCGACCTCGGCGCCGCCTTCGCCCGCTTCGTCGGCGGGCCCGCGGTGGTGATCGGCTACGACATGCGCGACTCCTCGCCGTCGCTGTCGGCCGCCTTCGCCGAGGGCGTCACCGGCCAGGGCGTCGACGTGGTCGACATCGGCCTGGCCAGCACCGACATGCTCTACTTCGCCTCGGGGCGGCTGGAGCTGCCCGGCGCGATGTTCACCGCGAGCCACAACCCGGCGAAGTACAACGGGATCAAGCTCTGCCGCGCCGGCGCCTCGCCGGTCGGCCAGGACAGCGGTCTCTCGGAGATCCGGCAGATGGTCGAGGACGGCGTCCCCGGCTTCCTCGGCGCCAAGGGCAGCGTGTCCCAGCGCGACATGCTCGACGGCTACGCCGAGTTCCTCGGCACGCTGGTCGACCTCTCCGGCATCCGCCCGCTGAAGATCGTGGTGGACGCGGGCAACGGCATGGGCGGCTACACGGTGCCCAGGGTCTTCGACGGCCTGCCCGTCGAGGTCCTGCCGATGTACTTCGAGCTGGACGGGAACTTCCCCAACCACGAGGCCAACCCGCTGGACCCGAAGAACATCGTCGACCTGCAGGCGAAGGTCCGCGAGGTCGGCGCCGACGCCGGTGTGGCCTTCGACGGCGACGCCGACCGCTGCTTCGTGGTGGACGCCGACGGCGCCCCGGTCTCGCCGAGCGCGATCACCGCGCTGGTCGCCGTGCGCGAGCTGGCCAAGGACCCGGGCGGCACGATCATCCACAACCTGATCACCTCCAAGGGCGTCCCGGAGATCGTCACCGAGCACGGCGGCAAGGCCGTGCGGACCCGCGTCGGGCACTCCTTCATCAAGCAGACGATGGCCGAGACCGGCGCGATCTTCGGCGGCGAGCACTCGGCGCACTACTACTTCCGCGACTTCTGGCGGGCCGACTCCGGCATGCTGGCCGCGCTGCACGTGCTGGCCGCGCTGGGCGAGACCGACAAGCCGCTGTCGGAGCTGATGGCGCAGTACTCCCGCTACTCGGCCTCCGGCGAGATCAACTCCACCGTCGCCGACCAGGCGGGCCGGATGGAGGCCGTGCGCGAGGCGTTCGCCGGGGACGGCGTGGAGATCGACGAGCTCGACGGGCTGACCGTCGACCTCGGCGAGGGCTCCTGGTTCAACCTGCGGGCGTCCAACACCGAGCCGCTGCTGCGGCTGAACATCGAGGCCCCGACCGCCGACGCCGTCGCCGAGCTGCGCGACCGCGTTCTGGCGATCGTCCGAGCCTGAAGCCGCTGGAGGAGACGAGAACATGGCCGTACAGCTCGACGCCCAGCTGCTGGAGATCCTGGCGTGCCCCGGCGATGACCACGGCGCCCTGGCCACCGGGACCCCGGACGACGCCGAGGCGGACTACCTGACGTGCACCGTGTGCGCCCGGCGCTACCCGGTGCGCGACGGCATCCCGGTTCTGCTGCTCGAGGAGGCCGAGGGCGGCCCCGAGGACTCGGCGAAGGCGTGACGGTGTTGCTCGACGACACACTGCTGGACGACCCGCGCAGGCTCCAGGCCGTCGACGGGGGCGGGCTGCTGCGCGCCGCCGCCATGGCGGGCGCCCAGGTCCGCGCCACCGAGGAGGCGGCGACCGAGGGCGACATCGAGCGGATGATCGGCCGCGATCGCCCGCGCGCCCTCGTGCTGCTGACCAGGCCGGGGGTCGGGCCGGCGAGCGCTCAGCTGCTGGCCGCGCTGCTCGGCCCGGCCTGCCCGGTGCCGGTGGTGCTCTCCGACGTCGTGCCCGGCTGGGTCGGCGCGCTGGACCTGGTGATCGCGCACACCGACGACCCCGGTGACCGCGTGCTCGCCGAGTCAGTCGAGCTGGCCACCAGGCGCGGCGCCCGCATGGTCATCACCGCCCCGGAGGACGGCCCGGTCGCCCAGGCCGCCGCCGGGCGGGCGCTGCTGCTGCCCCCGCGCATCCCGGTGCCGGGGGCGCTGAGCTTCGCCAGGGTGCTGGCCGCCGGGCTGATCACCCTCTCCACCCTCGGCCTGCTGCGCGCCGACCTGGGGGCGCTGGCCGACGAGCTCGACCGCGAGGCCGAGCGCGACCACCCGATGCACGAGTCCTTCGTCAACCCGGCGAAGTCCCTCGCGCTGCGGCTGGCCGACCGGACCCCGCTGCTGTGGGGCCTCGACCACGCGGCCACCGCCGTCGCGGCGCACGGGGCGCTCGCGCTGGCCTCCTTCTCGGGGGTCGTCGCGGACGTCGCGGGCTACCCGCAGGCCGTGATCCGGCCCGCGCTGCACCGCGCCGCGGTCAGCGCGACCAGCCAGGCCGACATCTTCGCCGACCCGGACGACGACGAGGGCGTCCCGCCGCGCGTGCTGCTGCTGGCCGTCTCGCAGGGGCCGGTCGCCGACGCCGCGCGCCGGGCGGCCTCGGAGTCGCTGCGCGGGGCCGACGTGATCGCGCCCGCCGAGGAGGTCACCGGGGACGAGGCGCTGCGTGCGGCGTTGCTCGCAGTGCGCTTCGACCTCGCCTCCCTCTACCTTGGTCTCGCCGCCGGACGCCTCGGTGGCCCCGGGATCGTGGCCCCGGCCGCGCTCTGAGAGTCTGGTCCCGGCCGAGGTAGGGAGCGAGAGGAAGAGTGGATCTACTGCGCAACGCGGTGCGCCCGTACGCGTGGGGCTCGCGCACCGTGATCGCGGACCTGCTCGGTCGGCCGGTACCCGCTCCCCACCCGGAGGCCGAGCTCTGGATGGGCGCCCACCCCGGCGACCCGTCCTGGCTGGTCGGCCCGGACGGCTCCGAGGTCTCGCTGCTGGAGGCCGTCAACGCCGACCCCACCGGGCAGCTCGGCGAGGGCTGCCTGAACCGCTGGAGCGGCCGGCTGCCGTTCCTGATGAAGGTGCTCGCGGCCGAGGAGCCGCTGAGCCTGCAGGCCCACCCCTCCGCCGAGCAGGCCGCCGAGGGCTTCGAGCGCGAGGAGCGGGCTGGCGTCCCGCGCGATGCGGCCAACCGCAACTACCCCGACCCCACGGCCAAGCCCGAGCTGGTGTGCGCGCTGTCGCAGTTCCACGCGCTCGCCGGGTTCCGCGAGGCCGAGCGGACCGTGCGGCTGCTGGCCGCGCTGGACGTGCCGGAGCTGCGCGGGCACGCACAGCTGCTGGCCGCCGATCCCACCGAGAACGGCCTGCGGTTCCTGTTCACCACGTGGATCACGCTGCCGCAGACCGCGCTGGACGAGCTGCTGCCGCCGGTGCTCGACGCCTGCGTGCGCCACCTCCGCGAGCGCGGCGAGTTCGCCTTGGAGTGCCGGACGATCCTGGAGCTGGGCGAGCGCCACTCGGGCGACGCGGGCGTGCTGTGCGCGCTGCTGATGAACCGGCTGGTGCTCGAACCCGGCGAGGCGATCTACCTGCCAGCGGGCAACCTGCACGCCTACCTCCAGGGCAGCGCCGTGGAGATCCTGGCCAACTCCGACAACATCCTGCGCGGCGGGCTCACCCCGAAGCACGTGGACGTGCCGGAACTGTTGCGGGTGCTGGACTTCTCGTGCGGTGACATGCCGGTGCTGCGCGGAGAGCAGGCGCAGCCGCACCTGACCGTCTACCGCACGCCCGCCGCCGAGTTCGAACTGTCGCGTGTGGACTGGCCAGCCAACGCGCCGAACGGCGACGTCCCCTTGGGCGGTGAGGGCCCGCAGATCGTGATCTGCGTGGAGGGCTCGGTGCGCCTGCACACCCACGACGGCGACGAGCTGGTGCTGGAGCGCGGGGAGTCCGCGTGGCTGTCGGCCAGCGACGGCAAGGCGCACATCGGCCCGGCCGGAGCGGCCGCCGCACGTGTTTTCCGCGCCACTTCAGGGGAACACTGACCGGGCGTTCGGCGCATGCCCTAAGGTCACCCCGACAATTCGGACCCACAATTCGGACCCACAACAGGGGAGCAGAAGTGGCTGCTGGGGGCGGAACCAAGGCGATCGTGGCCGCACTGCTGGCGAACGCAGGCATCGCGGTGTCGAAGTTCGTCGGGTTCTTCATCACGGGCTCGTCGTCGATGCTGGCCGAGGCGGTGCACTCGGTCGCGGACACCTCGAACCAGGGCCTGCTGCTGGTCGGCCAGAAGACCGCGCGGCGCGAGGCCACGAAGGAGCACCCGTTCGGGTACGGCCGCGACCGGTACTTCTACTCCTTCGTCGTGGCGCTGCTGCTGTTCACCCTGGGCTCGGTCTTCGCGCTGTACGAGGGCATCCACAAGCTGGAAGCTCCTGAGGCGCTGAACTCGCCGATGGTCGCGGTGGTCATCCTGGTGGTCGCGATCGTCCTGGAGACCTTCAGCTTCCGCACCGCGATCGTGGAATCCCGTGCCATCAAGGGCGACGCCACCTGGTGGCAGTTCATCCGCCGCGCCAAGACCCCTGAGCTGCCCGTGGTGCTGCTGGAGGACGCGGGCGCGCTCTTCGGACTCATCCTCGCGCTCGGCGGTGTCGGCCTGACCTACGCCACCGGCGACCCGACGTGGGACGCCATCGGCACCATCTGCATCGGTGTCCTGCTCGGCGTCATCGCGGTCATCCTGATCGGCGAGACCAAGAGCCTGCTGATCGGTGAGGGCGCCAACCCCGACGTGCTCAACGTGATCATCGAGGAGCTGCAGGCCGGCAAGGTCGACCGCGTGCTGCACGTCCGCACCCAGTACGTCGGCCCGGACGAGCTGCTGATCGCCGCGAAGATCTCGCTGATCGGCACCAGGAGCATCGACGACGTGGCCGACGCCATCAACGACGCGGAGCACCGCGTGCGGGCCAAGGTTCCCGAGGCCCGGCTGATCTACCTGGAGCCCGACATCGACCGCTCGGCGGCCGCCCAGAACGCCAAGTGAAGATCTTTTCCTAAGCCTTCCCTAAATCTTCACCCGAATCAGCTATGGGGCCTTGACCCCTCAGTACAGTGTGCCCGCACATCGCGGGTGTCTGTCGAGGGACGCCCACGTCGAGGGGTCAAGGAGGACCGGCGTGTCTGGTCTGTGGCGCAAGAAAACCATCGAACAGTCCATTGCGGACACCGATGAGCCGGAGACGCGGCTACGCAAGGACCTCAGCGCCTGGGACCTCACGGTCTTCGGTGTCGCGGTGGTCATCGGCGCCGGCATCTTCACGCTCGCCGCGAGCACAGCGGGCAACCTGACCGGACCGTCGGTCACGGTGTCCTTCGTGCTCGCCGCGATCGCCTGCGGTCTCGCGGCCGTCTGCTACGCGGAGTTCGCCTCCACGGTGCCGGTCGCGGGCAGCGCGTACACGTACTCGTACGCGACCTTCGGCGAGTTCGTGGCGTGGATTCTCGGCTGGGACCTGATCCTGGAGTTCGCGCTCGCGGCAGCGGTCGTCGGCAAGGGCTGGTCGAGCTACCTCCAGACGGTGATGGGCTCCTTCGGCCTGAACACCTCGACCACCGTGTCGATCGGCGGGCTCGACTTCGACTGGGGCGCGGTGCTGATCGTGGTCGCGCTCAGCGTGCTGCTCGCCCTCGGTACCAAGATGTCCTCGCGGGTCAGCCAGGTCATCACCGCCATCAAGGTGTTCGTGGTGCTGCTGGTGATCGCCGTCGGCATCGGCTACATCAACACCGACAACTACTCGCCGTTCATCCCGCCCGCCGCCGAGGCCGCGGCCTCCGGGCACGGCAGCGGTCTTGAGCAGTCGCTGTTCTCGCTGATCTCCGGCGTGGAGTCCTCGCAGTTCGGCGTCTACGGCATGCTCGCGGGCGCGGCGCTGGTGTTCTTCGCCTTCATCGGCTTCGACATCGTGGCCACCACGGCGGAGGAGACCAAGAACCCGCAGCGCAACGTGCCGCGCGGCATCCTGGGCTCGCTGGCCATCGTCACCGTGCTCTACGTGGCGGTCTCGCTGGTGATCACCGGTATCCGGCCGTACACCGAGCTGAAGAACAAGGTCGGCCCCAACGGCGAGGCGGTCCGCGCGAACCTGGCGACGGCCTTCTCCGACGCGGGCATCAACTGGCTCGGGATCAACTGGTCGCAGATCATCGCGGTCGGTGCCCTCGCCGGCCTGACCACGGTGGTCATGGTGCTGCTGCTCGGCCAGAGCCGGGTGCTGTTCGCGATGTCCCGCGACGGCCTGATCCCGCGCGGTCTCGCCGTCACCGGCAACCGCGGCACCCCGGTCCGCGCCACGGTTCTGGTCGGCATCGTCGTGGCGATCGCGGCGGGCTTCTTCCCGACCGGCACCCTCGAAGAGATGGTCAACGTCGGAACGCTGTTCGCCTTCGTGCTGGTCTCCGCCGGTGTGCTGGTGCTGCGCAAGACCCACCCGGAGCTGCCGCGCGGCTTCCGCGCCCCGATGGTCCCGCTGGTGCCGATCCTGGCGATCCTCGCCTGCCTGTGGCTGATGCTGAACCTCACGGCGCTGACCTGGGTCCGGTTCCTGATCTGGATGGCGCTCGGCGTGGTCGTGTACTTCGCCTACGGCGCCCGCCACTCGGTGCTGCGCTCGCGCGAGGTCCAGCTCGGTGAGAAGACGACGGCGTCGGAGAAGTCCGACTCCTGACCTGACCTCTGGTCTGAACAACGACCGGCCGGGGTCGTCCACGTAATCTGCGTGGGCGGCCCCGGCCGTCTTGTTCATCGATCCCACGAGGAGCACCGATGTTCGAATCCGTTCTCGTCGCCAACCGCGGTGAGATCGCCCGACGGGTCCTGCGCACCGCTCGCAGGCTCGGCATCAGGACCATCGCCGTCCACTCCGACGTCGATGCGAACCTGCCCTTCGTCCGCGAGGCCGACGAGGCGGTGCTGCTCGGCGGCGCCCCGATCGGCGAGTCCTACCGCAACGCCGAGAAGGTCCTCGCGGCCGCGCGCTCCACCGGCGCCAAGGCCGTGCACCCCGGCTACGGCTTCCTGTCGGAGAACACCGACTTCGCCCGCGCCGTGCAGGAGGCGGGCATCGCCTGGGTCGGCCCCGGCGCCGCCGCGATCTCCGCGATGGGCGACAAGGTCGCCGCGCGTGCCGCCATGGCCGCCGCCGGTGTCCCGGTCGCCCCCGGCTCCGCCGACGCCGTGTCCTCAGTGGACGAAGCCGTGGCCGAGGCCGAGCGCGTCGGCTATCCGGTGATGATCAAGGCCTCGGCCGGTGGTGGCGGCATGGGCATGGCCACCGCCGCCGCCGTGGACGCTCTGCGCGCGGAGTTCGAGAAGGTCACCGCCTTCGCCGAGCGCACCTTCGGCGACGGCCGCGTGTTCGTCGAGCGCTTCTTCCCGAGCGTGCGCCACGTCGAGGTCCAGGTCCTCGGGCTCAACGACGGCCGCGTCATCGCGCTGGGCGAGCGGGACTGCTCCGTGCAGCGCCGCAACCAGAAGGTGGCCGAGGAGACCCCGTCGCCCGCCGTGGACGCCGCGCTGCGCGCCGCCATGTGCGCCGCCGCCGTGCGCGCCGCCGAGGCAGTGGACTACCGCAACGCGGGCACCGTCGAGTTCCTGCTCGACCCCGCCACCAAGGAGTTCTTCTTCCTGGAGATGAACACCCGCCTCCAGGTCGAGCACCCGATCACCGAGGCGATCTTCGGCGTGGACCTCGTCGAGGAGCAGCTGCGCGTGGCCGCGGGCCTGGAGCCGGGCTTCGACGTGGACGCGCTCAAGTCCACCGGGCACGCGATCGAGCTGCGGATCAACGCCGAGGACTCCAAGCGCTTCTTCCCCGGCCCCGGTGCGATCACCGAGTGGGTCGAGCCCGAGGGCGACGGCGTGCGCGTGGACTCCGGCTACGGCCCGGACACCGTGGTGACGCCGAACTACGACTCGCTGATGGCCAAGCTCGTGCTCATCGGCGCCGACCGCGCGGACGCGCTGGAGAAGGCGCGGAAGGCCGTCGCGGACTTCACGATCGTCGGTCCGAAGTCCAACCTGGCCTTCCACGCCGAACTGCTGGAGAACCCCGAGTTCCTCAGCGGTGACTACGACACCGGCATCATCGGCCGCATGCGCGCCAAGCCGAAGAAGTGATCACGCGTCGAGGCGGGCCAGCTCCTCCTCGCTGAGGACGAGGTGGACCGCCTCGACCGAGGAGCGGACGGTCTCCGGGCGCGAGGACCCGGGGATCGGGATCACCCGCTCCGACTGCGCCAGCTCCCAGGCGAGGCAGACCTGCTGCGCGCTGACCCCGCGCTCGGCGGCGATCTCGGCGAAGGCCGCGTGCTGTGAGCCGAGGCCGGCCGCCCCGCCCATGCCGCCCAGCGGGCTCCACGGCAGGAACCCGATGCCCAGCTCGTCGCACAGCTCCAGCTCCGGCAGGGACGACCGGAAGCGCGGCGAGAACTCGTTCTGCACGCTGGCCAGGCGGCCGCCGAGGATCTTGTTGGCGGAGCGGATCTCGTCGGGGTTGAAGTTCGACACCCCGGCCAGCTGGATCTTGCCCTCGTCCAGCAGGTCCGCGAGCGCGCTCACGGACTCCTCGATCGGCACCTTCGGGTCCGGTCGGTGCAGCTGGTAGAGGCCGATCGCCTCGACGCCGAGCCTGCGCAGCGAGCCCTCGCAGGCCCGCTTCAGGTACTCCGGGCTGCCATCGAGGTCGAAGCCGTCGTCGGGCGTGCGGGTGTGCCCGCCCTTGGTGGCGACCAAGACGTCGTCGCGGCCCTTCAGCGCCGCCGCGATCAGCTCCTCGTTGTGCCCGAACTCCGCCGTCGTCACCGCGTACGCGTCGGCGGTGTCGATGAAGGTGATCCCCGCGTCCAGCGCGGCGTGCACGGTCGCGATGGCCTGCTCCCGCGTCGGCATCGCCTTGCCGGAGGGCGGCATCGACAGCGGCATGCCGCCGAGGCCGATCGCGGAGACGGAGATCGTGCCGATCCTGCGCTGCTGCAATGTCACTCCTTGTCCAGCGTGGTCAACTCATCTTCGGTCAGCCGCAGGTGCGCCGCGGCGGCCGAGTCGCGGATGGTCGTCGGCCTGCGCGAGCCCGGGATCGGGATCACCACCGGCGACTGCGCCAGCTCCCAGGCCAGGCAGACCCGTTGCGGGCTCACCCCGTGCGCCTTCGCGACCTCGGCGAAGGCGCCGCCGATCCGGCCCGCCGCCCCGACTCCGCCCAGCGGGCTGTACGGCAGGAACGCGATGCCCAGCTCGTCGCACAGCTCCAGCTCCGGTCGCGACGAGCGCACGCGCGGAGAGAACTCGTTCTGCACGCTGGCCAATCGCCCGCCCAGCGCCTCGTTGGCTTCTCGGATCTGCGCGGTGTCCACATTGGACATTCCGACCGTGCGCACCTTCCCGGCGTCGAGCAGTTCGCCGAGCGCGCCAGCCGATTCGCTCAGCGGCACCGAAGGATCGGGCGCGTGCAGCTGGTAGAGCCCGATCGCCTCAACGTCGAGCCGCCGCAACGACGCGTCGCAGGCTTTCTTCAGGTACTCCGGCGACCCGTTCAGCCCCCAGCCGCCGTGCTCCCGCGTGCACCCGGCCTTCGTCGCGATCAGCACGTCCTCGCGGCCAGCGACGGCCTCCGCCACCAACTCCTCGCCGTGGCCGAAGTCGGTGTGGTCGAGGCAGTACGCGTCCGCCGTGTCGATCAGCGTCACCCCCGCCTCCAGCGCGGCGCGGATCGTCGCCAGCGCCGTCTGCCTGCCGGGGCGGCCGGAGTCCGACAGCGGCCACTCACCGAGGCCGATCGCGCTCACGGGGACTCCGCCGATGGTCCTGTGCATGCGGACAGCCTGAACCAGTCAGAGTTGGAGTGCCAACCAAGTACGTTGGCGGGCATGAATTCCGTTCTCTGCCTCGACGTCGGCTCGACGTGGACGAAGGGCGCGCTGATCGGCCACGACGGGAGCCTGCTCGGCACCGCTCAGCACCGCACCACGCCACCCGAGGTGATGAACGGCATCACGGCGGTCGCGGAGGCCGTCGGCGGTGATCCCGCTGGGGCGCTGGTCTGCTCCTCCGCGGGTGGTGGGCTGCGCCTCGCGGTCGTCGGCCAGGAACGCATGGTCAGTGCCGAGGCGGGCTACCGCGTCGCCCTGTCCGCTGGCGCGAAGGTCGTGCACGTCGCCGCCGGGGAGCTCGACGGCTCCGGGATTCGCGCGCTCCGCGAGAGCCGCCCCGACGTCGTGCTGCTCGTCGGCGGCACGGACGGTGGCGAGACCCGCGTGCTGTTGCACAACGCGCACCGCATCGCCGCGAACCGCCTGCGCTGCCCCGTCGTCCTCGCGGGGAACGTCCAGGCGGGGCAGGAGGCTCTGGCGACTCTGCACGCCACCAAGCGCACCGTCGTTCCGACCGACAACGTCCTGCCCGACGTCGGCGAACTCGCTCCTGGCCCGGCGCGGCGCGCGATCCGCGAGGTGTTCCTCCAGCACGTGATCGGCGGCAAGGGGCTCTCGCGCGGGCCCCGGTTCCGCCGCATGGTGCGCGCCGTGACGCCCGACGCCGTGCTGCGCGGTGTTTCCCGGCTCGCCGGGGCCATCGCCGCCGACGAGGACAGCCCCG
>NZ_MUMH01000011.1 GCF_002155965.1 Allokutzneria sp. NRRL B-24872
AACCCGTTTCGTACTCCACGCGGCCAATGGGAGCGCTCTATTTCCCGCTTTCGGTACGAAACGGGAGCTTTCAGCCGCACCAGCGCGCGTTGAGGGGTGCGGGGTGCGGGTGTGGCGGGGTGTGTCAGGGGTGTTCGGCCCACGCTCCGGCGAGCAGGTCCCGGGTCTCGCCGAGCAGCTGCGGCAGCACTTTCGTGTGCGCCACCACGGGCATGAAGTTCGCGTCGCCGCCCCACCTGGGCACCACGTGCTGGTGCAGGTGGGCGGCGATGCCGGCGCCCGCGACGGTGCCCTGGTTCATCCCGATGTTGAACCCGTGCGGTGCCGCCGCCCGGCGCACCACCCGCATCGCGCGCTGGGTGAACTCCGCCAGCTCCACCGTCTCCTCGGGGGTGAGGTCGGTGTAGTCGGGGATGTGCCGGTACGGCAGCACCATCAGGTGCCCCGGGTTGTACGGGTAGAGGTTGAGCACGGCGTAGACCAGCTCCCCGCGCGCGATGACCAGCCCGTCGGAGTCGTCGAGATCGGGCACCCGGCAGAACGGGCACACCTCGCGATCGGACTCGCTCGGCTTGTTCTCGCCGCGGATGTAGGACATCCGGTGCGGGGTCCACAACCGTTGCAGGGCATCGGGAATCCCGATCCCGTCCTGTTCGGACAGTTCCGGGCCGCCGCCGCCGAACACCGCGCTCATCTCAGCCGAGCACCGCGGCGAAGGTCTCCGCGCTCGGCGAGGTGTTCTCCCTGCGCGTGATCCACTCCACCACGGCCCGCACCGCGTCCTGCACGGAGACGCCGTTGATCTGGCCGCCGTCGCGGAAGCGGAAGGACACCGATCCGTCCTCCACGTCCTTGCCGCCCGCGAGCAGCATGAACGGCACCTTCTGCATGGTGTGGTTGCGGATCTTCTTCTGCATCCGCCCGTCCGACGAGTCGACCTCGACGCGGACACCCTTGCCGCGCAACGCGTCCGCCACCGACTCCAGGTGCGGGACGTGCTCGTCGGCGATCGGGATGCCGACCACCTGCACGGGCGAGAGCCACGCCGGGAACGCGCCCGCGTAGTGCTCGGTGAGCACGCCGAAGAAGCGCTCGATGGAGCCGAACAGCGCGCGGTGGATCATGATCGGCTGCTGCCGCGAGCCGTCGGAGGCCGTGTACTCCAGCTCGAAGCGCTTGGGCTGGTTGAAGTCCAGCTGGATGGTCGACATCTGCCACGACCGGCCGATGGCGTCCTTGGCCTGCACGGAGATCTTCGGCCCGTAGTAGGCGGCGCCGCCCGGGTCGGGCACGAGCTCCAGGCCCGAGTCCTCGGCGGCCTGGCGCAGCGTCTCGGTCGCGTCCTCCCACTCCTGCGGGTCGCCGATGAACTTCGGCGAGTCGTCGCGGGTGGACAGCTCCAGGTAGAAGTCGCTGAGGCCGTAGTCGGCGAGCAGGTCGAGCACGAACTTGAGCAGCGAGCGCAGTTCGCCCGGCATCTGCTCCTTGGTGCAGTAGATGTGCGAGTCGTCCATGGTCAGGCCGCGCACGCGGGTCAGGCCGTGCACCACGCCGGACTTCTCGTAGCGGTAGACCGTCCCGAACTCGAACAGCCGCAGCGGCAGCTCGCGGTAGGACCGCCCGCGCGAGCGGAAGATCAGGTTGTGCATCGGGCAGTTCATGGCCTTGAGGAAGTAGTCCTCGCCCTCGAACTGGATCGGCGGGAACATCGTGTCCGCGTAGTACGGCAGGTGCCCGGAGGTGTGGAACAGCCCGCCCTTGGAGATGTGCGGGGTGTTGACGAACTCGTAGCCGGACTCCTCGTGCCGCGCCCGCGAGTAGTCCTCCAGCTCGCGGCGGACGACGCCGCCCTTGGGGTGGAAGACCGCAAGGCCCGAGCCCAGTTCGTCGGGGAAGCTGAACAGGTCCAGCTCCACGCCGAGCTTGCGGTGGTCGCGGCGCTCGGCCTCGGCCAGCCGCTCCAGGTGCAGCTCCAGCGCCTCGGTGGTCTCCCACGCGGTGCCGTAGATCCGCTGGAGCTGCGGGTTCTTCTCGCTGCCCCGCCAGTACGCCGCGGCGCTGCGCATCAGCTTGAACGCCGGGATGTACTTGGTGGTCGGCACGTGCGGGCCGCGGCAGAGGTCGGCCCAGATCCGGTCGCCGGAGCGCGGGTCGAGGTTGTCGTAGATCGTCAGCTCGCCGCCGCCGACCTCCATCACCTCGGAGGTGTCCACGTCCGACTTGATGTCCACCAGTTCGAGCTTGTACGGCTCGTCGG
The DNA here is from genome assembly GCF_002155965.1 of Allokutzneria sp. NRRL B-24872. Classification (GTDB taxonomy): domain Bacteria; phylum Actinomycetota; class Actinomycetes; order Mycobacteriales; family Pseudonocardiaceae; genus Allokutzneria. The sequence goes on from NZ_MUMH01000011.1 coordinate 2,258, forward strand.
CCAGCTCGAGCTTGGCCTCGTCGACGGAGTCGAAGCGACGGCGGGAGAACCGCTGCGCGCCCTTGATGATCTGCTTCATGCGCTTCTCCAGCGCGGTCAGATCCTCGGGCGTGAACGGGGTGTCCACGTCGAAGTCGTAGTAGAAGCCGTCCTTGACCGGCGGGCCGATGCCCAGCTTGGCCTTGGGGAACAGCTCCTGCACCGCCTGGGCGAGCACGTGCGCGCACGAGTGCCGGATGACGCTGCGGCCGTCGTCGGAGTCGGCGGTGACCGGCTCGACCTCGGTGTCGGTCTCCGGCGCCCAGGCCAGGTCGCGCAGCGCGCCGTCGGCGTCACGGACCACGACGACCGCCTGCGGCCCCTTGTTGGACGCGCCGACCTCGCGGAGGGCCTGGCCGGCGGTGGTCCCCGCCGGGACCGTCACACGCGCGGGAAGCGAGACGACCGGTTGGGGCTCGGACACGGGAACTCCTCAGAACGGCTAACGCTGGAAACCCAGATGTTATCCGCCGTGCCGCAGCAGCTGAGCCGTAGGTGCGAGTGCCGCCATCAGGTGCGCGTCGTGCCACTGCCCCTCCCAGCGCAGCGCGTCGCGCATCGTGCCCTCGATCTCGAAGCCGCACTTGCGGTAGCAGGCCAGCGCCCTCGGGTTGAAGTCGTAGACCTCCAGCTGCACCCGGCGCAGGCCGATCCGCTCGAAGGCGTAGGCGAGCACCAGCCTGGTCGCCTCGGTGCCCAGGCCCCGTCCGGTGGCGCCGCTGGTGAGCGCGATCCGGTAGCTGGCGGAGAGGTTGTCGAAGTCGATCTCGTTGAGCGCCAGGTCGCCGACGTAGCTCCCGGTGGCGCGGTCGATGACGGCGAGGTCGACGCGGTCGGTCTGCTCGGCCCTGCTCTCGCACCACCGCTGGAGGACTTCGAGGGTGAACTCGCGGTGGGTCCCGGTCAGCCTGCGGCCCTCGGGGTCCTTGGTGGCGGCGAAGGCGTCGTCGGCGTGCTCCGGCCCGAGCGGGACGAGCGCGACCCGCGATCCGAACAAGGTTGGTCTGTCAGCTATCGCGGCACGGTCGATCACAGGAGCTGTGTGTAGAGCACCCGATCGTGCCGCCGCCACCGAATTTCCGCGCGCCACAGGCGAAAACCGCTCGCTTTCACGCAGGTGCGAAGCGGTTGCCGGACGGTCGCCGCGGGGCGATGGTCGAAGCTCTTGATCAAGTGAAGGAGTGCCTGTGCCCCGTCTGAGCTCTGCCCTCGCGATCGGCGTCCTCGCCCTGAGCGGTGTCCTCGCGTCCGTCCCGGCGAACGCCTCCCCCGCCCAGCAGGAGTGCGGCGGCTACAAGAAGGACGGCGAGGTCCGGTACCGCCACTGCACGAGCGACGGCTCGTCGGTCGAGGTCAGGGCCGTTTTCCAGATCACAGGAGTGCACCTCTTCTGCGTGGGTCCGAACGAGGACAAGTACTTCGGCGACGCGGGCTTCGTGATCACCATGCCCGCCGCGACCGGCAAGCTCTGCTGATCGGCTCCGGACACCACGCGGCCCCGCCGGGCGACTGCTCGGCGGGGCCGCGTCGTGTGGTCGTGCCAGGGGTCAGGACCCGGGCGGCGGCGGGAGCGGGGAGCCGGGGACGGTCATGTTCGGCGGCACGACGCCGTCGATCAGGTACTGGTTGATGACCTTGTCCAGGTCCGGGTTCCCGACGGCCGGGTTCGCGGCGTAGAGGCCGTGGTCGCCCTCATCGGTGACGGTGATCATCCGGGAGCCCGCGAACGCCGCGTGCGCGCGCCGGGTGCCCTCGATGGCCGTCGCCGGGTCGTGCACGGACTGCACGATCAGCGTCGGCGGCAGACCGCGGCCGTCGACCTTCGGCAGGGTCAGCGGCGGCTTGCGCCAGAAGATGCACGGCTGCACCATCCACTTCCCGCCGACCAGCGTCTGCTGCTTGTCGAGGTGGTCCTGGGACTGGCGCACCACGCTCGCGCGGTCACCCGGCCACGGGCCCTCGTTGCAGCGGACCGTCCAGAAGTTGGTCGGGTAGGAGTCCGGCGCGCCCGGCAGCGAGCCCTGTCCGGGCATGAGCCGGGTCTCGACGTCCTTGGTCTCGACCGCCGCCTTGACGCGCAGCGCGGCCTCGGCCTTCTCCTTCTCGGAGGTGCTCTGCTGGGTCAGCTTGCGGATGTCGACCAGTGTGGTGGCCGTGCCGTGGAACTGGCGCTTGCCGTAGATGCCCTCGGCCGCGATGGAGTCCAGGATGTTCGGGTTCACGGTGAAGCCGTTGTACTTCACCGGGCGCACGCCCAGCGCGGCGCGGACCGTCTCGAAGGTCTGCCTGGCCGCCTCGGCGGTGCTGCCGAAGCCGTAGACCTTGTCGTACTTGGCCATCCACGGCAGGAAGTCCTGCCGCCAGCGCCGTTCGAAGCCCAGCGGCTGCCAGGCGAATGCCCGCTCCCAGCTGGTGGTGAACTCCACCGGCGAGTCCAGCAGCACGCGCTTGACCCGGCTCGGGAACGCCGTCGCGTAGTGCGCGCCCATCCACGCGCCCGCCGAGTACCCGAGCCAGTTGATCTTCTGGCGCTTGAGCAGCACGCGGAGCAGGTCGATGTCGCGCACGGTCTGGCCGGTGTTCATCAGCGGGCCGAGATCACCCGCGCGCTCCATGCAGAGCTGGGCGGCCTTGTCGGTGGCGTCCAGGATCGTTTCGAGGTTCTTCGCGTCGCGGTTGCGCGGGTCGAACTGCTCCGGCCCGTCGAGCGCGCCGCCGCAGCTGATGCTGGTGCTGCGCCCGGTCCCGCGCGGGTCGAAGCCGATGACCTCCTGGCTGGCCAGCAGCCGGTCCTGGTAGCGCAGGCGAGCCGGGTAGATCCGCCCCTCCGCGCCCGGTCCGCCCGGGTTGATCAGCAACGAGTCGGCGGCCTGGCCGGTCGCCGGGAGCCTGCTGATCGCGATCGTCAGGTCACGGGTGTCGCTGAGCTTGTTCCAGTCGCGCGGGGTCAGATGGGTCGCGCACTCCATGTGCTCGGAGCCGGGCGGCGGCGCGGTGCCCAGTTCCTCCACCGAGCAGCGGTGCCAGTCGAGCACCTGGTTGGTGTAGCGGGCCGGGATTCCCGTGGAGTTGAGCGGATTCTCGTTCGCCAGCGCCGGGGTGAACCCGGCGAGCAGTAACGCGGCGACGGCCGGGACGGCCGCCGCGCTTCGGATTCTCTTCACCTTGTGGAGCCCCCAAGATCGTGTCGCGCGCTCGAGCGCGACTCCGGGGGTAGTTGGTATTGCCTCGCTCCGGGAGTGAGCAATCCGTTTCACACCAAGGCGAACAGCGAAGGTCACCGCGCAGGTGGATGATCACCCCATGCGCGCCACTCTCCGAGACTCCCTCACCGCCGCCCTCAAGGCCCGGGACCGCGTCGCCGTCGCCGCGCTGCGGTCGGCCCTCTCGGCGATCGACAACGCCGAGGCCGTCCCCCTCGAGCACCAGCGCGTGACCGGCGACGAGCACTTCGCCGGCGCCTCCGCGGGCGTTGGCGCGACCGAGGCCCAGCGCCGCGACCTCACCGAGGCCGACGTTCGGGCCGTCGTCGAGAACGAGGTCCGCGAACGCACGACCGCCGCTGCCGAGTACGCGCAACGCGGCCTCGCTGACGCCGCCGCCCGACTCCACGCCGAGGCCGAGGTCCTGAGCCGCCACCTCGACGCGTAGAGCGCGTTTCGGCGGCTCAGACCAGGAACCGGCCTGCCCGAAAGCGTTCCGGCAGTTCCCGCCACGCCCGCGCGAAGCCGGGTGGAGCGGACGCGAGCGCAGGTGGCGTGCGCCAGGTTCCGAAGTCACCGAGCACGGGCACCTCCCCGGCACGACAAGCCGCGGCGAGCGCACCGGCTCGGCGCTGAGCTCCGATCGCGTGTACTGAGCACTCGTGCCACGCCGCGGCACCGGTATCGGCACCAGCGGAGTCAGGTCCGGCAGTCGAAGCAGTTCGTCGTCCTCGATGGAGGACTCACGCGAATACTGGAGCGGCCCAGTCCCAGGAACGTTCTCCCGCGCCGAGGACCGCCGCACGGCCACCGAGCTTCACCCGGTGCGCCTGCACACCGTGCAGACCCGGCGCCCGCAAGGTGAGCCGAGTGAGGTGTTTGCCCCCACCCGACCAGTCGTACGCGACGACGACGCTTTCCCTTGGGCGACCGAAGAACCTGAGGAAGTCGACCCCGGTCACCTTGTCGTCCCGGTCGGGCACCAGGCCCACCGACACCCGCGGCCTCCGAAACCGGGCCGGCCGCGTGGGCATCGCCGAACCCGCACCTCCGCCGCGCACACCAGGAAGGGGTCCAGGCGCTGGCGCGCCTCGGCGATCCGCGGGCCATGCCGAGCCTGTTGCTGGCCCTCGACAACGACGTCGACGCGTGGCGGGCGGTACAGGTCACCGGAAAGATGACGGCTGCCGCCGACCGCTTGGTGCCGATGCTCGGCAGGCGCCTGGCCGATGTGGAGCTCACCGACCCCAGATGGGAGTCGACCGCCTCGACGATCCTGCGCAGCCTGGCCGAACTCGGTGATCCGGCGGCACTGCCCGTGTTGACGACGACCCTCGGATCGGCGGTCCGGCAAGGCGTGTCGTCCACCACCCGCGCCGCGCTCGCCGCGGTGAGCGCCTTCGGCCCCGACGCGGCGTCCACTGTGGACACGATCCGGAGCCTCACCACCGACGACCAGGTGCGCTCCAGCGCGATCGCAGCGCTGTGGGCCATCGGCCGCGACCACACCGACGTGGTGCCACTGCTGCACGACCTTCTGCGCCAAGGCAACACCGCGGAGATGATGGACGCGGCGAACGTGCTCAGCGAGATCGGCCCTCCTGCCACCGCCGTCGTGCCTCGGCTCAGGGATCTGCTGACGCACGACTACGAGTGGGTCCGCGTCCACGCCGCGTCCGCCCTGTGGGCCATCGCGGGCGAGGAGAGCGTGCTGGACACGCTGCTGCAGGCATGGGCGCTGAACCCCGCGACCGGGAACTTCGTCGTGACCTGCCTGGACCGGATGGGGCCCGCCGCCGCCCCCGCACTCCCGGAACTCCTCGCCCAGCTGGCACTTCCGCGCCGTGGCGGACGGTACGGCGGCATCGTCGACGACGAACAGCTGCAACGCACCGGCCGAGAGGTGGTCGCCAGGTTCGCGTGATCACCCCGGAGCTGACTTCGTCACCGTGAAACTCATTGACAGAAGCGCTTTTCTCGAACGCCTTTGCAGCATTGTCTCCGTGGCGATATCGCGGATGAAGTGCGTGGTGCTGGGAACCCGCGTTGCTACTGTCTCGTCCCAGCTGTACCGCTGCTGAACCGGGCGACGATCTTCCGGCGGTTCGCAACTGGATTCGACTAGGTGAGGCTCCCGAAATGAACACGTCCTCTTTTCGAGCCGCGGCCGCGGTCGCGGTCGTGACGCTGTGTCTCGCCGGATGCGCGTCCGTCGTGGTCGGCTCTGCCCAGCCGGGGAGCGCACCGCCGCCGACCACGGTGTCCAGTGTTCCGCGCGAGATCTCCTCGAAGAGCGTCCTCGAGGAGACGCTGCGGGTGGCGTCGTTGCCGGAGAGCGCCGCGCTGATGGCCAAGTTCCGCGCCGCGGACCTGTGCTTGGCGCTGGACCCGGAGCCCCTGAAGAAGTACGGCCCCAAACAGAGCACCGCCGCGGGCCCCGGCCTGACCGGTTGCAAGATCTTCTCGAGTGATGCCGACCCGAACGCTCCGACCTACCGCTTCGAGATCTCGACCAGGATCTACACCGAGATCGACAGGTTGCGGGACCGGGACGTCGAGGAGCGGGCCGGCGAGCACAGGGTCTTCCGTTCCGAGAAGCAGCTGATCGACTCCGGTTGCACCTACCGCCTGCCGATCGCCGAAAGCGGGTACGCCTTCATCATCGACGGTTACAAGTCCTCCAGGCAGCAAGGGCAGAAGAACACCTGGGCCGACGCGTGCGCCGATACCTTGGCCTACACCGGGGCGATCGCGGCGAAGCTGCTCTCGTTCCCGGTCCGCACCGCCCCTCCCACGGGGAAGTCGTTGCTGGGCAAGGACCCCTGCGCAGCCCAGCAGCAGGCACTCGCGGAGTTCCCCGGCTGGACGGTGGACCGGGTCCAACGCTCGACGCCCTACGCCTGCAACATCATCCTGACCAAGCCGGGCGATGCCTACAGCTACGACCTGGGACTGGACTTCCACCGCAACGTCGAGCAAGCGGTCAGCGCGGAAACCCCGGCGGTGACCATCGCGGGCCTCAGCGGCATCCGGCTCAACAAGAACCTCTTCCCGGGCATGCCGGAACATTGCGCGCTCTCCCTCAACTACAGGCCCTCGGAGCCCAAGGGCACCAGCTCCGGCCACCTCATCGGCGTCAAGCTGCAACCCACCAAAACGGCCGCAGGTGGAACATCGGCGCAGTCGCTGTCCCCGTGCTCGGTCGTGGACAAAGTCGCAGCGGTGGTGGTGCAGAGCGCGGGCTAGGGGTTCTGAATCAGGACCCGAGCAGGAGCACGACCGCGCCATCGCGGTCGTCGCCCTCTCGCCGTGCGCGTCGCCCCAACGGAGCAGGCCCCACCCGTCGGATTCGACGAGCGGGGCCTGTGACCAGTGCATGGAACTGGTGGGCGATACAGGGATTGAACCTGTGACCTCTTCCGTGTCAAGGAAGCGCTCTCCCACTGAGCTAATCGCCCTCGCGTGGTGCGCGGGTACCGCATGGGAGCCAGCTGTCTGAGACAGAGGCTCCGAACGGGTGAACCGTCCGGAGCCTCTGGACTGCTGGTGGGCGATACAGGGATCGAACCTGTGACCTCTTCGGTGTGAACGAAGCGCTCTCCCGCTGAGCTAATCGCCCGGGAATTCAGTTGTTCTCGCGTGTTCTCGTGCCCCGCCCTCGCGGTGCGGTGCAAACATTACACAGCCCGCGCCCAAGAACAAAAACGGGGGTCCCCCTCGCGTGACGGCGCTGCGCCGTCACGGTCAGCCACCGCCCGGCTACAGCCCGCCGCGCCGCAGGTCATCGCCCTTTCGGGCGGTCGACAAGACCTTCGATGGACCTCACCCCTCCGGCGGGGTCCGCTGCCGGTTCTCCGGTGTTAGCGTGGGGCCGCCGCGCCGCCGGGGTACCCGATTCCTCACGCACGACGGGTAGCACCGGTACGCCAGCGGGGCCGTTCCCGGCCCGGCGCCACAGCGCCGGTCCGCACCGACCCGGAGTTGGCCACGGCACCCCCGGATGTGTCGGGTGACCGATTACGGAGCGCAGTCCAACGGTTGCCCACCGAAGAAGTTCTGCCCCGTACGGGTGATCTATGAGCGACAGGCGAGCGCGAAGGGCCACATTCGCGTCACAACTATGTCGTTCCGTCGTTCACTTGAGCGGCAGACAGCACGAGAGGCGGCAACAATGCGTAACGACCACGTGACTCTGCGCTCCACGGCGGTCTTCGACCTCCTGGCGCCCCGCAGTCCGGCGGTCCCCGTCCAGGTCGAGCTCCGCTACGACACCCGCGACCCCTACGCCGTGGTGGCCGCGTTCCGCACCGGCCGGGCCGGCTGGGTCGAGTGGGTCTTCGCCCGCGACCTGCTCGCCGACGGCCTGATCGCCGCCGCGGGCGAGGGCGACGTCCGGATCCGCCCGGCCGTCGACGACCCCGAGGTCGTGGTGATCGAACTCAGCTCCCCCTCCGGCCACGCGATGTTCGAGGCGGCCGCGCAGGAGCTGGCCGACTTCCTGGACCGGACCTACGACCTGATCGTCCCCGGCAACGAGAACCTGTGGGTCAGCGTCGACGACGCGCTCAGCCACCTGCAGTCCAACGATCTCAGCTGAATCGGCGTTCTCACAGGTCAGCGGCAGTACAACAGCGAAGGACCACCCCGATTTGATCCCGGCGGACGGTGTCGGATAGTGTTTCGGCATCGCCACGGCGACGGGAAACGCAAGATCGAACACCGTCTCCCCAGCCGGGCAGCACGCGGATGTAGCGCAGTGGTAGCGCATCACCTTGCCAAGGTGAGGGTCGCGGGTTCGAATCCCGTCATCCGCTCGGAAGGCCCCTCGTCCGGGTCGACTGAATTCTCCGGGGTTACGATCCCAGAGCATCGGCGGAGTGGCCGAGTGGCTTAGGCAAGGGCCTGCAAAGCCCTGTACGCGGGTTCGATTCCCGCCTCCGCCTCGGGCGATTAGCTCAGTGGGAGAGCGCTTCCTTGACACGGAAGAGGTCACAGGTTCAATCCCTGTATCGCCCACCAGTGCAACTGGTCTGAAGCCCCATTCCTTTTCAGGGATGGGGCTTCAGTGCGTTCGGGGCCCGACCGCGCTCGCCCGGTGAAGTACGGTCACGGCATGGCGTGTCGCATCAGTGAACTCGTGCTCGGTTGCCGCGATCCCGAACTGCTGGCGCGGTTCTGGTGCGAGGTCCTGGACTTCGTGGTGCTCAGCGAGGAGGACGACGGCACGCTGGAGATCGGCCCGCGCGAGGGCTTCGGCGGCCCGCAGCCGACGATCGTCCTGAGCTACCGCGAGCAGCCGGAGCCCGGGAAGTCACGGCTGCACATCGACGTCAACCCCACCGACCGTGACCAGGACGCCGAGCTGGAGCGCCTGCTCGCCCTGGGCGCGCGCCCCGCCGACATCGGCCAGACGGGCCAGGAGCGGTGGCACGTGCTGACCGACCCGGAGGGCAACGAGTTCTGCCTCCTGAGGGCCCGGATCAAGCAGCTGTGAGCGCTGACTGGCTGGAGGACACCCGAACCTCCTACGACACGGTCGCGGCGAGCTACACGGAGCTGTTGCGCGACAAGCTCACCGAGCTGCCGCACCTGATCTCGGCGCTGGCGGCCTTCGCCGAGCTGATCCGCTCCGACGGTGGCGGCCCGGTCGCGGACGTGGGGTGCGGGCCCGGGCACGTGACCGCGCACCTGCGCGGACTCGGCGTGGACGCGACGGGGATCGACCTCTCCCCCGCGATGGTCGAGATCGCGCGCGCCGAGCACCCGGACGCGCGCTTCGAGGTCGGCTCCATGACGGAGCTGGACCTGGCGGACGACTCGCTGGCCGGGCTGATCGCCTGGTGGTCGCTGATCCACATCCCCGACGACCTCGTTCCCGGGGTGTTCGCGGGCTTCCGGCGCGTGCTGAGGCCCGGAGGCCGGGTGCTGCTGGGGTTCCACGTCGGCGACGAGGCGCGGCACAAGACGGAGGGCTACGGCGGCCACCCGATGAACGTGCTGGTCCACCTGCGCCCACCCGCCCGGGTCGCGGACTGGCTGCGCGAGGCGGGGTTCACGATCGACGCGGAGACGGTGCTCGACCCGGACGGCCGACTGGCGGGGTGCGTGCTCTTCGCGCGCGCCCCCGGCTGAGGCTCAGACGCTGCGCAGCACGGACACGACGATGCCGAGCACCACGGCGCGGTCCCCGTCGATCACCTCGTAGGCGTCGTTGCGGGGCTCCAGGTACACGTGGCCGTTGCGACGGCGGTAGACCTTGACCGTGGCCTCCTCGTCGATCATCGCGGCGACGATCTGGCCGGAGTGGGCCTCGTTCTGCTGGCGCACCACCACGATGTCGCCGTCGCAGATCGCCGCGTCGACCATCGAGTCACCGCGCACCCTGAGGCCGAAGACGTTGCCGCGCCCGGTCAGCTCGCGGGGCAGCGTCAACGTGTCGTCGAGGTGCTCCTCCGCCGTGATCGGGGCTCCCGCCGCGATGTCACCGACGACGGGCACGCTCACCGAGTCACCGGCGGCCTGGCGCGCGGGTGCTCCGGAGCGCAGGAACAGCCGCACGTCCATCGGCCGGGACACGGTGTCGCCGCGCCGCAGGAAACCCCGCTCCTCCAAGGCCGCCAGGTGCTTGGACACCGACGAGGAGGAGCGCAGGCCGACCGCATCGCCGATCTCGCGCGTGCTGGGCGAGTAGCCGTGGCGCTGCGCCCAGTCCCTGATCGTGGCCAGGATCTGCTGCTGGCGCGGCGCCAGGGTGGAGGTGTCCAGGTGCTCGAAGCCGTCAAGATCGTCGTAGGCGGTCACCCGCGGAATGGTAGATCGGCCTCAGAGACCGAACGCCAGCAGGACGTGGCCCTTGTCGTTGCCGTAGTCCGGGTGGTAGCCGGAGTGGATGTAGACCATCCCGTCGACCACGACCGCTCCGCCCGCCGCCGAGACCCCGCTGCCCCGAGCGGTGATCCCGTTGACCCCCTGGTACTCCCGCACGGTGTCGTACTCCCACAGCACCCGGCCGTCGCGCGCCGAGTAGGCCCGCATCTTGCCGTCGGCGCTGCCCTCGTAGACCACGCCGGGCGTCGTGGTGACCGCGGGCCGATTGGCCAGAATGCACTCGTCCGGGTAGTTGGCGGAGCCGCCCCAGCTGCACCCGTTGGCCGGGTTGGGCGTCTTCCAGAGCAGCGCGCCGGTCGCCGGGTCCAGCGCGTGCAGCGCTCCGGGCTTGGCGTCGTTGGTGGCCACGTAGAGCCGCTGGCCGTCGTAGCTGCCGCCCCACAGGATGCCGGACTGGCCGAGGTCGTTCGGCTCCGGCTTGGCCAGCTGCCGCTGCCAGACGAACTCGCCGGTGCGCGCGTCGAGCACGTGGTAGACGCCGCTCTTCTGCCCGATGCCGATGAGCGTGCGGCCCTTGACCGTGAAGATGTTGCCCAGCGAGCCGATGTCGTAGTCCAGCGCCGTGCCGTTCTCCATGCCGGGGCAGTGCCCGGGCGGCGCGCTCGGGTCGACGCAGATCAGTCGCCACGTGTCCGGGTGCGTCATCTGGCGCTTCCAGCGGACCTTGCCGGTGAACGCGTCCAGCGCGAGGACGGAGTCGCTGTCGCCCGCGGTGCCCGTGTAGTTCTGCCCGGTGCCCACGAACACGGTCCCCGTCGCGGGGTCGACCGACGGCGAGGCCCAGACCGCCGCGCCCGAGGGCTCGAACCGGGTGGCCCCGCTCGGCCACGTGCCGACGGCCTTCGGCTCCGGCACCGTGTAGTGGCGCCACAGCACCTTGCCGGTGGCGGCGTCGATCGCGGCGAACTGGCCGCGGAAGGTGCAGCACGGGTAGTCCGCGTCGGCTGAGCTCTCGTTGCTGGAGACGCCCACGTAGAGCCGGCCCGCGAAGTGGATCGGCGAGCTGGTGAGCAGCGCCTGCGCGTGCTCGTCGATCCGGTTCGCCCACACCAGCGCGCCGGTGCTGGCCTTCAACGCGTACATGTAGCCGCGCAGATCGCCGAAGTAGACCCGGTCGCCCACCACCACGGGGCTGTTGCGCACCACCGGCAGGCGGCGCTCCGGGTCGACCGTCCGCAGCTCGAAGGTCCACTTCGTCGCGCCGGTCTTCGCGTCCAGCGCGTAGAACAACCCGTCCGGCCCGCCGAAGTACATCGTCCCGCCGGTGATCGCCGGCTGGCTGTGCGAGGTGAACATGCCGATCTTTTCGAAACCGAAGGCCCACTTGAGCTTCAGGTCGCCGACCGTCCGCTCGGTGATCTTGCGCTCGGCAGCGTTGTGCCTGCTCCCCGCGAGGTCCTTCTGCCAGCTCGTCCACTCCGCGCCGCGCCCTGGTGCTGCGGCGGACACCGTCGCACCCGCGAGGCAGAGCACGAGGAGTCCGATCAGGACGGTGAGCCTGCGTCGTCCGAACACGCGCGGTCCTTTCGCCAGCGGATCTGCGGCAGACAAGCATGGCGTGCGGCGACAGCGGCCGTCTTCATGCTTTCGACCCGTTCCCGGAGCGTTCTCGCGCGCAAAATCGCTGGACCGAGCGCTCCTGCGTCATCCTCGGTGACTAGAGTCCCTGCTGACACCCACTGCGGACACGGCGGAAGAGCGGACGAGGACCATGCGCGGCAGCACACCCCGCGACCCCGGTCCCGCCCGGCACCGACTAAGATCAACAATTGCCCCGGAGGCCCGGAGGCCCGGAGGCCCGGAGGCCCGGAGGCCCGGAGGCCCGGAGGCCCGGAGGCCCGGAGGCCCGGAGGCCGCTGAGCGCCGCGTCGCGGTTGTGGCCAGGATGGTCGGGTGCGGGCGCATCGGATCGGGGTGGACGTGGGCGATAGCCCTCGCACCGCCGAGCGGGACGCGCGCCGCTGGGGCACCTTCGGCGACGAGCCCACGGTCCTGGCGGTCGCGCGCACGCTGACCTCGGCGATCAGGCTGCTCGAAGCGCTGGAGGCCTTCCTCGGCGACACGCGCGTGCAGATCGTGTTCACCGTCAACGAGACCTCGCGATTCTCCGCGGGCGCCGTCGAGCTGATCAACGGCCTGTACTCCAAGTTCGTCGCGTGGGAGGACGTGCCGCGCACCCGCTACCACCTGGTGATCACGGCGAGCGAGAACGTCGACCTGGAGCACCTCGACCGCCAGGTGCCGGTGCTGGTGCTGCCGCACGGGATCGGCTTCCACAAGCTCGTCCCGGACTCCGAGGGCGACGGCACGCGGCTGTCCGGGCTCGTGCCCGCGCACCGCTTGCGGGACAGGCGGATCTGGCACCTGGTGACGCATCCGGAGCAGGCGGAGCAGCTGGCCGACGCCTGCTCCGAAACCGCCGGGAGCACCGTGCTGGGCGGTGACACCAGCTATGACGCGCTGATCGCGGGCGAGCCGTTGCGCGCGCACTACCGCAAGGCGTTGCGCGTCGCCGACGACCAGCGGCTGGTGATGATCACATCGACGTGGGGCGAGCAGTCGGCGCTGGGGACGTGGCGGACGCTGCCCGAACAGCTGCTCGCGGAGCTGCCCGCCGACGAGTACCGGGTGGCCGCCGTCGCGCACCCCAACGTGTGGACCTGGCACTCCGACTGGGATCTGCGACGCCGGATGCACAACGCGGTGGCGGGCGGACTCCTGCTGGTCCCACCGACGAGGGGCTGGCACGCCACAATGATCGCTTCGGACCTCGTGGTGGGTGATCACGGCTCGGTCAGCCTGTACGGTGCCGCGATCGGGAAACCGTTGCTGTTGGCCGCGTTCGGCTCGGAAATCGTCCCCGGGACCGTGCTGGAGGAGCTGGGCGAGGTGGCCAACCGCCTCGATTCGGCTGCTGGCCTGCGGGCCCAGGTCGACGAAGCCCTTGCCGCGCACGAGCCCCAGCGGTTCGACGGGCTCGCCAAGCGCGCCTTCGCCATGCCGGGCTCGGCGGCGGCACTGCTGCGCAAGGTCTGCTACGAGCTGCTTGAGCTGGCGGAGCCCCGAGTGGATGTGCCCCTGCGCGCGGCCGCCGATCCCGCGCCCGAAGACATCGAGGTGTTCTCGCACGAGGTCCGTGGCAGCTTGACCGGCTCCACGATCACGTTGACCCGTTGTCCCGCAACGGTTCGCGGCCACCTTCCCGATTCGGCCGCCGACGAGTGGCGTCATCTCGTGGTCAGGTGGGGTGAGCGCAACGTGCTGCTGTTCGACTCCGCATCGATCATCGTCGACGCGGAGCTGTCGCTGCCGGAGACCTTCCACCGGTATCCGGGCTGCCGCCTCGCCGCAGTGTCCACTGTGGATGGATGCGAGGTCATGGCGCGCGGCGGCAAGCGTGTATCCGTACTGGGCAAGGCCGACACCGCTCAGCTGGCATCTGCCGTCTATGTCGCGATGCTCGAAGGTGTTCTACACCAAGGCGAACTGACGCTCCGACTCGGTTCGTCCGAGAGCACTGTGGCGCTACGGCCTCACTGATCGAGTTCGGCGATGCGCTGTTCGAGCCGCTCCGCCTCGGGGCTGTGCACGCTCTTGTGGACCTCCAATGCGCGCGCCAGCTCTGTTCGCGCTCCGGCCTTGTTCCCTTGTCGGACAAGCACTTCGGCGAGGGTGCCACGAGCCTGCGCCTCGTAGTGGGTGGTCCCGTACTCGACGAACTTCGCGATCGCGGCGTTGAGGTCGCTCGTCGCCCGCGTGAGATCGCCGAGCGCGGCGAGCACCTCGGCCCGGCTGGCCCGGACTCGCGCGGCCATCCGCCCCGCCAGTCCTTCGAGCGCGCGGTCGAGGTGGTCCAGCGCCTCGGCGGCCCGCCCCTGGACGAAGAGGTTGCAGCCCAAGAAGTAGGTGGCCAGGGCAACGCCGCGCCACTCCTGCGCTTCGGTGTTGTAGTGGATGGACCTGCGGTACGCGTCCTCGGCGCGAGCCAGGTCGGTCTTGTCCCAGTACCGCCCGAAGAACTCCCACACCGAGCCGAGCAGGACGTCGTGGCCGGAGTCCTTGAGCAGGTCGAGCGCGATCTCCAGTTCCTCGCGCGCCCGGTCCAGGTGCCCGAGGTCGGTGTAGGCGCGGGAAACCTTGATGCGCAAGGTGGATTCCGCGCGCCAGGCGCCCACAGCGCGAGCGGCGGCGACGCCGAGGTCGGTGGCCTCCAGCCAGTCCGCGATGTAGCGGCGGTTGACGTAGAGCGCGACCAGCGCCTCAGCCAGCTGCCAGGTCGATTCGTGCCACCCGCGCTCGGCTCCGGCGCGCATCACGGCGAGGGCGTTGGCGCGCTCCCGGTCCAGCCAGCTCAACGCCTCGTTGGTGCCGCTGAAGGGATTCCGGTGGCCCTTCGTGAGCTGCGCGTGGTCGGCGATCCGGGTGCGAGCGCCCATGACGGCCTGGTCCGCGAACGCGACGCGTGCCAGGTAGTGGTCGACGACCTTGCGGAGCAGGTCCTCGCGCGCGGCGGTCCCTTCCTCCGCCAGCGCGCGTTCCTGGGCGTGGCGGCGGATGAGGCCGTGGAACCGGTAGCGGTCACCGGTCTTCTCGACGAGGTTGGCCTCGGCCAGATCGTCCAGCAGTGCCTTGGCATCGGGGTCGATCAGCGCGGCGACGTCCGGGTGGACGTCGAGGACCGGCAAGGTTCCCAAGCCCCGGTAGAAGTTGGCGAGCTGCGCCGACAGGTTCTGGTAGGCGTTGTCGAAGACGGCTGCCACGACGCGCTTCCTCCCGATCGTCAAGAAGTCCAGCCCCGTCGCGGCGTCCTGCACCAGCTCGGCGAGGCTCAGCCCGCGCTCCTGCTTGAGCCGCCCGGCGACCACGCGGAGCGCGATGGGCAGCCCGCCGCAGAGCGCGACGGCCCGGCCGGCCGCCTCCGGATCGGCGTCGATCCGTTCGGCGCCAGCGATTTCCCGCAGCAACAGCAGCGCGTCGGCTTCGGCGAGCCCGTCCAGCTCGCAGTACTCCGCGTCGTCCAGGACGAGTTCAGCCAGCCGGTGCCTGCTCGTGACCAGCACCGCGCTGTCCCCTGGACCGGGCAGGAACGCGCTGACCTGGGCAGCGTCGATCACGCCGTCGAGCATGAACAACGTGGGCTTGGCGGCGGCGTAGGAGCGAAGTCTGCCACTGAGTTCAGCGAGACCGGTGGGGATCAGATCGCCAGGAAAGCCGAGCTCTCGCAGGCAATCGGCCAACGCGTCCCGGACAGCGGCCTCCTGCGAACCCGATTCCCGGCGGCGCGCGTCGAGGTCGACGTAGAACAGGCCGCCCGGAAAGCGGTCGGCCACGCGGTCGGCGCACTTGTGGGCGAAGGCCGACTTGCCGACCCCTTCCGGGCCGCTGATCACCCAGAGCGGCTTGCCCCGCCCGATTTCGTCCACTGTGGACAGTTGCTCGTCGCGGTTGACCCACACGCGCGGCGGCGCGGGGGACTGGCGGGGCGCGGCGCGCTCGTGCCGGGGGTGGTGGTTGTGCACGTGGATGTCGCCCTGCTGGTGGCCGACCTGGACCAGGGTGCCGTGGACGTCGCGGACCTCGTTGTGAACGGACGGTTCACCCGCGCCCGCTGTGCTCATGTCCGCTCCCCGACCGCGCCTGCACCCCGTGATCGAAAACCTACGGTACGGCATCGCCCGGCGCAGGAGAGCGGGATTCCGGCAGCTGCCGGGCTCAGGCGATACCGCCGTTCACGCGCAGGACCTGGCCGTTCACCCAGCGCGCCGGCCCGGCGAGGAAGGCGACGGCCTCGGCGATGTCGGCGGGGTGACCGAGGCGTTCCAGCGGGGGCTGGGCGGCCAGCCTGGCGATGGTCTGCTCGTCCTTGCCGGTGAAGAACAGCTCGGTCGCGGTCGGGCCGGGGGCGACGGTGTTGACGGTGATGTCCCGGCCGCGCAGCTCACGGGCGAGGATCATGGTGATCGCCTCGACCGCACCCTTGGTGGAGGCGTAGACGCCGTAGCCGGGCGGGGCGAGCCCCAGCACCGAGGTGGAGAAGGTGATGATCGCGCCGCCTCCGCGCACGCGCCGCGCGGCCTGCTGGGCGACGGCGAAGGTGCCTCGGACGTTGACGCGGTGCACCCGGTCGAGCTCGTCGAAGTCGGTGTCGGCGATGGGCTTCAGCGCGTTGAGCACGCCGGCGGAGTGCACGACCACGTCGACGCCGCCGTACTCCCGCTCGGCGGCGTCGAAGAGCCCGGCGACCGCGTCGGGCTCGCTGACGTCGGCCTTGTGCGCGAAGGCCCGGCCACCGGCGGTGGTGATCGCCTTGACCGCAGCTTCGGCCTCCGCGTCGTTGCCCGCGTAGTTGATGACGACCGGGAACCCTTGGGCGGCAAGGCGTTCCGCTGCCTCGCGGCCGATACCGCGCGAGCCGCCGGTGATGATCGCGACGCGGGTCCGTTCAGCACTCATGTTATCAACGATAACACTCATCATCGCCAGAGCGTTAGCGGTGATATCGATTGAGCGACGCCGGAACGGGTAGTTCTGCCGCATGCGCATCGGATACACGTTGATGACCGAGCAGGCCGGGCCGAAACAGCTGGTCGGACACGCCGTGGCGGCCGAAAAGGCCGGGTTCGCGTTCGAGGTCTGCAGCGACCACTACTCGCCGTGGCTGGACGAGCAGGGGCACGCGCCGTACGCGTGGAGCGTGCTCGGCGCGGTCGCGCAGGCCACCGACCGAGTGGAGCTGATGACCTACGTGACCTGCCCGACGATGCGCTACCACCCGGCGGTCGTCGCGCAGAAGGCCGCGACGGTGCAACTGCTCTCCGACAACCGCTTCACGCTAGGGCTGGGCTCCGGCGAGAACCTGAACGAGCACGTCGTGGGCGAGGGCTGGCCGTCGCTGGACGTGCGGCACGACATGCTGGCGGAGGCCGTGCAGATCATCCACGGGCTCTTCGACGGCGGGCACTCCAGCTACGCGGGCGAGCACTTCCGCGTCGACTCGGCGAAGCTCTGGGACCTGCCGGACTCGCGGGTGCCGATCGCGGTCGCGGTCTCCGGCGAGGAGTCGATCGCGCGGTTCGCCCCGGTCGCGGACGCCATGATCGCGGTGCAGCCCGAACAGCGGCTGTGCCGGGAGTGGGACGAGCACTGGGTGGGGCGGGCCGAGGGCTCAGCGCGCAAGATCGGCCAGCTGCCGGTGTGCTGGGACGCCGACCGTGACGCCGCGATCGCCAGGGCGCACGAGCAGTTCCGCTGGTTCGGCGGCGGCTGGAAGGTCAACGCCGAACTGCCGGGCACGGCGGGCTTCGCGGGCGCGACGCAGTTCGTCACCCCGGAGAACGTGGCTTCGGCGATCCCCTGCGGGCCGGACGTGGAGCCGATCCTCAAGAGCGTGCGCGAGTTCGCCGACGCGGGCTTCACCGATCTGGCCCTGGTGCAGATCGGCGGCGAGCACCAGGACGGCTTCTTCTCCTTCGCGGAGAAGGAATTGCTGCCCGCGCTGCGCGAAGCCGTGTGACTCCCCCGTGTCGCTGCTCGGTCCACAGAGGACTCCGGACAACACTGGTCCGGAAGGCAGCGCAGGGAGGAAGCCGTGAACGAGGACGACCCAGCGACACAGCTGAGCCTGTTCGACCCCGCTCCCCCGGAGCCGCGCGCCGCCGAGCCCGAGCAACAACGCATTCCCGAACAACGCGCTCCGCAGGCGCGGCCCTGCCCGAGCTGCCACCGCGCGCCGGACTCCGCTCCCGAGCAGCACGCCAGGGACATCGCCCAGCAGTGGCTGGAGATCACCGCGACCGGGCAGATCGCGGTGCGGCACTTCTGCGCCGCCTGCCAGCCGCACTACGGCTTGGCGTTCCTGGCGTGCGAGCTGTGCGGGCTGGACCTGTTCCTGATCGGCGAGCTGGCGCACGAGGTCGCCGAGGACCGGCTGCCCACGGTGCTGCTGACCTGGCTGGCCGCCGAGGGCTGGAGCCCGCACCCCGTGCTGACCTGCCCCTCGCACGCGCGCTGAACGGCTGGGTGGGAACGCCGGTCCTGGGCTCACCGCGGTCTGGTTGAGCCGGTCGCGCCCGATGCAGGCTCTGCGCCGTCAAGCACGGCACACAGCTGGGAGTTGGGCAATGACCACCTGGTTCATCACGGGCGCTTCGCGTGGTTTCGGCCTGGAGATCGCGCGGCAGGCCCTGGGGCGCGGGGACTCCGTCGTCGCCGCTGCCCGTGACCCGCGCACCGTCCACGCCGCGCTCGGCGAGCACCCCGATCTGCTCGCCGTGGCGCTGGACGTGCGCGATCCCGAGCAGGCGGACGCGGCGGTCGAGGAGGCCGTGCGGCGCTTCGGCCGGATCGACGTGCTGGTCAACAACGCGGGCAGGGGCCTGGTCGGCGCCGTGGAGGAGACCGGCGACGACGAGGTGCGGGAGCTGTTCGACGTCAACGTGTTCGGACTGCTCACCGTGACCAGGGCGGTCCTGCCGGTGCTGCGCGCGCAGCGTTCGGGGCGCGTGCTCAACCTCAGCTCGATCGGCGGGTTCGTGTCGTGGCCGGGTTGGGGCGCGTACTGCGCGACGAAGCACGCGGTGGAGGGCTACTCGATGGCGCTGCGCCAGGAACTGGGCCCGCTGGGCATCCAGGTGACCTCGGTGGCGCCCGGGCCGTTCCGCACGGACTTCCTCGACCTCAGCTCGCTGCACGTGGTGCGGGAGCGGATCGCCGACTACGAGGGCAGCGCCGGGGCCATGCGCGCGTGGGCGAACGAGACCAATCACGCGCAGGAGGGCGACCCGGTCCGCGCCGCCACGGCGATCCTCGCGGTCGCTGACGCCGAGGAGGCCCCGCTGCACCTGCCGCTGGGGTCCTCGGCGGTCTCCGGGATCGAGAAGAAGCTGGCGGAGATCACCGAGGACGTGAAGCTCTGGCGCGAGATCGCCGAGTCGACGGACTTCCCCGACGCGGTCGGCGGCGCACTGCCATAACACGGCGCGATTGCTCGCATCAACGAGAGTTATGCCCGCCCGGGTTGTTAACGGGCGGGCTTCTCCGGCGTGGACCACAGGCCGGCGAGCAAGAGCCGCACCTGCTCCGGCGGCCACGCGTCCGAAATTCGGAAAACCGCGGTTGTCGCGGCCAACAGGAGATCCGGATCAACATCGGAGCGCACGACTCCGAGCTTCCTGCCGTTGTCCATGACGTCGGTCAACCACAGCGACAGGCCCGCCCCGTCGGTTCTCTCCAGGGCGGCGGGCGCGAGTGCGAGATCGTCCGGATTCGCCGCGAGGTGCTCCTTCACCCTGGCCGTCCGCTCGGCGAGCCGCTCCCAGAAGCTCCGCCCGTCCTCGGCAGGCACCCAGCGCCCGAGACTGGCGATGAGCTGGGCTTCCACATCTTCGAGCACCGTGCCGAGCAGGTCGTCGCGACCGTCGAAGTAGTGGTAGGCGGCGGTCTTGGAGATGCCGGCGGCGGCGATGATCCGGTTGTAGGAGGCGTGCTGCGGGGACTCCCGCGCGAAATGGGCCCTAGGGCCTGTCCTCAAAG
>NZ_MUMH01000110.1 GCF_002155965.1 Allokutzneria sp. NRRL B-24872
GTACGCACAGCGCGATTGCTGATTTGCTGTCGTCGGTCAATAATTTTTCAGGCTTGAGGCAAGCCACGTTAGCCTCCGACGCGGTGCGAAATCTTGGAATGTTCGAGCCGTTTGGGCAGCTGGCTCACTTGCCAAATTCGACGACGAGCCCCGTTCAGCCTCGACGTCCTTTGCAGGTTTTTGATGCTCGCAGGGTTCCCGAGCTGATTGACGATCTCCTGGGTACACAAATGCGACCTGGTGTCGCCGACGAGACTGAAGAAGAAGTGCTTGAACTTGCATCCCTTAAGGGGGGAGGGGTCAGCACCTCTCAGGCGGTCGCGATTATTGTCGGGATACTGCTACTTGAACTGTCGATTGTCATGTACCTTAGTGGCCCTGCTGAGCAGCGCTTCATAAGCGATACCTTCGGATTCCCTGCAAATGTCGCTGGGTGGCTGATGTTCACTTTCTTTTCCTTTTCTCGTCGCAAGTGAGAGTGTTCTCCCGGTTTGTAGGCATGACGTCTTTTAGGAGGCGCGTTCCCTCCGTAGGCTGCTGGGCGTGACTGAGGAACATGGCGCGTGGAAGACGTTTGGCGAGCGGCTGGTCTACGACAACCGTTGGGTACAGGTGGGGCTGGTCGACGTCGAGGCCCCGAACGGCGAGCGGTGGGACTACCACGTGGTCCATCTCGCCCGCATCGCCATCGCCTTGATCGTCGATGACCAGGACCGGGCGCTGATGCTGTGGCGCTACCGCTTCGCCACCGAGCAGTGGGGCTACGAACTGCTTGGCGGCATGGTCGATGACGGCGAAGACGCGGCCATCACGGCGGCGCGTGAGGCGGCCGAGGAGAGCGGTTGGGAGCCGGTCGGCGAGCCGGAGCACCTGATCAGCTTCGAGCCGTTGCCCGGTCAGGTCACCGCGCCGGTGGACGTGTATTTGTGGCGTGCGGCGAAGCACATTGGCGACCCGACAGACACAGAGGAAGCCGGTCGCGTCGAGTGGGTTCCACTCAGCCGCGTCCCGGAATTGGCTCAACGGCAAGAACTTCTCGGCTCCGGGACTCTCGTTGCCTTGCTGCACTACCTCGCTTCACGCGGCGCCGGGCAGGACAAGGCTGCGGAGTCGCCGTAGCTCACGGTCGGACTTGATCTCCTTGCAGAGTTGTCGCGCCTGCCTGGCGTAGCTGTGTGCGGCGTCGCGGTCGCCTGCTGCGGCGTACGCGAACGCAAGGTCGACCAAGATCCGTGACTTGGCGCGAGCGAACTCCTTTGGCAAGCGAGACATGGCGTCGGTGAGCCGGTCGATCGCGTCCGGCTCACCGAGCTTTGCAAGCGCGTTGCCGCGCCAGCGGTCGAGGTGCGCTCCGCCGAGGAACAGGAACGGCAACTTCGGGTGCACGACTTCGTTGGGCAGCAACGAACTTGCGGTGTCGAACGCACGCAATGCGTCGACTCGCAGGCCGATCGTGGCGAGCCCTTCGCCATGCGCCGCCGCGAGCCATGCCCGAAAGCAGGGGAGGCGCGCCGCGTTCGGCGAGCGCACGCGCTTCGGCAAGCTGGTCGACGGCAAGGGCTGTCTCCCCGATGTCCACCAAGACGAAGGACTGTTCGGCGATCGCGTGTGCGAGCAGTTCTGTTGAACCGGCCTCGCGGGCGGCTGACTTCGCCCGCTCGTAGTGCGCCCACGCCTGGTTTGCGGCGTCGCGGTCCAGAGCTTCCCAACCGGCCAATGTGGACGCTTCGACGAGGACCCCGGCGAGCGCTTCGCGCTGCCCGCTGAGCGTGCCGAAGGTGAGCAGATCCTCAACCTGCTTGATGTGGCTGCGAAGCTAGTCGAGCAGCGAGGCGGCGCCGAACCTGCGGTCGACGTGCCGCGCATGGTCGACCTGGCGGCGGAACAGCTTGACGGTCTCAGCGTCGATGCTGCGCGCGACTTTGAGTCGCGTGCGCAGCTCGGTCGCTTCCTCGGTCTCCGGCTCGTCCGGGAACCCGAGTTCGGCGTTCGTCCGGCCGTAGATGTCGCGGAACAGCCGCCGGTAATGGGGAAGGCTGACCTGTTCGTGGCCGTTCTCCCAGCGCGACAGCTTCGTTTTCAGGCTCGTTGGCGACATCACCGACAAGCCGAGCGTTTCAGCTCGGCCGCGAAGCAAGCGGATCACAGAGTCGGCCGAGTAGCCGAGCTGCTTGCGCACTGCCTGAAGCCTGGTCTGGCCCATCATTTTTCTCCGGCTGGATAACCGTCCTGACCTGCGAGGTTATTCCTGGTTAACGGAGATGGGGTTAACCGCGGCCAACTGTAGAACTGCCCGCGGCTGCCGTTTCCTTGAGTCATGAACGGAAACGCAGTCAACCCGGAAACGGGCATCAAAGGACCACAGGCGTTGCCGCCTGCAAGGCGTCTACTGCCGCTTGCGGTCGGGGCGCGCATGGTCGATCACCATCGCAAGGTTGGCGTTCATCTGGTCGAGCCGCTCAGCAAGCTCGTCGATGCTGTCCTGGATGGCCGCCAAGCGGTCCGCCACGGGATCGCTGGTCTCATCCGCAGAGGGCGGCTGGTGGCCGCGCAGCAGCGATGCGAGGTGCTGCGGGTGCCAGTCGAGCGCGAGCGACAGCGCTTCAAGCGTCCGGGAGCCGCGTCGTCGCTGAGCGGTGTTGTACTGGATTTCGCGGATCATCGCTTGGGATACACCCGAGCGTTCCGCGAGTTCGCGCTGACGCAACCCGAGTTCCGTCAATCGCTCGTTGATCGCCTTCGCGACCGCCGTCCAGTCCTGCGACACGTATTCCTCCGCGCTCCGCCTCAGCGTCGAGATTAGCCGGATCACGCGATTCCGGGGGTCCGTGCGGCGCTAGCGCGCTGTTTTGGGACTCCTCTGCCTAAGAGTGCGCTTATATAAGCGCGCATACCCGTTAAATAAGCTTTCTCTTCATTGTTGGGAATCCTGACATGAGCACAGCCATGCCCAACGCCGGTCCTCCGGCGTTCTACACAGTCCGGGAAGCCGCGCGGATTCTGCGCGTGGACCCCGCGACCCTCTACCGAGCGATCCGGGAGGACGCCTTCCCCGCAGTGCGCGTGCGCACTCGCTACGTGGTGCCCGCTGCCGTGTTCGAGAAGCTGATTGCTGACGCCGCCGAGTCGGGTGGCTGCGTGGACGTCGCACGCATCGCCGCTGAGCGGCGAATGGCGCGTGAGGTTGCGCGTGTGACCGGGGGTGCACCGTGGTGAACCCGGACGACTTCTTCGAGGTGTTGGCGGCCGAACTGGACCGCTACGCCGATGTTCCTACCGATGTGCTGGCGGAGATCATGACTCGCGACGGGGCGTGCATGTGGCTCTACGCCAACGATTCCGAGCCGAAGTGGACCGGCGACGACCTGACGGACCGGGAGTTGGCCGCGCGGATCTGCGCGGGGTGCCCGGTGCGTCGCGAGTGCTTGGAGTTGGAGTTCCGCACTGCCGGGGAGTTCTCGCTCGGGGTGTGGGGAGCGCTGTGTGAGGACGACCGGCGCGCGGTGTATCCGATCTGGCTCGCGCGGCGGGCAAACTCGCCGGAGCGCGACGGGGGGCGGTCGTCATGACGTTCACCTTGACGCCGTTGGAGTTGTGCGCCGGATTGAGTGTCGTGTTGGCGCTGTTTCTGGTGTGGCGCAGTGGTTCTCGCAAGGCCAAGGCAGCGGCGGAAAAGGCCCGCAAGGGTGCTCGCTTGCTGTCGCTGACAGGTCGGGTTTTGGCGATGGCGGGGGTGATCGTGGGCGTGCAGTGGCTCGCGATCACGTACAAGGCGGAC
Source organism: Allokutzneria sp. NRRL B-24872 (assembly GCF_002155965.1). Taxonomy (GTDB): domain Bacteria; phylum Actinomycetota; class Actinomycetes; order Mycobacteriales; family Pseudonocardiaceae; genus Allokutzneria. Next base: position 3,779 of record NZ_MUMH01000110.1, read on the forward strand.
ACGGTGCTGTTGCTGGTCGTGCTCGGGCTGCCCGCGTTGTTCTCCGCGTACACGCTCACCCGTGCTCTGACAGTGACCACTGTGGACAGTCGGAGCCGGAAGGGTGATCGGTGATGACCAGCCCGGGTCCTCGGGTGTGGGAGAGGGTGGCCGCCTTCGGGCGGCCACCCGCCACCCCCGCGAATGCGCTCGCCCGCGAAGCGGCCGAAGCAGCCGAACTGCGAGCCCACCAGTCCGATCCCGACGTAGTTGCCCTGCGAGTTGAGCGAGTGCGGACACAGGTTGACCGTCTGTGCTGGGCCGGAATCGTGCTTGGCTTGGCGTTCACGATGACCAACGTTCAGCAGTTCGCTGCCGCAGGGGCAGCAGCGTGGTCGCTTCCGTGGCTAGCGGCGTGGTTGTTGGACCCCACGGTTTCCCTTGTACTGCTTGCGATTCTGCGGGCAGAGCAGGTTACTGCTCGCTACCAGATCCGTACCGACGTGTGGGTGCGGCGCGCGAAGTGGTTCACGTTGGCCGCGACCTACGTCATGAACACCTGGGCGTCGTACGCGTCCGGGTCTCTCTCCGGGGTGGTGCTGCACTCGGTGCCGCCGTTGGTGGTGTTCGTCGCCGCTGAAGCGGTCACGGACCTGCGAGACAAGCTCACCGACGCGGTGACGGCAGCGTTCACGGAAGCCCACCGCCGTGCGGTGCCGCGCGCCGTGGTGAACGTCGGAGTGGAGGTTCATGAACCCGCGAGGCGTCCGGCACGCCGGGGGCGCGGTGATCGCCGCCGGACATCGTTCGGCGAGTACCTAACCGCCGCTCGGGACGCGTGGGCTCCGGGTGTAGCGGTGACTCCGGCGTGGGTCCGTGAGGTCACAGGCTGCTCGCGTGGCTTGTCGTCTCGGTTGGCCGCAGTTCTAGCTGCCGAGGTTGGCGAGCGCGCGGAGGGCGGTGACGTCCCATGAACGCGCACAACGGTCCCACCGTGAACGCGGGTGCACAGGGCTCGTTGCCGGTACGCGCTGTGCTCGACGGCGAGTTCGTGAACGACACCGTCCCGCCTGCAAGCGGTTCGTGGAAGGTGCGGTTGCGGACATGGTGGCTGCACTCGCCGCGTGTCCCGATGGCGTTGAAGAACCGCAGTTACGCCAAGGCCGCCGTGAAGGCGGGCGTGGTGGCCACGTTGCGGTCACCGTTCCGCTTCCTCGGTGCCGTTGTTCGGGGCGTGGTGGTCGCGGCGCGATGGTGGCGTTCGTGGGTGAAGGTGGCCGACTACCGGCACGCAGCCGAAGAGTCGGAGAAGTTGGCGGACAAAGTTCACCGAGATCCGCGAGCTGACGTTGTTTCGGTGGAAGGTCACCGCTGCACTCGTGGTGGCGGTTCTGGTTCTGGGGGCGGTCGCGGTGCTCGTCTACGGCCCCTCCGTGCTCTGGGCAGCGGCCGGAGTTCTCTCGGTCAGTCTGGCGATCCTGGGGCGACGGAAGGACGGCAGCCCGGGGCGCAAGGCAGTGTTGGCAGGTCCCCGGACGCTCACCTGGACGATGGACCCGCAAGTGTTGGTCGATGCGTTCCGGGACTCGAAGCTGATCGGCAAAGACGAAACCCTCCGCTTGGTCGAGCGCGCGACGCGCGTCGGCGACGGCTGGGCGGTCACGATGGATCTGCCCGCGACCCGCAAGGCCACCGACGTGATCAAGAACCGGGAAGCCCTGGCGTCCGCGCTCGCGGTCGACGAAGTTCAGCTGATCGTCGACCGGGTACGCGGCAAGGGTGGGCACGCGGGCAGGGTGGCTATGTGGGTTGCTGACGAAGACCCCTACGCCGCGCCGCCGTTGCGGACCCCGTTGTTGGGCGTAGAGCACTGGGATTCCTGGCGTCCGGTCCCGTTCGGGCGGGACGCGAGGGATCGGCGAATCGACCTTCCGCTGATCTGGACGTCGCTTTTGGTGGGGGCGATTCCTAGGCAGGGCAAGACATTCGCGACGCGGTTGGCAGCCGCGGCCTTGATCTTGGACACTCACGTGCGGCTCTATGTCGCGGATTTCAAGGCGGGAAAGGATTGGAGCGCCGCCGAGCAGGTCGCACACCGCTTCCTTGCCGGTGACGACGCCGAACACGTCCTGGCCCTGAAGGACTGGTTGGAAGAACTCGTCAGCGAAGTGCAGGGACGCTACGCGCGGATGCGTGAGTTGGACGATGTGGTGTGCCCGGAGTCGAAGATCACCCCGGCGATCTCCCGCGACACGTCGTTGAACATGCCCGTGACGGCGATCTTCATCGACGAAGTCCAAGTGCCCCTAGAGGATCGCACACTTGTTGTGGTGCAAGGGAAAAAGCTCACAGCCGGGGAGTACATCGGCGAGCTGCTGACCTGGCTGGCTAAGAAGGGGCCAGCGGCCGGGATCATCCTCGTGCTCGCAACGCAACGCCCGGACAGCAAGACCATCCCGTCCGGGTTGCGGGCGGTGCTGGGGTCGCGGTTCGCGCTGCGGGTGATGGACTGGCGAGACAGCAACATCGTCTTGGGCGAGCAGATGAACACCCGGGGCTATGACAGCAGCCGCCTACTCCCATCCCACAAGGGCGTGGGCATCCTGCGCCCGGACGGCGACACCCAAGCCGGAGCCGATGTGCTCGCGATGACGGTGCGCACCTACTACATGCCGAACGAGGACTGGCAGGCCATATGTCAGCGTGGGCGGGTACTTCGGGATGCGGCGGGGACACTGTCCGGGCACGCCGCTGGACAGGACTCCGTCCCGGTGCTCGATCGCGCTGCCGTGGCCAAGGTTCTCGGTGCCGCAACGGTCACCAACACCGAAGCGGCGAACGTGGTCGAGCTGCCGGAGCCGTTGGCGTCTGTTGTGGACTATCTGTCCGATGACCTCGAAGCCGGTGGGCGTGCGTTCGTGCCCACGGCTGAACTCGTCGAGGCGTTGGAGATTGAGGCGACCGGGTTCGGGCGGCAGATGGGTGAACTCGGCTGCCGCCCCACCCGCGAGCGGATCACCACCGAGCAAGGGACACGCCAGGTACGCGGCTACCTCACCGCCGAGATCCGCGCCGCAGTCCGGTCGTGCCGGGATGGAGTGATCCTCGACGGGGAGGTGGTCGACGATGACCTGTGACCTGTCACCAGCCGCCCCGGGAACCCGTCACCCCGTCTCAGGCGGTGTGACAGGTGAGAAAACGGGCTCGAACTGGGGAAATGACTCGTCGTGACGGGTGGGCCAGGTGACAGCCAACCCGTCACCATCGCCGGAACCACGCTCGTCCGCCCCGTTCGCCGAGACCTCCGGCGGACGGGGCGACGTGTCACCAGTCGAGTCCTCTGCGGTCGTCCTGGGCGGCTGTGCTTCGTCGTAGCGCAGCAACGTCCACAGCACGACGGCCTTCTCGCCCTTGGGCAACACCGCTTCCGGCGCGCTCATCCTGGCGACCAGGAACAGCAACACGAAGAACGGGATCTCGTAGAACTCCGCGATCTTCACCAGCACTGGCATCGGAGGCTTCCTCGACCCGAGTTCGTAACGACTCAACGAGCTGTAGTCGACCCCGGCAGCCGACGCAGTCTCACGGAGAGGCACGCCTCGCAGAGCACGCAGATCCCGTAGCAGCCCGCCTAGAACCGCGCAGTACGAACCGGGCTCGTCCGATGGCTGCTCAGGACTGTTGTCCGTCAAGGCCGACATGACTCCCTCTCACGTAGCTCGACAGCGATAGCCAGAAGCGCCCCATTGGCCCGGTACGGCGGTGCCGTGGCGCAGCCTCAAGGCTGGGCACCGCAGTGCCTAGACGAACGAACACCGCGCAACGCGGGCACTTGGGAAGCGGCTCACACGTCAACGGGGCCGCGAACATCCGCGCGTCGCACAGGGTCGTGTATTCGCCGGTGTGTGCCATCCCAGCGGCCATCTCTTCATCCGTGACCGCATGGTCAACGCCGTCATCGAGCGACGTCACCCACACCGAGTACAGGCGAGGCGGCATGACGTTCCTCCCGGACACGTTGGCGTTGGCCACGGTCGGGGACGAGCTGCCCGTTACGCAGTTCGTCCCCGACCGCGAGAGGTCCGGCGACGCGGGGCGGCGCGGATGACTTCGCCGGACCGGTCCGTGACGGCTGCGCGCAGCCATGACAGACTTAAATAAGCTTGTTGTAAGCGCAGTCGGGCCGTACACGACCTGCGCACGACATAGCGGCGACGCAGGCACGACCTGTCCACAGCGGAGGGCGACGCGATGCACCAGGAGAGCGGGTCGACGAAGCCGCCGCGCACGATGCTCGAACTGTTGATCAGACAGCGTCGGCAGACGTTCGAAGAGTTCGTCGAGTACGCCGAGACTTTCGCCCGCGAGCACGCAGAGCCCGGAACGCTCAGCGTCCGGCACCTACAACGCCTCGCGGCCGGACGACGGCCGGACGGAAAGCCACTCGGCCCGGTTCGACCCGCGACAGCTCGGCTTCTGGAACGCATCTTTGATATGGGCATCGGAGAACTGCTCGCCCCGCCTGCTCTGGCCAAGCAGGAAGACGACTCCAGTGTTGAACTGCGCCAGATGCTGAACGCCTCACGACGAGTGGACAGCCGCGTAGTTGAGCTGCTTCACGAGCAGCTGGCCGCGATTCGTCGCCTTGACCGACAGATGGGCGCGCTCGTCGCTCACGATGAAGTCCGGGTGAAGGTCGAGCAGGTCTCACGCCTGATGTCACACAGCCTTGCCCCCGACGTTCGTGCTCAACTGGCTGTGCTGATGGCTGAGTTGTCGACGTTGGCAGGCTGGCAAGCACTCGATCTCGGGAACGTGGTTGCTTCTTGGCAGTACTACGAGCGTGGTCGTGTGGCTGCTACCGAGTCGGCAAACGCGGCGTTCGAAGCGCACGTCATCGCGGAGCAAGCTTTCGTGCTTCTCGATGTCGGCAGGACAGCTGACGCCGTCGAGCTGTTGAGCGCTGTGCGGGTCAAGGCGAAGAACTCGGCTCCGCCGCTACTGCGATCCTGGCTCGCCGCCGCTCACGGTGAAGCACTCGCGGCCAGCGGTCAAAAGGGTGAGAGCCTTCGAGCCTTTGACAAGGCAGCGGCTTTACTGCCCTGCGAGACGATGAATGCCGACGGTCCGTATGTGGTGCTCGACCCCGTACACCTCGCTCGCTGGCGTGGACATGCGCTCGCACGTTTCGCTGATCCCGACGCGGTTGATGTGTTGACCGGAGCACTCGAACAACTCGATTCTTCATTCACGCGAGCAGAGACAGCGCTACGAGTCGACCTCGCAAATGCTCTTGTCGCCATCGGCGAACCTCGCGAGGCGTGTCGGCAAGCGAGCCGTGCGGGCGAGCTAGCGGCCGAGATCGGATCCGTTCGCCAGCAGCGCCGGATGCGTGATCTCACGGGCGCGATTGCTTAGTTCCTGCTGTCTACTGTGGACTCGCCCGGGTGCGAAATTCCTTTAGCCCATCGCGCAGCGGAGGCGAGAATGATCTACGTAGATATGTACAACGGCATGGTTTGCCTTCTTTGAAGGTAATGATTTCGCTCTATCGGCCGAGTACGCCGAATGCGCCAAGATCTTGCGCCGATATCGCTACGCCGCGTACCATCGTGACACCGTGTAGATGCTCATGTCGCCAGTGTTCCAGATACAGCTTCACCGGTGTTCGCCGGCCTACGGGGTTTGACCGGGATGTAGATCGGTTCCTGTACTCTACACGTCTTTGACTAGTCGCTAGAGTGGGGAGTTGGCAGGTGCCGGAGTACGATTTCTTATCCCTGTCTCCGCACGATTTTGAGCTTTTGATGCGCGATCTTCTCAGTGCTGAGTATGCAACTAACTTTGAGGCTTTCGCTTATGGTCCAGACGGTGGGGTGGATTTGCGTGGCCAGGTAGATAACAAGAAATTCGTCGTTCAGTGTAAGCACTACGCGCGATCAAAATTCTCAGACCTTAAACGCGCCGTGTCTAATGAAGTTGCGAAGATGAGAAAGGAAAGGCCGGATCGCTACCTGTTGGCGACGACGCAGGATTTGACTCGCGGCCAAAAAGATATTCTACTTGCCGAACTGGGGGCGCTAGTCGAGAGCTCTTCCGAAGTGCTATCGCGTTCGGATATTAACTACCTCCTCTCTGTTCATTCAAGTGTCGAAAGAAATCACTTTAAGCTATGGCTAGCTTCTTCTGTTGTCCTGCAGCGTATTGTCAACAGTGGCGTATGGGAGCGGTCAGAGGCGCTAATGGAGACTGTGCAGAGTAGAGTTCGCCTCTATGTCTCCAATGTCAGCCATGACCGGGCAGTGCAGATGCTTGCAAATTCCCACGTGGTTGCTATTACGGGTGCCCCGGGGGTTGGAAAGAGTATGCTTGCCGATATGCTTCTTCTCTCTCATTGGGAAGAGGGATGGCAAGTTGTTGTGATCGACTCGAACATCGCCGAAGGGTGGTCGGCGTGGGCGGCGGATCGTAAGCAGATATTCCTGTATGACGACTTTCTCGGGCAGACGGATTTTAGTGAACGATCGGTGAAGAACGAGCCAGCAAGTTTGACGAAGTTCATGGACCGCGTAGTTTCACATGCCGATAAGCGCATGGTTCTCACTACGCGCTCTCATGTTCTTCGGCAAGCTCAGTCGCGTAATGAACCGCTGGCGCGCTCAAACCTAGAGTTCTGGCAGTGTGTGGTTGAAATGACCGACTTCAATCTGCTGCAACGGGCTCATGTGCTGTATAACCACCTGTACTTTTCTGATAAACCTCGTTGGGTCGTGCAAGAAGTAGCACGAGATCTGGATTCCATCTGGTCTTTGGTTCGGCATTCAAACTTTACTCCCCGAATCGTCGAACTAATAATCCGTCGGCCGCACAGGAGTGGAAAATCTCTTGTACAGGCCATCGGAGCCGCATTTGAGCGTCCAGTCGAATTGTGGGGGTCCAAGTTTCGAAAATTCTTTGTCTTCGACAGCGCGGAACATTTTGCTTCATCTTGTTACCTTCCCTGTAAAGGGGGCGTCGGGGGATGACTTGAAGAAGGTGGCGACACTTGATTCGACGCCAATAGACTACAAAAATGCTTTGAAGGTTCTTGAAGGTAGCTGGATCACCATTGAGAAGCAAAGTGGTCGGGATATTGCAGTAGCGTTCGCTAATCCGAGTTGCCGAGACTTCGTGCTGTCGTTCTTGGATGAGAATCCAGATTACCTAGAAGTCTTGGCGTCCGATAATGTGGCGTTGCGCAATGTCTGCAATATTCTTATGTACGCAATCGCTGCAGTCGATGACCCGCCTACGTACAAGTTCGGTGGCCTTCGCCACTATGTCAAGAATAACGCCAATGAGTTGGCGAGTGTAGTTGCACGCTTGTTTTCCCGCGAGCAGCGCTCCGAGAAGTTCTTCTCGGGGACTGATGTAATACTAGGTGCTCTTCTGGAAGTAGAGAAAAATCTGTCGCTAGGCTGGGGTGACTGGCTGGCTAGGGCTGCTCTCGACGTAGGAGAGTCCGACGATAGATCGTATACGGTAGATTTCCAAAAAGCTTACAAGGTGCTTGCATTAATCTGTTCTTATGCGCGTGTGCGCGGTGGATCCCTGGGGGGCCAGAACGCTTTTCTGCTATGGTTCGAAGCTTGTCTGGAATCGGCGCAGGAAGATGCAGATTGGGTTGATCTTTACGATTTCTTTGTGGAGAACGACGGTCTTCCGGAATTGAGCTCGATTGACGTTAAATCTATGATCAAGTCCGCCGTCTTGGATTCAGTGGAAAGTGACCTAAGTAACCTGCATGCTAATTACAGCGGAGATCCCGAAGGGATGAGAGAGCGAATCCGGGAAATCAAGAGTATTGCAAGTCGTGTTGGTATTGACGACGGCGACATTGCTAGTCGAATTCGCTGGACTGAAGAACATGTAGCTGACTGGTTCGAGGAAGATCTATCCGGGTTGGCGGATGGTGAATCTGAAGATGTTGACTACTCGCTGAGATTTGTAGGTGGCGTGTCGCCTATGTCAGCCGTGTCTAGTTCTTCGGGGCGCAGTCTCGGTGTGGATGATACGAAGAGGCAATTGGAAGAAATGTTTAAGCAGCTATCCTAGTGAAACGTTGTAGTTTGACTAATGTATGGCACAACTTCGATGACGGGATGCTTCATTAATTAATAGTTGCGAGTGTTGTACTCATATCTGCTTGCGATCCTGGGGTCACCCTCGCTCTGTGGCGTCAGTACGCTGCTCGCAGGAGCATCCACAGTGGACCCACAGGGCATGAGTTTGGGCATGAACACTCATCGGTTCATGCCCGCAGAGCCATAGTCGGTGCCTTAGAAGAGCCCTTGTGCCCAGCTCGCAGTGGTGTTGCCTGGCTACCTAGCCGACTCAAAATCCGTCCAGTGTGCGTTCGAGTCGCACCGGGGGCACGTACTGCATCCACACAAGAAGCGCCTGCTCTCTGAGCAGGCGCTTTTTGATGTGTGGTCATGGTTTGGGTGATCCTTTCCGCGGTGCGAGCGATCTGGGGTAGATCGTCGGCGGGCAAGCGGATGGTGATGGTGACGTGGTGGCCGTCGTCAGTTAGGTGGACGGTCAATTGGGTGGCCTCGAACAATGCGCGAAGGAGCGGCTCAGGCGCGCTGGCGAGGTTGAGCGCCAAGTACGGGAGGCTGTCGAGCAGTGCAATGTCGGCCGTGCTGGGGAGCGCAGGATCGGGTTCGCCTGCTGTGTTGAGTTGGGCGATTGTCGCGAGGGCGGTGATCTTCTCGGCTTCCAGGTCGTTGTAGTTGCCGCGCAGAGCCTTGGTGAACGGGTCGTCGGGGTCTCCATCTTGGGCTTGGCGGAGGAGTGAGTTCTGCCGTCGTGTCGTGTCCGCGACGATCCGTTGCAGCCGTTCCCGATCGGCTTGTCGCTGGAGGGCAGCACGGTCGTCGACCCCAGCGAGATCTGCGGCGAGGTTCTCGTGCCGTTGGTGCCCGAACACGCGGTCCGCAAAGAACCGTGTGAACGCATCCAGTAGGGCGTCTTCGCGGATGTAGGTGGCCTTGGGGTGGCCTTGGTACTTGTCGGGGCATCCCCGGTTGTTGTTGCGGGGGTTGCACATGTAGTAGGCGCGTTCGTGCCGGAGGTTGCCGAACATCCGGCGCCCGCAGCAGCAGAAGACCATGCCGCGCAGCACGTACGTGCGAAGTGCCTGACGGTGCACATTGCGCTCGTTGTCGGCACGCGAACCGCGGCGAGCCTGGCTACGAGCGTTGAGTCCGTCGTACATCCATTTCGGAATCAGTGGCTGGTGGACCGGTTTGGGCGACCACACCCACTTGATGGGGTCGTTGACCTTGCCGCGCTTCGAACGCGACGCGCGCCGGTTGAACACTTGATACCCCGTGTACTTCGGATTGCGCAGGATCTCGTAGACGCTGGTCTTGCCCCACGCCTTGCGTGCTCGCTTGCCGCCGGGCGGCTCGGGCGGCGGATACCGCGTTGGATCGGCGTTGAGCCGTTCGGCGATGGTGTCGTAGCCGATCCCTTCGTGGTAGCGCCAGTTCGCGATCTGCGTGACCGTCTCCCCGTATAGGCCGTCCGGTTCCAACCGGGACTTGGTCAGCCCCTTCGCTGCCTTGGTCGGGTTGGGGTGCCGGAACTTCTTGGCTTTGTAGCCGTAGGGCGGTTTTCCGATGTTCCAGCCCTCACGGACGTGCGTGCACAGTCCGCCCCACGACTGTTCGAGGGTGTTGAGGACCTCGTACTCGGCGATCGATTGGTTGATCCGCCGTTGCAGCACGCGTTGCGCTCGACTGCCAGTCAGCGTGATGGGTTCGTTGGAGGCGAACAGTGGCACGTCGGCCTGTTCCAGCTCCCGTTCAATTGAGAGATTCTCGAAGGCTCGGCGCGCAACACGCGCGACAGATTCGCAGATCACCACGTCGAATCGCCGCCCGGGTTGCTTGGCTTCGGCCAGCAGGTCCGCAACTCCTCCATCACGGGGGATCGGGATGTCAAACCGCTCGTAGTTCTCGCCCCTACCGCGTTGGTTGAGCTCCATGCGACCGGATTCGACGTCGTAGAAGTGGGCGACGATCACCCACGCCTCGGGTATCGCGGTCCTGCAGTTACCGACCTGTCGCAGGATCGACTGCCGCGGATCTTGCTGGTCCTCGGTCGAGGTCCGCCCAAGAACCGCGACACGGACCTCATCGCGCATGAGCGCCGCGGTCGATGCACCCAGCGGCGACACCGCATAGTCGGAGAGGCCGGAGGGGCCTGACACGGGGACGTTGCCTGCCCCGAGTCGTTCGATTGCTGGCGGGGGCGGATTGACCACCAGGTCGTCGTCGGTGCTCATGGTTGCCTTCCCATCGTCTTGCGCCGCATCGCTCGTAAACCGGTCTGGCCCGCCGATCGCGCAGTCATGTCACGCGGCGCGCTCACCGTCCTGCTCTTCGGGTTGGCTGATCTGATTTCTTCGTTGATCCGCCCAGCGCAGGAGGTCTCGGATCACCGCTGCGATTTCGCCCCGTCTACGCGCGCCTTCGCCTCCGCTGATGGGGATCACTTCTCCGCTGAACCGTCGGCTCCCAACGGGCGGCTGCTTGTAGTGCCACGTCGAGGCAGCGGTGTCTTGCGTCTCCGCTTGACTGCCGGTGAAAGGCAGCACTGTCGCGCCATGCATGTAGTTGTCGGGGTGCCGCAGCGAGCTGGCCACAGGAGATGCGTCGTCCTGGTGTCTCCAGGAAGAGGGCTGGTTCACGGCTTGTGTCCCTTCGGCGGTGTCGACGTACACGGTCAGGGGCGACCCACTCAACGCAGCAACCAAGCGCCAGCGCTTGTAGGGCGCAGTCCACGCCCCTGCGTGAATAAGGTATTGCCTAATTAAGTTAGGTGCAACCTAACTCGCCTGTTGTGCGTTGGTGTGCCGCAGGATGCCTTCATGTCGTGCGGCAGTATTCGTTGTGGGCTTGGCGGACTTCCGGAAAGCCTTCAGGTACTCCACGCCCCACCGGGGGCGTTGAGTAGAAACGAGCTCGCGGAAGGCGTCGTAGTGGAGCTTCGGTGGCGGCTGAGGCAGGTGATGGCGTCTCGTGACGTCTGGACCGGCAAGGAGTTGCGCGACTTGCTTGCTACCCGCGCGGCCTACGCGCTGTCTGCACCATCGATCTCGGCGCTGATGAACCAGCCGCCGGTGCAGATGAAGACCGAGACGCTCCAGGCGTTGTGCACCGCGCTGAGGTGCACACCAAACGAGCTGTACGGCGTGACGTCAGCTCTGGAGGTGTCACTCGCCGAAGAGCCGGGAACGGAAGATCCGCCGAGCTGATAGTTGCCTTCCTAACGGTGCGTGCCTGCTGCTGCCCTGGCGAGAGCGGAATGTGATCAGCAAGCCATCGGCTCGGTGCCAGGGTGCAGCCTCTCCTGGACTTGACGATGCCACGCCAGCGCGAAGGTGATGCAGTTGGACTCGCTGCGATGGCTAGGTGTGCAGCCAGGTACGTGTCGGCCGCGTTTGCTCCATGCCATGGAGTCGGAACTCGCGAGGGCGTCGGCGTAGCGCGCGAGGCCGCTGATCTTGACGCCGAATCCGTGGAGTCGCAGACCGCGCGCTGCGAGGGTTCCCATGATCTGTTGTACCTCGGCTGTGTGCTGGCGGCGGCACACAGATCCCACGCCGACGAGCGGTTCAGCGTCGAGATTGATCCCCGCGCGTTCGTATAAGTCGGCGCACCGTTCGTAATCCGGGGGCGTGAAGCCCTGTAGGACCGGCACCCAGGGAAGCTCGGGGGCGAGGTCGCGGAGGCGGAGGAGGTTCTGCACAGTCCGCCGTTGGTGTTCGTGGACGGTGAGCCCGGTGCGCTTGAGGATGTGCGGCTCGCACATCCAGTCCTGGGGTGCGCACCATGCGAGGTTCCCGATTTCGGTGGTGTAGCGGCGGACCGCGTGCACGTAGCTAGGCGCGGGGGTGTGCCAGCCGCCGTGCAACTGCAATTCGCTGAAGCCGCCTGAGTCCAGTGCCCAGGTGGTCACTGCTCGCGGGAGAGTGCGGCGGCCGGCAAGTCGTCGGTGCGAGAGCAGGAGGGGGATGTCGGGAATGCGGGTCAGCCACGTGGGTTGGTGGATGCCGAGGTACATCTTCACGTCGGCACCACCTTGTGGTGGGTGCGGTCGCGGCATAGCTGCCGCTCGCCGCGAGCTGCACGCCGTGGGGGAGGCGGCTGCGGAGATCGGCGGTTGCCCACAGGGTTGTCCACAGATCCCCTTGGGGCTGTGGAACAGCCGCGATGAACGCAGCGCGTGGTCATGCCGCCCGCCGCGCTCGTGGGCGGTTGCTGCTCGTGGCGGCTACAACCTGCGTGGCTCGGTACGGCTCGGCAGCGCTGGCTGCCGAGGCGTGTTCGATGTCGTGCGCGGACTGAAAGACGAGCACGTCGTAGTGCGCGGTGAGCGCTCGCGGTACACCGCGCGCGGCGGCGCGGCGTTCGCCGAAGGAGACACGCGGGACGAGACGACCGCCGCGCAGCTCCGCAGTGAGCGCGATGCACCGCTCCACCAGAACCAAGCCCGCGGCCTGGCCGGCGGCGGCGACCGGCGAGGTGAGGTCGGCGAGTGAACCGTCCGCGTGTCGGCGGGGCCGCATGACGACGGCGAGATGCCCGCCGGTGCGCAGCAGTGGGGCGGAGTAGGCGAGGGTCGCCGCGAGGTTGCTGAGGCTGACCTCGATCGCCCCGGCGCGTCCACTTCCCGATCCCGCAACGCGATCTCGGCACCGTTTGGGTGCGGTGCGCAGGGAGGTGAGGACGAGTCCGACTCGGCCGATTGCACCGGCGGCGCGAACGGTCGCGAGCACGGCAGGCTCGGCCTCGACAACCGATCCGTCGGCTGGGTGGCCTGCGATCTTCGTGGCGTTGAGGGACGCGCGGGCGAGCGTCCACAGCCTCCGGCAGGTGGTCAGCCCAAATGCTTGACGGCCGGAGCGAACGGCCTCCACCACGACTGTGCCGGCTCCGCAGTCGGGGTCCAGGACGAGGTCGCCGAGGCGCGTGTAGGTCGTGATCGCGTGGGCAGCGACAGCGGGTGGGATGCGGTCGTCGTCGCGGTCGCTGCCGGCAACAAAGCCTCCGCGCCGCAGCTGCGCACTCGGGCTGAGCTGACCGGTCGCCCACACTGAGAGCGGCGTCGTCAGATGCTCCTCGACTGCCCGCAGGGTGCGCGGACGGCGTGCGGTGTGGCGTTCAGTCATCGGAGGTCTCCCGGGCGCAAGCGGTGGTGCCCGGCGCCGGTCGGCGGGTGAACAGCAGGAGGTCGTCGTGCACGACGACGGAACGACCGAGCGCCGACGAGCACTCGGAGGAGGCTGCGATGGACGCGAGCGCGACGCTGCGGGCAGGTACGCGCAGCAGTGCGATGCGATCGAGGAAGCGCAGTCCGGCGCGACGTGCGGCGGGCACGAGCGTTGCGGAGGAATCGGAAAGCGATCCCCGCGAATAATCACCGTGTGTGATGACCGCGAGGACGCCAGAGCGGGTGAGAAGCCGTACCCAGTGCGCCGGTCGGAGCGCGTCAGTTGCTGTCGGCTCGACCGTGATGATGATCAGGTCGTAGCGGTCCGGACTGCGTCCCGTCGCGGCCCCCGCGCTAGCTCCAAGTCCGGTCGATGGCGCGGCGTCTGAGTGGTCCGGACTCGGACTCGCCGAGCGCGGGGTGAGTCCGAGTCCGGACAGCGCCCCGCTCGACTCTTCCGTGCGATGGTCTGTCGGCGTGCCTTCAGCCCAGAGTCGGACATGCCGGCAGAGTCGGAGAACAGTCCGCGCTGTGCTGTGCAGGTCCTCGTATCGATGGCCGCGTCGGTGGCTGACGGCAGTCACCGACGAGTCGGGCGAAGCGCTTCCTGCGCCGAGCGCGACGAGCAGAACGTGCTGACAGGGCTGGCTGTAGCACGACACGATCTTCGACACGGCGGTCGTCAACCACGCCGAGGGATGCTGCGGCGCTTCCTGCTCACCCGCTTGGGCGCACAGCCACACGGTGGACAGCGGCCCGTGCGACTGGCGCCGGCCGCCCGTTCGACGAGTCCCTGTTCGCTCACTGTCCGACGCCACTCGCGGGAGAGCGGCGCGCCGCACTCCGCGCTCGCGAGTGACTTCACTTCGGAAGCCTTGATCAGAAGTTGCCATCGAAGTTCTCCTCCGTCGCGGCTGAACGTTGCATCCCTAAACTCCGATTTTCGAGCTGGTTTTGGACGCCCCGCCGAAAAAAATGTGGTGGCGTTGGCCAAGAGCGCATGCTGCGGCGTGGCAGGAGCCGACCTGTGGTGACTTCAGACGGCGTTGTCTCGTCGGCGTTACGCGTGCCCACTGGCCCCTGTCGTGTGCGCCCTGGAAGTGAACTCCAAGATTTTTGCAGTCACTCACGTGACCTTCATCCGCTCAGAGTGCTGCGCTGGCAACGTGAGTGCTAGAGACGCATCCAGTAGTGGCGCATCTGTGCAGCTCAGCTGCTACTAGTGGTACGCCCCCGGGTGTGGCGCCCCGCTCGTCGAGACGATCTTGAAATGTATCAAGAATGAGAGAAAATAGTAGCCAGCTAGTAGCTTCTAGGGGTCCATATAGTTGGCCGCTAGTAGCTACGTGGTATTTCCGTGGTACGGGTTGTGGCGTCCTGATGTCGATGGTTTTCGCATCGACTTCGCTGGAGCTATGACATGGAAGTCCGATCTGGTTTTCCTCGTGCTGGTACTACGGCTACTCCGAACGCGTTGGATATCGCACGGGATACGTTCGCCTGGCTGGTGACGGGGCCGCATCCGGTATCGCTGAATGGAAGACTCTTCCCGGGGTTGCCTCCTCGGCGCATTCCAGTTGATGAGGTTCGTGATCGATTGCTGAGCCGCGGATGTCCGCAGGCGACGCGGGATGCGGTGTGGGCGCATCTGGTGGCGCGCTCGCGCATGGAGGGCGCGACGTGGACGGTCGTCGCGGTCGGGGTGGCAGCGCCCGCGCTGGTGTCGGCCGCGGCCCGCTTGTCCCACCGGTTCGCCGGCGACGCGGCCGATGTGCACGCCGAAGTCGTGCGCGGCTTCCTTGATGCGCTCGCGACCATCGACCTCCGGCGGCCTCGGATCATGAGCCGGTTGAGATGGGCGGCGTACCGGTCCGGCTACGCCGCGCTCGCCGATGCGCTGGCGAGTCCGACTCCGGTCGCTCCGGGCTTTCGCTCGACTCCGCCGCACGCCCCGTGGGGGCATCCGGATCTGGTTCTTGCCCGTGCCGTCGCGGATGACGTCCTTACCCGCGAGGAGGCAGCGCTGATCGGTGCGACCCGGCTGGAGGACGTGCCCGTCGCCGACTGGGCCGCGCAACACGAGCTCGGTGAGTGGGCGGTCTACAAGATGCGCCGGCGAGCCGAGGTGAGGCTTGTCGCCTACCTGCGCGACGTCGCCGTGGAGTCCGATCCCACCGACCCCTTGCTCGACCAGGTCGCCGCTGCGGTAGCGCTTGCCCGCCCGCGCACGTCACCCAGAAAGTCACCTTCCGTGACGGTTCTCCGAGCGGGAGCGGCGAAGAAAAAGGGCGAAGACGTGTCCAAAACGGGCGCGATTTCCGGAGTTCAGGAGTGCGGGACACACCCGCGTTCATCTGGTCCTTCGGAGGGGTCCTCATGCTGACGATCCGTCGATCCTCCACAGCAACGCGCAACCGGCATCGCGCCGTGCCGAACACGCGGTCATCGAGCTGGCGCCGTCGATCCGTTGCCGGCGACTTTTCCATTGATCCGATGAATGCTGCCCGAGAGCGGTTCCTCGCCCCGTCGAGGTATCGGCTGAACGCGCTGTTGATCGTCGGGCTTGCGGCGGGTGTGCTGCTGGTGTCGGAACCGGTCGCTCACGCCGGCACGACGGTCCTGGCACTGGCGGCGTCGGTGAGCGATGTCCTGAACAACTTGCGCAACTGGCTCATGGGTCTTCTCGCTGGCCTTGCGACGGTGTTCCTGACGATCGGTGGCGTCCGGTACGTGATGGGCGGTGGCGATCCCGGCGAGGTCGAGAAGGCCAAGACCGCGTTCAAGAGCGCCGGGTGGGGTTACGGCCTGGCGACGCTCGCGCCGCTGATCGTGGAAATCCTCAAAGGGATCGTGGGGGCCTGACATGGCCACGCCGATCCCACTCCACCAGTCCGCGGGCCCGGTCGCGGGAACTGCCTGTCGAGCAATGGTGTCGCCAGGCGTCACCGTCGGTGCCTGGCCATCACGTGGATGGCGCTGGCGCGCGTGCGCGCTGGCGCTGAGCATCCTGGTGCTGCTGGTAGGGCTTGTTGTCGGCGCGACCGCGCAGCCGAGCACGCCGCGGCCCGATCCGTGTTCCGGGCCTGAACCCCGACCCGTGCCATGCGCTCCCGCCCCGAGCCGACCAACCCCACCGACACCCACGACGCCAGCACGGCCGACGACGACACCACGGACGCCATGCACCGGTGAGGACTGCATCCCGCAGCCCAAGCCGACGACGCCGCCAGCGCGGCCAACCCAACCAGGAACCGGGAACTCCAGCGGATCGGCGTGCGGCATCACCGATATCGGCGCGTGCATCACCGAGGCGGTCAACGACTTCTTCCGCGGCATCGTCGACGCAGCACTCACTCCGATCCTGGAGGCCATCGGCCACACCACGCTCTCCACACCGACGATCGACAACATCGCCGGCATCGGGGACCTGTGGAACACCTCGTGGGAGATCGTGGTCGCCGCCTACGGGGTCCTCATCCTCGTCGGCGGCATCGTCGTGATGAGCCACGAAAGCCTCCAGGCCCGCTACTCGATCAAGGAGATCGGGCCGCGTATCCCCGCCGCGTTCATCGCCTCGGCGCTGTCGCTGTTCTTCGTCGACAAGTTCATTCGCGTGGCCAACGGCGTGACCCTGGGGTTGCTCGGCAGCGGTGTGAACGCGCCATCGCTGGGCAGCACCCTCAAGACCGCGATCGGGGGTGTGCTCTCCGGCGGACTCTTCATCATTCTCGTCGGCCTCGTCCTGGTCGTCGTCTCGCTGGCACTGCTGATCGTCTACGCGTTCCGGGTCGTCACCACGTTGGTCCTGATCGTCGCCGCCCCGCTGTTCCTGATGGGCCATGCGCTTCCGCAGACCGATCCGCTGGCCCGGTGGTGGTGGAAGGCGATCACCGCGACGCTGGCGATTCAGGTCGTCCAAGCGCTGGTGTTGATGACAGCGGTGAGGACGTTCCTCGGCAGCGGCGCGCACTGGTTCAACGGCACGACCAGCGCGCTGGGATTGCTGGTGTCATCGATCGCGCTGTTCGTGATCCTGTTCAAGGTTCCCTTCTGGCTACTGCGCGCGGTCCGGGTGAGCTCTGGACGTTCTCTGGTCGCTGGCCTGGCCCGCGCTTTCGTCGCCGCGAAGGCATTCGGCATGGTCGCGGGACGCGCTGGCGCGCTCAGCACGGCGGGTTCCTCTCGGGGCGCCCGCGCAGCGACCAGCCGGCACGGCGGCCGTCCCTCTGGCGGTGGAGAGCCTGCAGACCCGCCGTGGCCTGCTGTGCCGCGCTTCGCGCCGTCCCCGGAGGTGCTTGCGCAGCGACTCAAGACTGCTCATGACGCCGACCGCGTTCGCGCGGCGCGACGGTCGCGGTTGCCGTCGCAGGAACCGCGATTCCTCCAGCCGCAACCGCAAGCGAGCACGCATGACCCGGCGTCCACACTGGCAACCCCGGGGCGGGTTGTACCGGACTTCAGTTCCCCACCGAGTCCCGCCACACCCACGCGGGCACAACGCCCGGGCTCGCTTCCACGCTTTCAGCCCCCCGCAAGCGCTGGGCGAGGCGCTGACGCGGCGCCCTCGATGCGGTCGGTCCGTGTCGCGTCGGTACCGGCGCTCATGCAGTTCCGCCCCGCCACAGCACCGACGCCGCCCTCGGCATCGCCACCGGCGACGTCCGCGCCCACCGCGCCGACGTTCCGTCCATCTCATCCCGAGCCCCGCTTGGGCGATGCCTACCGGCGCACCCAGTCCGTTCCGCCGCCGGTGTTTCGCGCACAGGAAGCCGATTCAGGAGGTGAAGGGACATGAGCCAATCCGTTCGGATTCCGGCGGATGTCGACCGTGAAGACCGCGTGATCGGTCCGCTCACCGCCCGCCAATTGCTGATCTTGGCTGTCACCGCTGTGGTGCTGTACGGGGCGTACAACCTCACCGGCACCGTCGTCCCTCTGCCGGTGTTCCTCGTCATCGCTGTTCCGATCGGGGTGACCGCCGCGGTCCTCGCGCTCGGTCAGCGCGACGGTGTCAGCCTGGATCGGCTCGCCCTTGCGGCACTGCGCCAGCGCATGAGTCCCCAGCACCGCGTCGCCGCACCGGAGGGCATCCGGCCCGTGCCCGAGTGGCTGGGCAGCCGGGTCGCCAGAACCAGCGGCACGGGCCGCTCCACAAGGAAGGGCAGCGCGGGCGCTGCCGCGTCGGTGGTCTCACCGGCCGCTCTACGTCTGCCCGCCGAAGCGGTCACCGACACCGGTGTGATCGACCTCGGCAAGGACGGTGTCGCCGTGGTCGCGGTCTGCTCGACGATCAACTTCAGTCTGCGCACTCCGGCCGAGCAGGAGTCGCTCGTCGCCACCTTCGGCCGGTATCTGCACTCGTTGACCGCGCCGGTGCAGGTGCTGGTGCGCGCGGAGCGGCTGGACCTCTCCGGTCAGATTGCCGAGCTGCGCGAGCAGGCTGGCGGTCTGCCGCACCCGGCGCTGGAGCGGGCGGCGCGCGAGCACGCCGAGTACCTGGACCAGCTCGGCCGCGCCACCGACTTGCTGCGCCGCCAGGTCCTGCTGATCCTGCGCGAACCGATGCTCACCACGGGGCCGACCGACGGGCTCGGCGGTGCCTCGCCGCTGGCGGCGTTGACGGCGAAACGCCGGACCGCCAAGCAGGCTGCCTCGGTCGACGACGCCACCCGCAGGGCTGCCGAAGCCCGGCTGGCCCGCCGGCTCGGCGAGGCCGTGGAACTGCTGTCGCCGTCGGGAATTGTGGTCACCCCGCTGGACGCCGGGCAGGCCACCGCGGTGCTCGCCGCGGCGTGCAACCCCGACATCGTGATCCCGCCGAACTCCGGTCTCGCCGCCTCGAACGAGGTGATCACCACCGCCCCGGAAGAAGGCTGGGACGCAAGCGCGTTCGGCCGCGCCGCGTTCCCCGCCGACGACGAGTTCGGCGAGGCCGAGGACGCCTGGGATGACGACGCCGAGGACCCCGATGACTACGCCGATGCTGCTGGGAGGTACCGCTGATGAACGGCAAAACCACGCGCTGCGGCCAGAAGGCGCAGGCCCCGCAATCCCCACCCACCAGCGCGAGCGCGTTCACCCCGGATGCCATTTCCGTCCGCCCCCGCGCGCTGGAAGTTGGCGGCGAATGGGTCGCGTCCTTCGCCGTCGTCGGCTACCCCCGCGAAGTCCACCCAGGTTGGCTTCAGCCGCTGCTGACCTATCCCGGCAGGGTCGACGTCTCGCTGCACATCGAGCCGATCGACCCGGTCACCGCGGCCAACAGGCTGAAGAAACAGCTATCGAAACTGGAGTCCGGCCGCCGGCACACCAGCGAGAAAGGACGGCTGATCGACCCGCACGTCGAAGCCGCCACCGAGGACGCCTACGACCTGTCCGCACGGGTCGCTCGTGGCGAAGGCAAGTTGTATCGGATGGGCCTGTACCTGACGGTGCACGCATCAACCGAAGATGGCCTCGGCGACGAGGTCGCGGCCATCCGGGCGCTGGCGGCGTCGCTGCTGCTGGACTGCAAGCCGACCACGTACCGCAGCCTGCAGGGCTGGATCACCAGCCTGCCCATGGGGCTCGACCTGGTCGGCATGAGGAGGACATTCGACACCAGCGCGTTGAGCGCGTCGTTCCCGTTCACCTCACCGGACTTGCCGCCACCGGACCCGACTTCGGTTGGTGCCCCGAGCGGCGTGCTCTACGGATTCAACGTCGGAAGCCAGGGCCTCGTGCACCATGATCGGTTCGCGCTGGACAACCACAACTCGGTGATTCTCGGACGTTCCGGCTCGGGGAAGAGCTATTTGGTGAAGTTGGAGCTGCTGCGGTCGTTGTACCGAGGGATCGAGATCCACGTCATCGACCCCGAGGACGAGTACGCGCGGCTCGCCGCCGCGGTCGGTGGTACCTACGTGCATCTCGGCGCCGAGCGGGTCCGCTTCAACCCCCTCGACTTGCCGATCTACACCCGTCCGGACGGGCGCCGCACCGCACCGCGCGACGCGCTGATCCGTCGGTCGCTTTTCCTGCACACCGTGATCTCGGTGCTGCTGGGAAGTGAACTCGAAGCGGCCGAACGCGCGGCACTGGACCGGGCGATCGCCGCGACCTACCAGCGCGCCGGCATCACCTCCGATCCCCGGACTTGGACCCGCCCAGCACCGCTGTTGGCCGACCTCGCCGAGGTACTCGCAGGCAGCGTTGAGCCCGCCGGGATCGAACTCGCGGCCCGTCTGCACCCCTACGTCGCCGGCGCGTTCTCCGGCCTGTTTTCCGGCCCGACCTCGACCCGCCCGGAAGGGCACCTGGTGGTGTTCTCGCTGCGGGATCTCGCCGACGAGATCAAGCCGATCGGCACGCTGTTGAACCTCGACGCGGTCTGGCGGCAGGTCTCCAACCCGGCCATCCGCAAGCGCCGATTGGTCGTGGTCGATGAGGCGTGGCTGTTGATGAAGGAACCTGCGGGCGCGGAGTTCCTGTTCCGGATGGCCAAGGCGAGCCGGAAGCACTGGGCGGGACTCACGGTCGCCACCCAGGACACCGCAGACGTCCTCGGCTCGGACCTCGGCCAGGCCGTCGTGGCCAACGCAGCCACCCAGGTGCTGCTCAGACAAGCCTCCCAAGCGATCGACGAGATCACCCGCACCTTCGACTTGTCCCTGGGGGAGAGGCAGTTCCTGCTCTCCGCCGACCGTGGTCAGGGGCTGTTGTCGACCGGGCGGCAGCGGGTGGCGTTCCAGTCCATCGCCTCCCCGGTCGAGCACGAGCTGGTGACATCCAACCCCGCAGAAATCGCCGGCTACGCCGGCACCGCGCAAGGCACCACGACCTCCTACGTCGAACTCGGCGCGGATGACACCGCAATCGCAGACTCACTCGACGACGGTGACACCTCGCAAATCGAACTCGACGCTGCCTGAGCGACCCCAATCGCAAGCGTTCATCCGTTCATTTCGAATCGCAACAAGGGGATACCCATGTCTACGTCACTGCCCATTTCCGCCACCGGCCGCCGGCCGGCTCGGCTGCTGACGCAGAACAGTGAAATGCGCCGGATCGGCGTGTGGAATTGGTCGTTGCCCGCCTGGGCTGGCCGCCTAGCCGATGGCCGCACCTATAACACGTGTCCCAGCGCCGGGATCTGTGCACAAGCGTGCTACGCCCGGCGCGGCACCTACACCTGGCCGGTGGTCCGTGCCAAGCACGAAGCGAACCTCGTGTACGTCCTCGACGACCTGGCCGGCTGGCAGGCCGCGATGGTCGCTGAACTCGGCGCGCGCAAGTTCCGCGGCGCCTGGGTGAGAATCCATGACAGTGGTGATTTCTTCAGCAGTTCCTATCTTCAGGCATGGCTGGATATCTGCCGGGCTCGGCCCGATGCGAACTTCTACGCCTATACCAAAGAGGTCGCCCGCTTTCGCGCGCTTGTTGAACCCGACCCTCCGCCAAATTTCTTGTGGGTCTATTCCTACGGTGGAATACAAGACGCTGCGCTGGATTCCGCCACTGATCGAGTCGCGGATGTGTTCCCCGATGAGGACGCGATCGCCGAGGCGGGCTGGGCCTCGCAGGAAGCCAGCGACCTGCTCGCGGTGCTCGGTCCACGGTTGGTCGGCGTGCCAGCCAACCGCATTCCCGCCCTTCTCAAACGGTTGGCGGGCCGCCGGTTCTCCTCCTGGCAAGCCGAGGTCGATGCCGAACGCGCCGTCCGCCGAGGCCGCCGACACCTGCAGCTCGTCGACAACACCCGCCCCGATCACAGCCAGCAGCTCGCGGGCAAGGCCAGCCCGGCGCATGCCGACCAGCCGCGCGCTGCGTGACCGCAGCTCGCGCCCGTCCGGTCGACCGCCGTCGTGGGGAGGTTCCCGATGTCCTGGTCAATCACTGCCGCACCCCTATCTGTACTCGTTGCTCCGCAGGTCGAGCTCGCCTCACCGGTTGGCGACTACCTGCGTGACCCGCTCGGCGCGGTCCGGAACGTGCTGGCGCACCTGCGCGACCTTGCCTTCACGTGGGGCCCGATCGTCGGGCCGGTGCTCGCGGTCGCCGTCACCGCCGCAGTCCTCGCGCGCCGCCGATGGCGCCGCCGCTACCACCAGCGCCTGGCAACCGATGCCCGCGTGATCACCGTGCTCGCGCCACCGACGGTTGACCCGTCCGGCGCGATCACCGTGTGGTCCAACCTGGTCGGCCTACTGCGGCCGGGATGGCGACGCCGATTCAGCGGGCAGCCGCACCTGAGCTTTGAGTTGACCTTCACCGCTGACGGCGTGCAGATCCGTCTATGGGTGCCCGGCGTGGTGCCGCCCGGCATGGTCGAGCGCGCGATCGAGGCCGCCTGGCCGGGCGCGCATACCCGCACCACCCCCGCCAAACCTCCGATCCCGACAACGGCGCCAGCAGGCCGGCGCGTCGAAGCGATCGGCGGCGAGCTGCGGCTGGCCCGCAGCGAGGCACTGCCGATCCGCACCGACCACGCGGCGGACCCGATCCGGGCCATGCTCGGCGCACCGGTCGGACTCGGCCCGCACGAGCGGGCCTGCGTGCAGATCCTCGCTCGCCCCGTCGCAGGCCACCGGGTGACCAAGGCACGCCGCGCGGCCCGGCGGGTGCACGCCGGCGGGTCGGTCCATCTGGTCGGCCGGCTGCTCGACGTCATCACGCCCGGCACGACGTCGAAGCCGTCGACCAGCACACGGAAACCGGGCCTGGATCGGCAGACCAGCCTGGAGTACGCCTCCCAGGACCGCGCCGTGGTCGAGAAGCTGCGGGCGATGCTGTTCGAAACCCTCATCCGCTACGCCGTGGCCACCACCGTTCCCGAGGACGCCACCTCGGGCGAGGTCCAGGCGGTGCGGGAGGTGCTGCGGGGCCGCGGGCACGCGATCGCCTCGGCGTTCGCCGCCTACTCCGAGCACAACTACTACCGGCGGGTCCGGCTGCGCCGCGATCCGGCTGTGGTGCTGGCCGAACGCCGCCTCGGCAAGGGCGACGTGCTCTCGATACCGGAACTGGCTGCGATCGCGCACCTGCCGATCGACGAGGGCGCCCCCGGTCTGCAGCGGGCCGGCGCGAAAGCTGTGCCGCCCCCGCCGGGCATCGCAGGCGTCGGCAGCCTGATCAAGCCCCTCGGGCTGTCGGACTCCGGGCATTCCCGCCCGGTCGGCCTGCACGTCGCCGACGCCCGCCACCACCTCCACATTCTCGGCGCCACCGGCTCCGGCAAGTCCGAGCTGATGGCACGGATGATCCTGGCCGACGCCGAGGCCAGCCGCGGCGTGGTTGTGGTCGACCCCAAGGGAGACCTCGTCTCGGACATCCTGATGCGGCTGCCTGAGGAGCTCGGCGAGAAGGTCGTGCTCTTCGACGCCGACTCTCCGAGTCGCCCACCGGTCCTCAACCCCTTGGAGGGAAAGGACAAGGACCGCGCCGTCGACAACCTTGTCAGTATCTTCTCCCGGATCTACGCCTCCTCGTGGGGGCCGCGCACCGACGACATTCTGCGCGCCGGCCTGCTCACGCTGACCTCGACGCCCGGCACCCCGACGCTGGTCGACCTGCCCAAGCTGTTGACCGTGCCGGCGTTCCGGCAACGGGCCTGCGACCAGATCGACGACGACGTGCTCAGGGGCTTCTGGTCCTGGTACGACGATCTGTCCGAAGCCAGCCGTGCACAGGTGATCGCGCCGCTGATGAACAAGCTCCGCGGGTTCCTCCTTCGCCCCTTCGTCCGCGCTGCCATCGCGGGAGGACCATCCACAGTGGACATGGACGACGTCCTCAATGCCGGCGGCATCTGCCTGGTGCGCATCGCCCGTGACGCGCTGGGCATGGAAACCGCACGGCTAGTCGGCTCGATCGTCGTCGCACGCACCTGGCAGGCAGCTACCCGACGCGCACACATCCCGCAGCGTCAGCGTCGCGATTGCGCCTTATACGTGGACGAATGCCACAACTTCCTGAACTTGGCCTATCCGTTGGAAGACATGCTCGCCGAGGCCCGCGGCTACCGGCTCGCCATGACGTTGGCGCACCAGTACCTCGGGCAGCTCCCAAGAGAACTCGAAGAAGGCATCAGCACCAACGCGCGCAGCAAGGTCTTCTTCAACGCCTCACCCGAGGATGCCAAGCGATTGGCACGACACACCGCGCCCAGACTGGGAGAGCACGACCTGTCCAATCTCGACGTCTACCACGCAGCCGCCCGGCTCGTCCTCGGCGGAGCAGAAGTGCCGGCCTTCACGACAGTCACAGAGAAGCTGCCGCCCGCCATTCCTGGCCGTGCCAAGAGAATCCGCCTGGCAGCCCGCGTCAACACACGCCCACCCGACAACGCACGCGGAGCCGACGACCAGCGGCAGAAGTCCACTGTGGACCCCCGCCGCGCAGCGTGATGAGCGTCCTCGCGGCTTGCTCCAGCAGCATATCCACTCGGCAAGCAGAGGTTCTCCGCTCAGCGAGCCTCGCACGATTGGAAGGAACGACCGTGATTACAAACCCCACACGACAATGGCAACTGCGCGGAAGCATGCCGCAGCGGCCCACACCCCGCGCCGCGACCACCGGTGCGCATCACGCCCAGCTCGCCAGACGTCTCACGCGACGAGACCGGTGGCTCGCTCGAATGTTGTTCGAGCACAAGATCTTCACCACCCAGCAGATCGTGGAACTCTGCTACCCCACCATGCGCGCGGCCAATCACCGCCTCCTGGACCTCTACCGGTGGCGCGTGGTCGACCGCTTCCGACCGTTCGTCAGCCGCGGAACCGCTCCCATGCACTACGTGCTCGACATCGCAGGCGCCGTGGCCCTGGCACAGGAAGACGGCCTCGACCCGAAGAGCCTCGACTACCGACACGAGCAAGCGATGGGGATGGCACACTCTCTCCGCCTCGCGCACACCGTCGGTACCAACGGAATTCTCACCTCGCTCGTCGCACGCAGCCAGCGGCCAGACGCGCGCGGACGACTGACCGCATGGTGGTCCGAGCTGCGCTGCGCGAGGCTGTTCGGCGACATGGTCCGCCCCGACGCCTACGGCCGATGGCGCGACGACGACGGCGACCACGTCGTCGAGTTCTTCGTCGAGTTCGACTTCGGCACAGAAGACCTCGGAAAGCTCAGCCGCAAGCTAATCGGCTACCACAAGCTTTCTGCCGCAACAGGAATCACAACACCAGTACTGGTGTGGCTCCCCACCACACGCCGCGAGACCAGCGCTCGCGCCGCGCTCGCGACCATGCTGTCCCACCTGGACCATCCCGCCCTCGTGCCCGTCGCGACGAGCGCAGCGGACCTCGTGGACAAGGACATCCAGCACGATCCCGCTGGCCCCCGCTGGCTGCCCATCTCCTGCGAACAGGCGCTCCCACCGCAGAGGTTGACCCTCGGCGAACTCGCTCGGCTCTGGCCCTACCTCACCCCGCCTGTACCTGGGCAGAGTGCGCTCGCAGGAACTGCTCAACCGACAGCAGCTCTGCTGGCCGCTCCCGACCCGCTGCCGCCAGCTCGGCCGCGAGATGTCTTCCGGCGGTGATCGATGAAGCTCGGGCTCGCCGCACTCGCGGTCATCATCACCATCACGTTCGTCATCGGCGGCATCGGCAATGCCGTGATGAACGTGTTGCTCGGCAGCGGTTCCTCCGAACCGAGCCACGAAGCGCTCGCCGAGATCCCTGCCGACTACTTGAGCCTCTACCGGGCAGCGGCCTCAGCGTGCCCAGGACTGGACTGGACCGTCCTCGCGGCGATCGGCGATGCCGAATCCAAACACGGCCGCGGCTCCGGCGTCGGCATCACCAGCGGCGAAAACGCCGCCGGCGCCGCTGGCCCCATGCAGTTTCTCAAAGCCACCTTCGGCAATGTCGTTGCACAGCACAGGATTCCACCCGGCGGCAGCACCCCCGCCTCACGCTACAACGCGCACGATGCGATCTACGCCGCGGCGTTCTACCTCTGCGACTCCGGCGCACCAAAGGACATCCGCAAAGCTCTCTTCGCCTACAACCACTCAAACCAGTACGTCGAATCCGTTCTCGCGCAAGCGAAACGCTACCAAAGCAGCACCACCGGAACCGGCGACTGCAACCAGATCCAGGCCGCCAGCCCGGCCGCCATCGCGGCGATCAGATTCGCCTGCGCCCAGCTCGGCCTGCCCTACGTCTGGGGCGGCAACGGCCCCGCCGCCGGCCATCGAGGCTTCGACTGCTCCGGCCTCACCAAAGCGGCCTACGCAGCCGCTGGCGTTCACCTTCCCCGCACCGCGCAGACGCAGTACAACGCAGGACCGCTCGTGCCAGAGGGACATCCTCTGCTGCCTGGCGATCTGATCTTCTACGGCACGCGCGGCAACGTCCATCATGTCGGCCTGTATTTGGGAGCCAGCAAGATGGTGCACGCTCCGACCTTCGGTCAACCGGTCCAGATCCGCATTTACCGTTGGAAGGGCGACGACTTCCTCACCGCCAGCCGTCCTTCGAACTAGAAATGTAGCTTCCGAGGCAAGATGAGCATTTCCTTGCGGACTTGAGCACCGGACGAGCATTTGCTCAAGTTCGGCGGACGTCATCCCCACACAGCCGACGTCCGCATCCGAAGCCTTCTCGCCGCTCGACAGGAAACGAACGCACTCTCACGGCCATGTCCGTATTTTGTCAATGGTTGCAGAAGGTCTGGCGAGCCAGTCACGCTCTACAGGCGAGAGTGGTGGAGCCTTCGCACCTGTCTCGACTCGACACCCACTACTAGGCGGGCGGTCTGCCGTATAGAGTCCGGTGAGTGCCGCCGGAGGACTCAACCCCAGGACCCGCTGGTCAGCCGGGCTCCGAGCTCACGGTGACGGGGACAGCTGTGGAGGTCCTCCGCCAGTGGCGGATAGCTACCCGCGCCGATGACCTCGATGGGTTCGCTGCTGTCGCCCAGCTCGACGACGCGGGCGCCAACACGGCTGACTTGTACGAGTGGCAGGCGGCCATGGCCGCCGCAGACGGGCTCGCACTCTACCGTGATGCCCTCGACGAGCAGGGTGTGCTAGACCCCGGCTGCGACGACTACATCCTGTGCGAGTGGCATGAGGACTGGGTTGTAGGCAGCGGGGACCTCATGGAACTTGTCTCGGGCAAACACCGAAGCGCGGATGTCGGCGCGTACACCACGGTGACCAAGCTGGCCGATGATGGCGGCGTCGCCCACTTGTTCAACCGGTGGTTCGCATTGGGGCAGAAGCCCATGTGTCGTCTGGTGACAACAGGCGGTCTCACCGCAGGTCCCGCGCGAGAGCTGAAGGCTCTGACTTCCCGGCTGCGGATGCTCAAAACCGAGAGGCGCGAACCGACCCTTACGTCGGACGAGACCAAGGTTGTCAGGCAGCTGCGCACGGCGATCATGACTTACGACAAAGGTACGGCTAAGCGCTGGAAACGCACTAAGTCGTATCCCGGGGTTGCGGAAGAAGATCAGGAACACGAGGTCAGGGCCTTCCTCGCCTCGTTGACCATCGTCACCGTCGAGGTGAACCAGGGCGTGGTCGGTGACGCCGCGCCCACCAAGTACGTCAAACCCGTCCTGGAGAAGATGGGTCGCGATGCAGTTGACTGCGCAGCGGTGTGGAAGGCGGTGTTGGGCCTTTTCCGCGAGCGGATGCAGTCGCGCGGGGAGACGACTTACGGCGATCTCCCCTTGGTTCTGCAGCGGGACCGCAGCGGAGGTCCGGAGCCGGACGTGCGTCGGCGAATTGCCCGCCGACTCGTCACGTTGGGAGACATCCAGATCGCCATCGAGACCGCCCTCGCCATCCCAGGCGCCTATCAACCCGTGCCGCCTGCCCTAGCCATCTCCCGGGTCGAGATCAAGATGACCCAGGGCGGGTGCTCCTCTAACGCGGTGAGCCGGGCCACTGCCCTGCGGATGGAGTACGAGGAGTACTGGCGTGACCAAGAGAGCGGAGATCCTAGGGCGCGGGTGGCGCGCCAGAACCTGGAGCGGCTGCTGCGTCGGGTCAGCGACCACGCGATGGGAGATTCCGAGCTCTCCGGCCACGGACTGTGGACTGCCGTGGACGACAAGCTGGTCGAACTACAGGAAGCGGGCAAGCTCCCGGCGGGCGTCGACAGCGAGATCGCCCTGGGCGGGCTCTGTGACCTGTCGAACCGGTGCCAGATCTGGTTCGGCCCGAGGTTCGACATCGACGCCGCCATCGCGGACCGTCGTTCAGCGGGGGTGACGCAGCCGTGATCGACCTGGAGAAGTCCGAGCTGGCGCTACTCCGCGAGGACCTCGCTTACCACCAGGCGCGGGTCCTGCTGCTGGTCGCGGCAGTTTCCGGTGCGGACGGGCACAGCAAGAAGCTCGACGGTTTGACCAAACTAGCTAAGCTCGACTTCCTGCTGCGTTACCCGGCGCTCGGGCCCGTGGTGCTCGACGAACTAGACCGGGCCGACCCACGCCTGCACCTGCCGCCAGACCCCGAAGCCTCCCCGACCGACGTAGAAGCGCCGATGATCAGGTACAAGTACGGGCCTTGGGACGACCGCTACTACGCCGTCCTCGGCGCGCTGATCGGCCGAGGCTTGCTGCGCTACGTCAAGGCCCGAAAGGGCAGCATGGCAGTCGCCCCGACCCCCGCAGGCCGAAAGGCAGCCGAGCGCCTGGCGGGCAGCGCCGAGTGGTCCAGCATTGCTGAGCGCAGCACCGCCATCGCGGAGGCCTCGTCCGGGCTGACCGGCCACGACCTCAAAGAACGGATCTACGACCGATTGGCTGACTTGATGGACCGCCCACACCGGCAGGAGATCCGGTGACGACACGCTTCCGACTCGACCTGGTTCGCCTCGACACCACCGAGGGCGCGGTCGAGTATCGCTTCCGCTCGGACCTAACCGTGCTCGCTGGCCCCACCGGGGTCGGGAAGACCACCCTGCTCGAACTGATCAAGTTCGGATTCGGGCTCGATGCCACGCTGGCGCCGGTCGCTGTGGAGCACATCGACTCGGTGACCCTCCACGTGCGAATCGGTGACGCGCAACTCCAGATTGCCCGCAGCCTCGACCGCGCCAAACGGCGTACGGTCCGGGTCACCGACTTGATCACCCAAGATCGCCTGCCCGACCACAACGTCGGCCTTGACGCCGAGCACTCCCTGAACTCGCTGCTGATGAAGTCATTGGGCCTGCGTGACGACCTGCGTGCCAGCTCCGAAAAGGGCAAGAAGGCAGGCAACCGCGTTACGTTCGCCGACATCCTGACGTACCTCTATATCCCGCAGCGGCAGATCAACCTCGATATTGCCTACAGCCAAGACAACTTCCGGGATCTCAAGCGCCGTACCGTCTTCGAGCTGCTGTACGGACTCACCGAAGCTGAGATCCTCGACCTGCGTGCCCAGGCCAACACACTTGCAAGCGAGATCGCCGTGGCTGAGGCACGGCACACAGCTGTTGTCGACTTCCTACACGAGAGCCGGACCAGGCAGCGAGAAGAAGCCGAAAGCCAGCTCCGCGCCGCCGAGGCGAGCGAAGCCGCAGCGGAACAGCAGCTTGCCCAGCTTCGAGACGAGCTGGACCCGGTGATCGACAGCAACACTCGCGCACTACGGGACTTGCTCTCCGACGCGGAGCGCGGTGCCGCAGACCTCGCCGCAGGCATCGCCGACATCAACCGCCGCCAGTCCCAGCTCGCCGCGGAACGCCGACGGGTCGAGGCAGACATGGACAGGCTCGGCCGCATGCGCGAGGCGAACCTTGTTCTCGCCAACATCGAGTTCAGGATGTGCCCGCGGTGCATGCAGTCGCTGGAGAACCGGGAGATCCCTGCCAACGCCTGCAGGGTGTGCCTCCAGCCAGACCCGGTCAATGACGGCGCCTCCGACGACCAGTACGAGATGAGGCAGTTGCGGGACCAGATTCAGGAGATGAGCGAGCAGATCGTTGCCCTGAGCAGCCAGAGGACAGTGGTCGAGCAGGCCGCGACTGAGAAGAACCGTCTGATTGACCTGCTCAACGTCCAGATCGAGCAGCGGACCGCCGAACGTATCAGCCCTCGCCTGCAAGCCTTCAGTGATGCCGCACAGGCATTGGCGAGCGCACGCAGCGAGCAACAGCGGTGGGAAGCCATCCTCCGCCAGTGGGACGTAGTGGCCGACCTCCGTCAACACGTGCGCACCCTCAGCTCCCAGCGCGCACAGTTGGAAGCCGACATCAAACAGGCGCAGCAGGCGCTGGACAAGCGGCGCACCGAGGTCATCAACGCACTCAGCGAGGAATTCGACGCCACCGTCCGAGCGATCGGAATCCCCGGCGTCAACTCCGCGACCATCGATCCCAAGAAGTACTTGCCAGTCATCAACGGCAACGTATTCTCCAAGAACAATCAATTGGGCGGCGGCCTGACAACTGCCACCCAGATCGCCTATTGGTGCTCGCTGGTCGCGGTCGCCCTGCGCACGTCCGATAGCCTCTACCCGCTGTTCCTCCTGATCGACAGCCCACGCATGGCGCTCAACACAGCCACTGGCCTCAGCCAGGCGATGTACCGAAGGCTCACTACCCTGGTTGGCACCTTGCCCGGTCGACTCCAGGTGATCATCGCTGACAACGAACTGCCCAAGGAGTACCGCGCCAGCTACGCCCAGATCGACTTCGACTACGCCGCCCCAACCATTTCCACCATCCCACACCCCGGCCCCAATGCAGTTCAGACCATCGAAGAAAGAACGTAGTGTGTTTGAACCGGCTCGAAGGGGCCAGGTTTCTACCGAGACGCCTGCCTGGCCAACGAAAACCACTTTGGCGGCGCCACTGGCCTCGCCGTCGGTTCGTGAGGTTTTCACGAACATCCGCACATGCCGCTGACCGGCCGCACTCGCCAGGGCAGCGAGTGCTCAAGTAGTGCGGAGACCTGCCGCAGACGGGCCGCTCACAGCGCACGGAACACCAGGTCATTCGATCAACTTTGTTCATGTTCACGCGGAACGTACAAGAATCAACTATTGGTCTGCACGTGTAGTTGGGTCGTCGTCTAGGTAGGGCCGGTACCGACGCTAATTTGTGTGAACTGTGAGCAATCCGGGCAATCTCGTTTCCGCCTTTGGTTTGTCACGAGGTAAGGCGGGGCATAGGTGTCGGTGGAGGAAATCGAGACTTTCTATTCTCCGAACGCTCCCAGGCGGCGCAGTCGGCCAGCCTCGCTGCGATCCAGGTGTCCTCGCGGAGTGGTTCTGGCAGCACGGTGTCCTCGTCCAGAAGTGCCGCTGACAGTTGCTCAGCCGACAGGCCGCTGGCACGGTTCAGGTTCGCGCCCTGGAGATTTGTGCCGGTGAGTGTGCTACCCGCGAATGACGCATTTCGCAGATCGGCCCCGTGCAGATGTGTTGTATTAAGGCGTGCCCTGTCCAAAAACGCGCCTCGCAGGTCTGCGAAGTTGAGGATCGTGCCCGTTAGATCGGCGCCGCGAAAGTCCACTCGTCGCAGATCGGAGTCGGTTAGAAACATCCGGGTTAATCGCGGTGCGTCCTTGAACTCCATTTCCCGGATGCTCACTCCGGCAAGAGCTGTCCGGATCAGCTTGGGTCGGTGCGGTTCCGCCCGAACCGGTCGACGGGCCAGCACGGTCATCACGGCCTGAACATCCTGGTCAGGCTGAGTTCTCGGCTCCGGCATACCTGGTTGCGTGGCGCGCTGCCATGGTGGCTTGAGGTAGTCGCCCACTTCCAAGCGCGGCGCGGACGCCCGTTCGCAGACGAACGCGCACAACACCTCCAGGACGGTGGCATGGTCGGGCGCCGACTCGGCCATGACGTGTTCCAGCGAGTAGATGCCGCCCAGGCGCTCCTGCACGGTGTCGCCGGCGAGCTGGGTTATCGCCTTGGTGAACCGGTCGGTAACCTGACCGCGCCTGGTGAGAGCGAAGGTGCGCGCGGCGAATGCGACACCAATCGCGGTGATCGCTCCGCCGCAGCCGAGCAGGACGGACTGCCGAACGGCGTTGATTGCGTCAGCACGCTCCTTTCCGGGTAGCGAGCGGACGGTGTCGCCGGCGACGAACCACGCGACGGGTCCTAGCAACAGGACAACCACAGCCACCACGGCGAGCAGCGCTCCTACAGCGGCGAGCCCTCGCATCACCCCATGCGGTGCGCGCCGACGTTGCCCACGGCTCCTACCCAACCTGCCACCCCGCAACTGTGATCACCTGCCCCGCAGTCCTCCAGCGTTTCGTAGCCGCCCTGAATGATCAAGCCTTCAGGCCATGCTCGCGCTCGCCATGGGGCTGTTAGGCGGCTGACGAGCGTTGTCGGTGGTGCTGGCTACCGTGCGGGCGTGACAGTGTTGTGGTCGGTGAACCCGGACGACGAACTGCGTATCCCATTACCAGTTCCAGCGTGGTTGGTGTTGTCGGACGTCTCCGCACATGCGGTGCGGCTCTACTGCCTCTACCAACTAGCGCTTCGCAACTACAGGCGTCCGTCTACACACCTTCCTCAAGGACCTGACGACCTTGCTTCCGTACTGCAAATTGACGTCGAGCAGTACCTCTCCGTTCATCAGGAACTACTAGACATCGGCGCCGTGGAGGAAGCGCACGACGTTGACGAGGCCGGCGAGGTCGAGAGCACTCTTGTCGTGCACGAGCTGAGCCCGACCCAGCGAGTTGAGGCGGACAGGCGAGAGCGTTGGCGCCAGGAGCAGCTTGCCGAACGCCGCGCTGCGGAGGAGGCGAGTCGCCGAACTGCACCAGCTGCCGAGGGCTTCGTGTACGTCATCGCGCAGGTCGGAACGACACGGGTGAAGATCGGATACACGCGGAACGTGGCCCGCAGACTGAAGGGGCTACAGACCAGCAATCCCTACAAGCTGGAGGTGCTCTGGCACGCGCCCGGGGACATGCGCCTGGAAGAAGCCCTTCACAAGAAATTCGCGAAACGCCGAACTCAGGGCGAGTGGTTCGATTTCGGGCACCTTAATCCAGTAAAAGCTGTTGAAGCGGCCTTAAGTAAGATTAAGCTCCACGGGGGCGCTGAAAGCTTCCCTGGAACGTGAGCTTTCTTTGCTGTGAGCATCCTCAAGCTCGGCTGAGTTGGTACTCAATCTCGGCCTCCACTCGTGGCATTGCCTCTGCGGTAAAACCCTCGGGTAGTAACCTTAATGCGTGAGGTAGGGGCTGAGATCCGGTGGTGAATCCTTCAATGCGACCTTTGGCTTTGCGTAGGGGATCGGGCGAAACGTAAACAAGATTCAGCCAATCCAGCATGAAGTGGGCCTCGTAAGCATCTCGACCGATTCCGTGATGCAGTAGGCGAGTTTCAGAGTCAATCCGGATTCCGCCGTCTGATGTCTTCGCTGCGTAGTGGGCGAGCATCAGAATGAACAGAATTTCCGTGTCCTCAAGGACGTGAATCCAACCCTTAGTGAAGAAATCCACTGGAAGGCTAAAAATGTCAACATCCGTACTTTTTGGAAGTTCGTATTTGATGTTCGGACCGTTGCGGCGAGTACCGGCTTCGTTCTGCAGTCGGAAGTTCTCGTACCTCTTCAAGCCTCTGAGATGAGCGTTGGGCAGAGCGATGAGGTCAGCGCCCACCAGACGATCGAGAGTGTTCCGAAGCTGGCGAAGCTTCTTGTCTGCCACGTTCATGAAGATCCGGCCCGACATGGCGGGACGCGCATCGGAGGCAAGCAAATCCACCCAGGACTGCCCAGAACCGGCGGCCCTGAGGGGCCTGGGGTTCGCGGGGTGCGTTCCCTGCCGACCGCGAGCCTGCGCCTCGAACAGGCCGGTGAGGAACAGCCGCAGACTGGCTCCGCGGGGGCTTACGAGCTGCGCTGCCGGCGGACGAAGTTCACGGGGCGGCAACCGGCGGTCAGACCAGTCCCCCGGTGGCGCGTCGACCTGGTAGACGAAGTCCTTCCGGACTCGCACCTCGGTGAACGACGGCTTGGTCGCCAGGTCTGCCAGCGCGGCCGTCGCCTTCGCGACCGACCCACGCATGGAGTCCAGCCGGGCAAGCCGGTCGCGGAGGTCTTTGCGCTCTCGCTCCGTTGGAGCACGGGAGTCGTTGATCAACTTCTGCCCAGTTTCGGATTCTTGTCCTGAACGTCTTGACCCGCCCGTATTACCTTGGATTCCTTTTAACAGTCTCCAGAATCCTGGCGGTTCAGGACGCGAACAAGCCTACACGCATCTGCCCAACCCGTCGTGCACCATGTCGTCATCGCCGAGGACAGCTGGCCGCCCGCCGACCCCGGCGGGCGGCCTCCGGGTAGCCGCCCGAAGGCCGCCCTAGGCATCCACCCACTAGCGACGGAGCGACGCCATGCCTCGAAGACTACGACGAGACGAACCTTCCGACCGCGGCAAGCCCGACAGCAACGACGGCGCCTCGGATCGCCTTCCCCTACGTTGGGCGGTCATCGGGTCCCTCTCGATCGCCGCGGCAGCGACCGGACTGGCGGCGAACGGGTCACCCGGTGCGATCACTCTCGGGCTCGGAGTAGCCGCCGTTCTGCACAAGTTGATCGCCTGATCTTCACCATGACTGGGCGGCGTGTGCGGGCCCATGTCGAGCGAGGCCCGCGCACGCCGCCAGGTCATCGCGATGAGCGAAGTCGGAGAACCAGATCGACGTCTCCTACGCGAACGGGTCCTCGTGGCAAGCTCGTCCGGACAACCGTGGCTCCGGTCGGCGTTACTTCCGCAGATGCGAGATTGAGAGCCCTAGAGCCATGTCAGGGCGGGCCTTCCAAACAGGCCCTTGGGTTCCTATGTGAACTGCAGCCGCCTCTGCGGTCAAGAAGACCACTGATCGAAAAAAACCTAGGCAGTCAATGGAGTCGCTGAGCCGGAGAGTCGGATTCGCCCTCGCCTTGGCTGAAGAACTTCGATCACGGACCGCTGCGAGGACTGGTGATGCGGTAATCTACTCATTCCCATGTGCGACGTCATGTCGGATTTCGATCCACTGGGAGAGCACTTGTCGGACGTGTTTCGGCTCGACTACGAAGCTCCCGGAGCCTCGCCCTCCTCGTTGCTTCCACGTCCACTGGGGCTGAGGGTCGAAACCTGTTCTGCCAAGCAGAGCCTTAAGGTTGTCTGGATTCGGCGTGGAAAACCTCTTTAGTGCCGTCTTGAAGTCGGTTTCCCACTGCGTTGCGGCGCCCGCCACCAGTGCCGATCCGCTGGCCTTCTGCAACTCAGTCAGGACAACGTCCCGCAGTGCCTGAGCAACGTCCTGGACGAACGCCTGCCACGTCGCAACTGCTGTGACGATGACACCCCGGTTTACTGAAGTCTCCACCCGTCGGCGGCCAGGCGTTCCACTGCCAGCCGCGCGATGGACCGCGACCATGTTGTCACAGTGGGCCATCGAGTTGGTGAAGTTGTCGACTGCGGTCTGCATGTCCATAGTGACTCGCTCTCGATGGGAATTTGGAACCAACATGTCCCACCAGTAGGCAGTCGTAGTAGTGGAGTAACCAGACCGTGCCAAATCAGATGCTCATCTGTGTTGACTGATCAGCTAGATTTAGTTGAGGGTCGGCTGTGTCGGCTGTTTCGATATGGGTGCGGTCAAGCTTATGATTCGACTCCACTTGTGTCGTCGAATAGTTTGTACATATTGCTGCGTTGCATGCCCGATTCTTTGGAAATTCTCAGTCGTGGAATTTTTGCGGCATCGGCAGCAAGGATGGCTTCGCGGCGCTTGGCTCGCGCCTCGCGCTGCCTCGCGAGTAGATCATCAACTTCCTCGTCTAGTTCCCTCTGTTTGGTGCGAGCTTTTTCTAGCCTATTCTTAATGTCTTCGAGCTCGGCGCGGATAGTGCGAAGTCGAAGGACTTCCTCTGAATCCTCGCTCATGATGCTTTCCCTCTATCTTTGTTGGAGCGCACGACGGCGTTCGTTGGCGGCATGTCTGCGATACATGTCTACCATGCTCCTAGGTATGACAGTCGGTGTGTACCGCCTGCACAGAGCTCTCGGTAATGTCTGACGGCTGCCGAACGCCGCGGCAAGCTGGTCCCGGTAGGTAGTTGGCGAGGTCGGAATTGCTGACGTAGGGCCGCAGGATCATGACCGTCCGGTTGCAGTCACCGCCTCAGCAAGCATTTCCCGCACGACACGATCAAGTTGCTGTGCGCCGCTGTACTGCATGCGGCCCACGGCGGTCATGACCGCGTCATCATTGAGCCCGTCCAACCACGTCCGAATAACCGCGGGGTCAACTCGTTGATGATGTAGAGCGAGAATCTCTGTGAGGCTCTGTCGGGCGGTCTCCGCCTGAATTCGCCACAACGACCGCTGCACAGCTGACTTCTCAGATGCCGCGGACAACGCAGCGCGCACATTTTCGTGACCGATCGTGATATCCAGGCCTGGTGGAAGCTGGCTGACGTCGCTGGTTCCGGCTATCAGATGAGGGATCGCCGTCGTGCGAGTCCATTCCTGCAGGGCGCCCAGCTCTTTCATCACGATATGCCAGGTCTTGGTATGAGGCCGTTGAATCGACACCTCGGGCAAGATGGTGAGGGGAACCTGCTTGCCACTTGGCCCGGCCGCGAGAACGTCCCCAACTTGCAAAGGCCCACCCACCATGGTGGTCACAGCCGGTTCTGGCGCGTCGAGGATGACCCGGCCCAAGCGCACTGCTGCTATAGCGGGGGTGCGATGCTTCGCCAGATTGGTGTGCTCGGCCAGCACGCGCATCGGATGGTTGTCGATGTCCACGCGCTGATACGGCTGAAGATGACGAAGGCGACGTACCAGTGGCTCACCGTCGTGCAAGGGAAGAAGATCACGGCGGCGGCGCTGTCTCAACCATTCGACGAACTTCGCCTCACTGGTTGCCGCCGGCATCTCGATTGCCCTTGCCTCGTCGTCAGTGAGTGCTCGGCCGAGCAGATATTCAACCTCAGCGAAGATCGTATGTTCAATCAGGGCGCGCAACTGAGTCATCGCGTCTGCTGCGTACCGAGCTACGGCAGCGGGCAGCGGCGCGAGCTTTTTAACCCGCACCTCGACAATCTGGCCGTCGACAATGTTCTCCAGCGTGAATGGTCCTGGGTCCAGAAAGTAGTCATAAAGCACCTCGCCAGCGCGACCAATGAGTGCGTCGACGTGGGCAAGGGTGTACGCGGTATGGAACTGATGCTCGGGCAGCCACGAGTAGTCGCGTCCGGGCGGAGTCATCGCAGCAGACTAAGCCACGTGCGCCGGGCCGACCTCTGGATTTCCGTACCTCCGACGTCGCCGCCCCCTCGGACAGGACTCGCTAAGCGGCGCAGGCCGGACGCGCTGGGTTGGGGGACGCGGGCGCTGATCGTCCACTGGCACCTGCGTGCCCTCAAGTGTGGCCCTGACTGAATGCCTGCTCGGATGTTGTTGCCACACAGTCGTTCTACGTCGATTAACTTCGGGGGCTAGAAGTTGTTCGGCAGGCGCCAGGTGATGGGGCAGATGCGCACGGGGCGGCGTGCCAGCGCGAGCGAGGACGATCGCAGCGGCGTTGCGCTCGCCGCACTTACGCGGTGTGGTCGTGGTCAGCGGCCGGTGGGGAGATTGTCCTCGCGGTGCCTCATTGCGTGACCTGGTACCACTTGATTTCGGAGTGCCACCATGTGCTTTCTGCCGTCAGCGTAAGGGATTTGGTAGTGACAGACTGCGAGCCACTGGCCGTCCACGCTGCGAAACCAGCCGCTTACCATCGCGCGAACCTCAAGCGTGAGGTCCAGTCCTTCGCCGACCACACGGCGCTGGACTCCCGGGGGATGCGGGAACGCAACCGCCAAGTCGATCCATGACGGGGTCAACGTCGCACGCCAGCCGTGGTTGTTGTTCCCGGTCATCTTGGTGTACGGGGTGATGAGATCATCCATGTGCGCCACCGGTTCTAGCGTGAGACAGGCGAAACGCGATACGCCGCAAAGCTGAACTCCGCCGCGAGCGCCGCTTGCCCTGAAGTGATCAAGAGCCACCAACTGTCCACATCGGACGCGGCGCACGCCGAGCACCCCACCCTCAGGACACCGTCCGCCGCAACGACCGCGGTGTAGCCACTCGTTGCGAGTGCGTGCGCTCCTCTCGTGCAGCGAGTGGGCAGCAGCACGACTCGATTGCCGCAGCTGTCGATCCGGTATCCAGCCGGGCATGTGATCGAGAAGGCGTTGGGGGCAC
Organism: Allokutzneria sp. NRRL B-24872; assembly: GCF_002155965.1. Taxonomy (GTDB): domain Bacteria; phylum Actinomycetota; class Actinomycetes; order Mycobacteriales; family Pseudonocardiaceae; genus Allokutzneria. Next base: position 42,173 of record NZ_MUMH01000110.1, read on the forward strand.
GGGAGAACACCGGAGTTACCTTCATCCTGTCGGCCGGGCATGTGTGATCAGCCGGCGTGCGGGGGTTGCTTCGGAGCTCGGTAGGCACATGCGAACCGAGCGCGGGCGGGCGGCGGCTGCTCGGCCGGTGGCGTGGATGTCGACCTCGCGGTGGGTGAGGTGGCCGTCCCCGGCTCCGGCACCGTGCCAGCGGGTGTTGGCGCAGCGCAGGTGAACGTCGGCGGAGGGCCAGGGGCCCAGGGGCAGGAGCACGGTTCCGCGTTGGCGCACGCGTGCGGAGAGCTTGCGGACCTGGGCGGGGCTGAGCGTGGTGGTGCCGGTGAAGGCGACGAGGTCGATGCCGTCGGCGAGCGCGGCGACGACCTCGCCGAGCTGGGTTCCCGGGCGGGGCACCAGGGCCATGCGCTGCACGGCGATCCCGGC
>NZ_MUMH01000111.1 GCF_002155965.1 Allokutzneria sp. NRRL B-24872
ACTACCGCCGCGCCGCCTCCACCCTCGGCTCTACGGCCTCCGGGATCGCGTATCTGCGGAACCTCGCACTCACCGGCTGACACCAGACACCGAGCAGCGGCAACCACAACACCCTTTTACGAGACATCCCTTAGGCGTCGCCTGGCCTCGACACCGGCGACACAGTGGTGAGGAAAGTAACCCCACGTCAGCCGGGAGAGTACGGCACCCCCTCAAAAAGAGGAAACGCGGACAATATTACGAATTGATTCGACACGCACAGTGATAATCATGCCTTTCTCAAGTAATGCCTAAGCAATAGCGATCATCCGCAGGCCAGCAGTGGTCAGAGCCGCGCCGATGACCACCACGACGAACGGCAGCCTGGCCACCGCGAGTAGCGCACCGGTGCCAACACCTAGGGCACGCGCCCACCCGGCGAATCCTTCGCCGTCAACCAAACCATTGGTGGCGTACAACGCGGCCAGCAGCGCGATAGCGGACAAAGCGAACATCCGGCGCACGCGGTCGGGCACCGAGTAGCGCTCGCGCAGCAGCACGCCGCCGATCCGGATCGCATAGGTGCCCGCCGCCAGCACAAGCACGGTGGTCAGCGTCATCGGGTGCGCTCCAGCTTCTTCGGCAGGGGCAGGGCGAAGACCACGCCGAGCAGCGCGACCAGCACGGGGACCCCCGCGGGCAGGAACGGCGTCGCGGCCACGGCGAGCACTGCTCCCGCGATCGCCACCCGCAGGGGTCCCGGTTCGCGCAGCTGCGGCAGCAGCAGTGCGAACAGGGCGGCGGGGAACGCCGCGTCGAGGCCGAAATCAGCCGGGTCCCCCATCGCCTCGCCGAGGTAGGCGCCGACCAGGACGGCCGGGTTCCAGGCGCAGAACAGCGCGATGCCGCAGAGCCAGTAGGCCGCACGCGCGCGCTGCGGATCGCGCTGCGCCATCGCGAACGCGACGGACTCGTCGATCATGATGTGCGCGCCGAGCAGCTGGGCGGCCCGGTTGCGGCCGAGCAGGTCGCCGACCACCAGGCCGAACGGCAGGTGCCGCAGGTTGAGCAGGAGCGCGGCGGCGACGGCGGCGAACGGGGTCCCACCCGCCGCGAGCACGCCGACCACCATGAACTGCGAGCCCCCGGCGAAGACGAGCAGGGACATCACCGACGCCATCCACACCGGGACTCCGGCCGCGATCGCCAGCGCCCCGAAGGACGCCCCGACCACGGCGACGGCTGCGGCCAGGGCGGCTACGTCACGCACCAGCTCGCGGTCTATTGTTCGCCATATCGAACGCATCGCCTACTAGAGTGAACACTCGATCGGGTGTTCGTCAAGGCGAACAGTTGGACCGATGGAGCGAACACGTGGCCGATCCCACCTCGCCGCTGGAGACCATCGCGGCGGCACTGCGCCGGGAGCGCGAGCGCGTCGGCGTCTCGCTGACCGAGCTGGCCAAGCGCGCCGGCATCGCCAAGTCGACCCTGTCGCAGCTGGAGTCCGGCAGCGGCAACCCGAGCGTGGAGACGCTGTGGGCGCTCGGCGTCGCGCTGGGCGTGCCCTTCAGCCGACTCGTCGACCCGCCGACGCCGCGCGTGCGCGTGGTGCGCGCGGGCGAGGGCCCGGTGATGCGCTCCGAGCAGGCGCAGTACACCGGCACCCTGCTCTCGGCCTGCCCGCCCGGCGCGCGACGCGACATCTACGTGCTGACCCTGGAGCCGGGCGCGATCCGCAACGCCGACCCGCACATCCCCGGCTCGGTCGAGCACATGGTGGTCAGCAAGGGCTCCGTCCGCACCGGCCCGGTCGGCAACGTCGTGGAGCTGGCCGCCGGTGACTACGCGTCCTTCCCCGGCGACGTCCCCCACCTCTACGAAGCCCTCGAACCCGGCACGGTCGCGGTCCTCGTCATGGAGCACATCTAGCTGTCGATGAGGGGCTGGCCGAAGGTCATGAGGAGTTCGGTGGCGTTGTGCAGGTGCGCGCCGGAGAGCTCCAGGCGGCCGGGGCGGAGGTCGACGTCGGTCATCACGTCGCGGCAGACGGCGCCGGTGGCGTGGTACTCGTCGAGGGCGGAGGACCACAGCCGCGAACTGGTGCCACCCGGCGGCGCGGGGAACTTCCTGGCCTGCTCGCTGGCCGTGACGAGCGCCACGCAAGCTCGCAGGTAAGCCCTGGGGTCCTTCTGCCGCAACGCTTCCCGGTACTCCTCCGCGTGCCGCATCAGCGCGAGGACGTGGTCGGCGCCGCCCCCTCGCGCCCACGTCCGCAGGGCCCGCTCGCTCTCGGCCAGCGGCACTCCGCGTTCGGCGGCGGTGACCTCCTCGATCGGACCGGGGCCGTCGCTCGGCCGGTAGAGCGCGAGCAGCACGACCACGATCCCGGCCACCGCAACAGGAACCAGACGAATCCGCCGACTGTCCAGACTGTCCACAGTGGTCAATTCGGAGCCGCGCCGCAGAACACGGCCCAGCAGCAGGGCGATCGGCAGCACGACCACTCCGGCCACGACCAGCAGGCCGAGCCAGATCGCCGGGACGGACAGCGACACGGTCTGCACGCACTCGCCGGAAAACACCACCAGTGAAGGAAAACAGCCCTCCACCGAGCGCACCACAGCCAGCACCAGCACGGCCGACAGCGCGGTCACCGCCGCGCCGAACAACGCCGTGACCACTCGCACGCCGCGTGCCGTCAGGACGACGACGACCACGAACTGCGCGAGGAGCAGGGCGCTGTTCTCCCACAGGATCAGCACCCACCGGAAGCCGTCCGAGACGCGGAGCGCGTCACCGACACTGGCACCCGCGGCGCCTCGGAGCACGAGCTCGACGACGAGCCAGGCCGCCGCGCCGAGCACGCCGGCCCGGATGGCCGTCCCCACGGGCTCGTTCCGCCGCAGCACCAAGGGGATCGCCCAGCCCAGCACCAGCGGAGCCGTCACCAGTGGAGCCCCCATGAACAGGTGCAGCAGGGGCGCGCCGAGGAAGGAGTTGAGCGCGTCGTCCAGCACCGTCCACCGCGCGCTGTCGACCAGCCGCTCCACCCCAACGCCCAACGGCCCCAACGTGTTGATCAGCGCGCCGCCGGTGACCGATGGTGTGCTCATCCAGCTCAACCCGCTGGAGCAGAAGGAAAAGATCGCTCCGACCACCGCGACCCACGCGAGCACCCGAGCGCGCGGGCGCTCCAGTTCGCGGATCAGGTCGGCACAGTGCGCGACCCACCACATCAGCGCCGCCAGCACCAGAACGAGCACGGCGACCACTGCCAACTCCAGCAGCGTGATCCCCGGCGGCGCGCTGAACACGCCGATGTACTGGCCGGACCACAGACCGACCGCGATGCCGATCGGCGTCAGCATGAGCACGCGCGGCGATCCACCTCCAGCGCGGAACGCGGCGAACCTGGCTCCGGCGAACAGCAGCACCACGGCCGTGATCGCTCCCCACACGGCCCCCAGCAACCCCATGGCGAACGACCCGCTCTGCCCGATGTTCGTCAGCGCGATCAGCACGGTTCGCCAGGCGATCTGGATCGCCACGCCCGCTGCGGCGGCTTCCCAGAAACCGGGGCGCAGCAGGCGAACTGGCTCGGCGACCGCGAGAACCCGCTTGCCCGGCAATGGATGCTTGCTGATGAGGCCGCCCCACCAGTGCTTCGAGGCGCGAACGGTCGCCAGCACCGCACCGGGCTCGTCGCGCCCGATCCAGTCAGCGGCGCGGTCGTCGGCGTGGTACTCCCGTGAGCGCAGCACCGCGTTGCGCGACAACAGGACCACCAGCACCAGCGCGAAGACCTGAATGAAGATCGGCACGATGCCGAACAGGTATCCCTTGCCCCACAACGGGAACGGCGACGCGAAGGGCGTGGTGCTCGTCAGCCACGGGTCGAGGGTCGTTGCGAGGAACGGCACCAGACCCACGACCAGGAACGCCCGCCACACCGCGATCGTCAGGTAGGTGACCGGAACGTCGTTGTTGCGCAGGTGCGCCAGCTCGTGCAGCACCACGACGCGGAAGTACGCCGGGTCCCACCGGAACCGGGTGACCAGCCCCGCGTCGAGGCACACGCAAGGCTGCCGCCGCGTGCCGAACGCGACTCCGCCGCAGTTGAAGTTGACCGGATCGACCAGGAAGACCGGCGTTCTCCGCAGCCCAGCGCGCTCGACGAGCCCGTCCAGCTCCACGGCGAGCTCCGGCGTGAGACTGAGCGGCACCAGACCGCGCCGCCGGATTCGCCAGCGGGGCAAGGAGAAGTAGATCAGCGCCGCGAGGCCGCCGAGCCCGAGCAGTCCTCCGGCCAGCCACGGCAGCCGCAGCGGCAGGTACTGCGCCATGCACTCGCGGAACCGGTGGGCGTTGGCGTCGATCCGGTCCACCTGGAACGGGCTGATGTCCTGGTCGTCGATGTAGAAGCCCGACACGACCTGGCACTTGACCTGCGCGCCGTAGTTGAACAACATGCCCGGCGGCATCACCAGCAGGTACACCAGCACGGTGACGCCGACCGCCAACGCGATCAGCAGCGCGAAGCGGACCGTCGTGCCCGCTGGCGGCGAGGTCTTTCGCTCTTCCACGGCGGCTCCCCGGTCGGATGATCAATCCTGACCGGCCGCTGTCCCGCTGTCGTTCGGCCGAACGGCCCCACGACCAGGGTGTATGCAGGTCGGGGAGGATGGCGGCATGCAGACCGCCATCGGGTTCGAGTTCCCCGCCGCCGACTGGCTCGATCCGTTCGACGTGGACGAGCCGCGCGTCCAGTGGTTCTTCGTCAACGACGACAAGCTCAGCCGCGCGTGGGTCGCGCCCGCGGACGGGAACGCCTCGGGGCAGCTCGCCGAGGGCTACCACTCGGGCGTCTTCACCAACCCGCGCTCGTGCCTCTACCTCCTGGAGAAGGCCGCGATCGTCGTGAACGGAGCCGTCGTCCGGGAGTGGACTCCGACCGGCTCAGGCACGCCGGCGGTCGAGAAGACCTGCGGCCAGCACAACGGCCGGTTCTACGTCCACGCCCGGTCGGAGCGCTACCTCCGGGTCCACGACGGCACCAGCTACCCGACCCACGAGGAGGCGCTGGCCGTCCCCGCCTCCGATCACCCGGTCATGGTGGCGCGGGTGCTGGACGGCATGTCGATGTGGTGACCCCCTGACAGCACTCCGCCCCCGACGTCCACAGTGGACACTGCGGGACGTCGGGGGCGGAGGGGAACGCGATTACCAGCCGCGAGTGGCCAGGCGCTGGTTCTCCGGCAGCTCGGCGACGTTGATGCCCACGATGGCCTCGCCCAGGTTGCGGGAGACCTTGGCGATCACGTCGGGGTCGTCGTGGAAGGTGGTGGCCTTCACGATCGCCTCGGCGCGCTTGGCCGGCTCGCCGGACTTGAAGATGCCCGAGCCGACGAACACGCCCTCGGCGCCCAGCTGCATCATCATCGCGGCGTCGGCCGGGGTGGCGATACCACCGGCGGTGAACAGCACGACGGGCAGCTTCCCGGCCTGCGCCACCTCCTTGACCAGATCGTACGGCGCGCGCAGCTCCTTGGCGGCGGCGAAGAGCTCGGCCTCGTCGAGCACGCTGAGCCGGCGGATGTCGGCGCGGATCTGACGCATGTGCCGGGTCGCCTCGACCACGTTGCCGGTGCCGGCCTCGCCCTTGGAGCGGATCATCGCCGCGCCCTCGGCGATGCGGCGCAGCGCCTCGCCCAGGTTGGTGGCGCCGCAGACGAACGGCACGGTGTAGGGCCACTTGTCGATGTGGTTGGCCTCGTCGGCCGGGGTCAGCACCTCGGACTCGTCGATGTAGTCCACGCCGAGGGACTGCAGCACCTGCGCCTCGACGAAGTGCCCGATCCTGGCCTTGGCCATCACCGGGATGGAGACGGCGGCGATGATGCCGTCGATCATGTCCGGGTCGCTCATCCTGGCGACGCCGCCCTGCACGCGGATGTCGGCGGGCACGCGCTCCAGCGCCATGACGGCGACGGCGCCGGCGTCCTCGGCGATCTTGGCCTGCTCGGGCGTGACCACGTCCATGATCACACCGCCCTTGAGCATCTCGGCCATGCCGCGCTTGACCCGGGCGGTACCGGTCACCTGGTCCGCCTCAGCGCGGGGGGTCTCACTGGAGGTCACGGTTGGCCCTTTCAACTACATGCTCGCCCCCGCGAGGCGGGTCTCGGCAGAGCTCGCGGCGGATTACCCGTGCATCCTACGTCCGGGTCTTACCCCGTTTCGGTGTCCGGGACGTGGACCGTCACACACCGCGCTCGTCCGGGCGGGCGGTCCGCGTCGGACGAGCTTGTCAGCACCTCGCACAGGGTGTGAGATCGGCCACACCGAACCATTCCGGGAGGCCGAGTGCGATGGGAACGAAGAACACCGAGAACGGCACCTCCGGGGCCGCGGTCGCTGTGACCGACCCCGCCCGCATCCGGAACGTGGCCCTCGTGGGCCCGTCCGGGGCGGGCAAGACGACGCTGTGCGAGGCGCTGCTGGCCGCGGCGGGGGTGATCACCCGAACGGGGTCGGTGGCCGAGGGCACCACGGTCTGCGACCACGATCCGGCGGCCGTGCGCCAACAGCGGTCGGTGGCGCTGTCGGTGGCCCCGCTCCCCGCGGACGACGTGAAGGTCAACCTGATCGACACCCCCGGGTACGCCGACTTCGTCGGTGAGCTGCGCGCGGGCCTGCGCGCCGCCGACGCCGCGCTGTTCGTGGTGTGCGCGGCGGAAGGGGTCGACGCGAGCACGATCGCGCTCTGGCAGGAGTGCGCGGCGGTCGGCATGCCGAGGGCCGTCGTGGTCTCGCGCCTGGACCATCCGCGCGCTGCCGTCGAAGCGGAGATCGCCGCGTGCCAGGCCGCGTTCGGTTCCGGAGTTCTCCCGCTCTACCTGCCCGTGACCAGCGCGGACGGCGATGTGAGCGGGCTCGTCGGGCTCATCTCCGGCAGGCTCTACGACTATTCGGGCGGACGCGAGCCGGTCGCGGACGTCCCGGACGAGGACGACGCGGAGCGCATCGAGCAGGCCCGCGCGGAGCTGATCGAGGGGATCATCGCCGAGAGCGAGGACGAGTCCCTGATGGAGCGCTACCTCGCGGGCGAGGAGATCGACCAGGCAACGCTGATCACCGATCTGGAGCAGGCGGTCGCGCGCGGCTCCTTCCACCCCGTGCTGCCGGTGTGCGCGGCGACCGGGGTCGGGCTCAGCGAGCTGATGCAGGCGATGACCAGGGGTTTCCCGTCTCCGCTCGAACACCGGCCGCCGCGCGTGACCAACGTCGACGGCACCGGGGAGCAGGCGCTCGCGGTCGATCCGGACGGCCCGCTCGCCGCTGAGGTCGTGCGCACCGCCGTGGACTCCTACGTCGGCCGGGTCTCGTTGGTGCGCGTGTTCTCCGGAACGCTGCGCCCGGAGCGCCCGGTGCACGTCTCCGGGCACGGACTCGCTGAGCGCGGCCACGAGGACCACGACGCCGACGAACGCGTCGCGCACATCTACTCCCCGCTCGGATCGACCCTGCGCGAGGTGCCGTTCTGCGTCGCCGGTGACCTGTGCGCGCTGACGAAGCTCTCCTCGGCGGAGACCGGCGACACCGTCTCCGACCCGTCCCGCCCGCTGCTGATGGCGCCGTGGGAGATGCCGGAGCCGCTGCTGCCGATCGCGGTCATCGCGCACAGCCGCAGCGACGAGGACGCGTTGTCCCGCAACCTCGCCAAGCTCGCGGCTGGTGACCCCAACCTCCGCTTGGAGCGCAATCCCGAGACGCACCAGCTCGTGCTGTGGTGCATGGGCGAGGCCCACGCCGACGTCGTGCTGCAACGGCTGCGCGCGGGCGGCGCGGAGATCGACACCGAGACCGTGCGCGTGCCGCTGCGCGAGACCTTCGCCGGCCAGGCCAAGGGTCACGGCAGGCACGTGAAGCAGTCCGGCGGGCACGGCCAGTACGCGGTGTGCGACCTCGTCGTGGAGCCGCTGCCCAGGGGCTCGGGCTTCGAGTTCGTCGACCGGATCGTCGGCGGGGCGATCCCGCACCAGTTCATCCCGAGCGTGGAGAAGGGCGTTCGCGCGCAGCTCGGCAAGGGTCTGCGCGACGGGTATCCGCTGGTGGACGTGCGGGTGACGCTCGTGGACGGCAAGGCGCACAGCGTCGACTCCTCCGACGCCGCGTTCCAGACCGCCGGAGCGCTGGCGCTCAAGGAAGCCGGCGCGCAGGGCCGGATCACGCTGCTCGAACCGCTGGACGAGGTCGCGGTCCGGGTGCCCGACGAGCACCTGGGCACCGTGCTCGGCGACCTCTCCGCGCGGCGCGGGCGCGTGGTGGGCACCGAGCCGGGAGAGGAGGAGCACGCCGGGACCACGCTCGTGCGCGCCGAGGTCCCGGAGACCGAACTGCTCCGCTACGCGATCGACCTCCGCTCGCTCACCTCGGGAACGGCCAGCTTCACGCGCCGGTTCAGCCACTACGACCCGCTGCCGGAGCAACGCAGCAGTCCTTAGTGGACGGTCCGGAACTCCGCGCCGCCAAGCACTTCGGGCAGCAGCTCGCGCAGCTGGACGGGGTAGACCCGGTCCCGCGTCGCGGCGAGCTCGCGCGCGCTCCACCAGCGGTGGTGCTCGATGGTGTCCACCTCCAGCTGCGTGAACCCGGAGGTGTCGATCTCCCACGTCTTCGCCCAGCGCAGCAGGAAGAACTGCTCGACGCTGTCCACGTCCTTGCCGCCGAAGGTGAACTGCTCGCGCCGCACCCACACCGGGCCGATCAGCTCGCTTACCGGAGCGACGAGACCGGTCTCCTCGGTCAGCTCGCGGGCAGCCGCTGCGCGCGGGTCCTCGCCGGGCTCGATGCCGCCGCCGATGGTGAACCAGAACGGCTTGTCCGGGGTCTCCGGCGCGTGGCCCCGGAACAGCAGCACGCGGTCCTCGGCGTCGACCAGCACCACGCGCGCGGAGTGCCGGGGCTCGAAGAACACGGCCGGGTCGACCACGTCCGGCAGGTCGAATCCCGGTGGCAGCACTGCGCGCAACTCGCGCTCGGAGTCGGCCATCCGCCGCCACAGCTCGGGCGCGATCCGCGTGCGGTCCACGCACGAGATCAGGAAGCTCAGCTCGTTCTGCTCAGCAGGGCCGCCCACCTGCGCGTCGTCGACCGCCTTGGCGAAGGTCGGCACGAAGTCCGGCTCCAACGCGCCGGGCGTGGCCACGATCTCCCGGGCCAGCTCGACGCGCCGCGCCAGCGCCGCCTCGATCATCTCGCCGACCTGTGCACCGCGATGATCCGCTGCACCACCGTGATCACCGCGAGCGCCGCGAGCAGCCACAGCGCGATCGGCGCCGCGTACGGCACGCCCAGCCCGTGCAGCCCGGTTCCGACGAGCGCGACGATCAGCCGCTCCGCGCGCTCCACCAGGCCGCCGTCCGCCGTGAGCCCGGTGGCCTCCGCGCGCGCCTTCACGTACGAGATCACCTGCGCGGACACCAGGCACACCAACGCCGCCACGGCCGCGGAGCGGTCGTTCTCCACCGCGAAGGCCCACCACACGATCGCCGCGAACACCGCGCCGTCGGCGATCCGGTCGCACGTGGCGTCGAGCACCGCGCCGAACGGGGTGCCCCCGCCGATCGCGCGCGCCATGGCTCCGTCGATGAGGTCGAAGAACGTGCAGAGGGTGACGATCACCGTCCCGACGAACAGCTCGCCCCTGGGGAAGAACCACAGCGCCGCGGCGGAGGTGCCGACCGTGCCGGCGACCGTGACCGCGTTCGGGGTGAGGCCGAGCCGGACCAGCCACGCGCCGATCGGATCTGTGACACGCGAGACCGTCTCGCGGGCGAAGAGGTTCAGCATGTCGGGGCTGCGCACCTGCCGGTCGGGTTCGGGAAATGGCCCCGAGCAGCGTAACCGCAGCACGGGAAAGCGGGTGTGTGGTCCTCAGCGCGCCGGGCGTTCGGCGACCACCCGCATCCCCGCGTCCTCGACCGCGATCAGGCTCGGGGTCAGCGCGGCGGAGCCGCACCCGGAGCTCCGCATGAGCCACTCCAGCCTGCACGTCATCCCGGAGCCGACGGGGGTCGCCAGGAAGGTGTCCGGGCACGGCAGCGCGACCAGGTGCGGCCCCGGCCCGAGCGCGTGGGCGAGCAGGTCGCGCAGGTAGCGCGAAGCCACCACCGACGCCGCGAGGCCACCGGGGCGCTCGACGGCGAGCACCGCGCCCCCGCACTCCTCCGAGCGCTGGTAGGTCGCCGTCTCCATCAGGTTGTCGCAGGCCGAAGCCATCATCGCGTCGAAGCACCGCGTGCCGACCAGCTCGTGGGTGATGTCCCGCGACGTGGTCCCGACCTCAGCCAGCGTCGCCGTGAGCACGCCGCCGATCACCGGCCGGAACGGCAGCGAGGACGGCTGCGGGCAGGACTGGGACACGCTGCGCAGCACGGGCAGCAGCGCGGACGGCGAGCTGGTCACCGGCGGGACTGTACGAGCCCAGGGACCTTCGCTGAAGCCACTGTGGCCAGCACTGAATCCGCTGATCGTGGCCTGTTTTGAGCGATCGCTCAAACGTGGCGTACGCTCGCGTCGGACGATGACGGAGGAGCAGAACATGAAGATCGTGCTACCCGGTGGGACCGGTCACGTCGGCGCGTTCCTCGACCGCGAGCTGACCGCGCTCGGCCACGAGGTCGTGGTCCTGAGCAGGCGGCCCCGACCCGGCCAGGTCGCGTGGGACGGCCGCGCGCTGGGGCCGTGGGCGAAGGAGATCGACGGCTGCGACGCCGTGGTCAACCTCGCCGGGCGGAGCGTGAGCTGCCGCTACACGCAGGCCAACCTCAGGCAGATGATGGACTCGCGGGTGGACTCCGCGCGCGTGGTCGGCGAGGCGATCGAGCGCGCCGAGCGCCCGCCGCGGGTCTGGCTCCAGATGAGCACCGCCACGATCTACGCGCACCGCCACGACGCCCCCAATGACGAGGCGACGGGCGTGATCGGCGGCTCAGAACCCGGCGTGCCCGGCTACTGGGCGTTCAGCGTGGACATCGCGAAGGCGTGGGAAGCCGAGCAGGAGCGCGCGAACACGCCGAACACGCGCAAGCTCGCCCTCAGGACCGCCATGGTGATGAGCCCGGCGCGCGGCGGCGTGTTCTCCGTGCTCAGCACGATGACGCGCATGGGGCTCGGCGGCGCGGTCGCGGGCGGCGCCCAGTACGTGTCGTGGATTCACGACCGCGACTTCCTCCGCGCGGTGATCTTCCTGATCGAGCGCGAGGACCTCGACGGCCCGGTCAACCTCGCCGCGCCCAACCCGCTCCCGCAACGCGAACTGATGCGCACCCTGCGCTCCACGCTTCGGATTCCGGTGGGCCTTCCCGCGACCAAGCTGATGGCCGAGGTCGGCGCGCTCGTCATGCGCTCGGACACCGAACTCCTGCTGAAGAGCCGCCGAGTGATCCCCGGCCGACTCCTCGACGCAGGCTTCTCCTTCACCCACCCGCACTGGCCCGACGCCGCGAAGGAGCTCGCCAC